>CAYYXS010000004.1:0-163904 GCA_964475635.1 uncultured Rhodocyclaceae bacterium
CGTCCTTCAGGCCGCGCCCCATGAAGCGCTTCACCGAGACGATGGTGTTGCGCGGGTCTGCGGCCTGCGTGCCCTGCGCAGAATAGCCGACCTCGACGCCGCCGTCGGCCTTGTAGCGGACGATGGAGGGCAGCAGGCTGCGCCCCACCTCGTCCTGCAGCACCACGGCGATGCCGTTGCGCACGGTGGCGACCAGGGAATTGGTGGTGCCCAGGTCGATGCCCACCGCCAGCCGATGCTGGTGCGGCGCGGCGGACATGCCGGGCTCGGAGATTTGAAGTAAGGCCATTCAGTCAGCTTCCGTTTCAGCCCCGCCATTCCCGCGCAAGCGGGAATCCAGATTCAAATGCCGGGTCCCCGCTGGAGTCTGCCCTCGACTCCGATCGGGGACGGGGGACGACGGGCTTTGCCCGCTCATTGGTTTTCGAGCGCTTCGAGCGCGTCTTCAATTTCGTGTTCCAGTTTCTCGATGAACATCAGGCGGCGCACCGCATCGGCCGCCGCCGCATAGTCCTTATTCGCATCGAGCGCCTGCTGGATCTCGGCGCGGATGCCCTCGCCGTGCCTCTCCAGGCGCTGCATCAGCTTTTCCAGCTCATGGTGGTCGCCGGCCGAACGCGCCTCGGCCACCGCCTCGCGCCATTCCAGCTGCTCCATCAGGAAGGCCGGCGACATGGCCGTGTTGCTCTCGTGGTCGGTCTCGGCGCCGGCCAGCCGCAGCAGGTAGTGCGCGCGCAGCAGCGGCGTCTTCAGCGTGCGGTAGGCCTCGTTCACCTGCGTCGCCCACTGCATGGAGAGGCGCCGCTCGGTCTCCGCCAGGTGGGCGTGGCGGTCCGGATGCACCCTGCCCTGCATGGCGTGGTAGGCCTGGTCGAGCTTGCCCGCGTCGATGCGGTAGGCGCGCGGCAGACCGAACAGCGCGAAGTAATCCTGGCTGAAATCCGGGATCACGATCGGCCGCCGGGCTTCAGACGTTGAAGCTTTCGCCGCAGCCGCACTGGTCCTTGACGTTGGGGTTGTTGAACTTGAACCCCTCGTTGAGACCCTCTCGCGCATAGTCCAGTTCGGTGCCGTCCACGTAGGGCAGGCTCTTCGGATCGACCAGCACCTTCACGCCGTGGCTCTCGAAGACCACGTCCTCCGGCGCCGCCTCGTCGGCGAACTCCAGCTTGTAGGACATGCCGGAGCAGCCCGAGGTCTTCACGCCGATGCGCACGCCGACGCCCTTGCCGCGCCTGGCGATGAAGCTGGAGACGTGCTTCGCCGCCCTTTCGCTCAATGTGACTGCCATTGCCTCACCTTACCCTTCGTGCTTTTTCTTGTAGTCGGCCACGGCCGCCTTGATGGCGTCCTCGGCCAGGATCGAACAGTGTATTTTAACCGGCGGCAGCGCCAGTTCCTCGGCGATCTGCGTGTTCTTGATCTCCATGGCCTGGTCCACCGTCTTGCCCTTCACCCATTCGGTGACCAGCGAACTGGAGGCGATGGCCGAACCGCAGCCGTAGGTCTTGAACTTGGCGTCCTCGATGACGCCCTCCTTGTTCACCTTGATCTGCAGCTTCATCACATCGCCGCAGGCCGGCGCGCCGACCATGCCGGTGCCGATGCCCTCTTCGGTCTTGTCGAAGGCGCCGACGTTGCGCGGATGTTCGTAGTGATCGAGAACCTTGTTGCTGTAAGACATATTCGCTGCTCCTTCAGATCAATGCGCTGCCCACTGCACCGTGTTGAGATCGATGCCGTCCTTGTACATCTCCCACAGCGGCGACATCTCGCGCAGCTTGCCGATCTGCCGGTGCAGGAGCTGGATGGTGTAGTCGATCTCCTCGACGGTGGTAAAGCGGCCGATGGTGAAGCGGATCGAGCTGTGCGCCAGTTCGTCCTGGCGGCCGAGGGCGCGCAGCACATAGGACGGCTCCAGGCTGGCCGAGGTGCAGGCCGAGCCGGAGGACACCGCCACGTCCTTGATCGCCATCATCAGCGACTCGCCCTCGACGAAGGCGAAGCTGACGTTGAGGTTGTGCGGCACGCGGCTCTCCAGGTCGCCGTTGAGGAAGACCTGCTCGATGTCGGAGAGGCCCTGCCACAGGCGGTCGCGCAGCATGCGGATGCGCTCGTTCTCGCTGGCCATCTCCTCGCGCGCCAGGCGGAAGGCCTCGCCCATGCCGACGATCTGGTGGGTGGCCAGCGTGCCGGAGCGCAGGCCCCGCTCATGGCCGCCGCCGTGCATCTGCGCTTCCAGGCGGATGCGCGGCTTCCTGCGCACGTAGAGCGCGCCGATGCCCTTCGGGCCGTAGGTCTTGTGCGCCGAGAAGGACATCAGGTCCACCTTCAGCTTCGACAGGTCGATGCCCACCTTGCCGGTGGCCTGGGCGGCATCGACGTGGAAGACGACGCCCTTCGCGCGGCAGATCTCGCCCATCTGCTCGATCGGCTGAACGACGCCGATCTCGTTGTTCACGAACATCACCGAGGCAAGGATGGTGTCGGGACGGATGGCAGCCTTGAACTGCTCCAGGCCGACCAGGCCGTTCTCCTGCGGGTCGAGGTAGGTCACCTCGAAGCCCTGGCGCTCCAGCTCGCGCGTGGTGTCGAGCACCGCCTTGTGCTCGGTCTTCACCGTGATCAGGTGCTTGCCCTTGCCCTGGTAGAAGAAGGCCGCGCCCTTGATGGCGAGGTTGTTCGACTCGGTGGCGCCCGAGGTCCATACGATTTCCTTCGGATCGGCGTTGACCAGCTGGGCTACCTGCTCGCGCGCATCCTCGACGGCCTTCTCCGCCTCCCAGCCATAGGCATGGGAGCGCGAGGCGGGGTTGCCGAACTTCTCGACCAGGTAGGGAATCATCCGCTCGGCCACACGCGGGTCGACCGGGGTCGTCGCAGAATAGTCGAGGTAGATGGGGAATTTCAGCATGTCGTTCTCCATTTTCATGCCGCCATGGCGGCCATTGCTTTCAGCTTCTTGACCGTTTCGTCGAGCGCCTGCAGGAAGCGCGCGACATCTCCTTCGGTGTTGCCGCGGCCGAGCGAGACGCGCAGCGCGCCCTTCGCCATGTCCGGCCCGACGCCCATCGCCAGCAGGGTGTGCGAAGGCTCGGGCGAGACGCTGGAGCAGGCCGAGCCGCTCGCCACCGCGTAGCCGGCGCGGTCGAGCTGGGCCACCAGGGTTTCGCCGTCGATGCCGCCCAGGGCGAAAAAGGTCGTGTTCGCCAAGCGCGGCGCGTTGCGGCTGAAAATGCTCGCGCCGATACCGGCGAGGCCGGCGTCGAGCCGGCCTCGCAACTCATTCATCCGGGCGACGTCCGCGTCCATGCGCGCCACCGCCAGCTCGCAGGCGGCGCCGAAGCCGACGATAGCAGCCACATTCTCGGTGCCCGAGCGCAGGTTGCGCTCCTGGCCGCCGCCGGAAATCAGCGGCTTCAGCTCGATCCGCTTGTCCAGCACCAGCGCCGCGGCGCCCTTCGGGCCGTAGATCTTGTGCGCGGAGACCGTCAGGGCGTTCACGCCGACGGCGTTCAAGGCGCGGAAATCCACCTTCACCTTGCCCAGCGCCTGCACGGCATCGGTGTGGAACCAGGCCCTGGCTGCGCGCGCCTCGCTCGCCAGGGCGGCAATGTCCTGCAGCACGCCGGTCTCGTTGTTGGCCAGCATCACCGAAACCAGTTTCGCCGGCTTCGCCAGCGCCGCGGAAAAGTCAGCCGCCACGACGCGCCCCTCGGCATCGACGGCGATCTCGCGCACCTCCCAGCCGAGGCGCTTCAAGTCGAGCGCCGGCTCGCGCACGCAGGGATGCTCGATCGCCGAGACAGCAATGGTCGCTGGCTTCAGGCAGGCCGCCGCGCCCTTGATGAACAGGTTGTTGGCCTCCGAGCCGCCGCTGGCGAACACCACCTCGGTCGGGTGCGCCCCCACCGCCGCCGCCACCTGCTGCCGCGCCGCATCGATGGCGGCGCGCGCCGCGCGGCCGTACTCGTGGCGGCTCGAGGGGTTGCCGTGGCGTTCCGTGAGGTACGGCAGCATCGCCTCCAGCACGCGCGCGTCGAGCGGCGTCGTGGCGTTGTGGTCGAGGTAGGCCGGGGCGAACATCTGGCTGGGTCAGGCCACCACTACGTTGTCGCGCCGGGCGGCGCGCAGGCGGTCGTCCATGGAAACCGTTGCCGCGATGGCCTTCGCCTTCGGCTGGTTCACCAGGTCGAACAGCGAAACCGAGACCAGGTACTCGTGCATGCGCTTGTTGAGGTTGGTCCACAGGTCGTGGGTCATGCAGCGCTGCTCGTCGGCGCAATTCTCGCGTCCGCCGCAATTGGTGGCATCCAGCGGCTCGTCCACCGCCGCGATGATGTCGGCGACGGTGACTTCGTTCAAGCCGCGGGCCAACCGGTAGCCGCCGCCGGGGCCGCGCACGCTGGCCACGATCTTGTGGCGGCGCAGCTTGCCGAACAGCTGCTCCAGATAAGACAGGGAAATCTTCTGGCGCTCGCTGATGCCCGCCAGGGTCACCGGTCCATTGGCCTGGCGCTGGGCCAGATCGATCATCGCCGTCACTGCAAAGCGGCCTTTTGTCGTCAGTCTCATGGTTGCATCCTCTCCATCAAAGACGCTTTCGCGCCTAATACTTGAACATTTAAGTCGACTATACAAATCCCGATCAGTTCAGTCAACTATTTTGCCCAAATACTGCGGATCGAATTTGTCTGCCGTCGCCAATTCGTCCGCCCTGCAGACGCCGGATTGTTCCAGGCATTTCAACAACTTCTCCAGTCTTCGGTCGGTTTCGACGGCATGGTCGAGCAGACCGTGGATGGCCTGGGAGAGGGGGTCGTCCTCGTTGCGCGTCACCGCATAGGCCGAGAAACCCATCTGGCCGGCCTTGATTTCGCGGGCAATTTCGCTGCGGTCCTCGACGATGCGGGCCGGGATGCCGACCGCCGTGGCACCGGGCGGCACGTCGCGCACCACCACGGCATTGGAGCCGATTTTCGCCCGTTCGCCGAGGGTGATGGGGCCGAGCACCTTGGCACCGGCGCCAATCACCACGCCGCGCTCCAGGGTCGGATGGCGCTTGCCCTTGTTCCAGGAGGTGCCGCCCAAGGTAACGCCGTGATACAGCGTGCAGTCGTCGCCGATCACCGCCGTCTCGCCGATCACCACGCCCATGCCGTGGTCGATGAAGAAGCGGCGGCCGATCGAGGCGCCAGGGTGGATCTCGATGCCCGTCAGCCAGCGGCCGATGTTGGAGCCGAGCCGCGCCAGCCATTTCAATCCTAGCCCCCACAGCCGGTGGTTGATGCGATGCAATATCAGCGCATGCAGGCCGGGATAGCAGGTCAGCACCTCCCAGGTGTTGCGGGCGGCGGGATCGCGGTCGAAAACGCACGCGATGTCTTCGCGCAGACGGCTGAACATTGGGCAACTCCATCAGCAAATGCTGAAATGTTACAAAAAACCCTCGGTTTTAGTCAACTTTATCGCCGGGCTTTTTCATGAAGGTCTTGAGCATCCCGCGCAACAGGCTGACCTCGTCACGCTCCAGCCGGATGCGGTCGAACAGCCGGCGCAGTCGCGGCATCAGGCGCTTGGGATGGGCCGGGTCGAGAAAGCCGCTCTGCTTGATGGCGGCTTCGAGGTGCTCGTAGAACAGGCGGATTTCCTCGAAACCGGCGGGCGGATTCTCCGGCGCGGGCGGCGCGCCGGGATCGAGCGCGGCCAGGCGCAGCTCGTAGCCCATCACCTGCACCGCCGAGCCGAGGTTGAGCGAGGAATACTCGGGATTGGTCGGGATCATCACCGGCAGGCGGCACAGCGCCAGCTCCTCGTTGGACAGCCCGGCCGTCTCGTTGCCGAACACCAGCGCCACCGGGCCGTGCGCCGCGGCGGCGACGATCTGCGGCGCCGCCTGGCGCGCCCACAGCGGCGGCGGCGCCATTTCGCGCTGCCTGGCGGTCATTGCCGCGGCGAAGACGGTGCCGGCCAGCGCCTGCTCGAGCGACGCGCACACGACGGCGCCCTGCAGCACGTCGAGCGCGTTCGAGGAGCGCGCCCGCGCCACGCCGTCCGGATCGGCGCAGGGATTCACCAGCCAGAGCTGCGTGAGCCCCATGGTCTTCATGGCACGCGCCGTGGCGCCGATGTTGCCCGGATGGCTGGTATGCGAGAGGACGATGCGGATGCGGTCGAGTGGGTTGTTCTTCATATACAATGCCGCCTTCTTCGCCGCAGGCTGCGCCTCCGGCATGCTCATTCAAATACGCCCATGCACCCGACACTCAACATCGCCGTCAAGGCCGCGCGACGCGCCGGCGGCATCATCAACCGCGCCTCGCGCGACGTCGAACAGATCAAGGTGAGCGCCAAGCGCGACAAGGACTTCGTCACCGAGGTCGACAAGGCCGCCGAGGAAGCCATCATCGGCGTGCTGCACGAGGCGTATCCGGACCACGCGATTCTAGCAGAGGAGTCCGGCGCTTCCGGCGACTCCGACTACGTCTGGATCATCGATCCGCTCGACGGCACCACCAACTTCATCCACGGCGTGCCGCAATACGCGGTGTCCATCGCCCAATCGCACAAGGGCGTGCTGCAGCACGCCGTGGTCTACGACCCGGCCAGGAACGAGCTGTTCACCGCCAGCAAGGGCGCCGGCGCCTACCTCAACGAGCGGCGCATCCGCGTTTCCAGGCGCGTCAAGCTCAACGAGGTGCTGGTCGGCACCGGTTTCCCCTTCCGCTACTTCGAGCACGTCGGCGCCTATCTCGGCATCCTGCGCGACATGATGCACAAGACCGCCGGCGTGCGCCGTCCCGGCGCCGCCGCGCTCGACCTCGCCTGGGTGGCGGCGGGGCGCATCGACGGCTTCTGGGAACTCGGCCTCTCGCCCTGGGACATGGCGGCCGGCGTGCTGCTCATCACCGAGGCCGGCGGCCTCGTCGGCGACCTCACCGGCGAAGCCGGCTACATGAACACCGGCAACATCGTCGGCGGCAACCCCAAGGTCTTCGTGCAGCTCCTGCAGATCATCGCACCGCACCTCAACGCCAAGCTGATGGCGTAACCCCGTTCGCCCTGAGCAGCGCGAAGCGCGTAGCGAAGGACCAGGCAAACCCGAATCCGTCACTCCCTCCCGCGCAAGCGGGAGTCCGGGGTTTGCTATAGTCCGGCCCAAACAGACTCGATGAGCCGCCATGCCTGCACTTCCTGATTTTCCGAAGCCCGCCGCTTTCCTGCTTGCCCTCCTGTTCGCCCTGACCTCGCACGCCCAGCCGATCGGCCGCAAGAGCATGGGCGGCAGTCCGCCGGAGTCCGCCCGCAACGTCGTCGAGAAGCTCGACCATGCCATCAGCGCCAGCGGCCTGGAAGTGGCCTTTCCCGAAAGCCATGTCTGCCAGCCCATCTCCTGTGTCTTCGCCTCCCCCACCCGTTACGACGGCAGCCGCCGGCCAAATGACCGCAACGGCGGATTGCACGGCGGCATCGATCTCAGCCTGAAGGAAGGCACGCCGCTGCTGGCCGTGGCAGACGGCGAAGTCATCGCGCTCGGCGAGGGCGGACGCATGGAAGGCATCTACCTCTGGCTGCGGCATGCGCCGGAGGACACCGGGCAGCCTCACTGGGTGTTCAGCAAATACCAGCACCTGTCCGCGCTGCCCGCCCTGAAGGCCGGCGAGCGCGTGAAGGCCGGCCAGGCGGTGGGCCTGTCCGGCGCGACCGGCACGGCCGGCGGGCACTATGGCGCGACGGGCTACCCGCACCTGCACCTGACCACGTTCTACGGCCCCAGCGGCGAATACGAGCGGAAGGGCGCGACCGGCTCGATGGTGAGCGGAAAGGGCGCGCAACTCGACGACCCCCTCATCCTTTACCTGCGGAATTTCCGCGATCTCTCCGAAGTGCGCGGCCTGTCCGAATCGCACCGCACCGTCCGCCCCGCCATCGCAGGCGAAGACGGCCGCATTCACCCGCCGGGCAGCCGGACCGTCTGGCCGGTGCCCTGCCGTCGCCGGCAGCCCGACTCCAACTGATGCCCCCGGCCGCCGTCCTCCGGCAGCTGACTTTTCCGCTTTTTGAGCGAGAAGGAACCCTCCGCCGTTGAGCGGAAAGCAGCGCATTCCGGTGAAACTGAATTACCCTATGAACCGACTACAATCGACAAACACTTACCCCCACTGGCTCACAGGCTGGGCCTCATTGGTAATCAAGAAAACGATTGCATTCGATCGACATCGTTAGTGATGCCATCTGACCACCTTTCACATATAGTTGAAGATTAAGGATGAGCTACGTAGGCGAATTCGATCATGCATTCATGAAGGCAACTATTGACTTGGTTGGCGCCAATGTATACAGTATCCATATTCAAGCCCGGTCGTAGGAGAGGCGCCCGGAACCGAGGAGAATGGAAATGGCCTTACCCGGCGAACTCAAGCTCAAGCATCTCTTCCAGCCCGGCCAGTTCGGCAAGTTCAAGACCAGGAATATGGTCAAGTACGGCGCCTGCTGCGTCTCCAACTACAACACGCGGGACGGCTTCATCACCCCGCGCGAACTGGCGCGCATGCGCGTCATCGCCGCCACCGGCTGCGGCATCATCACCAACCAGGGCGCCTATCCGGACCCGCTCGGCGAGGGCAAGTCCTACTTCCGCCAGGTGGCGATCTTCGACGACAAGTTCCTGCCGCAGTTCGAGACCATCGCCCAGTACATCCATGACGGCGGCGCGGTGGCGATCCAGCAGATCCTCCACGCCGGCCGCTACGGCGGCATCGACCTCGGCTACTGCGTGCAGCCCTCGGTGGTGCCGCAGACCCTGCCGCATTTCCGCCCGCCGCGCGAGCTCACCAAGGAGCAGATCAAGGCCGTCGTGCAGCAGCATGCCGACGCGGCGAAGCGCTCCATCCGCGCCGGCTTCGACGGCACCGAGGTGACCAGCTTCATGGGCTACCTGCTGGCCAACTTCAATTCCCGCTTCACCAACCAGCGCACCGACGAGTACGGCGGCTCGATCGAAAACCGCGGCCGCTTCATGCGCGAGCTGATCGACGCCATCAAGCAGGCCACGCCCGAGCATCCGCTGGTGATCCGCCTCAACGGCGCCGAGCTGATGGACCGCTGGGGCGGCAACAGCGAGGACGACTGCTTCGAACTGATGCAGCAGGCCGTGGATACCGGCGTCGACATGATTTCGGTGACCGTCGGCTGGCAGGAGGCGCCGGAATCCTCCATCGGCCGCGACGTGCCGCCGGGCCATTGGAACTACCTCTCGGCCAAGGCCAAGAAGCTCTTCCCCAACACGCTCATCACCTTCGGCAACCGCCTGCCCGACCCGCGCATGGCAGACGAGTGCATCCGCGACGGCGTCTTCGATTACTGGGAAGTCTGCCGGCCGATGCTGGCCGACCCGGAACTGATCCACAAGGCCGCCGAGGACCGCCTCGACGAAGTGCGCCGCTGCATCGGTTCCCTGAACTGTCTCTCCCGCCTGTTCCGCGACCTGCCCTACACCTGCGCCATGAACCCGGCCCTGGGCCACGAGGTCGAGCCCGAGTACGCCGTCACCGAGGCGGCGGTGAAGAAGAAGATCATGATCATCGGCGCCGGCCCGGCCGGGCTCGAAGCGGCCATCACCGCCAAGCGGCGCGGCCACGACGTCACGATCTACGAGAAAAGCGACAAGATCGGCGGCAGCCTGCTCGGCTATGCCGGCAACGACCTTGCCCGTCCCGACGATCTCTTCAGCGTGGTGCGCTACTACGAGACCATGGTGAACAAGCTTGGCATCGAAGTGAAGTTCAACACCGAGGCCAATGCCAAGTTCATGAGAAGCGTGCTGCACCAGTACGACGTCTGTCTGGTCGCCGCAGGGGCGCGCACCGACATGGCCGCCTACCGGCACATCGAGGGGCACGAGCGGCTGGTCGATGCCCTCGACGTGGCCAGGGGCAAGGTCAAGCCGGGCAGCCGCATCGTCATGGTCGGCGGCGGCAAGATCGGCCTGACGCTGTCCGAATCCCTCAAGAAGCAGGGCCACGACGTGGTCATCGTCGAGGAGGAGAAGCGCATCGCCGGCGACGTCATGCCCTCCTTCAAGTGGCGCCATACCGCCTGGATCGAGGAGCTGGAGATCCGCACGCTCACCTCCTCCCAGCTCATCGCCGTGACTGCCGACGGCGCCCGAGTGAAGAATGCCAAGGGCGAGGAGACCTTCCTGCCGGCCGACACGGTCATCGTGTCCGGCCCGCGCAAGCCCAACCACGATCTCTTCCACGAGTTCCAGTGGATGGTGGACGAACTGCACGGCGCCGGCGACACGGTAATCGCGCGCGGCCTCGACGCCGCCATCCACGAAGGCTACCGGCTCGGCTGCAGGATTTAGAAATGCTTCAGGCGCGGCATTTCGCTGCATCTTTACACGCCCGAAATGCGTGTATACAGTATCCACCGTACAGGGCCGATTTATCCAATCCAACCCGAAGCGGAGGACTATCCGTGGTATCAACCATCAAGCCGCTGCAACGCCCCCTCGCCCTCGGCGATCAGGTATATCAGACGCTGCGCGGACATCTTCGCGACGGCACGATCGTCGCCGGCCAGCCGTTGCAGGAAGTGCAGCTGGCCGAGAAGCTGGGCGTCTCGCGCACGCCGGTACGCGAGGCACTGACGCGGCTGGCCAGCGAAGGCCTGCTCGCCTCCGACGGGCGCAGCTTCGTCGTCCCATCCCTGAGTCTGGAAGACGTCGACGACATCTACGAGGTGCGCTTCCTGCTCGAACCGGCCGCCATGTGCCGCGTCGCCGAGCTTACCCCTGACCCGGCCGTCCGCGCGCCGATCGACGAAGCGCTTGCAGCCGCCTCGGCGGCCTTCAAGGCGAATGACGCCGACGCCTTCCGCGAGGCCAACATCCGCTTCCGCAACGCCTGGATTGCACTGGTGCCGAACCGCCGCCTGGTGCGCGCCATCGAGCAGTACGCCGACCACATGATGCGCATCCGCGCGCTCACCCTTGGCGATCCGAAGATCCGCAGCATCGTGCTGAAGGGCCTCAAGCGCATCGCCGAGGCGCTCGCCGCCGGCGACGGCGAAGCGGCGGCCGCCGCCATGCGCGACCATCTGGACGAAGCCAAGCGCGCCTTCATTGCCGCCACCGGACTGGAACAACAGACATGACCTACAAGGCAGAAATCCCCTACGGCGCCTACTGGAGCACGCCTTTCGCGCGCTGGCAGGGCAGCTTCGCCAACCTGCACAGCATCGAGTTCGCCGCCCACGTCGCGAAGAACGAACTCGCAAAGCGCAACATCGACCCGAAGATTTTCGACTACGGCGCGCTCGGCTTCTCCGTGCCGCAGAAGCACTCCTTCTACGGCCTGCCCTGGCTGACCGGCCTCGTCGGCGCCGGCCAGGCCGGCGGCCCGACCCTGATGCAGGCCTGCGCCACCGGCGTGCGCACCCTGCTCGCCGCGGTGCAGGAGATAGAAGTCAGTCTCTGCAGCACGGCGCTCGTCGTGAATTGCGACCGCACTTCGAACGGCCCGCACCTCTACTACCCGAACCCGAAGGGTCCCGGCGGCACCGGCATCGCCGAGGACTGGGTGATGGAGAACTTCGGCTGCGATCCGCTCGGCCGCCACTCCATGCTGCAGACGGCGGAGAACGTGGCGAAGAAGCACGGCATCGGCACCGCCGAACAGCACGAGGTGGTGCTGCGCCGCGAGGAACAGTACCGTCAAGCGCTGGACAACGGCGCGGCCTTCCTCAAGCGCTTCATGACCCTGCCCTTCGAGGTGCCCGCGCCCAATTTCAAGAAAATTGCCGGCACGATGGAAGGCGACGAGGGCATCAACCACTCCACACCCGAAGGCCTGGCCAAGCTCAAGCCCGTCATGGACGGCGGCACCGTCACCTTCGGCGGCCAGACCCATCCGGCCGACGGCAACGCCGGCATCGTCGTGACGACGGCGGCGAGGGCGCGCGAACTGTCGCGCGACCCGAAGATCGCCGTGCGCCTGCACGGCTTCGGCCTCGCCCGCGCCGCGCTCGCCCACATGCCCGAGGCCACCGTGCCGGCGGCACAGCGCGCCCTCGCGCAGGCCGGCAAGTCGGTGAAAGACATGGCGGCGATCAAGACGCACAACCCCTTCGCCATCAACGACCTCTTCTTCGCCCGCGAGACCGGCGCCGACCTGAAGTCGATGAACAATTTCGGCTGCTCCCTGGTCTGGGGACATCCGCAGGCGCCGATGGGCACACGGGCGATCATCGAAGTGATCGAGGAACTGGCCCTGCGCGGCGGCGGCTGGGGCCTGTTCACCGGCTGCGCCGCCGGCGATACGGCGATGGCCGTGGTGCTGGAAGTCACCGGCGCCTGAGGCCTGACGGACATGATGCGCCTCACCGAATGGATCGATCACCATGCCGGCGCAACGCCCGGCAAGACGGCGATTCGTTTCCAGAACCGCGACATCAGCTATGCCGCGCTGGCGCAGAGCATCGAGCGGCTCGCTTCGGCGCTCGCCGTTGCCGGCGTGCGGCGCGAAAGCTGCGTCGCCTGGCTCGGCTTCAACAGCCCGGAGATGCTGGCGCTGCTGTTCGCCTGCGCCCGCCTCGGCGCGCTGTTCATGCCGCTCAACTGGCGGCTGGCTGCGCCGGAGCACCGGCAGATGCTGGAGGACTGTCCGCCGGCCGTGCTCTGCGTCGAGCCTGACTTCGTCGCCCAGACCGAATCCATCCTGCCTGGCCTGGGCGACCTGCGCCGGGTAGCGACGGGCCCGTCGCGCGACGGCTGGGAAAGCTGGGAAGCTTTCTGCGCGGCCGGCTCCGCAGCGGCGCCGCGCACCGAAGCCGACCCGCAGACGCCGCTGCTGATCTGCTACACATCCGGCTCGACCGGCAAACCCAAGGGCGTGCTGCTGACGCAGGACGCGCTGGCCTGGAACGCCGTCAACAGCGCCGACATGCACGACCTGACGGCGACGGATCGCATCCTCACCACCCTGCCGCTGTTCCATGTCGGCGGACTCAACAACCAGACCACGCCGGCGCTGGCTGCCGGCGCCACCGTGGTGCTGCATCCGCGCTTCGACGTCGCGGCCACCTTCGACGCGATTGAAAAGGAAAACATCACACTGACCGTGCTGGTGCCGGCGCAGCTCGACATGATGATGGCCCACCCGCGCTGGGCCGGCGCCGACTTTTCCAGCCTGCGCTCGATCACCACCGGCTCGACCATCGTCCAGGAGCGCCTGATCCGCGCCGTGCAGGCCCGCGGCGTGCCGCTGATCCAGGTCTATGGCTCGACCGAGACCTGCCCCATCGCCGTCTATCTGAAAGCCGCCGATGCCGAGCGCAAGCTGGGCTCGACCGGCAAAGTGGCGGCGCACTGCCGCCTGCGCCTCGTCGACGATTTCGACCGCGACGTGGCGGCGGGCGCCACCGGCGAGATCCTCATCCAGGGCCCGAACGTGATGAGCGGCTACTGGCGCAACCCGCAGGCCAGCGCCGAGGCACTGCGCGGCGGCTGGTTCCACAGCGGCGACATGGGCCATCTGGATGACGAGGGCTACCTGACTGTCGACGGCCGCAAGAAGGAGATGATCATTTCCGGCGGCGAGAACATCTATCCGGCCGAAATCGAGAACGTGCTGCTCGACTGCCCGGACATCGCCGAAGTCACGGTGGTCGGCCGGCCCGATCCGCGCTGGGGCGAACTTGTCGTCGCCGTGGTGGCGCCCAAGCCGGGCCGCCGCCTTGACACTGCACAAGTGCTCGGCCTGTGCGAAGGCCGCATCGCCCGCTACAAGCATCCCAGGGAAGTCGTCTTCGTCGGCGAGCTGCCGAAGACCGCGCTGGGGAAAATCCGCAAGGAAGACGTGCGCAACCTCGTCCAATCCAGTGCAGCGAATTGATAGCGCAAAGATGAACATCATCCCAACAAACAGCGTCCGCGCGTTCCCCCCTTTGGAAAAGGGGGGACAGGGGGGATTTCAACGGAAGCTGGATGACGACTGCCGCATAAATCCCCCCCAGCCCCCCTTTTTCAAAGGGGGGAGACGGCCCCCCATCCCCCAGCTCCCCTTTTTCAAAGGGGGGAGTCTTACGGAGTGCGTCCAATGACCCTAAAAATCGGAATCGACGTCGGCGGCACCTTCACCGATTTCGTCGTCACCCGCGACGGAGAGGAGCCGGCGATCTTCAAGTCGCTGTCCACCCCGTCCGACCCGTCCATTGCCGTCGTGAACGGCCTCACCGACATCGCCGCGGCGCAGAATCCGCCGATGTCGCTCGAAGCCTTCGCGCCGACCATCGACACCATCGTGCACGGCACCACCGTCACCACCAACGCCACGCTGACGCACACCGGCGCCAAGTCCGCCCTGCTGACGACGGAAGGCGTGCGCGATGCGCTGGAGATGCGCCGCGGCATCCGCGAGGAGCAGTACAACAACCGCTACGCCAACGTGAAGCCGCTGGTGCCGCGTTTTCTCCGCGCCGGCATCGGGGGCCGCCTCGACCGCGCCGGCCGCGAGGTGGCGCCGCTCGACCTCGCGCAGGTGCGCGAGGCCATCGCCCTCTTCAAGCAGGAAAACGTTTCGGCGGTGTCGATCTGTTTCATGAACTCCTTCGCCAACCCGGCCCACGAGCAGGCCGCGGCGGAGATCGTGAAGAAGGAGATGCCGGGCGCCTACCTCTCGGTGTCCACCGACCTGCTGCCCTCGATCCGCTTCTACGAGCGCATCAGCACCACGGCGCTCAATTCCTACGTCGGCCCCAAGCTCAACCACTATCTCGACCAGCTCGTCGGGCGCCTGAAGGGCATCGGCTTCAAGGGCCTGCTGCTCATCATGCAGTCGAACGGCGGCGTCATCTCGCCGCAGCTGGCACGCGAGAAGGCCGCCCTGACCCTGCTCTCCGGCCCCGCCGGCGGCCCCGGCGCGGGACTCTTCTACGTGCGCCCGCACGGCCAGGACAAGTGCATCACCACCGACATGGGCGGCACCAGCTTCGAGGCCTCGGTCGCCGTCGGCAGCCCGATGATCAAGAACGACGGCGAGATCGCCCGCCACAAGATCGCCCTGCCGATGCTCGACATCCACACCATCGGCGCGGGCGGCGGCTCGATCGGCTGGCTCGACGAGGGCGGCCTGTTGCGCATGGGTCCGCAAAGCGCCGGCGCCGATCCCGGCCCGGCCTGCTACGGCAAGAGCGGCACCCTGCCCGCCACCACCGACGCCAACGTCGTGCTGGGCTACCTCGACCCGAACTACTTCGCCGGCGGGAAAATGAAGCTCGACGTCGCCGCCGCCCGCAAGGCCATCGAGACGCACATCGCCAAACCGATGGGCCTGTCCATCGAGGAGGCCGCCGCCGGCATGTACCGCGTCGCCTGCAACAACATGGCGCAGGGCGTGCGCGAAGTCACCATCAAGCGCGGCTTCGACCCGCGCGAGTTCCCCTTCATCCCGGCCGGCGGCGCCGGCCCGATCCACTCCTGCCTGATCTGCGAGGAGCTGGAAATCCCCTTCCAGATCGTGCCGCGCGAGTCCTCGGTGCTGTGCGCCTTCGGCATGCTGATGAGCGAGCTGAAGCACGACTTCGTGCGCACCTTCGTCGCCCGCCTGGAAGCCATCGACTGGACGCGCCTGACGAAGATGCTCGACGAGATGTCGGCCGAGGGCGCCCGCCAGCTGACCGAGGAGCGCATCCCGGAGAACCGCCGCCGCCACGACATCAAGTTCGACTGCCGCTACATCAAGCAGTACCACGAGGTCTCCTTCCTGGTGCCGCGCGAGCTGATCGACAAGCGCGACGTCGCCGCCATCGCCCGCGCCTTCCACGACGAGCACAACCGCCTCTACGGCTACTCGCTGGAGCAGGAGAATGCGCCGATCGAGATCATCAACGTGCGCGTGCAGTCCATCGGCTTCACCGACAAGCCGTCCTACCGCGAGGAAGCCTGGGCCGGCGCCGACGCCGCCAAAGCGATCAAGGGCCGCCGCAGCGTGTATATCCCGGAAACGAAAACCTTCCGCGAGGTGCCGGTCTACGACGGCCACAGGATGCGCCACGGCAACCGCATCGAAGGCCCGGCCATGATCGAGCAGGAGACCACCGCCATCTTCGTCAGCGACTCCTTCGATTGCGTGGTGGACGCCCTCGGCTCCTTCGCCCTCTTCCGCAAGGGGCGCGAGGATCTCGTCAAATCGTGTTTGAGCAAGGAAAAGGTGACGGCATGAGCGCCAAGATCGACCCCATTCTGTTGTCGGTGTACGCGCGGACCTTCAAGTCCATCACCGACGAGATGAGCATCTCGATGGAGCAGACCACCCGCTCGCCGATCCTCTGCGAGGCCAAGGACTACGTCACCGGCCTCTACGACGGCGAGGGCAACATGCTCGAGCAGACCGAGAACCTGCCGATCCTCGCCTTTTCGCTGGCGCCGGTGTGCAAGTACATCAAGGACTACTTCGGCGACGACCTGCACCCGGGCGACGTCATCTTCCACAACGACGTCTTCAGCCTGGGCAACCAGAACAACGACGTCGCCGTGTACAAGCCGATCTTCCACGGCGGCAAGCTGGTGGCGTGGACCGCCGTCAAGGGCCACCAGGCCGACATCGGCGGCAACGTGCGCGGCGGCTACAACCCGAACGCCGTCGAGGTCTGGCAGGAGGCCCTGCGCATCCCGCCGGTCAAGGTGGTCGAGAAGGGCAAGCTGCGCAAGGACGTCTGGAACCTGATCTTCGCCAACATCCGCCTCGACATCGTGCAGCACGACATGAAGGCCGAGATGGGCGCCTGCACCGTCGGCGAGCGGCGCCTGCTGGAACTCCTCGACAAGTACGGCCTGGAGAGCTACGAGGCGCACAAGCAGGCCCTCTTCGAGGCCACGCGCAAGATGATGGAAGCCGAGATCGCCAAGATTCCCAACGGCAAGTACAGCGGCGAGGGCTACATCTACTACGACGGCCGCCACGAGGGCAGCAAGTTCACCATCCGCGTCGACATCGAGGTCAAGGACCGGTCGATAAAATTCGACTACTCGCGCACCGACGCCCAGACCAACGGCTTCGTGAACGGCACCTTCACCTCCAGCGCCTCGGCCACCATCCTCACCCTGCTGCAGATGGTGAACCCGGACATCCCGCACAACGAGGGCATGGTGCAGCCGATCGAGATCGTCATCCCGGAGGGCACCATCCTCAATGCGGCCTATCCGAAGGCCACCACCTTCGGCAACCACCTGTGTCCGCCCAACGCCGACGCCATCCAGCGCGCCCTCGCCCCGGTGCTGCCGGAGCGCGTCACCGCCGGCTGGAACAACCTGCTCGCCTCGCTCACCACCGGCATCGATCCGGAGAAGAACGAGAAATACGTGGATATCGGCTTCATGGGCCTCAAGGGCGGTTCCGGCGCCCTGCGCGGCAGCGACGGCTACGACCACATCGGCATGATCGACGCCTCCGGCGGCGTGCTCGACCAGGACTACGAGATGTTCGAGCAGCAGACGCCGCACCGCCTGGTCAAGCACGAGCTGCTCGCCGACTCGGCCGGCGCCGGCGAATGGCGCGGCGGCCTCGGCGTCGAGACCATCTTCGAGATCGGCTCCGAGGACACCCAGCTCGTCACCTTCGGCGACGGCGACTTCGAGCCGGCCTTCGGCCTGTTCGGCGGCAAGGAGGCCGGCCTCAACTTCATCCGCCTGCACTACCCGGACGGCACGACGGTGGTGCCGAAGAACAAGGACCTCATCACCGGCGTGCCGAAAGGCACCGTCTACCATCAGGTCGCCAGCGGCGGCGGCGGCTACGGCGACCCGAGAAAGCGCGACCGCAAGGTGCTGGCCGAGGAGATCCGCAATGGCGTGATCTCGAAGGAAGCGGCGATGCGCGACTACGGCATGACGGAAGCCGAACTCAAGGGCGCATAAGGGCATGAACTTCGACCTCACCGACGAGCAGAAGCAGATCCGCGACACCTTCGCGCGCTTCTGCGACGAGCGCATCGCGCCGCAGGCGGCGGCGCTGGACGAGGCGCGCGCCTTCCCGCGCGTCCTCTTCCAGGAACTGGCCGGCCTCGGCTTCTTCGGCATGCGCTATCCCGAGGACGTCGGCGGCTCCGGCCTCGCCCTGACCGAGTTCGCCCTCGCCCTGGCCGAAATCGCTCGCGGCTCGATGTCGCTCGCCGGCGCGGTGGCCATGCAGTCGCTGATGGGCAGCAAGTTCCTGCACATGCTCGGCAACGCCGACATCCTCGAGCGCCTGTTCAAGCCGGCCCTGCGCGGCGAGAAGATCGGCGCCATCTGCATGACCGAGCCGAACGCCGGCTCCGACCTCGACTCCATCGCCACCACGGCGAAGAAGGTCGACGGCGGCTATGTCATCAACGGCCAGAAGACCTGGATCACCTCGGCCCCGGTGGCCGACTTCTTCACCGTCTTCGCCAAGGCCGGCGAGGAGAAGAAGCTGACCATCTTCCTCGTCGAGAAATCCTTCAAGGGACTCATCGTCGGCCGCGAGATCCACAAGATGGGGGTCTGGGCCCTGCCCACTTCCGAAGTCGCCTTCGACGAGTGCTTCGTACCCGACAGTCACCGACTCTCGCAGGCGGAAGGCGACGGCGAGGGCCACCTGCGCAAGACGCTGGCCGAGATCCGCATCATCACCGGCGCCATGGGCCTCGGCGTGGCGCAGGCCGCGCTCGACGAAGCGGTGCGCTACGCCGCCGAGCGCAAGCAGTTTGGCAAGCCGATCAACCGCTACCAGGCCATCCAGTTCAAGCTGGCCGAGATGGCCACCGACCTCGAGGCGGCCCGGCACCTGGTGTACTACGCCGCCTGGCTGCGCGACGCCGGCCGGCCGCACCACAAGGAAGCCGCCATGGCCAAGCTCAACGCCACCGAGGCCGCCGCGCGCATCTGCGACCAGGCCGCCCGCGTGCTCGCCTCCTACGGCTACGCCATGGAATACCCGGTGCAGCGTTATCTCCGCGACGTGCGCTTCACGCTGATCGGCGGCGGCACCAGCGAGATTCTGAAACTCATCATTGCCAAAGAGGTCACGTCATGAACCCCGCGCAACATCCATTCCCCCCTTTGAAAAAGGGGGGCCAGGGGGGATTTCAACGGCGGGTGCACATCGACTGCCGAATAAATCCCCCCCACCCCCCCTTTTTCAAAGGGGGGAGAAAGCCAGTGGAGGTGCAAAGGTGAGCGCCGAAAAGTCAGTCGCCACAGCACGGCGAATTAAAGTGCTGCTCGCCAAGCCCGGCCTCGACGGCCACGACCAGGGCGCCAAGGTCGTCGTGCGCGCCCTCATGGACGCCGGCATGGAAGTCATCTACACCGGCCTGAGGCAGACGCCCGAGGCGGTCGCCCGCATGGCGCTCGACGAGGACGTCGACGTTATCGCGCTCTCCAGCCTGGCCGGCTCGCACCTCCCCTTCTGCACCAAGCTGAAACCGCTGCTGGAAGCCAACCACCTGCAGGACAAGCTGTGGGTGATCGGCGGCAACCTGCCGGCGCAGGACCACGACGCCCTGCGCCAGCTCGGCTTCAAGGGCATTTTCCCGACGGGCAGCAAGTTCGACGCCATCGTCGATTACATCCGGGAGCACGTAAAATGAATGACAGGGCGAAAGAAGAACTGAAGCCCGTCGTCAACGAGTCGGGCATCGAGGTCAAGCCGCTGTACACCGCGGCCGACGTCGAGGCGAGCGGCGGCATGGCCATGCTCGGCCAGCCGGGCGAATACCCCTTCACGCGCGGCATCCACCGCCTGATGTATCGCAAGCAGCCGTGGACCATGCGCCAGTACGCCGGCTTCGGCAATCCGGCGGACACCAACCAGCGCTTCAAGTACCTCATCGCCAACGGCCAGACCGGGCTCAACGTCGCCTTCGACCTGCCGACGCAGATCGGCCTCGATTCCGACGATCCCCTGGCCTCCGGCGAGATCGGCCGCGTCGGCATGTCGGTCGACACCCTGCGCGACTTCGAGGTCGCCTTCGACGGCATCGACCTCAACAAGATCACCGTCTCGCTCACCATCAACGGCGCGGCGGCCATCCTCATCGCCATGTACCTGGCGATGGCGGAAAAGCGCGGTTACGACGTCAAGCAGCTGCGCGGCACGGCGCAGAACGACATCCTCAAGGAGTTCATCGGCCGCGGCACCTGGATCTTCCCGGTCGAGCCCTCCATCCGCCTGGTCGGCGACACCATCGAGTACTGCGCCGAGCACGCGCCGAAATACAGCCCGGTCTCGGTGTGCGGCTACCACATCCGCGAATCCGGCGCCAACCCGGCGCAGGAGATGGCCTACGCCTTCTGCATCGCCAAGGCCTACGCCGACGACGTCATCAAGCGCGGCCTGGCCGTCGACGAGTTCGCCGGTCGCCTGTCCTACAACTTCAACATCTTCGGCAACCTTTTCGAGCAGGTGGCCAAGTTCCGCGCCGGCCGCGGCCTGTGGGCGAAGATCATGAAGGAGCAGTACAAGGCGGAAAAGCCCGGCTCGATGTGGCTGCGCATGATCGCCGCCGGCGGCGGCGGCGGGCTGACTTTCGAGCAGCCCGAGGTGAACATCGTGCGCGGCGCCTACTACGCGCTGATCTCGGCGCTGTCCGGCACGCAGACCATGGCGCTGTGCTCCTACGACGAGGCCTACACCATTCCGACCGAGTACTCGGCGCGCATCTCGCTGCGCACCATGCAGCTGCTGATCGAGGAGATGGGCCTGACCGAGACGGTCGACCCGCTGGGCGGCTCGTTCTACGTCGAGACGCTGACCAACCAGATGCGGCAGAAGATGGAGGAGATCATGGCCGAGGTCGATGCCCAGGGCGGCATCGTCAAGCTGGTCTCAGAGGGCGCCATCCAGTCCAAGGTCTCGGCGCAGGCCTACCAGATGCAGCGCGACATCGAGTCGGGCAAGTTCCGCAAGGTCGGCGTCAACTGCTACCGCAACGAGAAGGAGGAGGAGCATCCCGTCGAGTTCCACCCCTACAACGAGGAGGACACGCGGGTGCAGATCGCCGGCCTCGACAAGATCCGCGCCGAGCGCGACCCGGCCAGGGTGAGCCAGGCGCTGGCGCGCCTGTCGGCCGACGCTTCAGCCGGCCGCAACGTCATGCCGGCGCTCGTCGAGGCCGTCAAGGCCTATGCCACGGTCGGCGAGATGACCCAGGAGATGGTGAAGATCTTCGGCCGCTACCAGGAACCGATACGCTTTTGAGTTTAATCCCCTCTCCCCCGCACGCGGGGGAGAGGGCCAGGGTGAGGGGGCAGCCGAACATACCCTCACCCCAACCCCGCTCCGCGCCCCACGGCCGGCTTTGCACAGCCGGCCGGCGCGGGCGGCGCGAAGCGTGCTTCGCGAAACACCGCCCTTGCCCCGCAAGCGGGAGAGGGAGCACAACGGAAAGGAAAGCAATGACCGCACTCGACAACTACGTGGCGCCCACCAGTCTGGAGCAGGCGGTGGTGCAGCTGCAGGAACTCGGCGAGGTGACCATCCTTGCCGGCGGCACCGACCTGATGCCGCAGGCTCACGCCGGGCGCGTGAAGTTCAAGCGCACCCTGATGAACATCCGCCGCATCCCCGAGCTGCGCGGCATCGCGCGCGAAGGCGACGCGATCCGCATCGGCGCGCTCGTCACCATCACCGAGCTGATGGAGCATCCCCTGGTGCGCGAACACCTGCCGCTGCTTGCCGCCGCCGGCGACCATTTCGCCAGCGACCAGATCCGCAACGCCGGCACCGTCGGCGGCAACATCTGCAACGCCTCCCCCGCCGGCGACACCCTGGTGCCGCTGATGGTGCTCGATGCCAGCGTCGAGCTCGTCTCCAAGCCCGACGACGTCCTCTTCCGCCGCAGCATGCCGTTGCCGGAGTTCTTCGTCGGCCCGGGCAAGACGCGTCTGGCCCCGGCCGAGCTGCTCGGCGCCGTGCTCATTCCCATTCCCCCGAAGGGCTTCGTCGCCCGCTTCCACAAGTTCGGCACCCGCCCGGCGCTCGATATCTCGGCCATCTCCATCGGCATCGGCGGCGTACTGGCGGACGGCGTGTTTTCCAACGTGCGCGTCGCCTTCGGCGCCGTGGCGCCGACGCCGGTCCATGGCTGCGCCACCGAAGAAGCGCTCGAAGGCAGGAAGCTCGACGCCGCCACCATCGCCGCCGCCGCCCGCGCGGCGCAGGAGGAAGTGCATCCCATCTCCGACGTGCGCGCCAGCGCCTGGTACCGCAAGGAGATGATCCACAACATGACGAAGAGGATCCTCGAAGATGTCTCAGCAAACCATTAACTTCACCCTCAACGGCGTGCCGACCCGCGTGACGGTGCCGGTGCAGATGAGCGCCCTCGAGATGATCCGCAGCGTCGCCGGCCTGACCGGCACCAAGTACGGCTGCGGCGAGGGCGAGTGCGGCGCCTGCACCATCATTCTCGACGGCGTCTCGCTGAATTCCTGCCTGCTCTTCGCCGTCGAGTGCGACGGCCGCCAGGTCACCACCGTCGAGGGCCTCGCCGACGACCCGCTCGGCCGCAGGATCGAGAAGGCCTTCGTCGACGCCGGCGCCGTGCAATGCGGCTTCTGCACGCCGGGCATGGTCATGCAAACACGCCAGCTGCTGGAAAAGAACCCGCATCCGAGCCGCGAGGAAATCCAGCGCGGCATCGAGGGCAACCTGTGCCGCTGCACCGGCTACGTCAAGATCATCGACGCCATCGAGTCGGCCAGCAAGGAGTAAGTCATGCCCGAAACCATCCAGAAAGATTCCCTCATCGGCAAGCGCATCACCAAGCTCGACGCGCCCGAGAAGGCCGGCGGCAAGACGCGCTACATCCAGGACCTCGACGTGCAGGGCCAGCTCTACGGCAAGATCCTGCGCTCGGCGCGCGTGCACGCGAAGATCAAGTCCATCGACACCTCGGCGGCGCAGGCATTGCCCGGCGTGCATGCGGTGATCACCGCCGCCGACGTGCCCTACCAGCGCCCGATCGGCGTCGCCAAGGACCACTTCCCGCTGAAGACCGATCGCGTGCGCAGCCTGCGCGACGAGATCGCTGCCGTGGCGGCGGAATCCGAAGCCATTGCGGAAGCCGCGCTGAAGCTGATCAAGGTCGAGTACGAGGACCTGCCCGTCCTCTCCGACCCGAACGACTCGCTCAAGCCGGACGCGCCGCTGATCCATCCCGAGCCGCACGGCGCGACGGCCAAGCACGACCACCTCAAGCAGGCGCAGGGCATCGCCTACCGCGGCAAGCCCGACAACATCGCCATGGTCTTCGACTACGCCCAGGGCGACGTGGCGGCGGGCGAGCGCGAATCCGACGTGGTGTTCGAGGACACCTTCCACCTGCACTACGTCACGCACTGCTGCATGGGGGTGTCCGGCATCATCGCCGAGTTCGATTCCTCGGGGAACCTGCTGATGTACTCCAACACCCAGGTGCCCTTCCTGCACAAGCGCGAGTTCGCCGAATACCTGAACATGGACCCGGCGCGCATCCGCATCATCCAGCCGCCGATCGGCGGCGGCTTCGGCTCCAAGCTCGACATCTATCCCTTCGAGCCGATCGCGGTGTTCCTCGCCAAGGCCACCGGCCGCCCGGTCAAGCTGGTGTTCACGCGCGAAGAGGAATTCCTCGCCTCGCCGACGCGCCAGCCGGTGATCCTCACCCTGCGCTCGGGCTGCAAGAAGGACGGCACGCTGACCTTCCGCACGGTGAGCACGCTGCACGACAACGGCGCCTACACCTCGTGGGGCGCGACGACGCCCTTCGTCATGATGCAGACGATCTCCTCGCTCTACCGCGTGCCGCACTGCCTCTACCACACCAAGGCGGTGTACACGAACAACCCCTACGCCGGCTCCTTCCGCGGCTACGGCAACCTGCAGGCCACCTTCGCCGTCGAGCAGCACATGGACATGATGGCCGAGGCGATCGGCATGGACCCGCTCGCCTTCCGCCTGAAGAACGCGCAGGATCCCGGCGAGGTGACGCCGCAGGGCATGCACTTCAAGAGCTGCGGCTTCAAGGAGTGCCTGACCACCGCCGCCGAGGCGAGCGGCTTCCTCGCCAGATTCAAGGCCAACGAGGCCGACAAGGCCAAGCCCGGCCGCTTCAAGCGCGGCGTCGGCATGGCCTCCATGCTGCACGTCGGCGGCGGCGCCAAGATCTACCCGTCGGACGGCTGCGGCACCATCCTCAAGATGGACGACTTCGGCTCGGTGACGCTGATCACCGGCGCCTCCGAAATCGGCCAGGGCTCGGAGACCGTGCTCGCCCAGTTGGTCTGCGAGGAGCTCGGCGTGCCGCTCTCCGCCGTGCGCGTCATCAACAACGACACCGAGATCACGCCCTGGGACGTCGGCGTGCACGCCTCGCGCACCACCTTCATCGCCGGCAACTCGGCCATCGGCGCGGCGAAGAAGGCGCGCGGCAAGATCCTCGACGCCGCCGCGAAAATGGCCGGCCTGAACGCGGCCGACCTCGACTTGCGCGCCGGCCACATCGTCGAAGCGAAGAGCGGCACGGTGGTGATGGCCCTGGCCAAGTTGCTGCGCCAGCTGCACTTCAGCGACAAGGCCGAGCTGGTGATGACTTCCTTCTACTACGAGCCGCCCTCCAAGCACCAGGACAAGCACTTCAAGGGCGACGTCTCCGCCGCCTATGCCTGGGCGACGCAGGTGGTCGAGGTCGAGGTGGACACCGACACCGGCATCGTGCGCCTGCTCAAGGTCACCGGCGCCCACGACGTCGGCCGCATCCTCAACCGCCTCGGCCTCGAGGGCCAGATCGAGGGCGGCATCGTCATGGGCCAGGGCTACGCGCTGACCGAGGAGCTGATGGTCGAGAACGGCGTGGTGAGGAACCCCGGCTTCCGCGACTACAAGCTGGTCACCGCGCCGGAAATCCCCGAGATGGACGTGCGCTTCATCGAAACCATGGACGGCGAGGGGCCGCAGGGCGCCAAGGGCGTCGGCGAGGCGCCGGCGATCTGCATCGCCGCGGCCACCGCCAACGCCATCTACAACGCCACCGGGGTGCGCATCATGGCGCTGCCGTTTACCCCGGAAAAGGTGTACCGGGCGCTCCATGCGGCGCGGAAGGAAGCGGCGTGATGGCGATGCACGCGCAAATTCCCCCCTTTGAAAAAGGGGGGCCAGGGGGGATTTCTTCGGCCGCAATGCCCGCGCTGACCGCTGTTAAATCCCCCCGTCCCCCCCTTTGGAAAAGGGGGGCGGAGGGGGGATTTTTGCAAAGGGGGGAGAAGTCATGAAGCGCCGCACCATCCTCTCGATGGAGCAGGCGCTGTCCCTGCCCTACGCCACGCTGCGCTTCGCCCAGCTCGGCTGGCGCGTCATCCGCATCGAGTCGACGCCGGCCGGCGACGGCCTGCCGGGCGACCCGAACCGCTACATCGGCGGCAAGGTGGCGGACGACGACCGCCGCAGCTACTTCATCGCGCCCAACGTCGGCAAGGAAGCCATCGCGCTGAACCTGAAGGAGCCGCAGGGCCAGGCGCTCTTGCGCAAGCTGCTCGTGGAGCTCGACGTCGACGTCTTCTGCTGCAACACCGTGCCGCGCCGCTACAAGCAGCTCGGCATCGACTACGAGACGCTCGCCGCCACCAAGCCCGATCTCATCTGGGCCGGCATCTCGGCCATGGGGCCGGACTACCCCGACGCGCCCGGCTACGACCCGGTGATCCAGGCCATGGCCGGCTACATGGAGCTGACCGGTCCGGCCGACGGCCCGCCGACGCTCTCCGGCGTGCCGCTGGTCGACCTCAAGGCCGGCGACGAGGTGTACGCCAACGTCATGCTGGCGCTGGCCGAACGCGCCGAGACCGGCCGCGGCATGCGCATCGACGTCTCCATGCTGCAGGCGGCGGCCTCCTGGCTGATCACCACCCTGCCCCTGCTCGACTTCGGCTGCCAGCCCAACGAGATCACCCGCTGCGGCAACGAACACCGCAAGTTCATCCCGACCAACGTCTATCCGACCGCGGACGGCTTCATCTACATGGCCATCGGCAGCGACGTGCAATGGAAGCGCCTGACCGAGCTGCCGAAGTTCGCCCAGGTCGGCAATGCGCTGCGTGTCACCAACGAAGGCCGCCATCGGGAGCGCGAGGCCATCCACCGCGACATGGCGGCGGCGACGCGGCAGCACACCACCGCGGAGATCGCCGCGGACTTCCGCCAGGCCACCATCCCGCACGCGCCCATCCACGACATTCCCGCCGTGCGCCAGCTCGACGCCGTATCCAGCAGACTGACCTTGACGCGCATGCCCGGCGGCAAGCCAATCCACATGCAGCCGATGGCGGTAGACCTGCCCGCCGTATCCCAGGAACTGACTTTTCCGCCCAAGTACGGCGAACACACCCGCGCCGTGCTGGCAGAAGCCGGCTGCAGCGCCGAGGAAATCGCCCGGCTCGAACAAGAACGCATCATCGCTTGAACCATGACGACACAGAACCCGCTCCTGCACACCCCCGCCCGCCCCCTGCCGCAGCACGTCGCCATCATCGGCGCCGGCACCATCGGCCCCGACATCGGCTACTACCTGAAGAGCGCCCTGCCGCAGATCCGCCTCACCCTCGTCGACATCAACCAGGCGGCCATCGACAAGGCGCTGCAGCGCTGCAACGACTACGCGAAGAAGGCTGTCGCCCGCGGCAAGATGGGCGGGGCGCAGGCCGCCGCCGTCGTCGCCAACATCGACGGCACGACGGACTATGCCCAACTCGCCGACTGCGACTGGGTCATCGAGGCGGCGACGGAGAACATGGCGCTGAAGCGCCGCATCTTCGCCCAGGTGGAGGCCGTCGTGCGGCCCGACGCCCTCATCACCTCCAACACCAGCTCGCTGCCGGCCGAACGCATCTTCGCCGAGCTGAAGCACAAGGGCCGCGCCACCGTCACGCATTTCTTCGCGCCGGCCTGGCGCAACCCAGCGGTGGAAGTCATCGCCTGGGAGAAGACCGACCCGGCGGTGGTCGACTGGCTGCGCTGGCTGTTCTGCGCCACCGGCAAGGTGCCGCTGGTCACCTCGGATGCCGTCTGCTTCATGCTCGACCGCATTTTCGACAACTGGTGCAACGAGGCGGCCCTGCTGCTGGAGAGCGCCACCGCCGCCGAAATCGACAGCGTGGCGGCGGAGTTCGTACATGCCGGCCCCTTCTTCGTGCTCAACCTCGCCCGCGGCAACCCGATCATCACCGAAACCAACACCCTGCAGGCCGAGGAGGAAGGCACGCACTACGCGCCCGCCCCGGTCTTCCGCTCGGTCGACAGCTGGCTCACCGTGCCGCCCGGCAGGGCGGTCGACGTCGCGCCGGAGACGAAAGCGGCGATCCGCGACCGCCTGCTCGGCATCCTCTTCTCGCAGTCGGTGGACATCCTCGACCGCGCGATCGGCGAGCCGGCCGACCTCGACCTCGGCTGCCGCACCGCGCTGGGCTTCAGGAAGGGGCCGCTGGAACTGATGCGCGATCTGGGCGAAGCGGAAGCCGGGCGCATCCTGCAGCGCCTCGGAACCGAGCGCCCCGGCATGCCCTGGCCGAAGCGCCCCTATGCCGATTACCTCGACTTCCGGCGTCATGTGCTGGTGGATGAGGTTAGCGATGGCGACGGCGTCATCAAAATCATCACCCTGCGCCGCCCCGAGGCGATGAACGCCCTGCACGACGAACTGACCGACGAAGTGCTTGCCGTCATCCGCCGGTTCGAGGCCGATCCCAAGGTCAAGGGCTTCGTCCTCACCGGCTACGGCGCGCGCGCCTTCTGCGCCGGCGCCGACATCGGCCGCTTCCCCTCCATGCTCGGTGACGCCAAGGCCGCGACGCAGTACGCGCGCGACTGCTCGCGACTGCTGGTGCACCTCGACGCCATGCAGAAGCCGGTGGTCGCCGCGCTGAACGGCATGGCGCTGGGTGGCGGTCTGGAACTCGCCATGCGCTGCCACGGCATCGTCGCCGTGAAGGATGCCTGGATGCAGTTGCCGGAAATCACCCTCGGCATCGTGCCGGGCATCGGCGCCATGGTCGTGCCCTACCGCCGCTGGCCGCAGGCCGCCGCGACCTTCCACGGCATGCTGCGCCGTGCCGAGAAGCTCAAGGCCGCCCAGGCGCATGAACTGGGCGTGGTGGACGCCCTCGCAGACGACCTGCCCGGCCTGATCCGGCTGGCCATCGACCGCGTAAGCGCGCTGGCCGGCCAGCCCTCGGGCATCGCGCAGGGTGCCGTGCCGCTGGCGCCGCTGGAACCGATCGCCCCGGCAGCGGCCAGCGGTCAGCCGCTGTCGAGGCAGATCATGAGCATTCTGGAAAATGCCGTGCGCGACGCCGCCGCTGCCAAAAGCCTTGGCGAGGCGCTGGAAATCGGCTACCGTGCGTTCGGCGCCTCAGCCTGTGCAGATGCCGCCCGTGAAGGCATCGCAGCATTCCAGGAAGGACGCAAGCCGGATTTTGGCAAGACTGCTTGAAGCCCAGAGGCGGGACATGGTCTAATATGATACAAATAAAGATGGTGGAGACAGAGAACACGTAACATTTAGGCAATACCTGAAGCATTCAACCGTCGCATAAAAGGAGGATGACATGAAAAAAATCGCCGCACTCGCCGCCGGGCTGCTCGCCGGCATCATGGCCTGGACGCCCGCCCAGGCAGCCACCACCCTGACCATCTCGTCCTGGCTGCCGCCCAGCCACCTGATCACCAAGGACATGCTGATGGGCTGGGCCAAGGAAGTCGAGCAGGCCAGCGACGGCCGGCTCAAGTTCAACCTGCTGCCGAAGGCGGTGGCCAGCCCGCCCGGCACCTTCGACGCCGTTCGCGACGGACTCGCCGACATCTCCATCACCGTGCATGGCTACACGCCGGGCCGCTTCCCGATGACCAAGATGGCCGAGTTCCCCTTCCTCGGCGACTCCGCCGAAGCCATCTCGGTGGCCTATTACCGCACCTACATGAAGCACATGGGCAAGCTGGACGAGCACAAGGGGCTCATCCCGCTGTCCATCTTCACCCACGGCCCCGGCCAGATCTACATGACCAAGAAGCCGGTCAACGCCCTGGCCGACATGAGCAACCAGAAGATCCGCGTCGGCGGCGGCGTGGTGGTGGACATCACCAAGGCGATCGGCGGCGTGCCCCTGCTGAAGCCGGCTTCCGAGACCTTCGAGATTCTCAAGAGCGGCATCGCCGACGGCATCTTCTTCCCGAAGGATTCCGTCGTCGCCTTCAAGCTGGTGCCGCTGATCAGGCACATGACGGTGGTGCCCGGCGGCCTCTACAACGTCAGCTTCGCGCTGATGATGAACGAGGCCAAGTTCAAGAGCCTGCCCAAGGCCGACCAGGATGCCATCATGAAGGTCTCCGGCGAGCATTTCGCGCGCATGGCCGGCCAGCTGTGGGATCGCGACGACGACGAAGGCCTGCGCCAGATGAACCGCGCCCAGGTCGACGTCCGGCATGCCACGCCGGCCCTGACGGCCGAGATCAAGGCCAAGACCGAGAGCCTGGAGAAGGCCTGGTACAACGACGCCAAGGCCAAGGGCATCGACGGCGCCGCGGTGATGGCCGAGTTCCGCGCCGAGATCCAGAAGCTCTCCAAGAAGTAAGCGTGTCCGGTCTTTCGACGAACCCCGGCGGCCCGATCCTGGGCCGCTGGGAAAAACCCTTCGAGCTGCTGCTGGGCGGCGCCGTCGCCCTGATCCTGGCGGCCATCATGCTGCTCACCTGCGCGGACGTGGCCGGCCGCTACGTCCTGAGCATGCCGGTGCCGGGCGCGCTGGAAGTCACCGAACTGATGATGGGGGCGCTGATCTTCGCCTCGCTGCCGCTGGTCACCCTGCGCCAGCAGCAGGTGACGATCGATCTCCTCGATCCGTTCATTCCCAAGGGAATCAAGCCGGTGCTGCACGTGCTCATCCAGCTGACGGGCGGTCTCTGCCTGGCGGTGATTTCCTGGCGCCTGTGGGTCAAGGGCGGCCAGATGCTGCAGCAGGGCGACACCACGGCCGTGCTGCAGCTCAGCATCTGGCCGCTGGTGTACTTCATGAGCGTGCTGGCTGCCGTCACTTCCGTCATTCTCCTGATCATGATCCGGCACAAGGACATCTCTGGCGGCGCCGGCGAAGTCTAAAAATCCATAACCATGCAAGAAGCACTCATCGCCTTTGCCGTCATGCTGGGCCTGACGTTCCTGCGTCTGCCCATCGCCTTTTCCATGGCCCTGGTCGGCTTTCTCGGCTTCGCCTACATGGTGAATTTCACCGCGGCCTTCTCCATGGTCGGCTCGGTGGCCTTCGAGACGGGCATGTCCTACACCCTGTCCATCGTGCCGCTGTTCATCCTGATGGGCAACCTGGTGACCAAGGCCGGACTCTCGGCGGAGCTCTATCGCGTCTCCTACGCCTTCCTCGGCCATCGCCGCGGCGGCCTGGCGATGGCCACGGTGCTGGCCTGCGGCGGCTTCGGCGCCATCTGCGGATCGAGCCTCGCCACCGCCGCCACCATGAGCAAGGTAGCCATGCCCTCGATGCGCAAGTACGGCTATTCCGACGCCCTGGCGGCCGGCTCGATCGCCGCCGGCGGCACCCTGGGCATCCTCATCCCGCCCAGCGTGGTGATGGTCATTTACGGCATCCTCACCGAGCAGAACATCGGCAAGCTGTTCATCGCCGGCATCCTGCCCGGCATCGTCGCCATCGCCTGCTACCTGGCCGCCGTCGCCGTCGCGGTGCGCATCGACAAGAAAGCGGGCCCGCCGGGCGAGCGCGTCTCCTGGCACGATCGCCTGGTCGCCCTCGGCGACGTCTGGGGCGTGCTGATCCTGTTCCTGATCGTCATCGGCGGCATCTACGGCGGCATCTTCACGCCGACCGAGGCGGCCGGCATCGGCGCCGGCGGCGGCCTGGTGTTCCTGCTGGGACGCAAGGGCTGGAACTGGCGCGAGCTGCGCATCATCCTGCTGGAAAGCGCCATCACCACCGGCATGATCTTCACCATCCTGATCGGCGCCCTGATCTTCGCCAACTTCATCAACATGACCGGCATGCCGCAGGAACTGACCGGCTATGCCGAGCATTTCCGCGAGACGCCGATCCTGGTCATCCTCGCCATCCTGGTCATCTACGTCGCCCTCGGCTGCGTGCTGGAAAGCATGTCGATGATCCTGCTCACCGTGCCGATGTTCTATCCCCTGGTGGCCCATCTCGGCTACGACCTGATCTGGTTCGGCATCATCGTCGTGGTCGTCACCGAGATCAGCATGATCACGCCGCCGGTCGGGCTCAACGTTTTCGTGCTGCGCAGCGTGCTGCCCGACGTGCCGACCCAGACCGTGTTCCGCGGCGTCATGCCCTTCATCGTCGCCGACATCGTGCGGCTGGGCATCCTCGTCGCCTTCCCGGCGATCTCGCTGTATCTGACCCAGTTCGTGAATTAACCCGCCGCCTTCGCCGCCCTTGCAGGCTGGCGAAGGCGGGCTAAAATTGAATGTATACTGTACGCAGATAAATAGTTACCCCGAACCATGACACCGGCCCCAGTCCTGCCCGAAGCCGCATGCGCACCCGACGGCGCGCACGACCGCCCGATGTCGCTCTCCCACAAGATTTCCACCCTGCATCGCACCTGGTGGTGCACCACCACGCATAGCTCGCGAAGTCACTCCGCTCGCCAAGCGCATTGAGCGAGCGGAGTCGGCCGGGCGCCATCGTTGCGCGGCCCTCCCTCTCCTGGTTTGCTGTTTCGGCGCCGAAACCGCGCGTTTCGGGCCGTCATGGAAAGGAATGGCATGGACATGCAAACGAACGATCGTCGCGTTCTTCTGGGCAACGAGGCGATTTCCCGGGGGCTGGTGGAAGCCGGCTGCCAGTTCATGAGCGCCTATCCGGGCACGCCCAGCTCGGAAATCCTGCCGGCGGTGGTCCAGTTCAAGGAGGAACTCGGACACACGCTCTACGCCGAATGGTCCACCAACGAAAAGGTCGCGCTGGAGACGGCGCTCGCCGCAGCCTATGCCGGCAAGCGCGCCGCCGTCGCCATGAAGCAGGTCGGCCTCAACGTCGCGGCCGATCCGGCGCTGTCCTCCGCCTACGTCGGCGTCGTCGGCGGCCTGCTGCTGATCGTCGCCGACGATCCGGGCCTGCATTCTTCGCAAACCGAGCAGGATTCGCGCCTGTTCGCCCTGTTCGCCAAGATACCCGCGCTGGACCCCGCCGACCCGCAGGAAGCGCGCGAGATGGTGGCGCACGCCTTCGCGCTGTCGGAGCGGCACCAGATTCCGGTGCTGCTGCGGCCGACGGTGCGCGTGTGCCATTCCGAGCAGGCCATCGACTGCCGCCCGGTCGACGCGCCGCTGCGACCGGCCGATTTCAGAAAGAACCCGCAGCGCTGGGCCGCGACGCCGCGCGCGCGCATGCAGCTGCACCGCCAGCTGAACGAAAAGCTGGCCGCCATCGAGGACGAATTCGCCACCTGGCCGGGCAACCGTGCCTGCTATCCGCAGCCCGCCGTGCAGACGCCCTATCCTCTCGGCATCGTCGCCTGCGGCGTCTGTCACGCCCACCTGGCCGACCTGCTCGAACCCCTCGGACTGGCGAACCGGCTGCCGATCCTCAAGATCGCCACCCCCTATCCGCTGCCGCGGGCTCTGGTCGAGCCCTTTGCCGGGCGCTGCGAGCGGCTGCTCGTGCTCGAGGAGACCGACGCCGCGGTCGAGTTGCAGCTGCGCCTGCCGAAGCCGGTCTGGGGCCGTCTCAGCGGACACGTGCCGGCACACGGCGAACTCACGCCGGCGACGATCGCCAAGCTGCTGGCGGCAGCAGCAGCCGAGGCCGGACTTCCCGTCGCAGCGCACGAGGCCAGCCGCATGCAGACCGCCGTGGCGGCGCTCGGCCTGCCGCTTCGGCGCCCGACGCTGTGCCCCGGCTGCGGCCACCGCGCCGCGTTCTACGCGCTGCGCCGCAGCTTTCCGGATGCGCTGTTTCCCGGCGACATCGGCTGCTACACGCTGGGCCTGAACCTGGGGGCGGTCGATACCGTGCAGGACATGGGCGCCTCGATCTCGATGGCCGCGGGCTTCTACCACGCCTACGCGCAGGACGGCAAGAAGCCGCCCATCTTCGCCACCATCGGCGACGGCACCTTCTACCATTCGGGCGCCGCCGGGCTCGAGAACGCCGTGTACAACGGCGCCCGCTTCGTGCTGCTGGTGCTCGACAACGCCACCACCGGCATGACCGGCATGCAGCCGACGCCGGAATCCGGCACCACCGCCGACGGCCATGCCGGCGGCGCGGTGGACCTGGAAACCCTGATCCGCGGCTGCGGCGTGGGCTACCTCGAACGCGTCGATCCGCACGACCTGGCGGGCTTCCAGCGCGTCCTGCTCGATGCGCTCGACCATACCCGCCGCGAGGATGGCGGCATCGCGGTGGTTCTCGCGCGCTACGTCTGCGTCACCCAGCACAAGGGACTCGGGCCGAACCGCACCCCCATGCCCGTCGAGGTGCACCACGGCCCGGCAGCGCGCGCTGCGGAGCCGGCCCGGATGCCGCGCCATCTCGACCGCCTGTCCCCCTGCGCCGAAGCCTGTCCGGCCGGCAACGACATCGAACGGCTGATGACCCTCGGCGCGGCCGGCAGGTGGGCCGAGGCCGCGGCGATGCTCTACGAAGAGCATCCGTTCCCGGCAACGCTCGGTCGCGTCTGCCCGCATCCCTGCGAAAGCCACTGCAACCGCGACGCCTACGATGGCGCGCTGTCCATCAACGCGCTCGAGCGCGTCGCCGGCGACCGCGGCGGCAGCGCCGCAGGATTCGCCCGTCCGGGCCCGGTCAGCGGAAAGCGCGTGGCCGTGGTGGGCGGCGGCCCCGCAGGACTGGCCGCCGCCTACCATCTGGCGCGGCTCGGGCACGCGGTCGAGGTTTTCGAGGCCCGCAGCGAGATCGGCGGCATGCTGCGCTGGGCGATCACCGAGTATCGCCTGCCGCCGCAGGTGCTGGCGCGCGAGCTCGGCGTGTTCGATGCGCTCGGCGTCCGGCTTCACACCGGCGTGCGCCTCGGCCTGGACATGCGCTGGTCCGACCTCGACGCCTTCGACGCGGTGTATCTGGCCACCGGGGCATGGCAGCAGCGCCGGCTGGGCATCCCCGGCGAAGCGCTGGAAGGCGTGCTCGGCGGCCTCGATTACCTCAACCGGATACGCGCCGGCACGGCCCCGGCGCTGGGCGCGCGGGTAGCCGTCATCGGCGGCGGCAACACGGCCATCGACGCCGCGCGCACGGCGCGACGCAAGGGTGCCGCCTCTGTCGATGTGTACTACGACCGTCTGCTGGCCATTGCCGAGGAAGTCGCGGCAGCGCGCGACGAAGGCATCGTCTTCCATCACGCCACGGTGCCGCTCTCATTCGAGCCGGGCGCCGACGGCGGGCTGCAGCTGCGCCTGTCGGAACTGGCCGATCCTGCCGTGCCTGCCCGCACGGGCGCGGCAGACAGCGTCCTCGTCTGCATCGGCGGCGACGCCGAGCTCGACTACCTCGAATCCGCCGATCTGGTCGAAGGCGGCCGTATCCGCGTCGACGCCTGGGGCCGCAGCAGCCAGCCGCGCATCTTCGCCGGGGGCGACGCATCGAGCGCCGGCGTCGGCACGGTCGTCGGTGCGATCAACGCCGGCAAGCGGGCCGCGCTGGCGATCGATGCGCAGCTGCACGGCCGGCCGCTCGCTTCGGCGGCGCTGGAATTGGCCAGCGGTCCGGGCATTGCCGCCGGCATCGCCCATGGCCAGGCCGATTCGCGTCCTTCGCCGCGCGCCGGCCAGGCGAAGCCCGCCCCGGGGCCGCGCGAGATCCGCCTGCAGTTCTTCCGCAAGGCGGCGCGCGCCGCGGCACCGCACCGCGCACCGCAGGATTCGACCTGGAATTTCGAGGAAGTCAATCTCGGCCTCGGTTCGCAGGCGGCAAGCGCCGAGGCGGGCGAACGCTGCTTCCATTGCGGCGTCTGCACGCATTGCGACATCTGCCTCGAAGTCTGCCCCAGCGCGGCGATCTCGCGCGCCGACGGCGCCTATCGCGTCGACCCGGCCAAATGCACCGGCTGCCGGCTGTGTGCGGCGGAATGCCCGCGCGGCGCCATCGCCATGCCGCAGACGGGCGTCTGCATTGCCTGCGGCTACTGCACGACCGCCTTCGAGTGCCCCGCGCTCCTGCGCGATGCCGACGGACTGGTGCGCATCGACCGCCGCACCTGCATCGACTGCGGCGTCTGCGTGCAGGTCTGCGCGCAGGGCGCGATCCGCCCGCGAAACAACCCAACGACGGAGGTCCACTGATGAAATGCCAGACAGTCATCGCCGGCATCGGCGGGCAGGGCGTGCTCTTTGCCGCGAAAATACTCACCGAGATCGCGCGCGCGCGCAACCTGCCGGTGCTCGGCTCCCAGACCTTCGGCATGGCCCAGCGCGGCGGCTCGGTCATGACGCACCTGAAGATGGGCCCCTTCGACAGCCCGCTGGTCTGCGAGGGCAATGCGGACCTGCTGCTCGGCCTCGACGGCACCGAGGCACACCGCACCCTGCCCTACCTGCGCGCCGCGCGCGACGGCCGGGCCGCCCTCTGCGTGGTGAATGCCTCCGGCGGGCAGACCTTCCCGGACGCCCGCGTGGCGGCGCTGCTCGACGAGATGGGCGTCGTCGTGCATTGCTGCGATGCAGACGCCGTCGCACTGGACATGCGGCAGCCGCTGGTGGCCAACCTCGTGCTGCTCGGCTATGGCGCCAGCCGCGCCGAATTCCCCTTCGAGTACGAAGAGGTCTTCGCGGCAACGGAGGCGCTCAGCGGCCCGCGGCACCGCAGCGTAAACCTGGAAGCGATGGCGCGCGGGCGCCTGCTCTGAGGCCTATCCCCCGGCCCCTTTCCGAGGAAAGGGGTGACAACGGTTCAGCCGCAGCGCGGCTTCCATGCGGCTGGCTGCAGCCCTCCTTGGGGCGGCCCGACGGAGGGCTGAGGCGGCGCGGCGCATTGCCGTGGCAGTGCGCGAGTAATATAGTCAAGCCGTCGACCGTGCCGGGCCGGCAGGATGGCCGGCAGGGATAAGGAAACCGATGCTCGCGGAAGTCTCGCTCGAAGACAAGTACCGGCTGGAACACGGCCGCGTCTTCCTCACCGGCGTGCAGGCGCTGGCGCGCCTGCCCATGTTGCAGCATGCGCGCGACCGCGCCGCCGGGCTCAATACTGCCGGTTACATCTCCGGCTACCGCGGCTCGCCGCTGGGCGGACTCGACACGGCGCTGCACGAGGCGCACGCCTTTCTCGCCGCGCACAACATCAGGTTTCAGCCCGGGGTGAACGAGGACCTCGCCGCCACCGCCGTCTGGGGCTCGCAGCAGCTGCATCTCTTCCCCAATCCCGATGTCGACGGCATTTTCGCCCTGTGGTACGGCAAGGGGCCGGGCGTCGACCGCTGCGGCGACGTCTTCAAGCACGCCAACCATGCCGGCACGGCCAAGCACGGCGGCGTGCTGCTCGTCGCCGGCGACGACCACTCGGCGCGCTCCTCCGCCGTCGCCCACCAGAGCGAGCACATGTTCGCGGCCTGCGGCATCCCGGTGCTGGCGCCGGCCGGCCTGCAGGAATACCTCGACCTCGGTCTCCATGGCTGGGCCCTGTCGCGCTACTCCGGCTGCTGGGTGGCGATGAAGACCACTTCCGACACGGTGGAAAGCTCCGCCACGGTGGAAGTCGATCCGCAGCGCGTCGTCGTGCGCCTGCCGGAGGATTTCGTCCTGCCGCCGGACGGCGTGCACATCCGCTGGCCCGACCCGCAGCTGGCGCAGGAATTGCGCATGCAGGAGTTCAAGGTGTATGCGGCGCTGGCCTATGCCCGCGCCAACCGCCTGAATCACCTGGTCATCGACAGCCCGCGCCCGCGGCTGGGCATCATCGCCTGCGGCAAGGCGTACCTCGACGTGCGCCAGGCGCTCGACGACCTCGGCATCGACGCGCAGACGGCTGCGGACATCGGCCTGCGCCTCTACAAGGTCGGCATGCCCTGGCCACTGGAGGCCGACGGCGTGCGCCACTTCGCCGAGGGGCTGGAAGAGATCCTGGTCGTCGAGGAGAAGCGCCAGATCATCGAGTACCAGCTCAAGGAACAGCTCTACAACTGGACAGATGTAAACGGCAGGGACGTGCGCCCGCGCGTCGTCGGCAAGTTCGACGAGACCGGCGAGTGGCCGGCACCGCACCACGCCTGGCTGCTGCCGCCGACGGCGGAACTGACGCCGGCCATCGTCGCCCGGGCGATTGCCGCGCGCATCGGCCGCTTCCACACCTCCGCGCGCATCCTCGAGCGCCTCGCCCTGCTCGATGCCAAGGAGCAGGCCCTGGCCAAGCCCAGGCTGGCGCTGATGCGCACGCCCTACTTCTGCCCGGGCTGCCCGCACAATCTGTCGACGCGCGTGCCGGAAGGCTCCTGCGCCCTGGGCGGCGTCGGCTGCCACCTGATGGCGGTATGGATGGGGCGCAACACCCTCACCATCAGCCAGATGGGCGGCGAAGGCGCCACCTGGCTCGGCATGGCGGAACACGCCGGCACGAAACACATCTTCGCCAACATGGGCGACGGCACCTACTATCACTCCGGGCTCCTCGCCATCCGCGCTGCAGTTGCCGCTGGCGTCAGCATCACCTACAAACTGCTCTACAACGACGCCGTGGCGATGACCGGCGGCCAGCCGGTGGACGGCCCGCTCTCCGTGCCGCAGATCACCCGCCAGGTGGCCGATGAGGGCGTGCAGAAGATCGTCGTGCTGGCCGACGATCCCGGCAAATACGGCCAGCGCACCGGCTTCGCCCCGGGCGTCGAGATCCGCCACCGCGACGAACTGGAGCGTACCCAGCGCGAGCTGCGCGAAACGACGGGCGTCAGCGTGCTGGTGTACGACCAGACCTGCGCCGCCGAGAAGCGGCGCCGGCGCAAGCGCGGCAAGTATCCCGATCCGGCCGTGCGCGTCTTCATCAACGAGATGGTCTGCGAGGGCTGCGGCGACTGCAGTGCCAAGTCGAACTGCCTCTCCGTCGTGCCGGTGGAAACCGAGTTCGGCAGGAAGCGCGCCATCGACCAGTCCACCTGCAACAAGGACTACGCCTGCGTCTCCGGCTTCTGCCCGAGCCTCGTCACCGTGCAGGGCGGACAGCTGCGGCGCGGCCGTGCGCTGGCGGTGGCTGAGGGCGCCTTCGCCGATCTGCCCGAGCCGGCGCTGCAGGCCCTGGACCAGCCCGTCGGCATCCTGATCGCCGGCGTCGGCGGCACCGGCGTGGTCACCGTCGGCGCGCTGATCGGCATGGCCGCGCACCTCGAAGGCAAGGGCGTCACCGTGCTCGACATGACGGGGCTGGCGCAGAAGGGCGGCGCCGTCCTGTCGCACGTGCGCCTCGCCGCCAGCCAGGCGCAGCTCTACGCGCCGCGCATCGCCACCGGCGAAGCCGACACCCTGCTCGGCTGCGACATCGTCGTTGCCGTCGGCAACGAAGCCCTGGTGAAGACGCAGGCCGGCCGCACCCGCGCCATCGTCAACACCGGCAAGGCCATCACCGGCGATTTCGTGCGCAATCCCGACCACCCCTTCCCGCTCGCCGCCATGGAAGAGCAGATCCGCGAGGCGGTGGGCGCCGGCCAGGCCGACCTCTTCGATGCCAGCCGGCTCGCCACGCTGCTGCTGGGCCACTCCATCGGCACCAATCTGTTCATGCTCGGCTACGCCTGGCAGAAAGGGCGCGTGCCGGTCTCGCTGGAGGCCATCCTGCGCGCCATCGCGCTGAACGGCGTCGCCGTCGCGGACAACCAGGCGGCCTTCCTCTGGGGACGGCGCGCCGCCCACGATCCGCAGGCCGTCGAGCGCCTGGTCGCCGCGGCCGAGCCGCTGCTGCCGACGCACGTGCTGTCGCAGAATCTCGACGAGATCGTCGCCCGCCGCCGTGCTGCGCTGACTGACTTTCAGGATGCGGCTTACGCCGAGCGCTACGCGGCGCTGGTGGCGCGCGTGCGCGCCGCCGAGACGGCGGCGCAGCCCGGCAGCGAAGCATTGGCCGAAGCCGTCGCGCGCAACTACTTCAAGCTGCTCGCCTACAAGGACGAGTACGAGGTGGCGCGGCTGTTCGGCGACGCGGAATTCGCACGCACCCTGGCCGGCACCTTCGAGGGCGACTACCGCCTGCGCTTCCACTTCGCCATTCCGCTCTTCAGCCGCATCGACCCGAACACCGGCCTGCCGAAGAAGCATGCCTACGGCGGCTGGCTGCGGCCGGCGCTGCGGCTGCTGGCGAGGCTGAAGTTCCTGCGCGGCAGCGTCTTGGATCCCTTCGGCCATACGGCAGAGCGCCGGCTGGAGCGTGCCCTGATCGGCGAATACGAAAAGACGGTGGATGAACTCCTCGCCGGCCTGCGCGCCGACAAGCTCGCCGCCGCCGCCGAGATCGCCCGCCTGCCTGAGACCATCCGCGGCTATGGCGCGATCAAGCTGGGCAACGCCGCCGCCGCGCAGGCAAAGCAGATGGAACTGATGAAGCGCTATAGTCAGTCCCCGCAACACGCCGAGACGGCGGCTGCGGCAGCCTGATGTCCCCCCGTCATTCCCGCTTGCGCGGGAATGACGATTCCTTTCAGCGGGCGGCGGGCGGCGGGGGGGGTGGATACTGAGGTGCGGCGGGCGCGCTCTGCCGTTCCGGCGAGTAGTAGCCCGACACCGGCACGCGATGACCTTTCGCGTACATGCACTGCACGTAGGCATGGTCGTAGCGCCGTTGCGCTTCGTGCGCCGACACCTGGGACGTTCCGGCGCCATGGAGTCCTCCCACCACCAGGCCGGTGCCGGCGCCCACCCCGGCGCCCTGACGGCCGCCGATGGCAGCGCCGGCTACAGCGCCTATCGTCGCCCCCACCGCGGCGCTGCGCACGGCAGCACTGTCCGAAGCGCCTTCTGCCAAAAGACCCGCCTGTTCCATCGCGTAGCGTCGGCACTGCGCATCGTCCTGGCGGAACTGCTCGAAGCTCATGCCCGTGCCGGGCAGCACCATCACGCTCGGCCCGTCCGGCATCGAGGCACAGCCGCCCAGCGTCAGCGCGAACAGCAACAGCCTGGAAATCGTCGGCATGGGTATCCTCGCTCAGTTCGACGGCGGCGTCGGCACGACGCGCTGCCAGCCACCGGGACAATCCTTGACGTAGGGATGGTAGCCCTGCGGGCTGCTGCAGTAATACCAGTAAACTTCGGCCTGCGGTTGCGGTGCCGAGCGCTCGATATAGACCTGCGGCTCCGGCCGCAGGATCACCGGCGGCGGAAAGTAGTAATAGGGCGGCGGACCGTACCACCAGTAATGGCCATAAGGCACGCCGATTTGGATGCCCACCCGCGGGCGATGGCCGCGCTCATGAGCCCAGCCCGATCCCGCCGCAAACGCCAGCACCAGGCAGAGGGCGAACAGGCACTTCTTCATGACAGACTCCTGCAGACCTGCGTTAAATATAGCCTCTCGCGTCGGGCCTGAGCAGGGCAGAAAACTTTCGTTACAATTCTCCCCGACGCCATGACCTTCCCACTCCTTTCCAGCGCCTTCCGTCCCTTCTATTTCCTGGGCACGCTATATGCTCCGCTGCTGACCGCCGCCTGGTTGGGCGCGTATCTCGGCATCTGGGAGGTCCCCTCGGCCGGCACGCCGCTGCGGCTGTGGCACGGCCACGAGATGCTGTTCGGCTTCGCCGCCGCGATCATCGTCGGCATCGTGCTGACCGCCCTGCCGAGCTGGGCCGGCACGGAAGAGATTCGCGGCACGCCCCTCGCCCTGCTCGTTTTGCTCTGGCTGGCCGGCCGCGCCGCCTTCTGGGCGGCGCCCTGGCTGCCGCCGCTGGCGCCGGCAATCGTCGATCTGCTGCTCTTCCCGGCCGTGTTCGTGATGGTGGCGCCGCAGCTGGCACGGGCCGCCAACCGCTTTTATCTCCTGCTGCTGCCGATCCTGCTGGCGCTGGCGACCGCGAACGCCGTGTTCCACCATGGCCTCCTCGCCGCCGACACCCGCCTCGCCGGCCTAGGCCTGCGCGGCGCGATTTATTCGATCGTCGTGCTCTATGTGCTCAAGGGCGGCGTGCTGACGCCGATCTTCAGCGGCAACGCCCTGCGTGAGAAAGGTCGCGGCGGGCAGGCGCCCTTCAACGTCGTGCTGGAAATACTGGCCGTCGCAGCGGTGCTGCTGCTCGCCGCGCTCGATCTCGCCGGCGCCCGCCCGTCGTGGATCGGCCTGGCAGCGCTGGCCTGTGCCCTGGTGCATGCCGTGCGCACGGCGCGCTGGAAAGGCTGGCTCATCACCGACGTGCCGCTGGTTTTCGTGATGCACCTCGGCTTCGCCTGGCTGATCTTCGCCTTCGCGCTCAAGGCTGCAGCTGAACTGGCCGGCCTCGTGCCCGAGGCGGCCTGGATGCACGCCTTCACCGTCGGCAGCCTTGGCCTGATGATGCTCGGCCTGATGACCCGCGTCAGCCTGCGCCACACCGGCCGGCCGCTCGCCATGCCGGCCGCCATGAAAACCGCCTGCTGGATCATGTTCGCCTCCGCCCTGCTGCGCCTGGCGGCGACGGTGCATGGCCTGGGCGATTGGGTAGTGGCGCTGGCCGGCGTCCTGTGGGGACTGACTTTTCTGATCTACTTCATTCGCTTCGGCGCGCTGCTGCTGCTGCCGAGCCTGCCCAGGAGCGAGTCAGGAACCCCGACGGCCTTCAGCGCCTGACGATCGCCCCGCAGGCCAGGCGCGCGCCGGAATTGCCGGTGGGCTGGGTCTTGAAGTCGTCGGGGGCGGCGTGAACGGCGACGCCCCTGCCGACAATGCCGTTGGCGCCTTCCAAAGCCAGTCCCGGCAGCACGGCGACGAGCTTCGCGTTGCCATAGGCGTCGGTCTCCAGCATCGGCATGTCGCCGGCGTGGTGCGGCCCCCGATGCGGGTGGCCGTGCGGATGGCCGCCGGGGTTGAAGTGGCCGCCGGCGCTCGTGCCGTCGGGCGCGCCGCAGTCGCCCTTCTCGTGAATGTGGAAGCCGTGCATGCCGGGCGTCAGGCCGGCGAGATGGGCCGTCACCTCGACATCGTTTCCTTTCTGCACGAACACAACCGTGCCGGTGGTCTTGTTGCCCTGCGTCGGCGCCAGCTTGGCTTCGGCGGAGGCGCCGCCCTGGCCGGAACCGGCGCAGGCGGACAGCAGGATGGCGGCGGAAGCGGCGGCAAACAGTGCGGTTCTCATTGTTGTCTCTCCTCTGTGGGTCAAAAAACCAGGGGGCTCCATTCGGGATCGAGGGCGCGCGCGGCGAAGGCCGCGGCAGCCGCGGCTTCTGAATACTCCCGGACGAGGGGCAGGTCAAGCAGGCCGCGGTCGAGCAGTTGCTCAAGCGGCAACCGTCCGGTCGCTCCGCCGGCGCCGAGTACGGAGGTCGTCAAGTCTTCGGCATGCCCGCTAAAAATAAAGACGCACCGCCGCCTGCCAGCGCGCCGATTCCGGCAGGGCGCCGTAGTTGCTCAGGCGTCCGCCGCTGCTGCGCTGCCATTGCAGGGCGTAGTCGGCGCGGTCGGCGCGGTAGCGCGCCTCCAGCCAGACGCGACGGCTCGAATCGACGAGATCGTGGTTGAGCATCGCGCTGATATCGAGGCGCTGGACCAGCGCATCCTGCCAGTTCGCGCGGAAGAACAGCGCGCGCCGCGTCGGCAGCTCCTGGGCCGCCTGCACCCGGCTGCGGTAGAGGCCATACAGCGCCGGCGGCCCGGCGCGCAGCGCACGCCAGGCGTCCCGCGCCAGGCCGGCGCCGTCGTAATGGACTTCCGCCGTCAGGGACAGCTTGTCGGCAGTGGTATGGGTCAGTCCGCCGGCCAGGCGGTTGCGCCACGCCTCGGAGGCCGCCTGCTGCAGGGCCTGGCTCAGCTGCGAGGGGCCGCGCCCGCCCGACCACTCGACATGCGCGACCGTCGCGTCATTCACCAGGCCGGTCAGGTTGAGGCCGAACTGCGCCGGCCGGGACGCTTCCCGATAGACCAGGAACTGCGGGGCGAGCGTCCCGGCGAGCTTCTGGCTGAGCGCGAGCAGCATGCGGTTGCGGTCGTTGGTCGCGCCCCAGTCGAGGCTGAATCCGTCTCGGCTCTTCTCGCGGCTCAGCCGGGGCGATGCCAGCAGGCTCAGCGCCCCGCCCTCCCATAGCTTCTGCCCGCGCAGCATGACGCTGCCCTGGCGGTTCTCCTTCAGGCTGGCCGGATCGATCGAGACGACGGAACGCAGCGCACCGCCGCGGAAGTAATCGGTCGGGTTGTAGCCCGTCGCCACGCCGTGGCGCGCATTGACGCGGCCCAGGTCGAACAGCGCGTCCTGCGCCAGCCGCCGGCTGAGATAGGCCTCCTTGACGGTGTTGATGGCGCGGTCGCCCCCGCCCTGCGCCGGCCAGCTCAGATCCAGCCGGTCGGCGAACACCGCGCGCCATTCCGGCGAGAAGGCGCGGTCGACTTGCAAGTCGAGCGACAGGCGGCGCTCCCGCTGCACGGCGCCGTCGCTGCGCCGCCGCGCCTCGCCGAAACCGGCCTCGGCGAAGCCGCGCCAGTCTCGCGCGTGCGCCACCGTCTCCGGCGTCTCGTCGGCCAGCTGCAGCGCGTCGGCGTCGCGGTCCTGCGCCAGCGCAACGGCGCTCGGCAGCGCCAGGGCGGCGAGAACGCAATGCAGTCTCATTCCGGCCGGAAGCGCGGCAGGTAGTCGCGCTGCAGCCAGGTCTCCGGCACGTCGCGCTTCACCCAGTCGGAGTAGCGCATGACGGTGACCCAGTCCGGCTCCAGGCCGTCGATGATCACGGTCTCGGTCGGGCGCTCGGCGCCAAACACTTTCTGGTAGCGGCGGTAGTAGGCCGTCTTCAGCAGCTTGCCGCTTTCGGTGTAGAAGCGCGCCTTGACCGGGCGGCTGTCGGCAACGTCGACCCACATCTCGATGCGGTGATAGCTCGCATCCGGCGTGCTGGCGGCCAGCCCCAGCTTGTAGCAGCGCCGCGGCTTGCGCTCGCCGTCCTGGGTTTCCTCCTCCTCGGCCGTGGCCGCCCGGTAGTCCTTGGCGAAATTGACCGTGACCACGTCGCCATTGGAGGCCTGGCCGAGCAGGCGCTGCTGCGGCGAGAGGCGGATGCTGGCCTGGCTGGACGGATCGTAGAACCACATGTCCTTGCCGTTGAACAGGATCAGCTTGTTGGCGTCGCGCGCCGGCGCCACGTAGCGCACCAGGCTGCGGAACTGGCCGCCGCGGGGATCGGCCTTCGAATAGATCGCCAGCGTGCTGCTCTCGGTCTGCTTGCCCTGGCGGTATTCGATCAGGGTGTTGGTCAGGCCGAAGGGATGATCCGGGTTGCGGATGGCATCGCTGGCGACCAGGATGTCCTGCGGGCTGGCGGCGTGCGACACCCCGGCGATGGCCAGGGCAAGCAGGGCGGTGAGTAAGCTCTTCATGGCGCAATCTCAGGCATGGCGCAGGGCATCGACGATCACCAGTTTCGCGGCGCGGCCGGCGGGCCACCAGGCCGATGCCACCGTCACGCCGATCATGCCGGCGACGCTGCCGGCGAGCAAGGGCAGGTCCTGCCAGACGCGCACCAGGATCAGGTAGGCGTAGGAATAGCCGGGCGGCGTCCACGACCAGCCGCTGTGGTTGATCAGCCAGGCGATGGCCAGCGCGCAGACGAGGCCGACGGCCGAGCCGATCGCGCCGAGCAGCAGGGCCTCGCACATGAACAGGCGCCGGATGCCGGCGCGGCGCAGCCCCATGGCGCGCAGGGTGCCGATCTCGACGGTGCGCTCCATCACCGCCGTGCCCATGGTGTTGCCGATGGTGAACAGGACGATGACGCCGATCAGCAGGGCGATGAAGCCGAACATGGAGGCCATGAACTCGTCGGTCTGGCCGTACATCGGGTTGAGCGTCTGGAAGTCGAGCACCTCCAGCGGCTGGCCGGCGAATTCTTCGGCGAGCAGCGCCGCCAGGCGCGCGCGCGCCGCCGGCATCTGCCCGGTGTGGCGCAGCTGGACCACGATCGAAGTCGCCTCGGGCCGGCCGGCGCCGTAGATCAGTTTCTGCGCCTGGGCAAGATGCATGGCCATGTAGATGTCGTCGAGCGCCTTGATGCCCATGTTGTTGGCCTTGACCACGCTCAGGCTGGCCACGTTGGGCGCGCCGCGGGCGGTGGCGGCCAGCATCTCGATGCGGTTCTGCGCACCGCCGGACTGCTGCGCCTTCTCCTGCGCCGAGAGGGCGAGGACGTCCTCCGGCGCGCCCGCGCCGCGCGGGGCCGCCGCCGGCGCCTGGCGGCAATCCGGCACGTCGACGACGGCGCACAGCTGCAGCTTGCGCGCCACCCCGGTGCCGACCACCACGGCGTCTTCGGCAGAGCCGGCCAGGGCCAGCGGCTGGGCGTAGCTGATCATGCCGTAGTCGTTCCATTGCAGCATGCGGTTGCGCTCCTCGGCCACCAGGCCGATGGCGACGACCGAGCGCGAAATCCCGGCCGAGAAGTTGCCGGCGATGCCGCCGAGCTGCAGGGTCGGCGTCGTCACCGCCACCATCGGCGCCAGCACCGCATCGCGCCCGATCGCCTCGATGATCCTGCGATAGTCGGCGATGCCGTAGGCGGTCGGGTTGTCTCCGCCGTCGAGGAAGTAGCCGCGGCGCTGGATCTGCAGGTGGCCGCTTTGCTGGACGAAGCCGGTCTGCATGCCGTAGAGGATGTTCGAGCGGTAGCCGCCGAAGAGCAGGATGGCGGTGAGTCCGACGACCATCGCCAGCAGCGTGGCGAGCGAGCGGCGGCGGTTGCGCAGCAGGTTGCGCAGGGCGAGCGACCAGGTGTTCATGCCGACGCCTCCGCCCCCGTTGCCGTCCGCTGCTCGATGCCGGCAATGCGGCCGTCGTGGATGAAGATCACGTCGTCGGCCTCGGCCTGCACCTGCGGATCATGGGAGGAAAAGACGAAGCAGGCGCCGTGCTCGCGCTGCAGCTTGCGCATCAGCGCGATGATGGCCGCACCGGTGTGGCTGTCGAGATTCGCCGTCGGCTCGTCGGCCAGCACCAGCTTCGGCTCGGTGGCGAGCGCGCGAGCGATGGCGACGCGCTGGCGCTGGCCGCCGGAGAGCTGGCCGGGCCGGCTGTCGCCGCGCCCGATGAGCCCCACCGCATCGAGCAGTTCGAGCACGCGCTTCCTGCGTCCGGCCGGCGGCATTTGCGCCAGCACCAGCGGGTACTCGATGTTCTCGTAGGCCGTAAGCACCGGCAGCAGGTTGAAGGTCTGGAAAATGAAGCCGATGTGGCGGGCGCGGAAGTCCGACAGGGCATCGTCCGACATCGCCTGAACCGGCTGGCCGGCGACGGTGACCTCGCCGTGATCGGGCCGGTCGATGCAGCCGATGACGTTGAGCAGCGTGGTCTTGCCGCTGCCCGACGGGCCGGAAAGAACGGTGAAACGGCCGGGATGGATGTCCAGGCTGACCTCGTCCAGGGCCGGCACGGTCACCTGATCGAGGCGGTAGACCTTGCCGACGTTGCGCAGACTGACCGAATGCATGCTTGTATTCTCCTATTCGACCCGGATGACCCGTTTGGACGTGCCCAGCGACGCGCACAGCCTAGACGAGGCGGGCAATCCGCCCCAAACGGATTGCGACGAAGCGGCGGATTCGCGGAGTGAAACGCGCCCTGCCCGGATCGGCCGTCCGGCGCAACACACGGGTCGCGCCGATACGGGCGCGCGAGCGGAATGGTAGACTTTTCCAGCAAGGTGCAAGCTGACGGGGTACATGGCTGCTCCTGATGGGATCGACGGCAGGCATCCTACATCGACATGAATCGAGGGTCTTGAATGTTTCCGACATTGCAGCGCGCAGACTCAGACTGTTTCGAGCGGTCGCCACGAAGCCTGCGCAAGGCGGCCCCCTGGCCGCGCGAGCCCGGCTCGCCGCTCAGCGCGGCGCGAAACGAAATCTGGGTGCCGCACGCGCCGCTCGCCTCGTGCCTGCGGGCTATCATGTGCCGCGACACGCGCGGCGTGGCGCTTGGCGAAGAGCAGCGCTACAGCCATTTCCCGGTCACGCCGACCTGTTCGATCAACTGGTATTTCAGCGGCGAAGGCCAGCTCCTGGCCGCGGATTGCCCGGCACAAGCGGACAGCCCGCGCACGCCGTTCGGGCGAATCACGCTCGGCGGCCCCCTCACCCGCCCGATCGTCACCTGGAACCCGGGGCCGATGCACGCCATGGTGCTGCTGCTGCTGCCCGACGCCCTCGCCCTGCTGACCGGCATCGACCCGAGCGCCTATCTTGACCGCGTGGTGCCCGTCGAGGAGGTGTTCGATGCATCCTGGCTGGCGCTTTGCAAGACAGTCGGCGAAGCGGCGGACGACGCGCAACGCGTCGGCCTGATCGAGGACTTCCTGCTGTCGCGCTGGCAGCAGGCCCGGCCGCAGACCGCGCTGTCCGGCCGCCTGCTGGCCGACTGGTCGCACAGCCTGGCGCTGCGCGCCGCCACCTCCGGCTTCGGCCGCAGCCTGCGCCAGGTCGAGCGCCGCATCAAGCAATGGACCGGCCAGCCCCTGCGCGAACTGCGCGGCATCGGACGCTCGGAGCAGGCCTTCTTCGACGCCGTGGCGGCCCTGAGGGCCGGCGAAGTCAACTGGAGCGACGTGGCCAGCAACACCGGCTACGCCGACCAATCCCACCTCTGCCGCCAGACGCGCCGCATCACCGGCTTCGCCCCCGAGGAACTGCGCCGCCGCATCGCCACCGAAGAAAGCTTCTGGGGCTACCGGCTGTGGGGGTACAGCGAGGGGCTGCCGGAGGAGTGAGCGGGAGCGGGCGCATCGGCCGCTGCGGGAAAAGTCAGCCGCTGTGATACGGCGGTTGAGGCGACCTCCTCACCAGGAATGACCGCCTCGTTGCAGGCTGGGTTTCTCCCGACATCAGTCCGCTTCCGAGTGCGGAGGAAGCGGTCAATCGGTAGCCGGGGGCCGTCGCTCCTCCCGCAGCGCCTCATAGAGCTGCGCCGGCCCGAGCAGAATGTCGCGCAGGCCGTGACGGACCTTTTCCGAATCCAGCGCCTGCTTGCTCATCGTCGAGTGCGCTTCGAAGGCGTCGATGATGGCATTCATCAGCTCCTTGGCCAGATCCGGCGAGTTGGCGAACTGCTCCTTGGTGTTGTTGGCCGCCTGCTGCACGAGGATCGCCGACTCCAGCAGCTTGCCCTTGAGCACGTTGTTGACGTAGACCAGCTTGTCGTCGTCGGTCAGTTCGCCCTCGAACAGCGTGTTCACCCTGGCGATGATCTCGTTCAGGAGCGCCTTCTGCTTTTCCTGCACCTCGCCGCTGCCGGGGTCCGTCAGGGGCTGGAGTTTCTCGGGTTCGCCGACCGATAGCGGCAGATTCCGTTTCCCCTGATCCTTGAGCTTGTGGTGCGTCAGTTGCACGCCCGAAAGATCCACGCCATCGCGCTCGCGGCCAAATTCCAGCAAGGGCAACAGGCGTTTGAAGAAGATGGCGCGCTTCTCGACATCGGCGTTGCCGTAGTCGAATATTTGCGAGAGAAAGGTATAAACACGCAGGAATGCGCCCAGGTTCCGCTTGAACAGGATGAGTGCATTGACTTCGTCCTGCGCCGCCTGCTCGCCGGGCTTGTCCGACTTGTCCCGGGCCGCACGCAACCTCTCCTGAGCGGCCTTGTAGCGCTTCAGCAGGCGATCCGCCACCGGCTCGATGGCCGCCGCCAGCTCGTACTGGTGCGCGTACGGATCGAGTTCGACCTTCACCACGCGCTCGACCTCGTTGTCGTCGTAGTTGCCGGTCGCGTCGAGCTGGGCCCGCAGGTCGTAGACCAGATGCGGGTCGGTGACCCCTGCCAGTTCCGCCGTCTCGTGGTAAGTCTTGAACGCGGCCAAAACCTCCTCCGGCACATTCACGAAATCGAGGATGTAGGTCGTATCCTTCCTGCCCAGCGGCCCCAGATAGGCGCGGTTCAGGCGCGAGAGCGTCTGCACCGCCTGGATGCCGGCCAGCCGCTTGTCCACATACATGCCGCACAGCAGGGGCTGGTCGAAGCCCGTCTGGAACTTGTTGGCCACCAGCAGGATTTGGTACTCGTCGGTCGCGAAGGCTTCGCGCAGGTCGCGGCCGCGCAGGTTCGGGTTGAGGTGCTTGCTGTTTTCGCTGAAGGGTTCGGGGCCCGACTCCCTGTCGACCACCTCGCCCGAGAACGCGACCACGGTGCCCAGCCTGTAGCCACGGCTCTTGATGTACTTCTCGACGGCCAGTTGCCAGCGCACGGCCTCGATTCGGCTGCCGACGACCACCATCGCCTTGGCGTGGCCGGACAGGAGCGGTGCCACGTTCTCGCGGAAGTGCTCAACGACGACCTGCACCTTCTGCGCGATGTTGTAGGGATGCAGGCGCACCCAGCGCATGATTCCCTTCATCGCCTCGCTGCGTTCGACCTCCTTCTCGTCCCACTCCTTGCCGCCATGGGCGAGCCTGAAGGCGAGCTTGTAGGGCGTGTAGTTCTTCAGCACGTCGAGGATGAATTTTTCCTCGATCGCCTGCCGCATCGAATAGACGTGGAAAGCCCGTGGCAGGTTGTCCGGGCCGGCCGGAAGCCGGGGATTGGGGCGACGCCCGAAGAGTTCCAGCGTCTTCGGCTTGGGCGTCGCGGTGAAGGCGATGTAGGTGATGCCGGTGTCGTCCGCCCGTGCCGCCATCTGCGCCGCCAGCAAATCCTCGGTGCTGACTTCGCCGCCGTCGGCCAGTTCCTGCAATTCCTCGGCGCTCAGGACCAGTTTGAGCTTGGCCGCGGCCGATCCGGTTTGCGAGGAATGCGCCTCGTCGGCGACGACTGCGAAGCGCTTGCCCTGTGTGGCGGCGAGTTCCTGCACCGCCTTCAGCGCGAAGGGAAAGGTCTGGAGGGTGCAGACGACGATCTTCTTGCCGCCGGACAGCGCTTCCGCCAGCTCGCCGCTCTTGCTTTGCGCCTCGCCGGTGATCGTCGCCACCACGCCGGTGGTGCGCTGGAAGTCGAAGATCGCCTCCTGCAACTGGCTGTCCAGCACCGTGCGGTCGGAAATGACCAGCACCGAATCGAACAGTTTGCGGTTCTCGGCGTCGTGCAGGTCGGCGAGGAAATGGGCCGTCCAGGCGATGGAGTTGGTCTTGCCGGAACCGGCCGAATGCTGGATCAGGTATTTCCGGCCCGGCCCTTCGGCGAGGATCGCCTGTTGCAGCAGGCGCGTTGCGGCAAGCTGGTGGTAGCGCGGGAAGATCAGGCCGACGACCTGCTTCTTGCTGTCGCGCCGGGTCACCAGATAGCGGCCGATGATCTCGAGCCAGCCCTCGCGCGCCCAGACTTCCTCCCACAGGTAGGCGGTGCGATAGCCGCCTTCGTTCACAGGATTGCCGGCGCCGCCGCGATCGCCCCGATTGAAGGGCAGGAAGCTTGTGGCCGCGCCCTGCAGGCGGGTCGTCATCCTCGCTTCGCGGGTGCTGACGGCGAAATGCACCAGCGCACCGCGCGGAAAGTCGAGCAGGGCCTCGGCCGCCGCCTGGCCCTTGGGTCGCGGCTGGCGGTCGAAGCGGTATTGGTCCACCGCGTCTTCCACGCTCTGGGTGAAATCGGTCTTCAGCTCCACCGTCGCCACCGGAATGCCGTTGAGGAACAACACCAGGTCGATGGCGTTTTCGTTGAACAGCGAGTAGCGCAACTGGCGCACAACGCGCAGGCGGTTGGCGGCGAACCGCACCTGCAAGTCCGGATTCATCGCCAGCGCCGGCTTGAACTGCGCCAGCGCCAGTTTCTGCTTCAGCCCGAGCAGCTCGATGCCGTGGCGAATGACGGCGAGGGTGCCCGAGCCGTCCAGCTCCTTGCGCAGCCGGTCGAGCAGCACCGTCCCGGCGCCGGTGCCGTGGTTTTTCTGCAGCGCCTCCCAAGCCTGCGGCTGCGTCGCCTGCACCCAGGCCAGCACATCGGCCGGAAACAGGGCGCGGGCGCGGTCGTAGCGGGCGGCATCGCCCTCCTCGTAGAGCCACCCGTGCGCCGCCAGGTGAGCGCAGATATCGTTCTCGAATTCGATTTCCTTGTGCAGGCTCATCGTCGGGCTTCAGTCCGGCGTAGGGCCGAGAACGAACCTGGCCCGTTCGTGCCGCAACATCTGGTACGGGGTCATGAAGCGAACATTCAGCCCGACACAGGCATTGGGAATCTTGATCTTGCGCGTCGAATTCGCAGGGATTTCGTGCGTCACCACGGTATGGCCATGGGCGAGGGCAAACGCCACCAGCCAATAGTCGGCCACCTGCAGGAAGGTATTCACCGCCGCCGGCTCATAGTTCTGCCCGGCGGCCCAGGCGCTGACGCGCGGCAGCGCCGGCAATACCACCTCGTCCGGCGGCAGGAAGAAACCGTCTCCGCGCGCCGTGGCCCAGTCCGTCAAGTCGTCGTCCCCGGCCTGCAATTCGTCGCCGACCTGCTGGATGCTGAACACCGAACCCGCCGCATTGTTTCGCACCAGCCAGTCCCAGAAGGCCGGACAGAAATCGAAACCGTATTGCAGGTTCTTGGCCTGGATGAAGGTATTGGCGTCGAGCAGGTAGGCCATCAAATGGGGAAGTTCAGCGAGCGGCCGAACTCGTTGAAGGTGCTGGTCTTGGCGATGCCCAGCATGCGAAAGGCGTCGCGATACAGGGTCCGGCCTTCCAGGGTGCTTTCCACCAGCGCCCGGGCGAAGCGTTTGCTGACGCGGGACGCCGTGGTGCGATAGAAGTCGCCGCCCCCCGTGCCGGCCGCATCGAGATTGCGCAGGTGCTCCAGTTCATCGCGGTAGGCGCGGAAGAAGGCATTCCGGTCGAGTCGGCCGGCATCGGCCAGGCGGCGCAGCACCACCAGCGTGCTGACCTTGAAGCGGCGCGCGAGCCGGGAAAGGGTGTCGCGCAGCGGTTCGCCGGCAGTCAGTTCAGCCTGGAAGACGTCCATCGGCACCAGCAGTTCCGCCGCCACCTGGTTGCACCAGGTTTCAATCGCATTGTCGGAACGCTCGCCCGCGCTCACATCCGAGAGCGCGGACTGGCCCAGCCACAGGTGGGCGAGTTCATGGGCGAGCGTGAACATCTGCGCCGCCTTGCTGTCCGCGCCGTTGATGAACACCAGCGGCGCCCGGTCATCGGCCAGCGCGAAACCGCGGAATTCCTGCGGGTCGAGGTGGCGGTAATTGTTGTTGAGCACGACGCCGCTGGCCATCACCATCACGCCAATGTTTTCGGCCTGCTCGATGAACAGCCGCAGGGCCTCGGCCCAGGTGCGGCAGTCGCGGCGCGCATCCACGTCGAATGCGAGCGCCTGCCGCATCCGCCCGGCGGCCTGCACGGGCGCCATGTCGCGGGTCAGCGCGCCGACGAAGGGCAAGGGCGGCGAGCCGTTGACCAAAGCAAAGTCCCGATACCACGCCTGCCGTTCCTGGCAGGCATACACGGTATCCAGCAGGTTCGGGCTGGGACGCGCGATGGCCCGGTCCGCCATGGTGCGAAAGTCGGGAATCGGCACCGCTTCGGCCGGCGGCTCGGGCAGGAAGAAATAGCCGATGGGCGCATGGGTGGCCCGGGCGTAGCCCTCCAGTTGCTTGAGCGTGGGCCGAACCTCGCCGGCCTCCCAGGCTTCCAGCTTGGGAAACCGTGCCGCCAGCACGAGCGCGTCCAGCCGGGCGCGTTCGCGTGCCCAGCGGAGCATGTCGCGACTGACGGCGATCCGGGTCATGACGGATATTTAAACACAGTTCTCTTCGGGCGAAACCGGAGCACCGGCTACCAGGCCGCGAACGTCTATCTTGCCGGTGACGGCGGCGGAGATGAGGGCGGAGCGGCGTTCTTTGAGGAGGGTCATCGCACTACCGGCCTCGGCAATCAGGCTATCGATTCGCTTGGTCGCGTCGTCGATGTGGTCAGCAATGTCGGCCTGCTCCTCCATTGGTGGCAACGCAAACTCCAGTGAGGTCCAGGCATCCATGCGCAGTGCCTTCGTCCCGTGGCCTGCCTCGTCCAGTCTGCACAATGACTCATCGGATGTCCCGCGCAGATACCGCGCCAGGAACTCCGAGCGTAATCGTTCCCCGCACATCACGGCTTTGAGGTCTTGATTGATTGCCATGTCTCTCATTGTCAGCGCAACAGGGAAGGTTCTTGCCAATATCATTCCACGAACAACAACGACTACTGCGCCGCCTGGCACAAGGGCTGCGGCACCGTCCTCAATCGCATATTCGGTGATGTGATCCTCGGTATCGAAGAGGCAATCAACCTTCATGTCTTTCGCCGATGCCCAAGGAATCTCGCCATCCCAATATTCGAGACGCTCCTTGCTTGGCGTACCGCCGCTTTGAAGGCGTACGAGATACTTCATCGGTACGCATTCCCAATGCGCCGGTACCTCGCCCAGCCACTCAATACCGGAATCTTTCATCGGCGCATCGGGGTCGAGGCCTTTGGTGACGGCGTGAGAGATGACGGCCTGGCGCTTTTCCTTGAGCAGGGCGATCAGCTTTTCCTGCTCGGCCACCAGCGCGTCGATCTTGGCGGTTTCGTCGTCGAGGAAGGCAACGATGGCAGCTTGCTCTTCCTCGGGCGGTGTCGCAACGTGAAGGCGCATAAGGTCGCTGGCATTGATTGCAGGGTAGCTGACTCCAACGGAACGCGCGATTACTCCCGAAATCAAGAACTCCGCCTGAAACAAATAGCCAAGAAAAGCTGAAACAACTGATCGCGGTCGGATGACTGCGAACCCGGTGGATACGATCATATTCTCAGGTGGGTCTATCACCGGAGCGATTGCTCGCAAGTATGTGCGAACAGTGGAGACAATAACGTCGCCATCTCGAACGCGGCGGCGTGCACGAGATGGTGCGTTCGCAAAGATTACAGTGTCGGACTGAGTAATTCCGCGAACGGTATCAACTCCTGAAATCTCCACATACTCGATTTCGAAATTGGCGTTCGTCGACTCTTCCAATACATCGTCGTTACAAGTTGCAATCGCCTTTACGGGCTTTACAAGCCAATGCGCCGGCACCTCCCCCAGCCATTCCACCCCGCTGTCCTTGTACTCGGGATAACGCGGAAAACTCATGCCGACAGCCCTTCGATCATCTGCTTGATCCGGTCGGTCACGGCCTTGAGTTCGGCATCGATCTCGGCCAGGGGGCGCGGCGGCTGGAAGACGTAGAAATGACGGTTGAAGGGTATCTCGCAGCCGACCCTGGTCTTGTCGTGGTCGATCCAGGCATCCGGCGCGTGGGGCAGCACTTCGCGCTTGAAGTAGGTTTCCACGTCCTCGTCGAGCGGCACGTTCTCGGTGTCGCGCAGGGCCGCATCCGACTGCGGCTTGCCCTTCTGCTTGCCCTTTTCACCCAGCACCACCTTGCCCCTGGCGTCGCGCAGCGGACGTTCGACGGTGATGGTGCGATAGGCAAAGTCCTCGTTCCTGAAGATGCGGCTGATCGGCTTGCCGTCCTGCTTCGCCTCGACGAACCGGCCGAACAGGCGGGTGATCTCCTCGATGTGTTCCTCCGAGAGCTCCTTGCGCTTGGAGCCCAGGCTCTTGCGCATCTTCTGCCAGAAGCCGCCGGCGTCGATCAACTGTACCTTGCCGCGGCGGGCGGCCGGCTTGCGGTTGCTGAGGATCCAGACGTAGGTGGAAATCCCCGTGTTGTAGAACATGTCGGTCGGCAGGCCGACGATGGCTTCGAGCAGGTCGTTCGCCAGCACGTAGCGGCGGATTTCGGATTCGCCCGAGCCGGCGCCGCCGGTGAACAGCGGCGAGCCGTTGAGGACGATGCCGAAGCGGCTGCCGCCCTCGGCGGCCGGGCGCATCTTGCTGATCAGGTGCAGCAGGAACAACAGCGAGCCGTCCGAGACCCGCGGCAGGCCGGGGCCGAAGCGGCCGTTGTAGCCTTGGCTCTCGTGCTCCTTGCGGATTTCCTTTTCGACCTTCTTCCACTCGACGCCGAAGGGCGGGTTGGAGAGCATGTAGTCGAAGGTCTTGTGCGGGTGGCCGTCGTCGGAGAGGGTGTTGCCGAAGACAATGTTGGACACGTCCTGGCCCTTGATGAGCATGTCGGCCTTGCAGATGGCGTGGGACTCGGGGTTGAGTTCCTGGCCGAACACCGTCAACCGCGCCTCGGGGTTGTGTTCTTCGAGGTACTCGCCGGCCACCGAAAGCATGCCGCCCGTGCCTGCCGTCGGATCGTAGAGGGTGCGCACCACACCAGGTTTGGCGAGTACGTCGTCGTCCTCGATGAAGATCAGGTTCACCATCAGGCGGATGACTTCGCGCGGCGTGAAGTGTTCGCCGGCGGTTTCGTTGGAGATCTCGGCGAACTTGCGGATCAGTTCCTCGAAGACGAGTCCCATCTGGTGGTTGTCCACCGCCTCGGGATGCAGGTCGGCCTGCGCGAACTTTTCCGTGACCTGGTAGAGCAGCCCGGCCTTGGCCAGCCGCTCGATCTGGGTGTGGAAGTCGAAGTGCTCGAAGATGTCGCGCACGTCCGGCGAGAAGGCCTCGATGTAGCGGTAGAGGTTTTCGCGGATGTGGTCCTGGTCGCCCATGAGCTTCTTCATGTCCAGGGGCGAGGTGTTGTAGAAGCTCTGGCCGGATTTGCGCAGCAGGAAGGGCTCTGGATTTACACCGGCTTTCCTCCGCGCCTCGGCTTCCTTGAGCACGGCCGGTTTGGTGACTTCGAGCACGCAATCGAGGCGGCGCAGCACCGTGAAGGGCAGGATGACCTTGCCGTAGTCGGACTGCTTGTAGTCGCCGCGCAGCAGATCGGCGACGGACCAGAGAAAGGCGGAAAGGGCGGGCTGGTTCATGCGGGCGTATCAGAGGGCGGTTTGCGGTTGCCGGGAGTTGAAGCACGCAACTTTACTGCCGCGGGCGGGATTAGACAATGACATGCCGCTGTTGCGACCGAAAGCAGCGATACAAGCGCGGTTGACCCGCACGAATCCCTGAAAGTACCGGAATAATAAAGTCAGCCCCCGCGATACGGCGGCGGTTTGCTGCCGCACTCAGGCCTTCTTCACGAATTCCGACTTGAGCTGCATGGCGCCGATGCCGTCGATGCGGCAGTCGATGTCGTGATCGCCTTCGACAAGGCGGATGTTCTTGACCTTGGTGCCGACCTTGACCACCGCGGAGGAACCCTTGACTTTCAGGTCCTTGATCACGGTGACTGCATCGCCGTCGTTGAGCAGGTTGCCGACCGCATCGCGCACTTCGGCCTTCTGCGGAGCGCCCTCCGACCCGGCTTCGTCCTTCGCCCACTCGTGCGCGCATTCGGGGCAGACGTACAGCCGGCCGTCTTCATAGGTGTATTCGGAGTTGCACTGCGGACATTTGGGCAGGTTGCTCATGGTGCTCCCGGTGTTGGCCATGGTTTTGGGGCTGGGAGTTTAACCTGTCGGGGTCACCTGGCGGAGCTAGTCGCGGTGTGGCGGGACGCTCGGTCATGCGCTGAGGTTCGTCGCCATTGGGATTAAAAGACCATGGTGCGCCATTCCGGATCGAGGGTGCGCGCGATGAAGGCCGCGGCACCCGCCGTTCCTGAATATTCCGGGATCAACGTCCGTTCAGCCAGGTCGTGGGCGCGAAGCGCCATCTGGCAGCCATAGAAAGCGGCGCCCCGCTGGGCCGCATCCCGCATGAAATCGTAGATCGAGCGCTCGCGACCGCCGCCCGGATAGAGCTTGTCCGCGACGCCAGGATCGAGCAGTCTCATCGCGCTGCCGGCGAAATGGATCTCCACCTCGCAATCCATGGCGCAGGCCGTGGCGGCGTACACGAAGGGCGCAGCGGCGAGATCGGGCCGCTCCGGCGAAAGCGACCAGACCAGGATGGCGAGTCGGGAGATCATGGCTCGATCTCCGCCGCCGGCTCGATGGCACGGATGTGGGCGACGTAGGCCGACGCATCGGCCAGGCGCGCGACGTCGCGCTCCCAGTCGAGCGGCGCGCCGCGCGCCATCCAGCCGGCACCGTAGGGATCTCGGTTGATGAGGGCTGGCCGTTCCTCGGCAGCTTCGTTCGGCGTATCCAGGCGGAAGGCCACGGGGGAATGCACGGCGAGCACGGTCTTGGCGGACTCGACGATGCCGAGGCCGCGCCCAGCCGCCACCTCGGCGCCCTTCGGCTTGGCGGTGAAGGCGATCACCTCGCCGGCCAGGTGCAGGCCAAAGCTGGTGGCGCCGACGACGACCTCGCCGCCCTCGCGCCGCACCCACATGTCGTAGCGGGTGTCGTAGAGGAGGTTGGCGGGGATGCTGCCGCAAAAGATATCAGTGGCCATTTTTTCCGCCGCTGCTGAAATCCCCCCCCGCCCCCCTTTTGCAAAGGGGGGGTGGGGGGATTTTATTTGGCGGAAGAGAGTGGGAGTCGAACCCACCAGGGACCGCTTGGCCGCCCCTCCCGGTTTTGAAGACCGAGCGCCCCACCGGGGTGCGATCTCTTCCGTTGTTCATAGAACCCATTGCCTTTCGCTTTCGCCGCCGCGCAGGGCGTGCTCGTCGCGCACGCGGCGAGTGTAACCGACGCGATCGAAGAATTCGAGGATGTGGATGGCGACCTTGCGCCCGCCGCCGATCTCGTCGCGCAGCGCAGCGGCGCGCGCGGTGCCGTCGCGCGTACAAAGTCGGACGACGCGGCCGGCGAGGTCGGCCACTGTCTCAGCCGTGAAATAGTGGTCGTGCGCCACCGGATACACTTGGCCGACGCGGGCGACGCGCTTGAGCAGACCGCGCACGGTCTCCTCGGCGATGCCGGTGGCCTTGGCGATGTCGCGCACGCGCGGCGGGTTGTAGGGCTCGGCCTCCAGCAAAGGCTTCAGCGTGCGCCAGAGATCGGCGTCGGTCGCGGCGAGCACGGCGCGATGCTCGGGCAGGTGCAGCCAGCTGCCGCTCTGCGCCAGTCCGTTCGACGCCAGCAATTCAAAAGTCAGTCTGTCGAAGGCGGCGCGGGAGAGCGTCGGCAGCGCTAGCCGCCGCAGGCGGTCGCGCTCGACGCCGATCATGTCGGGGGCGCGCGCGTGTTCGGCGCGCGCCGCATCCAGCAGCCGCTGCCGCAGGACCTGCCAGTTCTCCGGCGAGAAGCCGCTGCGGCCGCCCGCCTCGTCGACGACGACGAGGCCCATGTCGCGCCACAGCGCCTGCGCCTCGCCCGCCGCGAGGTTCCGATTGAGCGCGTAGCGGTCGAGGTTCACGCCGGCGAGCTGGCGCGCGAGCGCATGCGCCAGCGCCGGTTGCGGATCGGCCCGGTCGAGCAGGCGCAGGTAGTCGAGGCGCTCCGCCGCGCGCTTGTGGCGCGAGGGCGGAAAGATGTCCAGCACGCGGCCGCCGCCGAGGGTGCGCATCGCCGACTGGTCGCGCAGGATGAAATGGTCGCCCCACAAGGCGCCGGCCGGCTTCTCCAGGATGATCTCCGCCAGCATGGACTCGCCGGGCGCCAGTGCCTCGCCTTCGAGCAGTGCCACGCGACCGAGGATGTCTGCAGCGCCGAGGTGCACATGCACCGGCATCCAGTGTTTGATCGGCGTCTCGCCGGCCGCCGGCACGCGCAGGCGGGCGTGGAAGCGCGCGACCGGCGCATGCAGGGCCGGATCGACGACCCACATGCCGCGCGCGACGTCCTCCTTGCCGAAATCGCCGGCGAGGTTGAGCGCCAGGCGCTCCCCTGCCCCGCCGGTCTGCGCGCTGCGGTCCTGGGCGTGGATGCCGCGCACGCGTGCACTGAATCCCGGCGGCGTGATCGTCACCGCATCGCCGACGGCGACCTTGCCGGAAAAGGCCGTGCCGGTCACCACCAGGCCGACGCCCTGCAGGGTGAAGCAGCGGTCGATGGCGTGGCGGAAGCCGCCGGCCGCAGCGCGCGCGGCAAGCTGGCCGGCTTCGGCCAGCAGATGATCGTGGAGCGCCGCGACGCCCTCGCCCTGCGTGGCCGAGACTTCGAAGACGGGCGCGCCTTCCAGCGCGGTGCCCGCCAGCAGCGCGGCAATCTCCGCCCGCGCCGTTGCACGGCGTTCTTCGGCGACGGCATCGACCTTGGTCAGCGCCACGGCGCCGCGCTTGAGGTCGAGCAGGTCGACGATGGCCAGGTGCTCGCGCGTCTGCGGCATCGGCCCGTCGTCGGCCGCCACCGCCAGCAGCACGAAATCGATGCCGGTGGCGCCGGCCAGCATGTTGTGCACCAGCCGCTCGTGGCCGGGCACATCGACGAAACCGAGGCGGCCCTCGTCGGCATAGGCATAGCCGAGGTCGAGCGTGATGCCGCGCGCCTTCTCCTCCTTCAGGCGGTCGCAGTCCACGCCGGTCAATGCCTTGACCAGCGTGGTCTTGCCGTGGTCGATGTGCCCGGCGGTGCCGACGATCACTTGGCCTCCCCCTTTGGAAAAGGGGGATTGAGGGGGATTTTCGGCGGCGCATCGATGGCGGCCGGATTAAATCCCCCCTGGCCCCCCTTTTTCAAAGGGGGGAATAAGGTACTGCTCAAGATTGTCATGTCGCGGTGATCTCGCGCGAGGAAATGCGGTAGCGGAAACTGTCCGGGTCGAGGCTGTCGAAGCGGCCGGCGGCAGTCTCCCCCTGCGGGTACATGAGGAAGGGCACCTTCGGTCCGCGCGAGCCCGGCAGGGCGACGTCGTGGGCGTAGTTGAAGCCGAGCCAGTTCATCTCCCAGCTGCCGAACAGCTTCGCCCGCACCTGGGTGACGATCTCGTCATTCAATGTCAGGCCGGGCTTCTCCTCCAGCGCCACCTTGCGCACGTCGGCGGGGTCCACCGGCACCCAGCCGAAGCCGGACAGCCAGACTTCCGCGCGGCAGTGCTGCGCCCGGGTGATGTCGCCGCTCTTGCCGAGGCTTTTGTAGCCGAATCGCGAATCGGCGACGCGGATGCCGTAGACATCGCGCGCCGGCAGCCCGACCGAGCGGGCCAGGCCGACGTAGAGCGCATTCAGGTCGGCGCACTTGCCCGACAGATTGCCGGTCTCGAGCATCGAACTGATGTCGCCGAGGCCGCATCCGAGCACCTTCGGATCGCGGAAGGTGTTGTCGCAGATCCAGTCGTAGATGAGGCGGGCCTTGTCGAGGTCGCCCTTCGCCCCCCAGGTAATCTCGAGCGCGGTCTCGCGCACGATGCCGTCGGTGGGCAGGAGCTCGGTGGCGCGCGTGTAGAGTTCGCGCATTGCCGGATCGAGCGGTTCCACCTTGCCCGGGGCGGACAGGTCATAGGCACGATCGCGCGCGGCGAAGCGGCTGACGATCTCGACCGCCGGCGCCGGCTGGCCGGCCGGCCATTCGGCGTAGAGCATCGCGGCGCCGTAGGTCTGCTCGTTCACCACGCGCAAGACGGCGGCATTGCCCTGCCACAGATTGCCCATCGGGCGGATCCAGGCATCTTCATGGATCGACGGCAGCGGCAGCCAGACGCGGGTGACGCCCACCGGCCTGAGCACCTCGACGCGGGCGGTCACCTCGAAGACGCGCCAACCGTACTCAGGTGAAGGCTTGAAGGCCGCCTGGGCCAACGCAGTACGCGGTATGGCGGCCGACGCGGCAAGTGCTCCGGTCGCCATCAGGAATCGTCTTCTCGTCACTTCATTGCTTGCTTGCATACAAGTTCCCCCGATTTAAGAAACGACCGCGGAGCGGAAGCCGCCGCGGCTTATATTGCCTCCCGAGGAGGCGGCCCTACGCACCCAGTCCGCTCGAAGCGGAAAGCTGGGCAGCGAATTCGGTTTCTTCGTCCGGCGACAGGCAGCGCAGGTCGAGCCGCAGCGCGTCGTCGGCGATGTGGCCGATGACGGGTTTCGGCAGGCGCCGCAGCGCCACTTCCAGCTTGTGCAGCACACCCGAGCGCTTGCCGCGTGGGCGCGCGACGAGGGCGACGCTCGGCAGGCGGTCGACCGGCAGCGAGCCGGAGCCGATTTGCGAGAGCGTCGGCACGATCGAGGCGTCGAGCGGCCAGTTCGCCAGCGCCGCCTGCCACTCCGGCAGCAGGCGCCCGGCCTGGGCGCGGATCTCGCCCTCGGGGCGGGTCAGCAGGCGCAGCGCTTCGAGCCGCTGCGGCAGGCGCTCGGGATCGCGGTAGAGGGCGAGCGTGGCCTCCAGCGCTGCCAGGGTGAGCTTGCCGGCGCGCAGCGCGCGCTTGAGCGGGTTCTTCTTGACCTTCGCGATCAGCTCGCGGCGCCCGACCAAGAGCCCCGCCTGCGGCCCACCGAGCAGCTTGTCGCCGGAGAAGGTGACGAGATCGGCGCCGGCGTCGATGGACTCGCGCGGCGTCGGCTCGTGCGGCAGGCCCCATTGTTCGAGGTTCACCAGCGTGCCGCTGCCGAGGTCGACGACGAAGGGCACGCCGCGCGCGTGGGCGAGCTGGACCAGCTCGGCCTCCGGCACGGCGGCGGTGAAGCCCTGCACGGCGTAGTTGCTGGTGTGCACCTTCATCACCATCGCCGTCTTCGCGCCGAGCGCCTCGTCGAAATCGCGCAGGTGGGTGCGGTTGGTGGTGCCGACCTCGATGAGCTTCGCGCCGGCGCGGCGCATGATGTCCGGCACACGGAAGGCGCCGCCGATCTCTACCAGCTCGCCGCGCGAGACGACGACTTCCTTCTTCTGCGCCAGGGTGTTGAGCAGCAGGAACACCGCCGCCGCGTTGTTGTTCACGACGGTGGCGGCTTCGGCGCCGGTCAGCTCGCGCAGCAGGCCCTCGACGAGGTCGTCGCGGTCGCCGCGGCCGCCGGTTTCGAGGTCGTACTCGAGGGCGCAGGGCGAGCGCGCCGCGCGGGCGATGGCCTCGACGACGGACTCGGGCAGCACGGCGCGGCCGAGGTTGGTGTGCAGTACCGTGCCGGTGAGGTTGAACACCGGCTGCAGGCGCGGGCGCATGTGGCGCGCGACGCGCAGCGCGATTGCGGTCGTGATCGCGCCGGTCGCCGGCAGCGCGGCGCCGGCCATCACCGCCTCGCGCACGGCGGCGAGCTCGGCGCGCACGGCGTCGCTGACAACGCGGTGGCCGTGCTCGGCGACGAGGGATTGCAGGGCCGCCTCGGAAAGGAGACGGTCTACGGACGGGAGCTTGGAGAGTTCGTTCATGCTTTCACCCGAACCGGGCAGAAAGTGGAAGGTGAAGCCATTATAGGCAGGTATTCAGCGAACGGGGCATCTCGCGCATGCCGGGCTTGCAGCACGCCTTGAAAGCCCTATAATGTATCGACATTGACGTATATCCAGACGAGGACTCAAATGGACCTGCAAGTAGCGAAATGGGGCAACAGCCTGGCGCTGCGCCTACCTGCGGAATATGCCCGGCGCACCGGCATCAAGGCCGGCGACCGCGTCGAGGCCAGTCTTACCCCGGACGGCGGTCTCACCATCCGGCCGGCGACCTGGAACCGCAAGGCGTTCGCCAGGGAGCTCGAAACCGCGCGGGAAGCCATGAAAATGGGCCGGCCGGTCATCGACGAATTGCGCCGTGGCGGGCGGTACTGATGGTGTATGTCGATACGAGCGTGCTGGTCGCGTTGCTTTTGAAGGAGCCGCGCAGCGGCGACGTTGCACCGTGGTACGCCGCCTGCAAGGACGACCTGGTTTCGGCGATGTGGTGTGTGACCGAGTTCGCCAGCGCGCTGTCCATCAAGCGGCGCACGGGCCAGATCGACGAGGCGGAAGCACAAGCCGCCTGGCAGCACTTCGAGCGCCTGTGCGCGAATGACCTGCAACTTGTTCCCGTCGAACCCGTCACCTTCCACCGCGCCGCCGTATTGGCGCTGGATGCCGGTTCCGGCCTGCGCGCCGGAGACGCCCTGCACCTGGCCGCCGCGCTCGAGGCCAAGGCCAAGGGCCTGGCGACGCTGGATGAGGTGCTGGCAAGGAGCGCCAAGCGCCTCAAGCTGAAACTGCCCATCCGCTAACCCCCACCCGGCACCAGCAGGAGGTTGGGGCCGCTGCGCGAGAAGCCGGATTCGTCGACCAGGATGTCGAGGGCCAGCGTGGCGAGGTCGTCGGCGACCGGGTCGACACTGGCGTCCTTGTCGCGGCGGACGAGCTTCAGGTAGGACTTGCAGACGTCGCAGGTCTCCGCCTGGACGAAGCCCTTGTCGCCTTCGATGTGCTGGTAGGCGACGGCGCTCTCGCCGGCGTCGCAGGCGGTGCACTGGGCGCGGGTCACGTTCCATTCCGTGTTGCAGAGCGAACAGTGCAGGTAGCGCAGACCCGGCACTTCGGGGCTGGCGCCGATGACGCTGACCGAGGGCAGCGCGCCGCAGCAGGGGCAGACGCCGGAGACGTCGAGCGGCTGCGCTGCGTCGCCAAGCTGCGCCGCCAGTTTTGTCCAGTAGACCTGCAGGGCGGCGGCGACGAAGGGCAGCTTGTCGGCGTGCTCGCCGTAGAGTTCGGTGCGCAGGACGCGGTCGGCCAGGGCTTCGAGCGCGGCCTCGTCGAGCGCGCGCAGTGACTCGATGGTGGCGGCGGCCGCCTTGTTCGCCGCAGGCAGGACTTCATCGAGGATGGCGGCGAGCGCCGCACGCCAGGCCGCATCGCGCGGCCAGGACTGCGCCGGGACCAGCGGCATGCCGTGCTGGCGGGACTGACTTTTCGCCGCTGCATCAGGCAGAGGTATGGCCGGCAGGGCATCGAGCGCCTGCTGCTGGGCCTGCGCGAGGCGGCCCATGAAGCGCAGGTAGTCGCCGAGGGAATGGCCTTCCGCCAATTGCGCGAAACGGCGCGCGCGATGGACGAAGACGTCCTTCGCGTCGGGCGCCAGGACGCGCGGGGCATCGCCCGTGGCCTGGGGGATTTGTCCGGGTTCGAGTAGTGTGGTCATCTCAAGCCATCAAAGAAAGCGAGTTCCCCCCTTTGTAAAAGGAGGGCCAGGGGGGATTTCACCGCGCTCCGTATTGCTGCCGCAGCAAAATCCCCCTCATTCCCCCTTTTCCAAAGGGGGAGGTCAAGCCGCTACTTGCCGGTCACCTCGCGGTACCAGGCGCGGTGGTGCTGGCGGGCCCAGGCGCGGGTGACCGTGCCGTACCACATGGCACGGATGGTGCCCTTCACCCAGATGGCGGCATAGGCGTGGATGAGGATCAGCACGATCATCGCCACGGCGGCCACCGCGTGCACCACGGCGCCGAAGCGCACCAGGCCGATCGGCGGCGAGAACTGCGCCCGCCAGATCAGCACGCCCGAGACGAGGAGCAGCGCCATGCAGACCACCGAGGCCCAGAACATCGCCTTCTGGCCGCCGTTGTACTTGCCCTGCTCGGGCATGTTGTGGTCGTCGCCGTCCACCATCTCGCCGATGCGATCCAGCCATTCCCGGTCGGTCTTCGTCATCACGTTCAATTTGTGAAAACGCAGGAACATCAGGACGAAGAAGAACGCCATGAAGACGCCGATGTAGGGATGGAGTATCCGCGCCCAGGTGCCGCCGCCGAATAGATTGCTCAGCGGATAGAACGCCGGGTGGAAGAAGGCCAGCCCCGAGAGGGCGAGGAGGATGAAGCTGATCCCCACCACCCAGTGGTTGGCCCGCTCCTGCGGGGTGTAGCGCTGCAGGTCTTTCGGATCGCGGATCATGACTCCTCCTTTTCGACTTCCCTCTCGGTCTCTTTCGATACTTCGTTGGGACCCTTCATGACGTAGTGGAACAGGCTGCCCAGTGCCACCGCGCCGATGGCCAGCGAGGCGAGCGGCTTGGCGAAGCCCTTCCACAGCGACACCAGCGGGCTGATGCCCGGGTTCGTCGGCAGGCCGTTGTACAGCTCCGGCCGGTCGGCATGGTGCAGCACGTACATGACGTGGGTGCCGCCCACGCCCGCGGGATCGTACAGGCCCGCCTTGGCGTAGCCGCGCTCCTTGAGGTCGCCTATCCGTTTCTCGGCGTAGTCCTTCATGTCGGACTTGGAGCCGAACTGGATGGCGCCGGTCGGACAGGCCTTGGCGCAGGCCGGAGACTGGCCCACCGCCACCCGGTCGGAGCACAGCGAGCACTTGTAGGCCTTGCTGTCCTCTTTCGAGATGCGCGGAATGTTGAAGGGGCAGCCGGTGATGCAGTAGCCGCAGCCGATGCAGTTCTCCTCGTGGAAATCGACGATGCCGTTGGCGTACTGGACGATGGCGCCCGGCGCCGGGCAGGCCTTGAGGCAGCCCGGATCGGCGCAGTGCATGCAGCCGTCCTTGCGGATCAGCCACTGCAGCCGGCCGCCACTTACGTCACTGAGCTCCACCTCGGCGAAGCGCATCACCGTCCACGATTTCGCCGTGAGGTCGATGGGGTTGTCGTACACCCCGTAGTTGATGCCGACCTCGTCGCGGATGTCGTTCCACTCCATGCAGGCCGCCTGGCAGGCCTTGCAGCCGATGCAGGCGGATACGTCGACCAGCTTCGCCACCTCCGTCGTCTGGCGCACCGAGGGCGCCGCGGTGGTGGTCGCCGAGCGCTGCTTGATGTCTAGCGATTGCAGTGCCATGGTTCCTCCCTCAGGCTTTCTCGATGTTGACCAGGAACGCCTTGTACTCCGGCGTGTGGCAGTTGGCGTCGCCCACGAACGGCGTCAGGGTATTGGTGATGAAGCCGGGCTTGGTCACCCCCTTGAAGCCGAAGTGCAGCGGTATGCCGACGGTGTGCACCTTTTTCCCGTCGACATCGAGCGTGCGGATGCGTTTGGTCACCACCGCGACCGCCTTGATGTAGCCGCGGTTGCTGCGCACCTTCACCTTGTCGCCGGCCTTGATGCCCTTCTCCCTGGCCAGTTCCTCGCCGATCTCGACGAAGTGCTCGGGTTGCAGCACGGCGTTGATATGGGAGTGCTTGGACCAGAAGTGGAAGTGCTCCACCAGCCGGTAGGTGGTCGCCACATAGGGGAAGTCCTTGGCCTTGCCGAAGGTCTCCAGGTCGCCCTTGAAAATCCGCGAGGCGGGATTGCTGGTCGCCTTCGGGTTCTTCGGATGGAACGGGTTGGCGTCCAGCGGCGTCTCGAAGGGCTCGTAGTGCTCGGGGAACGGCCCCTCCGCCATGATCGGCGAGAACAGCCGCGCCACGCCTTCGGGCGCCATGATGAACGGCATGACATTCTGGTCGGGCGCCGCATCGGGGCGCATGTCCGGTATGTCGTTGCCGCCCCAGGCGGTGCCCGTCCACTTCAGCACGGTGCGCTTGGGATCCCACGGCTTGCCGGCCAGGTCGCTCGAGGCGCGGTTGTAGAGGATGCGCCGGTTGGCCGGCCAGGCGAAGCCCCAGGCGAGCGTCTGGCCGAGGCCGGACGGATCGGAGGCGTCGCGCCGCGCCGAGAGGTTGCCCGCCTGCGACCAGCAGCCGCCGTAGATCCAGTTGCCGCAGGAGGTGGAACCGTCGTCGCGCAGCATGGCGAAGCCGGGAACCTGGTCGCCCGCCTTGACCAGCACCTTGGTGGCGTCCTTCGGGTCGGTGACGTCGGCCAGCGCCTTGCCGGAAATCTCCATGAGGAGTTCCGCCGCCGACGGCTTGGCCGGCTGCCGATACGGCCAGGCGAGGTTGAGGATGGCGTCGGGGAACTTGCCGCCATCCTTGGCGTACATCTCCTTCAGCTTCAAGTAGAGCGCCGCCATGATCTCGGTGTCGCCCTTCGATTCGCCCGGACCGTCGGCCGCCTTCCAGTGCCACTGCACGACACGGCTGGAACTGGTGAAGGAGCCGTCCTCCTCGGCGAACAGGTTGGCCGGCAGGCGGAACACCTCGGTCTGCACCGTCGCCGCATCGACCGGGTTGTACTCGCCGTGGTTCTTCCAGAACTCCGAGGTGTCGGTCGCCAGCGGATCGATGATGACCAGGTATTTCAGCTTGGCCAGCGCGTCGCCCACCTTCTTCTTGTTGGCGACGGACGCGAGCGGGTTGAAGCCCTGGCAGACGAAGCCGCTCATCTTGCCCTGGTGCATGCGCTCGAACATCGCCAGCACGTCGTAGGACACGTCGCGCTTGGGCAGCCAGTCATAGCAGAAGTCGTTGTCCTTCGTCGCGGCATTGCCGAAGAAGGCCTTCATCAGGCTGGTGTTCCACTTCGGGAAGTTCTGCGGGAAGTTCATCTGGCCGGGGCGCAGGGCCTTCGGCGTGCGCTTGGCCAGGTACTCCGCGCGCGTCTTGTCGGCATCCATCGGCGCCGACTGGTAGCCCGGCAGCACCTCCGAATACAGGCACATGTCGGTAATGCCCTGCACGTTGGCGTGGCCGCGCAGCGCGTTGATGCCGCCGCCCGCCATGCCCATGTTGCCGAGCAGCAGCTGGATCAGGGCCATGGTGCGGATGTTCTGCGAGCCGACCGAGTGCTCCGTCCAGCCGAGCGCGTAGAGGATGGTCATGGTCTTGTTCGGCGCCGCCGTCTCCGCCATCATGGCGCAGATCTTGAGGAAATCCTCCTTCGGCGTGCCGGTGACCCTGCTCACCAGTTCCGGCGTGTAGCGCGAGTAGTGCTTCTTCATCAGCTGGAAGACGCAGTTCGGGCTCTGCAGGGTCTCGTCGACCATGGCGTAGCCGTCCTTGTCGAGCTGGTACTTCCAGGTCGACTTGTCGTAGCTGCGCTTCTCGGCGTTGTAGCCGGAGAAGAGGCCGTCCTCGAATTTGAAGCCTTCGTCGATGAGGAAGGATGCATTGGTGTAGTGCTTGACGTAGTCGTGGTGGATCTTGTCGTTCGTCAGCAGGTAATGGATGACGCCGCCGAGGAAGGCGATGTCGGCTCCGGCACGGATCGGCGCATAGAAATCCGAAACCGAAGCCGAGCGCGTGTAGCGCGGATCGACGACGACCAGCTTGGCCTTGCGATCTTTCTTGGCCTCCACCACCCACTTGAAGCCGCAGGGATGGGCTTCGGCGGCATTGCCGCCCATGATGACGATGAGGTCGGCGTTCTTGATGTCAACCCAATGGTTGGTCATCGCACCACGCCCAAATGTCGGACCCAGACTGGATACCGTGGGGGCGTGTCAGATGCGCGCTTGGGTGTCGAACGCTACCGCGCCGAGTGAACGAAGGATCTTGTGGCTGAGGTAGCCGGGCTCGTTGGCCGCGGCGGAACTCGCCAGAAAACCGAAAGTGTTCCAGCGGTTGACCGTGGTGCCTTCGGCGTTCTTCTCGATGAAGTTCGCGTCGCGGTCCGCCTTCATGTGCTTCGTGATGCGCGAGACGGCCTCGTCCCAGGAGATGCGCTTCCACTCGTTGCTGCCGGGCTCGCGCACTTCCGGGTACTTCAGCCGATTGGGGCTGTGCACCATGTCGAGCAGGCCGGCGCCCTTCGCGCACAGCGTGCCGCGGCTGACGGGGTTGTCCGGATCGCCTTCCATGTGGATGATCTCGGCCTTGGCGTTTTTCGACTTGTCGCCGATCGAATAGGCCAGGACGCCGCAGCCCACCGAGCAGTACGGACACATGTTCCGCGTTTCGGTGGCGCGGGTGAGCTTGAATTCTCTGACTTCCGCCAGGGCCGCTGTGGGGGAGTAGCCCAGCATCGCTACGCTGGATCCCCCGAGCCCGGCGGAGCAGATCTTGAAGAACTGCCGCCTGTTGACTTGCACGTCGTTCCCTCCTCTTGTGATGGCCTCGCGGGCCGGTTTGTGAATTGGGAAAACCTTTTGCAATCTCCGTGCCGGGACAGGGGGTTGTTATTTTTCAATTAGTTATGGCTTGTTTGCGGCATGCCCGGCGCCGTGCTGGGTCATTTTGTCCCAAGCCGGTCGGACACTTTGTCTTCTTTATAGTTAGCGCGGTGCGTAAACAAAAGTCAGTCTCCCCAGTACGGCGTGCATGCCCCTGAAATTGAAATGGATTTGTCCCAAAACGGCACGCTTGCATTAGTCGGCGATTTGTCGGAAAGTTGAACCTTGAGATTTGAGTCAGCCATGCGCAACGAATCCCTGAATCCAGAATCGGTTCCCGCCGGCCTCGCACAGTTCGTGCCGCCGACGACGCCGGCCACTTCCAGCCATGCCCCCGGCACGCTGGTGGACAAGTACGGCCGCCACATCACCTACATCCGCCTGTCGATCACCGACCGCTGCGACTTCCGCTGCTTCTACTGCATGGCGGAGGAAATGGAGTTCCTCTCGCGCGACCACCTGCTCAGCCTGGAGGAATGCCTGCGCGTCATCCGCAGCTTCGTCGCCATGGGCGTGACCAAGGTGCGCATTACCGGCGGCGAGCCGCTGGTGCGGCGCAACGCAATGTGGCTGCTGCGCGAGGCCGGCAAGCTGGAAGGCCTCAAGGAACTGGTGGTCACCACCAATGGCTCGCAACTCGAACGCTACGCCGCCGAAATGCGCGAGGCGGGAGTGAAGCGCGTCAACATCAGCCTCGACACGCTGAAGGTCGAGCGCTTCAAGGCCATCACCCGCGTCGGCGAAATCGACAAGGTGCTGCGCGGCATCGACGCCGCCATAGCCGCCGGCTTTGCCGGCATCAAGCTCAACACGGTGATGATGCGCGGCGTGAACGACGACGAGTTCGTCGACCTGGCGCGCTTCGCTGCAGACAAGGGCATCGACCTGTCCTTCATCGAGGAAATGCCGCTGGGCGCGATCGACCGCTCGCGCGCCGACAGCTATTTCGGCTCGGACGAGGCCCTCGCCCTGCTGCGGCCCCACTTCGAACTGGTCAGTTCGGCCGAGAGCACCGGCGGTCCGGCGCGCTACTGGCGCATCCCCGGCACGAAGACCAAGATCGGCTTCATCTCGCCCCATTCGCACAACTTCTGCGACAGCTGCAACCGCGTCAGGATCACCTGCAAGGGCGAACTCTATCCCTGCCTCGGCCAGAACGACGCCCTGCCCCTGATGCCGGTGCTGCGCGCCCATCCGGGCGACGACGCGCCGCTCGCCCAGGCCATCATGGACTCGATGGGCATCAAGCCGAAGGGGCACGACTTCAACGAACAGATCCTGGATCCCAAGGTCGTCCGCTTCATGTCGATGACCGGCGGGTGAATTCTGCAAGCGGTGAGCGGTAAGCGGTAAGCGGTAAAATCCCCCCTCCGACATCACCCCGCTCACCGATGTACAAACCCCAGCTCACCCACGCCGCCCGCCCGGCCACCATCACCATCGCCGCCGTCAACGAGCGCGGCGAAACCGTGCCGACGCAGATCGCCGGCGAGCATCCGCTGACGCTCTACCTCGACAAGCGCGAGATCGTCACCCTGATGACGCTGGGCGGCGCGCCCGAGGCGCTGACCATCGGCTACCTGCGCAACCAGCGCCTGGTGGCACGGCTGGAGGACATCGCCGCCGTGCAGGTCGACTGGGAGACCGATTCGGTGGCCGTCACCACCACCCGCTCCGCCGGGGATCTCGACGAACGCATGGCGAAGCGCACCGTCACCACCGGCTGCGGCCAGGGCACGGTGTTCGGCGACCTCATGGACGATCTCGACAATGTGTCGCTGCCCGCCGAGGCCCGCCTGGACGAAGCCACGCTCTACGGCCTGCTCGACGCCGTGCGCCACCACGAGTCGATCTACAAGCAGGCCGGCGCGGTGCACGGCTGCGCCCTGGCGCGCGGCACCGAAATCCTCATGTTCGTCGAGGATGTCGGCCGCCACAACGCGGTGGACGCCATCGCCGGCCAGATGTGGCTGGACGGCCAGGCGGGCGGCGACAAGATTTTCTATACCACCGGCCGCCTCACCTCGGAGATGGTCATCAAGGCGGCGCAGATGGGCATCCCCTTCCTCGTCTCGCGCTCCGGCCTGACGCAGATGGGCTACGATCTGGCGCGCCGCGTCGGCCTGACCATGATCGGCCGCGCCCAGGGCAAGCATTACCTGCTGTTCGCCGGCGCCGAGCGCTTCGTCAGGACCGGAGAGACCGTCGCATGAAAATCACCGGCCTGATTCTCGCCGGCGGCCTCGGCCGCCGCATGGGCGGACGCGACAAGGGCCTGCAGCCCTTCCGCGGCCGGCCCATGGCGGCCTGGGCCATCGCGCGGCTGGCGCCGCAGGTCGATGCCCTGCTCATCAACGCCAACCAGAACCTGGAGGCGTATGCCGCCTTCGGCCATCCGGTGGTGCCCGACCGCATCGGCGGCTTCGCCGGCCCGCTGGCCGGCCTGCACGCAGGACTCACCGCCTGCGAGACGCCGCTGCTCGCCACCGCACCCTGCGACTCGCCCTTCCTGCCGCAGGACCTGGTGGCACGCCTGCGCACGGCGCTGGAAGCCGCCGGCGCCGATCTCGCCGTGGCGAAGACCGGAGCGCAGCCGCATCCGGTATTCTCCCTGGTGCGGCGCGAAGTGCTGGATGGCCTCGCCGCCTTCCTCGAAGGCGGCGGCCGCAAGGTCGATGCTTGGTACGCCGCGCTGAAAGTGGTCGAAGTGCCCTTCGAAAACGAGCGCGCCTTCGCCAACATCAACACGCTCGAAGAGTTGAACGAACTGGAACCATGACTTCGCTGCTGCAAACCCTCTCCTGCGCCGACGACTACGATCCCGAGTCGCTCGGCGCCGAACGCGCCCGACAACTGATCCTCGACCTGGTCGCGCCGGTGGCGGGCAGCGAACGCCTCGCCTTGCGCGAGGCGCTGGGGCGCGTGCTGGCCGAGGACGTCATCTCGACCTTCAACGTGCCCGGCCACGACAACTCGGCCATGGACGGCTACGCCCTGCGCTTCGCCGACCTCGCCGCCGAAGGCGAGACCGCGCTCAAGCTCGCCGGCACCACCTTCGCCGGGCGCGCCTTCGCCGGCCGGCTCGGCCCCGGCGAATGCCTGCGCATCATGACCGGCGGCGTCATCCCTGCCGGCGCCGACACCGTGGTCATCCAGGAAGTGGCGCGCGCCGAAAACGATCGCATCCTCATTCCGCCCAGGCAGCGCCAGGGCCAGCACATCCGCCGCGCCGGCGAGGACCTGCGCGAAGGCACGCCGGCGATCCGCGCCGGCAAGCTGATCCGTCCGGCCGAGCTGGGCCTCATCGCGTCCCTCGGCATCGGCGAAGTGGCAGTGCGCCGCCGTCCGCGCGTCGCCTTCTTCTCCACCGGCGACGAGCTCGTCTCGATCGGCACGCCGCTGAAGGAGGGCGAGGTCTACGACAGCAACCGCTACACCCTCTACGGCATGCTCGCGCGCCTGGGCTGCGAGATCGTCGATCTCGGCGTGGTACGCGACGATCCGGCGGCGCTCGAAGCGGCCTTCCGCCGGGCGGCCGAGGCCGACGCCATCGTCACCAGCGGCGGCGTCTCGGTCGGCGAGGCGGATTTCACCCGCAGCCTGATGGCCAGGCTGGGTGAAGTCGCCTTCTGGAAGATCGCCATGCGCCCCGGCCGGCCGATGGCCTTCGGGAAGATCGCCGGGGAAAAGAATGCGGCCTGGCTGTTCGGCCTGCCGGGCAACCCGGTGGCGGTGATGGTGACTTTCTACGAATTCGTGCGCGACGCCCTACTCAAACTCTCCGGCGTCGATCCGGTCGAGCCGCTGCCGCGCTTGCGCGTGCCCTGCGTGTCGGCCCTGAAGAAGCGCCCCGGCCGCAGCGAGTTCATGCGCGGCATCCTGTTCCGCGAGGACGGCGTCTGGCAGGTGCGCGCCACCGGCTCGCAGGGCTCGGGCGTGCTGCGCTCGATGTCGGAAGCCAACTGCATCATCGTCGTCGGGCACGAACGCGGCAACGTCGCGCCGGGAGAGATGGTCGAGGTGCAGCCCTTCGAGGGGCTGATCTAGCTGAAGTAGAACGGCCGGCCGACGGCATGGCCCTGGGCGCAGTCGACGCCCATCTCGCGCAGCCGGTTGAGCGCCCCCTCGGTCTCGACGAACTCGGCGATGGTCTTCATGCCGAGCGAGTGGGCGATGTTGTTGATGGCCGAGACCACCTCGCGGTTCATCGGCTCGGCGAACATGTCGCGCACGAAGGCGCCGTCGATTTTGACGTAGTCCACCGGCAGGTGCTTGAGGTAGGCGAAGGAGCACATGCCGGCGCCGAAGTCGTCCAGGGCGAAGCGCAGCCCCAGTCCCTTCAACTCCCGGATCAGCTCGGCCGCCTTGCTCAGATTGGCCACCGCCAGGGTCTCGGTGATCTCGAAGCAGACCGATGCGGCCGGCACATTGTGCAGGGCGAGCTGCTCGCGCACGAAGGCGGGAAAGCGGCTGTCGTTGATGCTCTCGGCCGACAGGTTGATGTCGAACACCGGCGGATTGTCAGGCGTCGTCTCGCATTCGCGGCGGATCGCCGGCAGCGCGTGTGAGAGCACCCAGCGGTCGATGGCCTGCATCATGTTGTGCCGCTCGGCCGAAGGGATGAACACCATCGGCGGCACGATCTTGCCCTCGCGATCGACCAGCCTCAGCAGCAGTTCGAAGTGGCGGTTTGCCGCAGTCGCACCGTCGAGTCCCGCGATGCGCTGGCGAAACAGGCGGAAGCCGTTGCGCTCGATGGCGTCGTGGATGGTCTCGACGATGTTCATTTCGGCGCGCGGCTGCTGACTGGCCGCCTTGGCGTGGTAGACGCGGATCTGGTCGCGGCCCGCCTCCTTCGCGGCATAGCAGGCGGTGTCGGCCTGTTCCATCACCTCTTCGGCGCTGGCCGCCGGGTCGGACAGCACCACCAGGCCGATGCTGGCGCCGACATGGAAGACCTTCTCGCGCCAGACGAAGCGGAAGTTCGAAACGTCCTGGCGGATGGCGTTGGCGATGCGCAGCGCCTGCTCCACCGGGCAGGCATGCAGCAGCACGGCGAACTCGTCGCCGCCCATGCGCGCCAGCACGTCGGTGGTGCGCACGCGGCCGCGCAGCACGGCGGCGATCTGGCGCAGGAACTCGTCGCCGGCGGCATGTCCGCCGCTGTCGTTGATCAGCTTGAAGCGGTCGAGGTCGATGAACAGCAGCGTGTGCTGCTTGTCCGGTTCGCCGCCGACTCCGATGGCCTTGCGCAATTGCTCCTCGAAACCCCGGCGGTTCATCAGTGCGGTCAGCGCATCGTGATGGGCCTGCCAGAAAAGCTCGATGGAAATGCCGCGCGGGACGGTAACGTCCTCCATCGCCAGGAAAGCGATGCGTCGGCCGGCGCTGCCCTCGCTCGCACAACTGATGTCTAGAACGTGTTCATTGTCCGCCACGTCGCTCAGCACGGCCCGCATGGCCGGCGCCGCTCCCCCGACGGCGGCCTGAAGCTGCTCGACCGTAACAGGCGACCCGTCCGAGGCGCTGCGCAGTGGATAGGCCGATTCGAAGGCACGGCCGGCCAGCTCCGCCTGCTCGATGCCGGCCAGCCTGGACGCCGCGGCATTGGCGAAAAAGATGCGGTTCTTGTCGTCCAGCCCTACCACCGCGATATCCACGCAGCGGAAGGCGGTATCGATCAGGCTCAACTGGTCGCGCAGGCGGCTCGATGAAATCGAGTGCCAGGCCAGCCAGCCGCCAAAGGCGCTCGCCCCGCCCAGGCCGGCAAACCAGAATACCGGCATGCCGGGGATGTCCTCGCCGTGCCCCAGAGCCAGTGACGCCCCGCAGTATCCGAAGACGACGAGCGCCGACAGCGCCTGCCAGGCCATTTGCCGATGAAAACTGGGCATCCCGCTCAATCCTCCCCCGCCTTGCGCAACGGCACCGCGGCGACGGCGGGCGGCGACTCGATGCCGTCCAGCTCGACACCCTCGATGCGCATGAAGTGACCGGTGATCTTCTTGCTGCTGACCTGCACTTCCTGAACGTCCTTCTGCGCCTGGTCGATGTGCGTGGCGAGCTTCTGCATGCGCTCGTCGAAGCGGGCGAAGTCCTTCGACAGTTTGCCCAGGGCGTCCTTGATGATGTGGATCTGGCGCCGCGTCTCGACATCCTTCAACACGGCGCGCGCCGTGTTGAGGACGGCCATCAGGGTCGTCGGAGAAACGATCCAGACGCGCTTCTGCATGGCGTAGCCGACCGTTTCCGGATGGTAGGCGTGGATCTCGGCGAACACCGCCTCGGCCGGCACGAACATCACGGCGCCGTCGGACGTCTCGTTGGCGATGATGTACTTCGAGCCGATGGCGTCGATGTGTTTTTTCAGGTCGGCGCGAAAGTCAGCCTGCGCAGCACGGCGCTCGAACTCCGAGGTCTCCGGCACAAACATGCGATGGTAGTTTTCCAGCGGAAATTTCGAATCCACCGCCACCAGGCCGGTCGGTTCGGGCAGCTTCAGCACGCAGTCGGCGCGCGTGCCGTTGGAAAGCGTGTATTGGAACTCGAAACTGCCCGGCGGCAGGGTGTTGCGCACCAGAGCCTCGAGCTGCACCTCGCCGAAGGCGCCGCGCGCCTTCTTGTCGCCGAGCAGCTCCTGCAGGCCGACCACGTTGCTGGTGAGGCCGTCGATTTTCTTCTGCGCCTCGTCGATGGTGGCCAGCCGCGCCATGACGTTGGCGAAGGTCTCGTTGGTCTTCTTGAAACCCTCGTCGAGGCGCTCGCCGACGCGGCCGCTGATCTGCTCCAGCCGCTCGTTGATGCTGCGCGTCAGGCTTTCCATGCTGGCGGAGAGCTGGGCCGTGGCCTGACCGAGGCCGCTTTGCAGAAGTTCGCGGTCGGCACGCGCCTGCTCGGCCAGCCGGAGCAGGATCTGCTCCAGCACTTCGGCGCGCAGCCGATCCTGCCCGGCCTGGAAGGAGGCGTTCAGTTCGGCAAGGGTTTTCTGCAGGCGTTCGCCGGATTCGGCGTTCAGGCCGATGAGGCGGTCGCCCTGACGGTTTAGCCCTTCGTGCAGGTCGGCCAGCATGGCGCGATGCCTGTCCGCCAGGAGGGATTCGATGCCGGAAGGAAATTCCTTCGTCGCCGCCTGCAGCGCGGCGATTCGCCATAGGATGAGAATTACCGCCGCGACTGCAATCAGCAGCCCGATGGCCGACCACGATTCCAGCATGACCTCCTCTTATACCCCCGCAATGGCGGATGAAATCCACGACTACACAGGGGGTTGCATACTATTTTTAAGATCGAGTATAGCAGCGGGGTTAGTGCCTGCCTATCCCTTTCGTAATATTACATCACACTGCGGTCAAGCCAGAGCGCGAAGGCTCTGCAGCGCCGGCGCACGCAGGGTTCTCGCCGTACCCGCCAGGCCGGCCAAAGTGATCCCCAGCACCCCTCCTGCCACCCCTGCAGGCAGCACCAGCCAGGCCGGCTCGTAGGGCATCTGGAACACGAAACGGCCCAGCACCCAGCCGATCGAGGCCGAGCCGATGCCCGCCACCACGCCGGAAATGGCGCCCAGCACCGCGAACTCCGCCACCAGGGCGGCACGCAACTGGCGATCGCGCGCGCCCAGGGTGCGCAGCACGGCTATTTCGTATTCTCGCTCGTCGTGGGTGGACTCGAGCGCGGCATACAGCACGGCCAGGCCGGCGGCCAGGGAGAAGGCGAAAACGAACTGCACCGCCCGCGCCAGCTGGTCCATCATCGACTGGAACTGGCGCAGGATGGAGGCGACGTCGATCACCGTCAGGTTGGGGTGGGCCGCCACCAGCTCGGCAACGAAGCCGGCCTTCTCCGGCGGCAGGTGGAAACTGGTGATGTAGCTCGCCGGAAAAGACTCCAGCACGCCGGGCGGCGTGACGACGAAGAAGTTCACCCGCATCGAGTCCCAGTCGAGCTTGCGCAGCGAGGTGATTTTCGCCTCCAGCCGCCGGCCGGCGATTTCATAGACAAGCACATCGTCCATCTTCAGCTTCAGAATGTCGGCCAGCCCCTGCTCCACCGAGAACTGCGGCCGGCCGGCGTCCTGCGCCGTGAACCAGCGCCCTGCCGTGAGCGAATTGCCCTCGGGCAGGACGTCCATCCAGGACAGGTTGAACTCGCGCTCGACCAGGCGCTGGGCCCGTTCCTCCTCGTAATCCGCCGCTACCACCGGCCGGCCGTTCACCGCCACCAGGCGGCCGCGCACCATCGGCAGCAGCTCGGGCTTCTCCAGGCCTTTCGCGGCGAACAGGTCCCGCACCGGCTCGCGCTGCTCCGGCTGGATGTTGATGACAAAGCGGTTGGGCGCGCCCGGCGGCACGCTGCGCTTCCAGGAGGCGAGCAGGTCGTCGCGGGCGAGCGTGAGCAGCAGCAGCGCCGTCATGCCCATGCCGAGCGCGACGGCCTGGATCACGCTGGTGCCCAGGCGCCGGTGCAGCGAAGCCAGACCGTAGCGCCAGCCGGCGCCGGCCGCGCCGCGAAGACTGCCCGCAGCGGCAAGCGCGAGCCGCGCCACGCCGGCATAGATGGCCACCGCAAGGGAAAACAGGCCGAGCACCCACAGTCCCAGCTTGAGGTCGCCCGCCATCCAAAGCATCAATCCGGCCAGCACGGCTGCGCCCAGGGCATAAGCGGTCCAGGCCAAAGGCTCGCTCTCGGCCCACTCGCGCCGCAGCACGCGCACCGTCGGCACATTGCGCAGGCGCGCGAGCTGCGGCAGGGCGAAGCCGGCCAGCAGCGCCAGGCCGACGGCGAAGCCATAGGCCAGGGGCAGCAGAGAAGGCGCCGGCAGCTCGGCCGTCAGCAGATTGGCCAGCAGGCGTTCCAGGGCATACTGCGCGCCGAAACCGATGAGGCAGCCAAGCGCTGCGGCAAGTGCGCCGAAGAGCAGGAATTCGCCGAGGTAGAGGCGCAGCAGCTGGCCCTCCTTCGCACCCAGGCAGCGCATCACGGCACAGCCGTCGAGGTGGCGCTGCATGAAGCGGCGCGCCGCCAGTCCCACCGCCACCGCCGCCAGGACTGCCGCCAGCAGTGCGGCAAGGCGCAGGAATTTTTCTGCCCGCTCGAGCGCATTGCGCACCTCCGGCCGGGCGTTTTCCAGGGTTTCGATGCGCTCGCCCCGGCCAAGCCGCCGCTCCGCCCATTTCTGATAGGCGGCGACGGCCCCGGTCTCGCCGGCCAGGTGCAGGCGCCAGCTCACGCGGCTGCCGACCTGGATCAGCTGTGTGGCGGCCAGGTCGTCGGCATGCATCAACAGGCGCGGAGCGATGTTGAAGAAATTCACGCCGCGATCCGGCTCCTGGGTCAGGACGGCCGTGACGGCGAAGACGGCGCTGCCAAGGCGAAGTTCGTCGCCGACCTGCGCACCCAGCGCCGCCATCAGGCGCTCGTCCAGCCAGACTGCGCCCCGCCCCGGCAGTTCGCGCGTCTCGGCATCGGGCCGGTTCAACGCCGGGGCGGTGCGAAGGCTGCCGCGCAGCGGATAGCCCGGCTCCGCCGCCTTGATCTCGGCAAGGTAGCTCGCGCCATTGGACGAAGTCATGCTGGGAAAGCTCGTGCTGCCGATAACGCGCAGCCCGCGCCTGCCGGCCTCGACGCGAAAAGCCTTGTCCCAGGGATGATCGGCTATCAGCAGCAGATCGCCGCCGAGCAGCTGGTGCGCCTCGCGCGAAAGCGCGCGCGACAGGCGGTCGGTGAAGAAGCTCACGCTGGAGAGGCTGGCCACGGCGATCATCAGCGCCAGGCCAAGCAGGCGCAGTTCGCCTGCGCGGAAATCGCGCTTCAGCATCTGCCAGGCCAGATGCCAGGCATTCATTGCAGCTCCCGCATTTTGTCGACCGCCTGCTCCACCCGCTCCAGGGCGATCGCCTCGATGCCGCGGATGGGCTGCTTCGGCGCGTTGGCCCTGGGAATCAGCGCATGGGTGAAGCCGAGCTTGGCGGCCTCTCTGAGGCGCTCCTGGCCGCGCGGCGCCGGGCGGATCTCGCCGGCCAGGCCGACCTCGCCGAAGGCGATCAGCTTCTGCGGCAGCGGCCGGTTGCGCAGGCTGGAGACGATGGCCAGCAGCACGGCGAGATCGGCCGCGGGCTCGTTGATCTTGACGCCGCCGACGGCATTGACGAAGACATCCTGGTCGAAGCAGGCGATGCCGGCGTGGCGATGCAGCACGGCCAGCAGCATGGCCAGGCGGTTCTGTTCGAGGCCGACGGAGAGCCGGCGCGGGCTGGGCGAATGCGCCTCATCGACCAGCGCCTGGATCTCCACCAGCAGCGGCCGCGTGCCTTCCTGCGTCACCAGCACGCAGGAGCCGGCTACCTGCTGCCCGTGCTGGGAGAGGAACAGCGCCGAGGGATTCGACACGCCGCGCAGACCCTTGTCGGTCATGGCGAAGACGCCCAGCTCGTTCACCGCGCCGAAGCGGTTCTTGACGGCGCGGATGAGGCGGAAGCTGGAATTCGGATCGCCCTCGAAGTAGAGCACGGTGTCGACGATGTGCTCCAGCACGCGCGGCCCGGCCAGCGCGCCCTCCTTCGTGACGTGGCCGACGAAGACGATGCAGGTGCCGGCCTGCTTGGCGTAGCGCGTCAGCTGGGCGGCGCACTCGCGCACCTGGGCCACCGAGCCGGGCGCCGACTGCAGCGCGTCGGAGTACAGCGTCTGGATCGAATCCATCACCGCGATGCGCGGCTTGTTCTCCATCAGCGCGGCGAGGATCTTTTCGAGATGGATCTCGGTCAGCAGTTGCATGCGGCCGGCGTCGAGTTGCAGCCGCTGCGCGCGCAACGCGACCTGCTCACCGGATTCCTCGCCGGTGACGTACAACGCCGAATGCCGGCCGGCCAGCTGGGCCAGCGCCTGCAGCAGCAGGGTCGATTTCCCGATGCCGGGATCGCCCCCGATCAGCACCACGCCGCCCGTCACCAGGCCGCCGCCGAGGACGCGGTCGAACTCCTCGATGCCGGTGGCGATGCGGGACTCCTCGCGCGGACGGATCTCGGCCAGGCGCTGCAGCCGGCCCGTGCCGGCGATGGCGGAGAAGCGGTTGGTCGCCGCCGCCTCGGCCAGAGACTCCACCAGGGTGTTCCAGGCGTTGCAGTGCGGACATTGGCCCTGCCACTTCGGCGAGCTGCCGCCGCATTCGGTGCAGCTATAGACGGTTTTTTGTTTGGCCATGCAGGAATACTACCGGCAGGCGGGCTCGCTGCGTGAGCCCGCCTACGCTTTTTCGACCACCGCCACGCGCGCCGTCAGGGCGCAGAGCAGCTCATAGCTGACGGTGCCGGCGGCCGTGGCGACGTCGTCGACCGGCAGGCCCTCGCCCCACAGCACCACCGGCGAGCCGATGCCGGCCTCGGCGAGGCCCTCCAGATCGACCATGATCATGTCCATCGAGACGCGGCCGACGGTGCGCGTGCGCTTGCCCTCGACCAGGATCGGCGTGCCCGTCGGCGCGTGGCGCGGATAGCCGTCGGCATAGCCGCAGGCGACGATGCCGATGCGCATCGGCCGTTCCGCCGTGAACAGGCCGCCGTAGCCGACGCGCTCGCCGGCAGCCAGCTCCTGCACCGCGATGAGCCGGCTGGCCAGCGTCATCGCCGGGCGCAGGCCGAGCGATGCAGCGCTCTGCATTTGCGGGAAGGGCGAGGAGCCGTAAAGCATGATGCCCGGGCGTGCCCAGCCGCGCTTCGACTCCGGGAAGCGCAGCAGGGCAGCCGAATTGGCCAGGCTGACAGGATGCTTGCCGCTCCGGGCAGCTTGTTCGAAGCGCGCCATCTGCCAGGCAATGCCGCGCTCCTGGTCGGCGTCGGCGAAATGCGTCATCAATGTGATGCCGGCGACGTTGGGCGAGCTTTCCAGCGCGGTCAGCGCGGCATGGAATTCCTCCGTCGACAGGCCAAGCCGGTTCATGCCCGTATTGAGCTTGAGATACACAGGCAGCCGCCTCGGCAATGCGACTGAAAACAGCATCTCTGCCTGCTCCAGGGAGTGCACGACCGGGGTCAGACCGTATTCCGCAAGCAGCGGCAGTTCGTCCGCCTCGAAAAAACCTTCGAGCAGGAGAATCGGCTGTCGAAAGCCGGCTTCGCGCAGGACAACGGCATCCTCGATGTCGAGCAGCGCAAAGCCGTCGGCGAGATCGTCGAGCGCTTCGGCCACCCTCAGCAGGCCATGGCCGTAGGCATTGGCCTTGATGACGGCCCACAGGCACGCCTCACCCGCATGCTGCCGGGCGACGACGAGATTTCCGCGCAGGGCGGAAGGATCGATGGTGGCGCGGATCGGGCGGGACAAGTCGATGCCGTCAGGATCAGCCCTGCTTTGCCGCGAACTGCTTGAGTTTGGCGGTGGCAAACTCGACGAAGGTATTGACCAGCCGCGAGCGGAATTTTTCCTTCGGGTAAACCATCGACAGCGTGCGCGTCAGCCGCGGCTTGAGCGGTATCGCGAGCAGGTCGCCGAGCCGCTTCTCCTTCGCCACCGAAGCGCGCGAGACGATGGCGAAGCCAATGCCGGTTTCCACCACGCCCTTGATCGCCTCCGGGCTGCCCAGCTCGATGACGATGTTGAGGCTGTCCGGCGGCACCCCGGCGCTGCGGAAGTAATTGTCGGTCACCTCCCGCGTGCCGGACCCCGGCTCGCGGCTGATGAAGGGATGCGTTGCCAGCACCTGCGGAGTGAGTTCCTTGTTCCTGGCCAGCGGCGACCCAGGCGCGCAGATCACCAGCAGTTCGTCGTCGCAGCAGACCTCGCATTGCAGGTTGCCTTGATGCGACGGCGCCTCGATGAGGCCGATGTCGAGCGTGTGCTCGGCCACCCGCGTCTCGATCGACTCGGAGTTGGCGACGATCAGGCGCGGCTTGACGTTCGGGTACTGCGACTTGAACTCGCCCAGGATGCGCGGCAGCATGAATTCCGCAATGGTCGTGCTGGCGCCGACCAGCAGCGGGCCGCCGATCTGCCCGGTCATCTCGGCCAGGCGCACGTCCAGTTCGGAGGACAGGCCGAGAATCCGCTCGGCATATTCGAGCACCGTCTCGCCGGCCGGCGTCAGCGAGATCTTGCCATGGCCGCGGTCGAACAGCCTGGTGTTGAAATGCTCCTCCAACTGCTTGATCTGGAAGGTCACTGCCGGCTGTGTCATGAACAGCACTTCAGCCGCCTTGGTAAACGACAACTGCTTGGCAACTGCGTGAAAGACCTGCAATCTCCGATCTGCCATAACCCGCTCCCTGGCGTTTCCCTTATAACTTGATATTCAATCACAAATTGCTCGCATAAGGTAGCCTGATTCTCCGCCCGGCATGCAAGACCCGCAGGCGCGCCACTCGCTTCCCGCAGGGCCAGGCACCGACGCGCTTCCCCGCTTCATGGTATAAAGCCGCGACCCAAGAACGATGACCGCTGCCCACACTTCCCCGCCGAAGCAAATTCCCGAATGAATCTCGGCTTCTACATCATCATGGCGGCGCAGTTCTTTTCCGCGCTGGCCGACAATGCGCTGCTCATCGCCGCCATCGCCATGCTGCGGGACATCCACTCCCCGGCCCAGTACGAACCCCTGCTGAAACTGTTCTTCACCGTCTCCTATGTCGTGCTGGCCGCCTTCGTCGGCGCCTTCGCCGACTCGAAGCCGAAGGGCCGCGTGATGCTCATCAGCAACTTCATCAAGATCGCCGGCTGCTACATGCTGCTGGTGGCCACCGTGCCTGCGCTCGACATGCTCGGCATCCCGATCTACTACTATGTGCTGCTTTCCTATGCCATCGTCGGCCTCGGCGCCGCGGCCTATTCGCCGGCAAAGTACGGCATCCTTACCGAGTACCTGCCGCACGACAAGCTGGTCATCGCCAACGGCTGGATCGAGGGCCTGACGGTGGCCGCCATCATCCTCGGCACCGTTCTCGGCGGTGTGCTCATCAATCCGGCAGTCAGCGGTAAGTTGCTCGCCATCGACATCCCGGGCATCGAAACCTCGATCGACACCGGGGCGGAAGTCGCCATCCTGGTCATCTCGGCGCTCTACCTGATTGCGGCATTCTTCAACCTCCACATACCCGACACGGGCGTCGACCATAAGCCGCTGCACAGGAACCCCATGTACCTGATGCACGAATTCTGGCACTGCGTGCGCCTGCTCTGGCGGGACAAACTGGGGCAAATCTCGCTCGCCGTCACCACATTGTTCTGGGGCGCCGGCGCGACGCTGCAGTTCATCGTCCTGAAATGGGCCGACAAGGCGCTCGGCCTGCCGCTCGACAAGGCCACCGTGCTGCAGGGCGTGGTGGCGCTGGGCATCGCCCTCGGCGCCGTGATCGCAGCAAAGGCGGTCTCGCTGGACAAGTCGGTGAGAGTGTTGCCGGTGGGCATCACGATGGGCGTCGTCGTGATGGGCATGGTCTTCGTCACCGATCTGCCGGTGGCGCTGGTGATGATGATCGCGGTGGGCGCCATGGCCGGCTTCTTCGTCGTGCCGATGAACGCCCTGCTGCAGCACCGCGGCCACATCCTGATGGGCGCGGGGCACTCCATCGCCGTGCAGAACTTCAACGAGAACACCAGCATCCTCGCCATGCTCGGGCTATATGCCCTGCTGGTCTATCTCGACCTCTCCATCTACGCGGTGATCATCCTGTTCGGCGTCTTCGTCAGCCTGGCCATGCTGCTGGTCGGCGTCTGGCACCGCCGCAACATGCGCGAGCACGGCGAGGAACTGCAGCAGTTGCTCGCTGCGGCAAAGCACGTCAACGTGCACCATTGAATCAGAGCACGACCGGCCGGTTGGGCAGTTCGTCCGGATTCGCCGCGCGCGGCGGGAAATGCCGCGCCAGCCTGACGGTGATCTCCTCGACGGCAGCCAGCGTGCCCTGCTCGAATTCCCCCTTGCGGTAGTTCTGCTCGACGCGCCGGCAGATGGCCTCCCACTCGACCTGCGGCACCAGGGCGTTGATGCCGCGGTCGGCAAGAATCTCCACCTTGCGGTCGATGAGCTGGACGTAGATCAGCACGCCGCTGTTGTGCTCGGTGTCCCAGACGCGCAGCTGCGAGAACACCTCGACGGCACGCTGCCTTGCCGACTGGCCGCGCAGGAGCACCGCCAGCGGCAGGCCGGCCTCGACCGCGAAGCGCAGCTCGGCGTCATGGCGCTGCTCCGATTCCGCCACGGCGCGCTCGATCGCCTGCAGCACACGCCTGGGGAAAGCCCGCCAGACGCGCCATGACGGCAGCAGCAGATGGCGCAGTATGCGTTTGACATTCATCACCAGTCTCCCGAGGCGCCGCCGCCGCCGAAGTCGCCGCCGCCGCCGGAAAAACCGCCGCCCGAGGCGCCGCCGTCCCAGCCGCCGCCCGTGTGCCCGCCGCCGGACGCGTACTGGCTGCGCGTATTGAGTCTGGCAAAGGACAGCAGGAAAGCCAGCAGTGCAGCGATCGCCGCGATGATCCAGGAGGCGAACGCCAGCCAGGCCAGCAGGCCGGCCAGGAAAGCCCCCAGCAGCGCGCCGAGCAGGCCAAACATCGAACGCAGGAAGAGGGACATCACCAGTACCCCCAACAGCGTGAGGACGTTGTCCTCGGTGCTGCGGGGCAGATTGGCCTGGGCGACGCGGGCGGGCGGCAGCGCCTCGCCGCCGATCGCGGCCTGCAGCCTCGCCACGCCGGCCTGCAGACCGCCGTAATAATCGCCTTCCCTGAAGCGCGGCCCGATGACCTCGGCGACGATGCGCTTGGCGACGGCGTCCGGCACCGCGCCTTCCAGTCCGCGCCCGACCTCGATGCGCAGCCTGCGGTCGTCCCTGGCGACGAGGATCAGAAGACCGTCGTCGATGCCCCGGCGGCCGAGCTTCCAGCTCTCGGCGACGCGGATGGAATAGGCCTCGATGGCCTCCGGCTTCGTCGTCGGCACCAGCAGGATGGCGATCTGGCTGCCGCGGCTCTGTTCGAACTGCGCCAGGCCGGCCTCGAGGGAGGCAGCCTGCTCACGGCTCAGGGTGCCGCTGAGATCGGTGACGCGCGCCGCGAGCGGCGGAACCGGGACGAGCCCGTCCGCCGCATGGCCACCCAGCGCCAGCGCCGCCAGCCAGAGCGCCGCGAGCAGGCGCAGCATCGCGGCTTACTTGGCAGCCGGCGCAGCGTCGAATTTGATCGCCGGCGGCACCGAGATCGCCTTCTCGTCCTCGACCGTGAAGTTGGCCTTGGTCTTGTAGCCGAACAGCATGGCGGTGAGGTTGTTGGGGAAGACGCGCACCGTGACGTTGTATTCCTGCACCGCCTTGATGTAGCGGTTGCGCGCCACGGCGATGCGGTTCTCGGTGCCCTCCACCTGCGCCTGCAGGTCGCGGAAGTTGGCGTCGGCCTTCAGGTTGGGGTAATTCTCCGCCACGGCGAGCAGGCGGGCCAGCGCGCCGGTGAGCTGCGACTGGGCGGCCTGGAATCTGGCGAAGGCCTCGGGATCGTTGATCAGTTCGGGCGTCGCCTTGAGGCCGGCCACGCTGGCGCGCGCCTCGGTAACCCTGGTCAGCACCTCTTTCTCGTGGGCGGCATAGCCCTGCACGATCTGCACCAGGTTGGGAATCAGGTCGGCGCGGCGCTTGTACTGATTGAGTATCTCGGACCAGGCGGCGTTCACCTGCTCGTCGGTGGTCTGGATCTGGTTATAGCCGCAGCCTGAGAGCAGGCCGGCGACGAGTGCCAACAGGGCAAACAGCTTGAGGCGCATCGCGTTCTCCTTGGGTTGATGGGGATGCGGAAGGCTATCTGGGGGCGACCGCGCCGGTTTCAATCAGCGCACGTCGGGCTCGAAGAACACCCACTTCGCCTGCGGGAATTCGGCCTGCATGCGCGCTTCGACGGCATTGATGCGCCCGACCAGTTCGGCGCCGCTGATGCTCTCGGCATCGGCCATGCGCGCCTTGACGGCGATCACCAGCTTGTCGCCCCAGGCCAGGGTGATGACGTTGAGCAGTTCGGCCACCTCGGGCTGGGCGGCTGCGAAGCGGCCGATCTCTCCGCGCAGTTCCGGCGCGGCCGATTCGCCGACGATAAGGCCCTTCACTTCGATCATCACCAGCACGGCGATCGCCATCAGCACCACGCCGACGCAGAGGGTGCCGAGCGCGTCCCACAGCGGGTTGCCGGTGGCCAGAGCCAGGGCGACCGCCAGGAAGGCGAAAGTCAGTCCCGCCAGGGCGGCGATGTCCTCGCCGGCGACCACCATCAGCTCGGATTCGCGCGTCTCGCGGAACCAGCGCAGGAAGGGCTTGCCGCCGGAAAGCTTGCGGATCTCGCGCAGCGCCCCGGCCAGCGAGAAGGCCTCCAGCACGACGGCGACGCCGAGCACGGCGAGCGCCACCAGGCCGTTGTCGATCGGATGCGGATGGCGCAGGCGCTCGATACCCTCGTAGACCGAGAAGGCGCCGCCCATGAAGAACAGCAGCAGGGCGACGATCATCGACCAGAAATAAGTGACGCGATGGTGGCCGAGCGGGTGGTCTTCGCTTTCCGGCCGCTGCGCCTCCTTCATGCCGAGCAGCAGCAGCAGCTGGTTGGCGCAGTCCGCCGTCGAGTGGATCGCCTCGGCCAGCATCGAGCCGGAATTGGTCCACCAGGCGGCGGCGAACTTCGACACGGCGATGCCGAAGTTGGCGGCCAGCGCATAGAGGATGGCCCGCAGCGAGCCTTCCTTACCGTGCGACATCGTTCAATCCTTTCAGGGTGCGCCGCGCGAAGCAGAGATCCTCCCAGGCCTTCGCCTTGTCGGGCAGGTTGCGCAGCAGATAGGCCGGATGGTAGGTGACGATGAGCGGTATGCCGCGATGCTCGAAGAGGCGGCCGCGCGAAGCGCCGACTTTCACTTCGGCACCGAGCAGCGTTTCCGCCGCCGGCTTGCCCAAGGCGACGATCAGCCTCGGCCGGATCAGGTCGATCTGCCGCGCGAGGTAGGGAAAGCAGGTCGCCGTCTCGTCCGGCTCAGGCGTGCGGTTGCCCGGCGGACGGCATTTCACGACATTGGCGATGTAGACCTTTTTCCCGCGCTGCAGACCGATCGAAGCCAGCATGGCGTCGAGCAGCTTGCCGGCCTGGCCGACGAAGGGCTCGCCCTTTTCGTCCTCCTCGGCGCCGGGTCCCTCGCCGACGAACAGCCAGTCGGCCTCGACGTCGCCGACGCCGAGCACCGCCTGCTTGCGCCGCTCGCACAGGCGGCAGTCGCGGCAGACTGCCACCGCCGCCTTCAGTTCGTCCCAGCCCATGGCGGCGATGCGCTGCGCCCGCTCCGTCCGATCTTCACCGGCGGCGCCGGTCACGACGCGCCCCTCTCCCTCAGGCGAGGCGAAGGCGGGGTTTCGCGAAGCATGCTTCGCGCCGCCCGAGCCGGCCGGCTGTGCAAAGCCGGCCGCGGGGTGCGCAGCGGGGGCGGGGGGAGAGGGCGCATCGGCGGCCGCCCTGCCCCGCAGCCGCCACAGCGGTGCCAGCCCCATCTCTCGCAAAATGCTTTCCCGCCGGCTCACAAAGTCAGCGCCATCACCACGGCGTCCTCGCGCCCGGCCTCGGCCGGGTAGTAGCCGCGCCGCCGGCCGATGGTCTGGAAGCCCAGCCGGCGGTACAGTCCCTGGCCGGCAATGTTGGAGGGGCGCACTTCGAGAAACATGCGCTTGGCGCCGTATCGGCGCGCCGTGCTGAACAGGTGGTGCATGACCAGCGTGCCGTAGCCGGCGCACTGCCACTCGGGCGCAACGGTGAGGTTGAGCAGATGCGCTTCGTCCAGCACCAGCATCATGACGGCGTAGCCGACCAGCTCGCCATCGATGCGGCAGGTCCAGGCGCTGTAGCCGGAGGACAGCGAATCCGTGAAGTTGGCGCGCGTCCAGGGGAACGGGTAGGCCCGGCTCTCGACGGCAAGCACGGCGTCGACTTCGTCCGCCCGCAACGGCGCGAACTCGGGCACGTTCTTCAGCACGGCACTCACTTCGTGCCTCCCGCCGCCAGCCGCTCCTGCGTCGTGAATGCGATCTTGTCGCGCACATAGAGCGGCGCGGCCAGGGCGGGGTCGATCGATTCGCCGCGCGCAAGGCGCGGCGCCGCAAGGCGGGCAATCGCGCCGGCGCGCGGCCGGGCTTCGGCATCGATCGAGGCAAGCGACGATCCGAGGCGCGCCCGCAGCGCGTCGCGGTAGGCGCCGAAACCGCTGCCCGTCCCGCACCAGCCCTGTCCAGGCGGGATGGGCGCCTGCAGGGGCGGTACCACCACCGGCACCAGCACGGTTTCAACCCGTTCGCCTTCCACGCGATAGGCGGCGCAGTAAGTCTCGTTCATGCGCGCATCCGCGCAGGCGTAGACCTGCGCGGCGCCGGCGCCCAGCGCCAGCGCTTCCAGGCTGCCGATGCCGAGCACCGGCAGCCCGGCGCCGACCGCCAGGCCCTGCGCCACGCTCGCCGCCAGGCGCAGGCCGGTGAACGCGCCCGGCCCGGCGCCGAAGGCGATGCCTGCCAGGTCGGCGAGCGCCAGGCCCTCGGCTTCGAGCAGGGCGCGCACGATCGGCAAGGCAATTTCCGAATGCGATACGCCTCGCACCGCATCGCGCTCGACGATACGGCCGTCGACGTAGAGCGCAGCGGTGAACAGGTCGGTGGAGGATTCGAGGGCGAGGAGCTTCACGGCCGGGATTTTACCCGATAGCGCAGCGCCCGCCGCCGTAGTGCAGAGGCTGACTTTTCACTTCACGCGCCTCGCCGCATACTCATCCTCGATGTTGTCCCTGAAATAGCTCCACATGGAGCCGGAGGTGCTCAGGCGGCGCCAAGTTTCCTGGGGGACCCCGGCGTATTCGATCACCTTGCGGTCGTCGAATTCGACGCGCAGGGCGCGTCCCCCGGCATCGTAGCCGATGGCGCGCAGCCTGCCGGCATTGACGATTTTCATTTCCATGGCATTCCCGCCCTCCTTCCCGCTCCCCTACCGCGGCGCCATGTCCCGCGAGGACTCCCCCCGCGAAGGGGATGGATCGCCTTCTTTCAGCTTCGCCCGATCCCTGTTTCTGAGCGCCTTCGCCTTCTGCCGCTCCGTTTCGTGGCAAGCCGCAGCATCCTGCATATCGGCTGCCGCGCGGAGGCATTCCTGCGCCGCCTCCAGGATGCGGATTCTCGCCTCGACATGTTCGAGCAGGCGCTGCCTCGTCTGCTGCGGCAAATTGCCTCGCTCGGATGAATAGGCAGCAAGGGGCTGCAGGGAAAACGCAAGGAATGCGGACAGCACGGCAAGGACCGGTCCCGCACTTCGCATCATGGGAAACTCATCGGTGACGCCGCAGTCCGTCGCGATAGACATCGCGCCCATGCTCCCGGATATCGCGGCGCAATTGCTGGCGCTCCTCGGGCGTGAGACGCCCCGAACGTCCGGCATCCTCCTGGCGTTCCTGCTGGCGGCGCAGGAATTCCTGTTCGCGCCTGGCCTCGCGCTGTTGATGGGGACGATCGAAGCGACGGGAACCGTCCCCGGTCTGCGCCTGAGCGGGCAAGCCGGAGATGAGCGCGATGAACGCACCCGCGAGCAGGGCCGCCCGTTTCATGCGTAGGCTTCCCGTCCTCGTGCGCAGCACCTGTCGCGCCTGTCAATCGCGCCGTTCGGCATCATGCCGCTCATTGTAAATGCGACGGCTCGCGCTGTTAAGATCGCGCTGCAGGTCGGCGCGTTCGGCGGGGGTCAGCTGGCCGTCGGACAGGTAGCGGCGCTCTTCCCGGCGGATCTGGCGCTGCTCGTGCTCAAGCTTGCGCGCCTCCTCCCGGGTCAGGTCGCCCGAGCGCACGCCCTGGCCGATGCGTTGCTGCTGATGATGCTGGCGGACATTGACGCCCGGGTCGTGGGGGCCGGCGTGGGCGGTGGACAGCCAGAAGGTGGCCAGGCCGGCCAGAAGCATGCTGACAAGCAGGGTTTGCATAGCGGTCTCCTTTGCGTGTTGGACAACGACGGTTGCATCGTAGCCGCGCCCTGTAAGAGGAGTGTGAGCGCCGGAAGGCCTTTTGTAAGAGATTGTTGCAGACGCAGGTCGCCGCAACATATCCCGACCCGGCAGACTGGCCAGCGGGGAGCGCTAACGGTACGATTCGCCCATGCCTGAAGACAAGCGGAAAATCCTCGTCGTCGACGACGACCAGCGCCTGCGCGAACTGCTCAGCCGATATCTCGGCGAGCAGGGTTTCGCAGTCAGGGCCGTGGACGGCGCCGCGGCGATGGACAAGGCGCTGGCGCGCGAGCGCTGCGATCTGCTGGTGCTCGACCTCATGATGCCGGGCGAGGACGGATTGTCGGTCTGCCGGCGCCTGCGCGGCGACAGGAACGGCGTTCCGATCATCATGCTCACCGCGAAGGGAGACGACGTCGACCGCATCGTCGGCCTGGAAATGGGCGCCGACGACTACCTGCCCAAGCCCTTCAATCCGCGCGAGCTGGTGGCGCGCATCCATGCCGTGCTGCGCCGGCGCGCCGCGCCACCCCCGCCCGGCGCACCCGAGGCCGAGGCTAGCGAGGTCCGCTTCGGCTCGGTGCGCGTCAACCTCGCCACCCGCATCCTGACGCGCAAGGATGCGGAGCACCCTCTCACGACGGGCGAATTCGCCGTGCTGAAGGCGCTCCTGCTCCATCCGCGTCAGCCGCTCTCTCGCGACAAGCTGATGGAGCTGGCGCGCGGACGCGAATACGAGGTGTTCGACCGCGCCATCGACGTGCAGGTCTCGCGCCTGCGCAAGCTGATCGAGGACGATCCGTCCAGGCCGCGATATCTGCAGACCGTCTGGGGCTTCGGCTATGTATTCGTTCCCGACGGAACAGACACGAATTCGTGACCGCCATCCCCGCCTGCCCCAGCCCGAAGCGGGAGGTGGCTGAAATGCAGCCCTCGTCGCGGCTGGAATATCGTGTTGGAGCGCGATGAGGTTCGTACCGCAAAGCCTCCTCTGGCGCACCTTCCTGCTGATTGCCGCCCTGATGATCGTGGCGGCCCTGGCCTGGACGACGATCTTCACGCGCGCCGAGCTCGATCCGCGGGCGCGCCAACTGGCCCAGATGGTTGTCAGCGTCGTCAACCTTACCCGCAGCGCCCTCGTCGCGGCGCAGCCCGACCGTCGTCGCGAGCTGCTGCTGGAGCTGTCGGACCGCGAGGGCATCCGCATCTATCCCGCCGAGGACGACGACCGGATCGTTCCTCTGCCCGATGACGCCGTGCTGCTGCAGCGGGTGGCCGCCGAGGTGCGTGGCGCGCTCGGCGCGCACACGCGCATGGCAGCCGAGCATGACGGCGAGGCGGGCTTCTGGGTCAGCTTCCGCATCGAGGGCGACGACGAATACTGGGTCATGCTGCCGCGCGAGCGCGTCGAGCGGGATTATTCCCTGCAATGGCTGGGCTGGGGTGCCGGAGTCCTCATGCTGGCGCTGGCCGGCGCCTATCTTGTCATGTTCCGCGTCGCCCGCCCGCTCAGAATGTTGGCGCGCGCCGCCGTGGATATCGGGCATGGGCACCGCCCGCCCCTGCTCGTCGAGACTGGTCCTGACGAGATCCGCAGCGTGGTTCAGGCCTTCAACCGGATGTCGGGCGACCTCGCCCGCATGGACGAGGACCGCGCCCTCATCCTCGCCGGCATATCGCATGACCTGCGCACGCCGCTGGCACGCCTGCGCCTGGCCGCGGAAATGAGCGCCGACGCGGCCCTGAGCGACGGCATCCGCATCGACATCGAGGAAATGGACGGGATCATCGGGCAATTTCTCGACTTCGCCAGGGATGCGCAGGGAGAGGCGCCGCAGCCGAGCGACCTCAACGCGCTCGTCGGCCAGATCGTCTCGCCCATGCTGCTGCGCGGGGTCCGCATCGCCCTCAGGCCAGGCAAGCTGCCGCCGATCCCGCTGCGGCCGCAGGCCCTGCTGCGCCTGACGGCAAACCTGGTCAACAATGCGCTGCGCCATGGCGGCGGGAACGCGCCGGTCGAGATCGCGACCCGCCAGGAGGGCGACGTCGCCATCCTGGAAGTCATGGATCGCGGACCGGGCATACCGCCGGGGGATGCGGAGCGCCTCAAGCAACCCTTCGTGCGCCACGAAGCCGCCCGCACGGGCGCTTCCGGCGCCGGCCTGGGCCTGGCCATCGTAGACCGGATTGCCCGCGACCATGGCGGCCGCGTCGATCTCCTGCCGCGTGAGGGCGGCGGGTTGATAGCCCGGGTGACGCTCAGGGTTGCAGGTCCGCCGCCGCTTGCTGCGCCCTCAGGCGGCGGGCATGGACCCAGCGGGCCTGCAGGCGCGGGTCGGTGACGATCATGCCGACCGTTTCGCCGACGACCATGGCGATGCCCAGCAGCGGCAGCACCAGCATCAGGCCGGCGACGCCGGCCACCGCCCCGCCGACAAAGATCATCAGCACGGTGAGCAGCGGGTGCATGTGCAGGCTGCGGCCGATGGTGAGCGGCATGAAGGCGAAGTCGTCGAGCAGGCGCACCAGAATGAAAACGATGATGGCGCCGTAGGCCATCCAAGGATCGAGCGGAAAGTCCGTCGCCGCCACCAGCACGACCAGCAGGCAGCCGAGTATCGAGCCGACGTAGGGCACCCAAGCCAGCACGGCGCAGATCAGACCGAGCGTCAGCGGCGAGGACAGGCCGATTACCCAAAGGCCGATCGCCAGCGCAACGGTGTCGAGGATGGTCAGGCTGATCAGGCCCTGGAAATAGGCGCGCGCGGTCTTGTCCATCTCGTGCATCAGGTAGAGGGTTCGCTCGAAGAAGGCGTTGGGCACCGCGTTGGCGATGAACTTGGTGAAGCGGCGGCCGTCGCGCAGGAAGAAGAATGCCAGGAAAGGCGCCAGCAGCAGCGAAGGCAGCCAGGCCGCCAGGGTGACGACGAAATCCGCCAGGTGGCGCTGGGCGAAGGTTTCGGTGAACTCGGCGATCTGCTCGCTGACGTTGCGGCTCAGGCTGGCCCGCTCAAGGAAGGCGAATTGCCGTTCCAGCCCGGCCAGGGTCTTCTGCAGCAGATGGCTGCCGCCTTCCACGTAGCGCGCCAGCAAGTCCTGCCAGCCGATGGCCTGCGCGCCGACCCAGGGAATCAGCATGGCTGCGCACAGCAGGAGCAGGAGAATGAAACCGCCCCCGGTGATGGCAGCGGCCGACTTGCGGCTGAAACCGTTCAGCACCAGCCGGTGCGTGGCCGGCTGCAGGAAGTAGTAGATGATCAGGGCCAGCAAGAACGGAACCACCAGCCAGAGCATTTTCTGGAACAGGAACAGCAGAAGGCAGGTCGAGGCGATGATGCCGATCCAGACGATCGGCCCGGAGTTGCGCTTCATTCCGACCGGCTACCCTGGGCAGTGAGGGTTTCCCGGAGACGCTGGCCGATGTGACGCGCCAGCTGCAGGGATATCTTCGAAGCAGTCACCGCATGGGTTTCCAGCAGGCCGAGGAAATCGGCGCGGAACAGCACCGCCAGCATGCAGTTCTCCTCGGCGCGCGCCTGCGCGGCGCGCGGCGTGTCCTCGAGCAGGGCCAGCTCGCCGAAGAGCATGCCCGGCTCCAGTACCGCTATCCTTCTCGGCAACGGCTGCTCCTGGTGACAGATCAGCACCTTGCCCGACTCGACGATATACAGCGCCTGCCCCTCCTCCCCCTGGTCGAAGATCACCTCGTCCTTCAGATAACTGCGCTCGTGCAGCAGGCCGTCGACCGTCTTCAGCTCGCGCGGGCTCAGGGTGGAAAACAATGACAGCGCACGCAACTGCTTGAATCGTGGCGTATCTTCGTTCTTACTGAAAAGCAGCATGGAACCCTTCCCCCATTTACCGTCTTCGGCCTCCGTCCGCCCGGTCGCCATAATCGACGATTTGTGACAAACTGAAGCGGTCGGTTCGAGTCGACAGAAATAAGTCTAGCATCTTCAACGGAGTACCCACATGGCCACCACCTGGATTCTCGTCGCAAACGCCAGTCAAGCCAAGCTGTATGGCAATACCGGCCCGAAGAAGGGCCTCAAGCTCATCAAGGACCTGAAACACCCGGAAAGCCGCGAAAAGGCTTCCGAACTCGTCAGCGACCGACCCGGGCAGATGCACAGCCCTGGCAACAGCCATCGCGCCAGCCAGCCGAAGACCGACCCGAAAACGAACGAGGCGCGTCATTTCGCGCTGGAACTGGGCCGCGAGCTGAATCATGGCCGCAGCAGCGGCCAGGTCGAGCGCATCATTCTGGTCGCGCCGCCCGCCTTCATGGGCATGATCAACGAAAAGCTCGACAGTCCGACAGCCAACATCGTTTCGGACCGCTTCGAAAAGGATTACACCCGGTCCAGCGAGAAGGAACTGGCCGGCCACCTCGAAAACTGCATCTTCCTCTAAGGCGCTCGACGGCGATGGGTGCCTGGATCAAGGAGGCCTTCACCTTCCCGGACCTGCAGCGCATCATGTTCAAGCTGATCGACCGCGTGCCGGTCTTCGCCGGGCTGGCGCAGCAGGAATTGGTCGATCTTCTCGCCAACGCGGAGAAATGCACCTTTGCGCCGGGCGACACCATTCTCAGCGAGGGCAGCACCACCCAGTTCATGTATGTCATCACGGAGGGCACCGCCACCGTCGCCAAGAAGAACGGGGCGGGCAAGGACGGCGAACTGGCCAGCCTCGCCCCTGGCGACAGCTTCGGCGAGATGTCGCTGGTCGACAAGGACCCGCGCTCGGCTTCCGTCACCGCCACCGCCGAGTGCGTGCTGATCCGCATCCCCGAAAGCGCCTGCTGGAAAAACCCGGTGGTCAGCGCGAAGATCTTCCGCAACATCTCGCGCATCCTCTCGCGCCGCCTGCGCGAGGCGGACCGCACCATCCTGCAGAAAATCTGAGCGGACCTCAGTCTTCCGGGATGCCTGCGTCCGGAAAAAGGACATCGGTGTAACCGAACTTCGCGTAGTCGCGGATGCGCATCGGATAGAGGATGCCGTCGAGGTGGTCGCACTCGTGCTGCACGACGCGGGCGTGGAAGCCAGCCGCCTCGCGCTCGATCATGGCGCCCTCCAGGTCGAAGCCTCGGTAGGCCAGGCGCAAGAAGCGCGGCACCACCCCGCGTAGTCCCGGCACCGACAGGCAGCCTTCCCACCCCTCTTCCAGTTCATCGGTGAGCGCCGTCAATGCCGGGTTGACCAGGATGGTGAACGGCACCGGCCCGGCCTGCGGATAACGCGGGTTCGCCTCGAAGCCGAAGATCACCACGCGCAGGCCGACGCCGATCTGCGGCGCAGCCAGCCCGGCGCCGTTGGCGGCGCGCATGGTGTCCTGCATGTCGGTCACCAGCATGCGCAGCTCCGGCGTGCCGAAGGCCTCCACCGGCCGTGCCTTTTCCAGCAGGCGCGGATCGCCCATCCGCAGGATCTCGCGGATCACTTGTCTTCCAGGCAGATCATTTCGATGATGCGCCGCACCCGTTCCATCGATTCGCGCAGGATGTCCTCCAGGCTGGCGAAACGAATGCCCAGCTTGCTGTCGCCGCGGCCGGCGGCATGGTTGGCCACGACCGTGATCGCGGCATAGGGCAGCTCCAGCTCTCGCGCCAGTGCGGCCTCCGGCATGCCGGTCATGCCGACAATGTCTGCGCCATCGCGTTCCAGCCGGTCGATTTCCGCCGCCGTCTCCAGGCGCGGGCCCTGCGTCGCCGCATACACGCCGCCGTCGGTCACGGCCTGGCCGGCGTCGTTCGCCGCGGCAAGCAGCACTTGGCGCAGCTCCGGATCGTAGGGTTGCGTGAAATCGATATGCACCACTTGCGCATCGCCGCCTTCGTGATAGCTGGACTTGCGGCCCCAGGTGTAGTCGATGATCTGATGCGGGATGACGATAGAACCCGGGCCTAGGCCGGCCCGGATGCCGCCGACCGAGGCGATCGAGACGATGCAGTCGGCGCCCGCCTGTTTCAGCGCCCAGATGTTGGCGCGGTAATTGACCTCGTGCGGCGGGATCGTATGCCCATAGCCGTGGCGGGCGATGAACATCGCCTGCTGGCCGCAGAGGCGACCGAAGGTGAGCGGCCCGGAAGGCTCGCCGTAGGGGGTGCGGATCACCTGGCGGCGCTCCACCGCGAGGTTTGCCAGCTGGGTCAGGCCGCTGCCGCCGATGATTGCAAGCATTTGATTTTAAGCTGTTTGCTTAACACGCGGGATCAGGGCAATTCTAGCATGCGCCTAGGTCTTGCAGCACTAAGGTGTTATACTGCCAAACTTTTCTTGCCGCACCGCACAATGCAATGACCCGCGCCATCCGCAACATCGCCATCATCGCCCACGTCGACCACGGCAAGACGACCCTCGTCGACAAGCTGCTTCGCCAGTCCGGCACCTTCGCCGCCCACCAGCAGGTGCAGGAGCGCGTCATGGACTCCAACGACCTCGAACGCGAGCGCGGCATCACCATCCTGGCGAAGAACTGCGCCATCGAGTACGAAGGCACCCACATCAACATCGTCGACACCCCCGGCCACGCCGACTTCGGCGGCGAGGTCGAGCGCGTGCTGTCGATGGTCGACGGCGTGCTGCTGCTGGTCGACGCCGTCGAGGGCCCCATGCCGCAGACGCGCTTCGTCACGCGCAAGGCGCTGGCGCTGGGCTTGAAGCCCATCGTCGTGATCAACAAGATCGACCGCCCCGGCGCGCGGCCGGACTGGGTCATCGACCACACCTTCGATCTTTTCGACAAGCTCGGCGCCACCGAGGAACAGCTCGACTTTCCGGTGGTGTATGCCTCCGCGCTGAACGGCTACGCCATGCTCGACGCCGGCCAGCCCGGCACCGACATGCGCCCGCTCTTCGAGGCCATCCTCAAGCACGTGCCGCAGCCCGAGGTCGACGCCGAGGGCCCGCTCCAGCTGCGCATCTGCTCGCTCGACTACTCCAGCTTCGTCGGCCGCATCGGCATCGGCCGCATTACGCGCGGCCGGATCGGTCCGCTGCAGAACGTGCTGGTCATGAAGGGCCCGGAGGACGACGCCCCGCTCAAGGCGCGCGTCAACCAGGTGCAGGTCTTCAGGGGCCTCGAGCGTGTCCTCACCGACGTCGCCGAGGCCGGCGACATCGTGCTGGTCAACGGCATCGAGGATATCGGCATCGGCGTCACGCTGTGCGACCCGGACCAGCCCGCGGCCCTGCCCCTACTCACCGTGGACGAGCCGACGCTGACCATGAACTTCCAGGTGAACACCTCGCCGCTGGCCGGCAAGGAAGGCAAGTACGTCACCAGCCGCCAGTTGCGCGAGCGCCTGCACCGCGAACTGATGAGCAACGTCGCCATGAAGCTCGAAGAGACCGAGGATGCCGACGTGTTCCTCGTCTCCGGCCGCGGCGAGCTGCACCTCACCATCCTGCTGGAGAACATGCGCCGCGAAGGCTACGAGCTGGCCGTCTCGCGCCCGCGCGTGGTGCTGAAGGAGATCGACGGCGTCAAATGCGAGCCGTTCGAGTTCCTCACCGTCGACTGCGAGGAGGCCAACCAGGGCGCCGTCATGCAGGCGCTCGGCGAGCGCCGCGGCGACCTGCAGGACATGCAGCCCGACGGCAAGGGCCGCGTGCGCCTCGAGTACCGCATCCCGGCGCGCGGCCTGATCGGCTTCCAGGGCGACTTCCTCACCATGACGCGCGGCACCGGCGTCATGAGCCACGTCTTCGACGACTACGGCCCGTTGAAGGCCGACATCGCCGAGCGGCGCAACGGCGTACTCATCTCCGCCGAACAGGGCGATGCCGTCGCCTACGCCCTGTGGAAGCTGCAGGAGCGCGGCCGCATGTTCGTCAGCCCGGGCGAGGCACTCTACGAAGGCATGATCATCGGCATCAACAGCCGCGACAACGACCTGGTGGTGAACCCCGTCAAGACCAAGCAGCTCACCAACGTGCGTTCCTCCGGCAAGGACGAGGCCATCGTGCTGGTGCCGCCGATTCAGGTCACGCTGGAGAGCGCGGTGGAATTCATCGCCGACGACGAACTGGTCGAGATCACGCCGAAATCCATCCGCCTGCGCAAGCGCCACCTGAAGGAACACGAGCGCCGCCGCGCCGGCCGCGAGGCAGCCTGACCGGAACAGCGCCCATCCCCCGGCCCCTTTTGGTTCCGGCATAACGCCTGCTCTGAAACGCTGGTGCGTTTTCCGAAGAAAGGGGTGACGGTGGTTCAGCCGCTACGCGGCCTCCGTGTCACAGCCCCTTTACCGCATACACCGCCGGCAGGTTGCGCCAGGCGCCCTTGACGTCCATGCCGAAGCCGAAGACATAGCGATTCGGCAGCTTCACGCCGATGAAATCCGCTCGGACCGGTTTCTCCCGGCCAAGATCCTTGTCGGCAAAGACGGCAATGCGGCAGTCCCTGGCGCCTTGGGCCAGCAGATGGCGCTTCACGGCAGCCAGCGTAATGCCCTCGTCGAGCACGTCGTCCACCACCAGCACGGTGCGGTCGGCGATCGCTGTGCGCGGCTGGACAATCCAGGACAGATCGCCGCCGGTGGTGGTGTCGCCGTACCGGGTAACGTGCAGGTAGTCGAACTCCAGCGGAAAATCCAGCAGCGGCAGCAGCTGCCCAGTGAAGATCACCGCGCCGCCCATCACCGAGAGTACCAGCGGGTGCGTGCCGGCCATCGCCGCGGAAACCTCCCCGGCCACGCGACGCACGGCCGCCTCCGCCTCCCGGGCAGGGACGATCAGGTCAGCTTCCGCAAAAATTTTCCTGGCTTCGGCGGCAGACAGCATCAGTGGCGCCCCCCGACGTTGAGGCTGGCGAGGTACTCGGTGAAGGCCTGGCCGACCTCGGCATGCTTGCGGCCGAAGGCGATGGTGGCCTTGAGGTAGCCCAGCTTCGAGCCGCAGTCGTAGCGGATGCCATGGATGGGAAAGGCCATCACCGGCTCCTCCTCGATCAGGGCGGCGATGGCGTCGGTGAGCTGTATCTCGCCGCCGGCACCCGCCCGCACTCGCCGCAGGTGATGGAAGATGCGCGGCGTCAGCACGTAGCGGCCGATCACGGCGAGGTTCGAAGGCGCCCTTTCCGGGGCGGGTTTCTCGACAATGGACGTGACGTTCTGCAACCCCTCCTGGCCCGGCTCGGTGCCGACAATGCCGTAGGCGCCGGTATCGGCGAAGGGCACGTTCTGCACGCCGAGCAGGCTGCTCTCGCGGCGCCCGAATGCCTCCACCATCTGCCGAATCACCGGAGGGTCGGCATCGATGAGGTCGTCGGCCAGCAGCACGGCGAAGGGCGCGTCGCCCACGACGGGCGCAGCGCACAGCACGGCATGGCCGAGTCCGAGCGGCTCGGGCTGGCGGATGTAGATGCAGTTGATGTGGGATGGCACCGTCTCCTGCACCAGGCGCAGCAGCGCAAACTTGCCTTTCGCCTCCAGTTCGGCCTCCATCTCGTAGGCCTTGTCGAAGTGGTCCTCGATGGCGCGCTTGTTGCGGCCGGTGATGAACACCATGTCGGTGATGCCGGCGGCCACCGCCTCCTCCACCGCGTACTGGATGAGCGGCTTGTCGACGATGGGCATCATCTCCTTCGGGCTGGCCTTGGTCGCCGGCAGGAAGCGGCTGCCCATGCCGGCGACCGGGAACACGGCCTTGGTGATCCTTTTCATTGCATGCGCTCCGTGAAATTCATGCTTCCAGCAGGCGGCGCAGGCCGTCGGCGTCGATGACCTTGACGCCCAGCGCGCGCGCCTTGTCCAGCTTCGAGCCGGCTTCCTCGCCGGCAACGACATAATCGGTTCGCTTCGACACCGAGCCGCTGACCTTGCCGCCGGCCGCCTCGATCTGCGCAGCGGCCTCCTCGCGGGTCAGCGAGGGCAGCGTGCCAGTCAGGACGAAAGTCAGTCCCCGCAACACGGCGGCAGAACCCTCCGCGCGCGCCTCCGCGGCGCCACGCACGCCGGCCTGGGTCAGGCCGGCGATGACTTCGCGGTTGTGCGTCTCGGCAAAGAAGCCGGCAATGCTCTCGGCCACCACCGGGCCGACGTCGGGCACGCGCTGAAGCGCCTCGGCATCCGCCCCCATGAGGGCCTCCAGACTGCCGAAATGCCGTGCCAGGTCCCTGGCGGTGGCCTCGCCTACGTTGCGGATGCCCAGTGCGTAGATCAGCCGCGCCAGGGTGGTGTCCTTCGATGTCTCGATGGCGGCGACGATATTCTGCGCCGACTTCTCTCCCATGCGATCCATGCCGGCCAGCGTTTCGGCATTGACGAGAACCGGATCGTACAAGTCGGCGACGGACTTCACCAGTTTGCGCTCGACCAACTGGTCGACCAGCTTCTCGCCGAGGCCCTCGATATCCAGGGCGCGGCGCGAAGCGAAGTGCAGGATGGCCTGCTTGCGCTGCGCCGGGCAGTAAAGGCCTGCAGTGCAACGCCAGTCCGCTTCACCCTCCGCCCGCTCGATGGAGCTCTGGCAGGCAGGGCATTTGTTTCCGACTGCGTCGGCAAGACGCCACGGTTCAAGGTTGGCGACGCATTTCGGTCGCCGTTCCAAGACCACGGCAAACACCTCCGGAATCACGTCGCCGGCACGCCGCACGATCACGGTGTCTCCAACGCGTACATCCTTGCGCCGTATTTCGTCCTCGTTGTGCAAGGTGGCGTTGGTTACCGTAACGCCGCCTACAAAAACGGGTTTCAAGCGAGCGACGGGGGTCAGTTTGCCGGTACGGCCGACCTGGACCTCGATTCCGAGCACCTCTGTCAGTTCTTCCTGCGCAGGATACTTGTGCGCCACCGCCCAGCGAGGTTCGCGGGTACTAAAACCGAGACGCTCCTGCAGGGCGAGCGAATTCACCTTGTACACCACGCCGTCGATATCGAAGGGCAGCGCATCGCGCAGCGCCAGAATCCTAGCGTGAAAGCCGATCAGCCCCTCGGCGCCCCGGGCCACCGTGCGATGCTCGCAGACCGGCACGCCAAGGGCCGCCAGCGCGTCGAGCACGGCACTGTGGCTCAGCGGCGCCTGCCAGCCGTACGTCTCGCCGGTGCCATAGGCGTAGAAGGACAGCGGCCGTTCGGCGGCGATCCTCGGATCAAGCTGGCGGATGCTGCCGGCCGCGCCATTGCGCGGATTCACCAGTGTCGGCCTCCCCAGTTCGCGCTGGCGCGCGTTGTAGCGCTCGAAATCAGGACGGCGAATAAAGGCCTCGCCGCGCACCTCCAGCAGCGCCGGCACGGATCCACGCAGGCGCAGAGGAATGCAGTGGATGGTGCGCACATTCTGGGTGACGTCCTCGCCGGTCTCGCCGTCGCCGCGCGTGGCGGCGCGCGCCAGCACGCCGCCCTCGTAGCGCAGGCTGATGGCCAGCCCGTCGAACTTCAGCTCGGCGGCGTACTCCACCGGCGGCGCGTCCTCGGCCAGGCCGAGGGCGCGTCGCACGCGCGCATCGAAGCTGCGTGCGCCCTCCGGCCCGGTGTCCGTCTCCGTCTTGATGGAAAGCATCGGCACGGCATGGCGCACCGGGGCGAACTGCGGCAGCGGCTGGCCGCCGACGCGCTGCGTCGGCGAATCGGCCATGCGCAGCTCGGGATGGGACGCCTCGATTTCCTGCAACTCGCGGAACAGGCGGTCGTACTCGGCGTCAGGCACGCTCGGCGCGTCGAGCACGTAGTAGGCGTGGTTATGACGCTCGATTTCCGCGCGCAGCGCCCTGGCACGCTCGGCGGCATCGCGCGGTACGGGCATGGCGGGTTAACTGAACAGGCGAAGCGCCCGCGGCCCGCCGGCAATCAGCCCTTGGGCGGCCATGCGGCCCTCGATCTCGACGATCTTGTCGCGGATGACGTCGAGCGCGCTTTCGGCCAGCGGCATGCGGTTGTCGTCGACCAGCGATCCGCCGAGGCTGGAGGCGAACTGCCTGGCCAGGGCGATCATACGGTCGAAGGCGTGCGCGCCGTTGACCACGCGCGGCACGTCAAGCGTGAAGGTGACGCCATGGGAGGAGAGGGATTTCATCTCCTCCGCGGCGAACGGCACAGCCTCCAGGTTGGACAGGGTGTACTGCGTCGCGCCCTCCTCGTCCTCGGCGTGGAACATGCCGTCCTCGCGCAGCAACAAGCCGGCCGCCTCGGCCAGCCCGCGCAGCTTGGTGCCGGCAAAGGGAGCGGCGCCGGCGACAAGGTTTACCCCGATCTGGATGTCCACGCCGGCGCAGAAGCCGTCCAATGCCGAGGCGCGCGCCAGCACCTCGTTGCGCGTAGGCATGTCGGCCACGGCGAGGAATTCGTCAGCCAGTCGCTGCACGCCGTTCAGGAACAGCGTCAGCTCGGCGTCGGTGACGGGGCCGCGGCGATCGGCCAGCTGCAGCGCCACGCGCAGGCGGCAGTAGTCTCCGGCCCCGTTCGGCGTCAGCCTTTCCCACAGACCGCTGCGTTCGTTGACCCCGGCCCAGCATACCGTCCGCGCAAGTTTGCCGAAGGCCTGATGCTGGGCCTGCCAGAGATAGGGGCCTCCCATCGGTTCGGTGGACTCGAAGCGCACCACGCAGTCGATCGCCGGATCTGCCAGCTCCGCCGGCGGCTCGGCATCGGCGGCCTGCGCTTCACCCGCGGGAACGGTAGCTGCCGGGCCTTGCCCTGCATGGGACCCGCCGTCCTCGGCCGGCTCGATCAGCACCGGCTCGATGCGCGCGGCATCCTCGCCCTCCCCCGCCGGTTCCGCCTCCTTGCGGCCGAGCAGCACGTCGGGGTGGTCGACGCGGAAAACGCGCTCGGCCAGCTTGCGGTGCTTTTGTTCCTGCCACTTGTTGTAGGCGAAGACGACGGCTACCAGACCGATGCCCGCACCGATCAGGGATAGCTGAAGGTCGCTCACGCCGCCGCCTCCGTTGCGCGCTTCACGCGGCCACCGCCTCGTCGCTCATGCGCAGCGCCTCCTCGATGTCCACCTCGACCACGCGCGAGACGCCCTGCTCCTGCATCGTGACGCCGACCAGCTGGCGCGCCATCTCCATGGTGATCTTGTTGTGCGTGATGAAGAGGAACTGGGTCTGCGCCGACATGCGCCTGACCATCTCGCAGAAGCGCTCGGTGTTGCTGTCGTCGAGCGGCGCGTCGACCTCGTCGAGCATGCAGAACGGCGCGGGATTGAGCTGGAACATCGAGAACACCAGGGCAATCGCGGTGAGCGCCTTCTCGCCGCCGGAGAGCAGGTGGATGCTGCTGTTCTTCTTGCCCGGCGGCTGCGCCATGACCTGGATGCCGGAGTCGAGGATCTCCTCGCCGGTGAGGATCAGCTTCGCCTCGCCGCCGCCGAACAGCTGCGGGAAGAGGATGCCGAACTGGCGGTTGACGCTGTTGTAGGTGTCCTGCAGCTGCTCGCGCGTCTCGCGGTCGATGCGGCGGATGGCGTCTTCCAGGGTGCCGATAGCCTGGCTGAGGTCCTCCGACTGGCTGTCGAGGAAGCCCTTGCGCTCGCGAGACGTGTTGAGCTCGTCGAGCGCCGCCAGGTTTACCGGGCCAAGCGCCTCGATCTCGCTGGACAGGCGGGCGATGTCGCCGGCGAGCAGCGGCTCCTTCACCTCGCGCGTCAGTTCCGGCGCCAGTTCCGCCTCGTCGGCATTGGCCTCGGCCAGGCGGGCGGCAAACTGCTCTTCGTTCAGCTGCGCGGCCTGTTCCTTCAGGCGCAGGTCGCCGATGCGCTCGCGCAAGGGGTTCAGCCCTTGCTCGGTCTTCAGGCGCGCCTCTTCCAGCTGGCGCAGCTCGGCGGCGGCGCCCTCCAGGGCGTCGCGGTACGTGGCCAGCGCCGCCTCCCTGTTGCGCCGCAAAGCCAGGGCGTCCTGCAGCCTGGCTTCGGTCTGGCCTTCGCTGATGGCCCCCCGCTCCTCGCGACGGGCGGTGTTCTCCGCTTCGATGCGCGCGAGCTGCTCGCGCGCCACTTCGCGCGAACGGCCGATCTCTTCCAGCTTGCCCACGCATTCGCGCTCGGCGAACCGCGATTCCTGCAGCTCGCGGGCGAGCGTCTGCTCGACCATGCGCTGCTCGCGCAGCGAAGCGTCGTGCCTGCGGCTTTCCTCAAGTGCCGTCTCCAGGCGCGCGCGCATTTCCTGCGCCAGGCCTGCGAGCCGCGCAGTCTCGCCCTCGGCCAGCTGGCGCCGGCTGCGCTCGGCCTCCTCGGCGCTCGCCACTTCGGCGAGGTCACCCTCGATCTGCGCCAGGCGGGTGCGGCAGCGCTGCACGGCCTCGCCGAGCTTGACCGCCTCGACCTGCACGGCATGCGCCGACAGCTGCAATTCCTGCGCCTCGCGCTGCGCATCGGCCAGGCGCTGGCGATGCTCGGCCAAGCCCGACTCGGCCGAGGCCAGCGTCGCCGCAGCGATCCGCGTCTCGTTCTCCAGCCTGGCGCAATCCGCCCCCAGCTGCTCGATCTCGCGCTGGCGCTCGAGAACGCCATGGGTGCGCGCTTCCGGCACATACAGCACGAGGCTGTGGCGCGAGGCGACGTGTCCGGCCTGGCTTACCCACAGTCGTCCGGCCGGCAGGCCGGCGCGGCACGCGGCCATGGCGCCGATGTCGTTCGCCACATAGACGCCAGCGAGCCATTCGTTGAGGGCTGGCTCCCAGCGCGCGTCGGTGCAGCGCACCTTGTCGCGCAGCGGCGTATCGGCGTCAAGCCCGGCCGTCTCGCCGGCCGGCTCCGCCTCGCCGGCAAAAAGCAGGGCCAGAGTCGCCGGCGGCGGGTCGGCCAGCACTCGTTCGGCGGCCGAGGCCTCGACACCGGCCAGCGCGGCCAGGCGCTCGCGCAGCACGGCCTCGAGGGCGGTTTCCCAACCCGGTTCGACCTTCAGGCTGGACCAGATCGGCGCCGCGGCATCCAGCCCATGGCGGGCCAGCCACTCGCCCAGCTTGCCTTCGCGCTGCACGCGGTTCTGCAGCTGCCCGAGCGCGTCGCGCCGTGCCTGGGCCTCGGTCAGGCGCTTTTGCGCACTGGCCTGGGCCTCGGCCGCCTCGCGCCGTTGCGCCTCGTGCTGCGGCAGGCGCTGCTGCAGCTCGGCGACGCGGTCGCGGCGCGCCGCGATCTGCTCGTCCATTTCGGCGGCACGCGCCTGCATCGCGGCGAGCGATGCCTCGTCAGGCCTTTCGATCTGGCCGCGTTCTGACTCCAGCCGGCCGCGTCGCTGGGACAAGCCATCGAGGGTCTTGTCGGCATGGTGCTTGTGCGCCTCCTCGACGCGCAGGTTCTGCTCGGCCTGGGCCAGCTCGCGTCGCAGGGACTGCGCCGCTTCCTCGGCCGACTTCAGCGCACCCTCCGCCTCCGGCAGGCGCGCGGCGGCCTCGTCATGGCGCGCTTCGGCGTCCAGGGCGCGCTGCGCGGCGTTCTCCAGCAGATCCTTCCAGCGCGCCTCGTCGCGGTCGAGCGTCTCGGCCTGGCCGCGCCAGTGGCCGTCCTCGGATTCCAGTTGGGCCAGGCGCGACTCGACCTTCTGGCGCAGGTCGCGCAGGTGGTTGAGTTCGGACTCCAGTCGCGCCACCTCGGCGTTGGCGGCGAACATCTCGCTCTGCGCCGCATGCAGCGCGTCGCTGGCGGAATAGTGTTCGGTGCGGGCAGCCTCGACGCGGGCCTCCAGGTCGCGCAGGCTGGCCGTCTCGGCTTCCAGCTTGATGCCCGCCTGCTCGACGCTGCGCGACAGGCGCTCGCGCTGGTCGCGCGCCTCGTTGCGCTTGTAGAGCCAGAGCAGGTTCTGCCGGCGCGTCAGCCGGGCGTGCAGCTCGTGGTACTGCTTCGCCACCTCGGCCTGGCCTTCCAGCTTCTCGATCTGGTGGCCCAGCTCGTTGCGGATGTCCTCGACGCGGGCAATGTTCTCGCGGGCGTCGGCGAGGCGGTTCTCGGTCTCGCGGCGGCGCTCCTTGTATTTGGTGACGCCGGCGGCCTCCTCGAGGAAGAAGCGCAGCTCTTCGGGCTTGGCCTCGATGATGCGCGAGATCATGCCCTGCTCGATGATGGCGTAGGCGCGCGGGCCCAGGCCGGTGCCCATGAAGAGGTCGATCACGTCGCGCCGGCGCACGTGCAGGTTGTTGATGTAGTAGGAGGACTCGCCGTCGCGGTCGAGCACGCGCTTGACGGCGATCTCGGCATACTGCGACCACTGGCCGCTGGCGCGGCCCTGGGCGTTGTCGAAGTGCAGCTCGACGCTGGCGCGGCCGACGGGCTTCCTTTCGCCCGAGCCGTTGAAGATGACGTCCTGCATCGACTCCCCGCGCAGGGCCGTGGCCTTGGATTCGCCCAGCACCCAGCGCACGGCATCGATGATGTTGGATTTGCCGCAGCCGTTGGGGCCGACCACCCCGACCAGTTGGCCGGGGGTCAACACGGAAGTCGGGTCGACGAAGGTCTTGAACCCGGCAAGTTTCAGCTTGGTGAGTCGCACGTAATCAGAAGGCTCTGTTTTTGTTGAAGAACGGCGCGACATCCAAACTGCGCCGCAGGGATTTGGGTGCTTATAATACCATCTTCGCCACCCCCACCGAACCCACCGGCATGCCCTCCCAGCCTTCGAAAACCCTCGACACCTTCCCCAATCCGGAACCTGGCCGCGATTACCTGATTCACATGGAAATTCCGGAGTTCACCTGCCTCTGCCCGAAGACCGGCCAGCCGGATTTCGCCACCCTGGTGCTCGACTACATCCCAGACCGGATCTGCGTAGAGCTGAAAAGCCTGAAGCTCTACATCTGGTCCTTTCGCAACGAGGGCGCCTTCCACGAGGCCGTCACCAACCGCATCCTCGACGACCTGGCCAAGGCGACCCGGCCGCGCTTCATGCGCCTGACGGCGAAGTTCTACGTGCGCGGCGGTATCTTCACCACTGTCGTGGCGGAGCGCCGCAAGAAGGGCTGGAAGTCGCAGCCGCGCGTAGACCTCGACGCCTTCGCGCCGCAGTCGAACACGCGCTGAAACGCCCCGGATCAGTCCGGCAGGAGTTCGCGCACCTTGTCCAGGCGCGCGAAATGGCAGCCGTTGGCGTCGATGCTGAGCCAGTCCTGCTTCTTCCAGCTGCTCAGCACGCGCGCCACGGTCTCTAGGCGCACGCCGACGATTTCGCTGACCTGCTCCAGCGTCAGGTTGATCGGCAGTCGCGCCCTGTTGCCCTTCTTCTCGACGCCGTAACGATCGATCAGCTGGGTCATCAACACCGCGAGGCGCTGCGGCACCGTGCCGGCACTGACGATCTCGATTTTCTGGATGAACGTCTCCGTGAAGCGGCCGATCTCGATGCGAAGGGGCCCGGCCAGCCGGGGATACTTTTCGGAAAACTTCAGGATCGCGTCGGAGTCGACGAAGATCGCCGTCATGCCATCGTTCATGGCCACCGCGTCGGTCGGGTACTTCATGCCGGCCCAGATGGCGAAGATGCCCATCGAATCGCCCGGTCCGTAAAGGCCGTAGGTGCGGCTGACGTCCTTCCTGTTGCTTCGCGCCGCCTTGACCAGCCCCTGCTCGATGAACATCACCCGGCTGTCGGATTCTCCATGGCGCCAGATGTATTCGCCGGCCCGGAAAACCTGCACGGCGGCGGCGGCGGACAGCTCGGCGATCACGCGCGAGGGCAGCTTGGCGAAGAACTCGAAGCGCCGCATGCGCTTCACGATCTCCTCCTTGCCCGGCTGCCCGGACGGCAGCGGCGTGTGCCGCTTGATGCGGCGGAAGACACGGCGCGGCAACTCCATGGGAAAATGCCTGCCGTCGGCTTCAGGCGTTCTTTTCTGGCCCATCAATCCTCCTCCCCCTCCGGATCCAGGATCGGTCCGTGGCGGAATTTATTTAGGTTTAATCTATTTTTTGTTGACAAACATCAACATCTAATAGATTACCATCAATCCACCCATGAGGGGTCGGAGATGACGCAGGCGGGGTTCAGGCCGTCAGCAGGGCAGGGCTGGGCTTCGATGCAGTTTGAGTTTGCGCCGGCACGGCCCCGGCCTGGCCATGTTGCGGCAATACAACATAAAAGCATGCGCCGCGACCGGGTTCGGCCTCCGCCCAGATGCGCCCGCCGTGCCGTTCAACAAAACGCTTGACGATGGCCAGCCCAACGCCGGTTCCGGAAAAATCGCGCTCGTTGTGCAGACGCTGGAACATGCCGAACAGCTTGCCGGCATAGCGCATGTCGAAGCCCGTTCCGTTGTCTCTTACATGGATGACAGCCTGTTCGTCGATTGCCGTCGCCCCCACCTCTATGTGCGGATGCGGGCGCTTGCCGGAATACTTGAAGGCATTGCCGAGCAAATTCTCGAACACCTGCTTGAATGCCGACTTGTCACCCCGCACGACAGGCAGCGGCCCGATATCCAGCGTAGCGTGCGGATGGGCCGCAAGCAGTTCGGCGGCAACGCCCCTGACCAGTTGGGCCAGGTCGACGTGATCCTCGCGAAGTTGCAGGTGGCTGGCCCGCGTAAAGGCCAATATATCGTCGATGAGCTGGGACATCCTGTTCGAGTTGACGACAATGCGTTCCAGCAGGGCCCGCGACTCGCCCGAAGCATTGATCGCAGCCGAGTCCGCCAAAACGTGGGCAAAACCGTTGATTGCCCGCAACGGCGCCCGCAGATCGTGAGAGACGCTGTAGGCAAACGACTCCATGTCCCTCCTCGCCGCTTCAAGGTGGGCGGTGCGTTCATCGACGCGCCTCTCAAGGTCGTGGTTCAGGCGGACGATTTCCTCCTCGGCCTGGCGACGATACGTAATGTCGATGAAGGTCACCAGCGCGCCCTGCGCACCATTTTCCATTGGGAAAGCCAGGGTATTCAACAGCAGCCAGAGGACGCCCCCGTCGGGGGAAACGCGACCAATCGTCATGCCCAGAACCTGCTCGCCGGATCGCAGGGTGCGCAAAGAAGGCCAGTCCTCGAAAGACAGCGGGGAACCGTCCTCGCGAACCAGCGGGTAACCCGGGCGGGCCAGGCCATATTCTCTCAGTTCAGTCGCGCTCTGGCCGACGATGCGGCAAGCGGCCGGATTGGCGTAGAGCACGCTCCCCGTTTCGCCCCTGAGCAGAACCCCTTCGTTCATTGCGTCGAGCAATGCGCGCTTCCGCCGCTCGGCGAGCTGTGTGGCGTTCTGCGCCGCCAACGTCTCTCTCGCATGTTCGGCGAGCGCCGCCGCAAGCCGGTTGGCCGATTCACCGAGTTCGGCAATTTCTCCACGGCCTCGGACATGCAGCCTCGCGTCGAATTCGCCCTTGCCGATGCGTCGGTGCAGGTCGAGCACCTGGCGTATCGGCAGCACCGTTCCCCTGTGCAGCATCCAGGCTGAAATCAACGACATGGCGAGCGCGCCCAGCAACAGGGCAAGGCTCAGCGATCTCAGCTTGGCGGCGGGAGCGGTAATCTCCGCGAGCGGCCGCAGCAGCATCAGATTCCAGGCCGAGGGCGACAGCGCCTCCCGCGAGTAAAGATAATCCTCACCCTCGATCTGCAGTGTGCCCCAGCGGGACGCCATATCGATGTTCTCTCTCGGGATGGCGATCTGGGGAAACTGGTGCGCTGCGCCACCCGTGCCGATGATCGCGCCGCTTGAGTCGAGCAGAATCAGTCGTGCTTCGACCTGCCGGCCGGCTTCGAGCAGGTCGTTGGCAAGGCGACTGACCGGCACTGCGGCAATCAATCCACCCTGTTGAACGTTCAGGGCATCGAAGACAGGCACCCCGATCATAAGCCGTCGGCGTCCGCCGCTGCGAGGCATCACAACCTCGCTGACAACGGTTTCCCCCCTGCTCAGGACTTCCCAGAAGTCGAACCGCGCCGCGTTGAAGCGGTTCCCCGTCGAATCCACGGCCTCGCCGTGGACATCGGCAACAAACACTTCCTCAACCATGGCCTGCATGGCGGAGAATTCGTCCTCCGCATGCAAGGCAGGCAACGCCTCCCTGACGGAGGCGAAATGGCCGAAGGCAAGATTCGGACTCATGCGCACGTCCGGAGCGCGGGCGATCGTTTCCCACTGCGTGACGAGCCGCTGCAGGCGAAGTCGCAAACCGATGGCCTGCTCCTCCCCGCTTGCCACCGCCTTCTCGGCCGCAAGCATGTGCATCTGCTCGGAATATACGGTATAGGAAATCACCGAGACCGCGGCAGACGCCAGGAGAAGCGGAAGCAATCCGAACAGGACAAGGCGGGTAAACAGGTTCATGCGGAAAAGGTGGCAGGCGTGATTCCGGATGGTTGCATCGCAGCATTACCGACTTATGACAGGCCACACGCACAACGCGCAAATCACCGCTGGCGTCTGCTGCAACCTGATAAGATTTCACCGATCCGATGAATGCCCATACCGATTTCCAGCAGCACACCCCGATGATGCAGCAGTACCTGCGCCTCAAGGCGCAGTACCCGGAGCTGCTGCTGTTCTACCGCATGGGCGACTTCTACGAGCTGTTCCACGAGGACGCCGAGAAGGCCGCGCGCCTGCTCGACATCACCCTGACCACGCGCGGCCAGTCGGCCGGCCGGCCGATCCGCATGGCCGGCGTGCCTTACCACGCCGTCGAGCAATACCTGGCGCGGCTGGTGAAGCTGGGCGAATCGGTGGTGATCTGCGAGCAGATCGGCGACCCGGCCACTTCCAAGGGACCGGTCGAGCGCGCGGTGACGCGCATCGTCACGCCGGGCACGCTGACCGACTCGGCCCTGCTCGACGACAAGTCGGACAGCCTGCTGCTGGCGCTCGCGCCGCAGAAGAATCTGGTGGGTCTGGCCTGGCTGAACCTGGCCAATGGCGATTTCCGCCTGCTGGAAGTCGGCGCCGGCGCGCTCCCCGCCCAGATCGAGCGCCTGCGCCCGGCGGAAATCCTGCTGCCCGACGGCACCGCCGCCAGCTTTACCGAAGGTTTCGGCGCGCCGCTGAGGCGCCTGCCCGACTGGCATTTCGACCGCGACGCCGCCCTGCGCGGACTGACTTTGCATTTCGGCACGCGCGACCTTGCCGCCTTCCTGCCGGAGTCCGGCGCCGAGGCGCCGACTGCCGCGCTGGCCGCCGCCGGCGCCCTTTACCAGTATGCCAAGACCACGCAGAACCAGGCGCTGGCCCACATCACCGGCGTCAAGCTCGAGCGCGAGAGCGAATGGCTGCGCCTGGACGCCGCCACCCGGCGCAACCTGGAACTCACCGAAACCCTGCGCGGCGAACCGGCGCCGACCCTGCTCTCGCTGCTCGACGACTGCCGCTGCGCGATGGGCTCGCGCTGGCTGCGCCATTGCCTGCATCACCCGCTGGCCGACCGCGAAGCGGCGGCAGCGCGCCACGAGGCGGTGGCGGAGCTCGCCGGCGAGGCCGGCAACGGGCCCTTCGCCGCCATACAGGAGGCGCTGCGCGGCTTTGCCGACGTCGAGCGCATCACGGCGCGCATCGCGCTGAAGAGCGCCCGGCCGCGCGATCTCTCGGCACTGCGCGACAGCCTGGCCGGGCTGGAGGCGCTGCGTGCGCCGATCGCGACAGAGCAATCCGATTGCCTGTACCGCCTGCATGCCGATCTCGCCACACCCGCCGGCTGCCTCGGCCTCCTCGCGCGGGCCATCGCGCCGGAACCGGCCGCCGTGCTGCGCGACGGCGGCATCATCCATGCCGGCTTCGATGCCGAGCTCGACGAGCTGCGCGCCATCCAGCAGAACTGCGGCGCCTTCCTGCTCGAACTGGAAGCGCGCGAGCGCAGCCGTTCCGGCATCGCCAACCTGCGCGTCGAATACAACCGCGTGCACGGCTTCTACATCGAGGTCACCCATGCCAATGTGGAAAAAGTGCCCGACGACTACCGCCGCCGCCAAACGCTGAAGAACGCCGAGCGCTACATCACGCCGGAGCTGAAGGCCTTCGAGGACAAGGCGCTCTCGGCGCAGGAGCGCGCCCTGGCGCGCGAGAAGCTGCTCTATGAGGAACTGCTGGCACGCCTGGCCGAGGACATCCCGACGCTGCAGCGCATCGCCCGCGCCGTGGCGCTGCTCGACGGCCTCTGCGCCTTCGCCGCCGTCTCGGTGCGCGCCGACTGGTGCCGGCCGCAATTCGCCGAGACGTTTTCGCTGGAGATCGAGGCCGGCCGCCATCCGGTGGTGGAGGCCCAGGTCGACAGCTTCATCGCCAACGACTGCCGCTTCGATCCGGCGCGGCGCCTGCTGCTCGTCACCGGCCCCAATATGGGCGGCAAGTCGACCTACATGCGCCAGGTGGCGCTGATCGCGCTGCTCGCCCACTGCGGCGCCTTCGTGCCGGCGAAGACCGCGCGCATCGGCCCGGTCGATGCCATCTACACGCGCATCGGCGCCTCCGACGACCTCGCCTCCGGCCGCTCCACCTTCATGGTCGAGATGACCGAGGCCGCCGCCATCCTGCACGGCGCCACCGAGCACAGCCTGGTGCTGATGGACGAAGTCGGCCGCGGCACCTCCACCTTCGACGGCATGGCGCTGGCTTTCGCCATCGCCCGCCACCTGCTGGAGCGGAACCGCGGCTACGCCCTCTTCTCGACCCACTACTTCGAGCTGACGCGGCTGGCCGAGGACTACGCCGAGTGCGCCAACGTGCATCTCGACGCCGTCGAGCACGGCCACAGCATCGTCTTTTTGCATGCGGTGGAGGAAGGCCCGGCCAGCCAGAGCTACGGCATCCAGGTCGCAGCGCTGGCCGGCATCCCCGGCAGCGTCATCCGCGACGCCAAGCGCCGCCTGCGCCGGCTGGAGAACCGCGAGATCGACGCCGGCCCGCAGGGCGACCTCTTCGCCGCCGCGCCGGAACCGGTCGAAGCGGAACCGCACCCGGCCGTGGATGCGTTGCGCGCGCTCGACCCGGACAGTCTCAGCCCGCGCGAGGCGCTGGAAAAGCTCTACGAAATGAAGCGCCTCGCAGAATAAGCCCGCTCCACCCCCTGTCAATTGTGGATTTCCGCCACTCGGAAACCACGTATCGCCCGCCGCCGGCGATCCGATTATCCTGACCACGCTCGCCCCATAACGACTATTGCGCGCACCCCACAAGGGCGACGCGACGGCGAGCGGACTACCCGTCATCGGCTCAAAGGAGGATCGCCATGTCTTTGCATTCCCTGCGGTGCATCGCCGCCAGTGTGTCACTGGCACTGCTGCCGGCCTTCGCCGGCGCCGCCACCCTCGTCGTCGGGCAGGTCGCCCCCTACAGCGGGCCGCTGGCACCCACCGGCAGCCATGTCGGCGCCGGCGCCCAGCTCTACTTCGACCGCGTCAATGCCGCGGGCGGCATCCATGGCGCGAAGATCCGCCTCGTCACTAAAGACGACGGCTACAAGGTGCCCGAAACCGTCAGGCTGACGCGCGAGCTGATCAAGGAGGCCGCACCGGTCGCGCTGGTCGGCATGGTCGGCACCGGAAACGTCGAAGCGCTGGTGAAGGAAGGCATCCTGGCGGAGGCCGGCATACCCGTCGTCGGCATCCGCTCCGGCGCCATGTCCCTGGTCTCGCCGGTGGTGTCGCAGCTGTTCCACACCCGCGCCAGCTACGCCGCCGAGGCGGAAAAGATCGTCCAGCAGCTCGCCACCACCGGCATCGCACGCGTCGCCGTGCTCTACCAGGACGATCCCTTCGGCCTGGACGGCCTCGCCGGCGCGGAGAGGTCGCTCAGGCAGCATGCCCTGCAACTGCTGGTGAAGGCGCCCTACGAGAAGAACACGACCAAGGTCGAGGCCGCCGTCGCCGCCATCGCCGCGGCCAGGCCCCAGGCGGTGATCATGGTGTCCAACACCGCCGCCAGCGCGGAATTCGTCAAGCAGTCGCGGGCCGCCGGCAACGATGCCCAGCTGCTGGCGATCTCCGTCACCGACGGCCCGCAGGTGGTCAAGCGCATCGGCAAGGAAGCGGCGCACGGCCTTGGCATCGTCCAGGTGGTGCCCGACCCGCACAGCAGGGCGCTGACGATCGCGCGCGATCTGCAGGACGACTTCAAGCGGTTCGCGCCTCAGGGCATCGAGCTCAACCACACGCTGCTGGAAGGCTATCTGGCCGGCAAGGTGCTGGTGGAGGGATTGAAGCGCGCCGGGCCGAACCCGACGCGGAAGAAGCTGCGGGAGGCGCTGGAGTCGATCCGGGACTACGATGCCGGCGGCCTGTTTATCCGCTTTTCCCAAGCCAGCCACTCCGGCTCGGATTTTCTCGACATCACCATCCTGAACAAGGAAGGCAAGGTGCTGAGGTAAAAGTCAGCCGCCGCGATACGGCGGTGTTTCAGTGGCGGCGATGCCCCTCGGGACCGTGCACATGGCCGTGCGCCAGTTCCTCCGCGGTGGCGGCGCGTACGTCGGCGACGGTACAGTCGAAGACCAGCGCGGCGCCGGCCAGGGGATGATTGCCGTCAACCACCACCTTGTCCCCCTCGATGTCGGTGATGGTATAGATCATCTCGTCGTCGCCGTCTTCGGTGGCGCGCTCGAACTGCATGCCGACCCGGATGTTCTCGGGGAACATGGCCAGGTTCTCGACGCGCACCAGTTCGGCGTCGTACTCGCCGAAGGCCTCCTCCGGCTGGAGCTTGACCTCGACGCGCTCGCCGACGGTCTTGCCGTGCAGGACCTCCTCGATGCGGGAGAAAATGCCGTCGTAGCCGCCGTGCAGGTAGACCAGGGGCTGCCCGCCGTCGTCGATGAGGTTTCCGTCCGGATCCGTGACGCGGTAACTGAGGGTGACAACGGTGTCCTTGGCGATTTGCATGGTGTTCCTTTCAGCTCAGCTGCCTGACCAGATCGAGCACTTCGAGCGCATGGCCCTTGGGGGCGACGCCGTACATCGCGTGGCGCACCACTCCCTTGCGGTCGATGACGAAGGTCGATCGCACGATGCCCTGTTTCTTCACGCCGTCCTTTTCCCGGGTCTGCCAGACACCGTAGCGCATGCAGACCTCGCCTTCCGTGTCGGCGAGCAGCCTGACGGACAGGCCGTGCTTGTCGCGGAATTCGGCGTGGCTGATGCAGTCGTCGCGCGAAACTCCGATGATGACGCAGCCGTGCCGCGCGAACTCGTCCTCGTGGTCGGAAAACTCGATGGCCTCCAGGGTGCACCCCGGCGTGTCGTCCTTGGGGTAGAAGTACAGGACGGCATGCTTCTTCCCGCGCAGATCCGCGAGGTCGAAGGATTCCATGTCGGCATCGGGCAGCACGAAGGCGGGCGCGACTTGTCCGGCTTGCAGCATGCATTCTCCAGCGGGCGATCGTATGGCGGCAAGTTTAACACCGGATTCCCGTGCAAAAGCAAGACGGGCTAACATCGCGCAATGATTCCGCGCTGGGAACATTTCGAACACCGGGCCGACATCGGCGTGCGCGGCCTGGGCGCGACGCGCGAGGCCGCATTCGAGCAGGCCGCCCTCGCCCTCACCGCGGTGGTCGCCGAGCCGAAGGCGGTCGTGCCGCGGACCGCGCTTGCCGTTGCCTGCAGCGCGCCGGACGATGCCTTATTGTTCTGCGACTGGCTGAACGCGCTGATCTTCGAGATGGCAACGCGACGCATGCTGTTTTCCCGCTTCGAGGTGCGCATCGCCGACGGGCGGCTCGACGCGGTCGCCTGGGGGGAGCCGGTGGATGTGCCCCGGCACCGCCCCGCCGTCGAGATCAAGGGCGCCACGTTCACCGGGCTTGAAGTGCGCCGCCTTGCCGACGGCAGCTGGCTGGCGCAGTGCGTGGTGGACGTCTGAGGAGACGACAGTGGATCTTTCCCCCTTCGAGCAGCGCTCGGAATGCGAATGGGTCGCCGCAGCGCGCGGCCGCATGCGCGTGCCGGTGGTGATCTTCGCCTCGCGCGGCCTGATGCAGGCAATGGATGAGAAGGTTCTCGACCAGGCGTCCAACGTCGCCGCCCTGCCCGGCATCGTGCAGGCTTCCTGCGCCATGCCGGACGCGCACTGGGGCTACGGCTTTCCCATCGGCGGCGTGGCCGCCTTCGATCCCGACGAGGGCGTGGTCTCGGCCGGCGGTGTCGGCTTCGACATCTCCTGCGGGGTGCGCACCCTGCTCACCGGCCTGCGCCGCGACGAGATCGTCGGCGTCCAGGCGCGGCTGGCCGACACCCTGTTCGCGCGCATCCCGGCCGGCGTCGGCAGCACGGGCGAACTGCGCCTGTCCGCCGGCGAAATGGACGCCATGCTGAATGGCGGCGCGCGCTGGGCGGTCGAGCGCGGCTATGGCAGCGCGGCCGACCTCGCCCGCATCGAGGAGTGCGGCGCCATGCGCGGCGCCGACCCACAGGCCGTCTCCGAGCAGGCGCGCCGGCGCCAGCGCGACGAGATGGGCACGCTCGGCTCGGGCAACCATTACCTCGAGGTGCAGCACGTCGCCGAAGTGTTCGACGCCGCCGTCGCCGCCGCCTACGGCATCGCCGCCGGCGACGTCGTCGTCAGCATCCATTGCGGCTCGCGCGGACTGGGCCACCAGATCGGCACCGAGTTCCTCAAGGAAATGGCCATCGGCGCGCGCGGAGCCGGCATCGAGCTGCCGGATCGGGAGCTGGCCTGCGCGCCGCTCGCTTCCCCTCTCGGCCGGCGCTACCTCGGCGCCATGCGCGCGGCAATCAACTGCGCCCTGGCCAACCGGCAGATCCTCACCCACCTCGCGCGCGAGGTCTTCCGCGCGGTGCTGCCGGAAGCGCGCCTGCCGCTGCTCTACGATGTCTCGCACAACACCTGCAAGGAGGAAACCCACGCGGTGGATGGCAAGCCCAAACGGCTGTTCGTGCACCGCAAGGGGGCAACTCGCGCCTTCGGGCCCGGCCATCCCGATCTGCCGCAGGAATTCGCCGCGGCCGGCCAGCCGGTGCTGATCGGCGGCAGCATGGGAACTTCCTCCTACATCCTCGCCGGGCTGGCGACGGGCATGGAGCGCGCCTTCGGCTCGGCCTGCCACGGCGCCGGACGCGCCATGAGCCGCCACGAGGCGACGCGGCGCTGGCAGGGCCGCAGCATCGTCGATGAACTGGCCGGCCGCGGCATCCTCATCCGCAGCCCCAGCCTGCGCGGCGTCGCCGAGGAAGCGCCGCTCGCCTACAAGGACGTCTCGGCAGTGGTCGATGCCGCCGCCGCGGCCGGACTGGCACGCAAGGTGGCGCGGCTGAAACCGCTGGTCTGCATCAAAGGATGATAGGCTTGATCCTTCGATGAAGAGGATGCCCGCAGCGATGAAAGCCCGCCTGTTTGCCCTTTCCTTGCTGGCGGCCGCCTCCGTCCGCGCGCAGCCGTCCGAGCGCTGGGACCTGCCGCTCGATCCGCGCGACTGGAAGCTGGCCGCCGAGAACCGCGAGGGCCGCCTCACGGAGCGGGTCTATGTCGCTCCCGGCGAGAGCGAATTCTTCTGGAACGAGAAGATCGTCATCGGCCACCAGCGGCTCGCCTTCTCGCCGGACGACTATCTCACCGGCTTCGTCGAGCACCTGCGGGAACACTGCCGTCCGTTCAAGATGAAGCCGCTGGAGCAGGACAAGGACAAGGTGCTCCTGCAGTGGGAGGGCGACTGCCGCATCACCGGCCCGCAATTCGAATACCGCCGCATCCTGGTCACCCGCGATGGCATCCATGTCATCGCCTATGCCGCCAAGCTCAACCGCCTCTCCGAAGCGAAGCGCGAGGCCTGGCTGTCCATCCTGCGCGAAGCGAGGCTGAAGTGACCGCCTCCAGGCTGCGGGTCGTCACCGGCGACATCACCCGTCTCGCCGTCGATGCCATCGTGAACGCCGCCAACGAGTCGCTGCTTGGCGGCGGCGGCGTGGATGGGGCGATCCACCGCGCGGCAGGACCGGAGCTGGTGGCCTGTTGCCGAACCCTGGGCGGCTGCCCGACCGGCGAGGCGAGGATCACGCCCGGCTTCCGCCTGCCCGCGAAACACGTCATCCACACTGTGGGCCCGGTCTGGCACGGCGGCAGCCGCGCCGAGCCGGACCGGCTGGCGGCCTGCTACCGCAACTGCTTCCGCCTGGCGCGCGAACACGGCCTGCGCAGCCTCGCCATCCCCGCCATCAGCTGCGGCGTATTTGGCTACCCGCGCGAAGCGGCGGCGCGCATCGCGGCGGCCGAATGCCGCGCGGCGCTGGCGGCCGATCCGGCACTGGAGCAGGTGCTGCTGGTGGCTTTCGAAGAGTCCATGGCCGAAGTCCTGAGGGCGGCAATTCGTTCCGCCTAGCCGTCGGCTATACTGCGCGCTTTCCACACCGAGAGCGCGCAGCCCATGAAACTGGAAACCCTCGCCGTCCATGGCGGCTACAGCCCGGAACCGACCACCAAGGCGGTGGCGGTGCCCATCTACCAGACCACTTCCTACGCCTTCGACGACACGCAGCACGGCGCCGACCTGTTCGACCTCAAGGTGGCGGGCAACATCTACACCCGCATCATGAACCCGACGCAGGACGTGCTGGAAAAGCGCGTCGCGGCAATGGAAGGCGGCGTGGCGGGCCTGGCGCTCGCCTCCGGCATGGCGGCCATCGCCTACGCCATCCAGACCATCGCCGAGGCCGGCGACAACATCGTCTCGGCCAGCACGCTCTACGGCGGCACCTACAACCTGTTCGCCCACACCCTGCCGCAATACGGCATCGAGGTGCGCTTCGCCGACTACCGCGACCCGCAGGCCTTCGAGAAGCTGATCGACGGCAAGACCAAGGCGGTGTTCTGCGAGTCGGTCGGCAACCCGCTCGGCAACATCACCGACTTCGAGCCGCTGGCCGAGATCGCCCACCGCCGCGGCGTGCCGCTGATCGTCGACAACACCGTGCCCTCGCCCTACCTGTGCCGGCCCTTCGAGCACGGCGCCGACATCGTCGTCCATGCGCTGACCAAGTACCTCGGCGGCCACGGCAACTCGATCGGCGGCATCATCGTCGATTCGGGCAAGTTCCCCTGGGCCGAGCACAAGCAGAAGTTCAAGCGCCTGAACGAGCCGGACGTCTCCTACCACGGTGTCGTCTACACCGAGGCACTCGGCCCGGCCGCCTACATCGGCCGCGCCCGCGTCGTGCCGCTGCGCAACATGGGCGCGGCGATCTCGCCCTTCAACGCCTTCCTCATCCTGCAGGGCGTCGAGACCCTGGCCCTGCGCATGGACCGCATCTGCGACAACGCGCTGAAGGTCGCCCGGTTCCTCAAGGGGCACGCCAAGGTCTCCTGGGTAAATTACGCCGGGATGGCCGAGCACAAGGACCACGGCCTGGTGAAGAAGTACATGGGCGGGCGCGCTTCCGGCATCCTCACCTTCGGCGTAAAGGGATCAGGAGCAGCGGGCGGCCGCGAAGCCGGCGCGCGCTTCCAGGACGCGCTGCAGCTGGTGGTGCGGCTGGTGAACATCGGCGACTGCAAATCGCTCGCCTGCCATCCGGCCTCCACCACGCACCGCCAGCTCTCGCCCGAGGAGATGGCCAAGGCCGGCGTGTCGGAAGACATGGTGCGCCTGTCGATCGGCATCGAGCACATAGACGACATCCTGGCCGACCTCGACCAGGCGCTGAAAGCCGCCTAAAGGGTTTTTGCAAGAAGCGCGGGGAACTCGGCGGCCGGCACCGGCGGCGAGAATAAAAAGCCCTGCATCTCCTGGCAGCCCATCACGCGCAGGGCGTCGAGCTGCTCCCGCGTCTCGACGCCCTCGGCGATCACCGCCAGGCCGAGCATGCGCCCGAGCTTGACGATCGTCTCCGCGATGGTCGAGCCGGAGCTTCCGGCGGAAAGACCTGAGACGAAGCAGCGGTCAATCTTGAGCCGGTCGAGTGGCAGCCGCTGCAGGTGCCCCAGCGAGGAGAAGCCGCTGCCGAAATCGTCCACGGCGATGCTGACGCCGAACCTCTTCATCCTGTTCAGCGTCTCGACCGCCGTTTCGGCCTCGGTCAGCGCCATGCTCTCGGTCACTTCGAGCTCGATCCGCCTGGGATCGATGCCGTAGCCGAGGATGCAGCGGCGCGCCATGTCGACGAAGGCCGGATCGCGAAACTGCGCCGGGGAGACATTCACCGACATGCGCAGGCCGGAGAGGCCGGCCCGGTCCCAGTCGCGCAGCTGCTCGCAGGCCGAACACAGGACCCACTCGCCCAGCTCGATGATCAGATGCGAATACTCCGCCACCGGGATGAAGCGGTGCGGCGGGATGTTCTCGCCGCGATCGTTCGTCCAGCGCATCAGGGCTTCGGCGGCGAAAACCCTGCCCGAGGCCAGATCGACCTGCGGCTGGAAATGCAGCGAAAGGCCGCGCTTGGCCTCGGCGGCATGGCGCAGGTCGTGCAGCAGGCCGAGCCGGCGCTGCGCCGCCACCTGCATGTCGCGCGTGAAATATTGCCAGTGCTGCCGACGCTCGCTCTTGGCGCGCGCGAGCGCGATGGTCGCGTTCTTGAAGATATCCGCGCCGCTTCCCTCGGCATCGGCCAGCCGCTCCAGGCCGATGTAGGGCTGGATCATCAGAGACTGGCCATCCACGACGCTCGGCCGCTCGAACAGCGCCAGCACCTGTCCCGGCTCCAGCAAGCCGTCCGCACCCAGCAGCCCGAAAGCGGCGCCGGAAACCCGCGCCAGCACCACCTCCGCCGGGAAGCCGGCGCGCAGCCGTTGTGCCACCGCCTTGAGCAGTTCGTCCCCGGTGCGGTGTCCCAGGGCCGAGTTGATGTCGGAGAAATGGTCGATCTCGACGACCGCCACCGTGCGGTCCTTCTCGCCGAGCCGGAGGCTTTCGTCGATTCGGGCGACGAAATTGGCCCGGTTGGGCAGCTGGCTGAGCGGATCGAAATAGGCGAAGAAGTCCAGCTTCTGGAACAGCGACACGTTTTCCAGCCCAGTGGCGATGCTGACCGAAAGGACATCCGCCAGGCGGCGCAGCAGGTCGTTCAGCGGGCGCCCGGTGCGCAAATACATCAGCGCCCTGTTCTCGCCGCTGCCCACGCACAGGGCGACGCCATTGCTCTCATGCAGGCGGCCGCCGGACAGGGCGCAGCGCTCCAGCGCTTCCAACAGACCTGGGTCGCTGATGCCGATGACGTCCTGCCCACTGTAGGGGGCGAAGGCGCCGAGCGCGGCCGCTATGAAGAGGACATCCTCTCCGTCACCCCCGCCATGCGCCAGGCGCCGAGCGCAGAACACGCCGTCGGTGGCGGTGTCGCCGAGCAGTCCGGCCATAAGGCCAAGCGCCTGTTCGGCGTAATCCATGATGTTCCTCTGCTTCAGCAGTGCCGGCGCGGTGCGCACGATCCTGTCCATGCCGCGTTCGCTTTCGAGCACCAGGCGGATCTGCTCGTAGGAACGGATCGCCGTCGTCAGCGAGGTGATCAGCCGGGTGCGCGTGAGTTCCGACTTGGTCTTGTAGTCGTTGATGTCGTAGTCGCGGATGACCTCCAGCTCGGGCGCATAGCCCGGCTGCCCGGTGCGCAGGATGATGCGCGTGTCGGCGCAGCCGAGCTCGTCCCGGATGATGCGCACCAGCTGCAGGCCGGCGTCGCCTGTCTCCATGACGACGTCGAGCAGCACCACGGCGACGCCCGGCGTCCTTTCCATGATGCCGCGCGCCTCTTCGGCGGAGTAGGCATGCAGGCACTCCAGCGGGCGGCCGGCGATGATGAGGTCCTTCAGGGCGAACAGCGTCGCCGCATGCACCTCCCGCTCGTCGTCGACGATCAGCACCCGCCATCCCGGCAGGCCTTCCGCGGGGCGAGGGACGTATGCGCCGCCGTCGTCGATGATGTCGACGAACTCGCCTTCCCCGCGCCGGCGCTCGGCCGCGCTCATGAGTCGCGCTCCGCCTTGTCGGGCGCCTTCATCGGCAGGCTGACATGGAAACGGGTGCCGACGCCAAGCTGGCTCGAGGCCTGGATGCGGCCGCCAAGCACGCGCGTGACCAGGTTATAGACGATGTGCAGCCCAAGGCCGCTGCCGCCCCGTCCGAGCCGGGTGGTAAAGAAGGGGTCGAACACCCGTTTCATGTCGGATTCCGAAATTCCCGCACCGTCGTCCGTAAACGTCATTTCCACCATATGCAGGCCGCGCCGCCAGGTTTTGATCTGCATCAGGCCCTGTTCCCGGCCCTCGAAGGCGTGGGCGAGGGAATTCGTCACAAGATTCGTGATCACCTGCCCGATCGAACCCGGGTAACTGTCCATGACGACATTATCGGCCAGGTCGAGTTCGAGCTTGAAGGGCGTTTTCTTCAGCATTGGCGCCAGGGTGACCGAGACCTCCTCGACCACCAGCCTGAGGTCGAAGCGCCGCCGCTGGGCGCTTGCCTGATCCACCGCCACCTGCTTGAAGCTGCTCACCAGGTCGTTTGCCTGGGAAAGGCTGCGCAGCAGCAGTTCGCAAGCCGTGCGGGCATCCTCCCGGTAGCCCTCGAGCACCGAGCGCTTCAGCCTGCCGTCCGCCACGGCCCGGTCGAATTCCTGCGTCTTGTCCAGCAGGGTGCTGGCCACGGTCACGCTGTTGCCGATGGGCGTGTTCAATTCATGGGCGACGCCGGCCACCAGCGAGCCCAGGGCGGCGAGCTTCTCCGCCCGCACCAGCTCGTTCTGGGCCAGCTTGAGGGATTCGAGGGCATCGCCCAGTTCCGCATTCGCCCGCTCCAGCTTGGCGGTACGTTCCTGCACGCGCGCCTCCAGTTTCAGATTGAGCTCCTCGATCTCGCGCTGGACGCGCCGGTGCTCGCTCACGTCGTGGGCGCCCCAAAGCAGCACCTTTCTGCCGTTCAGCTCGAACACCTGTCCCGACAGTTCGCAGAGGAGTTCCGCGCCGTCGCCGCGGTGGAAATGCACTTCCCGGTTCTTCACCTGCGGCTCGACCCCGAGGTCGTCGAACAGCCGCCGTCTTTCGTCGCTGTTCAGCCAGAGCCCGATCTCCAGGCTGGTCCTGCCGATCATCCGCTCCCGCGGATAGCGGAACTGCCGCTCCCAGGTCTCATTGACGTCGAGGTAGCGCCCGTCCGGGATCGAGGTCAGGCCCAGCGCGACGGGCGAGCGGTGGAAGATGGCGGAAAATTTCTCCTCGCCCTCGCGCAGGGCCTGCTCGATGCGCTTGCGCTCCGTGATGTCGGGCGCGCTCCAGATCACGACATCCTCTTCGCCGACCCTGAAGACGCGGCCGGAGCATTCGGTCAGGATGGTGCGCCCGTCCTTGGCCCGGAAGGGGATTTCCCGCCGGAGAAAATCCGGATTGCGGCTCAGGTGATCCGCCAGTGCCGCCCTGTCCTCCTGATCGACCCAGAAGTCGAGCTCGCGCCCCGTCCTGCCGACCACCTCCTCGCGCCGGTAGCCGAACTGGTCCAGCCAGGCCTGGTTGATGTCGAGGTAGCGCCCCTCTTCCCGCGTCGTCACCGCAATGGCCACCGGCAGCTGGTGGAAAATCGTGGAGAACATCTCCTCGCTGGCACGCAGCTCTTGCTCCATCCGGCGCTGCGCCCCGACATCCCGCACCACGCCGATGGCGCACTGCTCGCCGTTGATCTCGATCGTCGAGGCCGTCAGCCGGCTGGCCAGCTCGCGACCGTCGCGGCTGTACAGGGTGCACTCGAAGTCCCGCAGCCAGCCCTGCCGGGCCAGTATGGAAGTGAAGCGGGCCCGCTCCTCGGGCAGGCGCCAGATGCCCAGGTCGAGCGTCGAACGGCCGAGCGCCTCGTCGCGGCGATAGCCGGTCGTGCGCTCGAAGGCCTCGTTGCAGTCCAGCACGACGCCGTCCGAGAGCCGGCTGATGGTCATGTAATCCGGGCTGCTGTGGAAGGCCTTGGAGAACTTCTCCTCCGAAATGCGCAGTCGCATCTCGGCGTTGCGCTTTTCCGTGATGTCGTGCACGTCCCACAGCACGCAGCGCGTGCCGGCCAGATCGAACATCTTGGCCGAAATGTCCGCCAGGATGCGCGTGCCGTCCTTCGCCTTGTAGCAGGCTTCCAGCCCATCCACCTGGCCTTCCTTGTCGAGGATTTCGATCACCCTGCGTCGCTGCCCGAAATCCTCCCAGAGGTCCAGCTCCTGGGGCGTATGCCCAACCACCTCCTCGCGGCGGAAGCCGAACTTGCGCAACCAGGCCTCGTTGACGTCGATATACGCCGCATCCTCGTAGCGCACCACCGCCATCGGCTCCGGACCAAGGGCGAAGAACTTGGAGAACTTCTCCTCGCTTTCCCGCAGCGCCTCCTCCATGCGCCGCCTTTCGGTGACGTCATGCGTGCCCCACAGGATGTAGCGGGTCTGGCCGACCGCGACGACCCTTGCCGAAATGAGCGCCGTCAGGACGCTGCCGTCCTTTCTCCTGAGCCGGATCTCCCCGCTGCGCGCCTGGTTGCGGCGCTGCAGCTCAGTGTAGATCTCGCGGCGCTCGTCGGGCCGTTCCCACAGCCCGAGCTCCAGCCCCGTGCGGCCGACAACCTCGTCCTGGCGGTAGCCGAAGGTCTTCTCCCAGGCCTCGTTGACCTTCACGTACTCTCCGTTCGGGAACTGGGCCACCGCGGCCGGCTCGGGGGACAGGGCGAAAAAGCTCGAGAACCTTTCCTCGCTTTCGCGCAAGGCCTGCTCGGACTGCTTGCGGGCATTGACGTCCTCGACGGTGGCGACGAAGCCGTGCAGCCGGGCGCCTTCCAGAATGGGCGCGGCATGGACGCGGCACCAGGCAATGCTGCCGTCGCGCCGGATGTAGCGGCGCTCGCCGACGAACGGGCGGCGTTCCTGGATCGCCGTAAGCCATTGCGACTTGTGCAGGCTCACGTCGTCCGGGTGCAGCCGTTCCGCCATCTTTCCCTCCAGCGCTTCGCTTTCGGTCAGGCCGGTAATCTCCGTGGCGCGGCGCGAGAAATACACGATTTCGCCCTCGGCGCCGGTGACCAGCACGCCCAGCATGGAACCCTCGCAGATGGCGCGAAAGCGGAGCTCGGCGGCATGCAGGTTCTGCTCGCTGCGCTTGAGCCCGGTGATGTCGTGGCCCTCCGGCACGAGATAGATCACCTGGCCGGCGGCATCCCGGATCGGCGTCAGGAAGAAATTGTAATAGCCGACGCTGCCGTCCGCAGAGGGATGGCTGGACTCGAAGCGGTCGTGGCCGCCGGCGGCAACCCTGCGGACGGCCTGCTTCAGGCGCTGTTGCTGTTCGGGGTCGTGAATCCACCAGGGCGCCTCCCAGAGGGGCTTGCCGATCACCTTTTCGCGGGCGACGCCCGCCCGCTCGAGTGTGGCGCGATTGACATCGATCACCGTGCCTTCCGGCGTCAGCAGCCCGATCAGGCTGCGCGTGGTGTCGACGATCGCGCGATAGCGTTGTTCGCTCTGGATGCCCACCTCCTCGGCAGCCTGGCGTCCGGCGGCTTCGCGCAGCAGCGCCCGGTTGAGCTTCTCGGCCTCGAACTGGTGCTTGCGCTGGGTCACCACCAGCAGCACCATGCCGATCGCCAGGTTGACGATCGGCCCGAACAGGTAGGCGCGGGGGTTGTCCGGGGTGGCGGCGAGCTGCGAGAAGACGAAGACATAGCCGCCGTAGACTGCAAACAGGAAGCCGACGATGCCGTAGCCGATACCGGGCGACTCGCGGCCGCGCCGCAGCAAGGCCAGGCCGGCCAGGAATAACACCGCACCGGCGATCAGATAAGGCACGACGATCGGAATCGCATCGGCCACCGCCAGGGCGGTCACCCCGCCCATGCCGGCCATGGCGCCCAGCCCCTCCTTCCAGGCCGAGCGGAAAGACCGGCCGACGAAGAGCCGCGTGCCCATCCAGAGCAGAACGACGGCGAGCGAGCCGAACACCGCCTCGCCATAGATGGCAGCCGTGAAGCCTTCCAGGCCGGCGAGGCGGAAGGCCACCCGGCCGGCGCTGGCGGCATACGCCGCCGCCCAGCATCCGAGGGCGCTTTCCCGTCGGTCCACCCGCCACAAATAAAAGAAGATCGCCGCCAGCAGGGCATTGCCGACGATGGAATTGATGATGGCAGTCTGCGCCTGGATGCTGTACATGGGTCCGTCTTGACGTGCGGTCAAAACTTATCTTAGTCCGCTGCGGTAATCCTTGATATGGAATATCGCACGCCCGGTGACGGGCGTGCCGGCCTCGCATACAATCCCGTCGTTGCCCCCGAGACCCGCAAGCCCTATGACCGACATCCTGATCCGCCGCAGACATACCCTCAGCGCCAAGGCTGCCCGCCAGGCGGCCGAAAAGATCGCCGGCCGGCTCGAAGAGGAGTTCGACCTGGCCCACGAGTGGGACGACAACGTGCTCGCCTTCCGGCGCAGCGGCGTCAGCGGTGAGCTGGTGGTGGAGAAGAAGGAGGTGCACATCCGCGTGCGGCTCGGCTTCCTGCTGTTGGCCCTCAAGCCGCGGGTGGAGGCGGAGATCCACCGCTACTTCGACGAGAACTTCGGACCGGATTCCGGCCCGAAGGTGTAGCCCCTGCCGGTCCCGGTCAGCCCTTGAGGGAATTCACCAGGTCGATGTAGCGCTGCATCGCGTCGTCCCGGCCGGTGCCCTTGAGGGCCGCCCAGGCGTCGTACTTGGCACGACCGACCATGTCGCCGAAGCCGGGGCGCTTGCCCTCGACGTCGCCGCCCGAGGCCTGCTTGTAGAGCGCATAGAGCTGCAGCAGAGTCTGGTTGTCCGGCCGCTCGCCCAGGGTTTTCGAGGCTGCTGCCGCCGCCTCGAAGCTTGCTTTCAGGTCCGCCATTCTTCCCTCCCTCGGATGAGGACGGCCAGGCAGGGCCGTCCTTCGGTATTATAAGCACATCGTCTCCTCTGCCTTTACGGCCCAGCACCGATGAGCAAGCGTGAGCGCATCTCCCCGGTCGACACCGCCTGGCTGCGCATGGACAGGCCGACCAACCTGATGATGATCGTCGGCGTCATGATTTTCGACGGCCGCTTGGATTACGCCCGCCTGCGACACACTCTGGAAGCGCGCCTGCTTCCCTACCGCCGCTTCCGCCAGCGGGTGGAACACGACGCCACCGGCGCCTTCTGGGTGGACGATGACGACTTCGATCTCAACCGCCACCTTCACCACATGGCGCTGCCCGCCGGGGACCACAAGAAGGAACTGCAGAACATGGCGGCGGACCTGATGTCCGCGCCGCTCGACCCGAACCGCCCGCTGTGGAGCTTCCATCTGGTCGACAACTACGACGGCGGCTCGGCACTGATCGCCCGCATCCACCACTGCATCGCCGACGGCATCGCCCTCATCGGCGTCATGCTTTCGCTCACCGACGCCTCGGCCGACGCCCCCGTGCGTACCGCCCCGCCGCCGGAGATGGGCGGCGAGGACGACGGTCCCGACGATTTCTTCTGGAAGCGCGTCTTCGAGCCGGTGACGCAGGGCATGATCTCCGCCATCAACCTCGGCACGCAGGCCTGGCTGAAGTATTTCGAGCTGCTGACGCATCCCGGCCGGGTCATCGACTACAGCCGCCAGGGCGCCGGCATGGCGGCCGAGATCGGCAACCTGCTCGTCATGCCGGCCGACTCGCCCACCCGCTTCAAGGGCAAGCCCGGCGGCACCAAGGCGGTGGCCTGGTCGGAACCGATGCCGCTCGGCGAGATCAAGGCAGTGGGCCGGGCGCTCGGCTGCTCGGTAAACGACCTGCTGCTCTCCGCCGTGGCCGGCGCCCTGCGCGCCTACCTGGTCGAGCGCGGCGACCCCATCGAAGGCATCGAGGTGCGCGCCCTGGTGCCGGTCAACCTGCGGTCCGAGGCAGACGAAGGCAAGCTTGGCAACCGCTTCGGCCTCGTCACCCTGTTGCTGCCGGTCTACATGGCGAATCCCTTCGAGCGCGCCTTCGAAGTCCGCCGTCGCATGGAGGCGCTGAAGGGTTCCTACCAGCCCGTCGTCGCCCTCGGCATCCTGGCCGCCACCGGGCTGGCGCCGAAGTTCGTGCAGGAGATCGCGCTCGACATTCTTGCCAACAAGGCTTCCGCGGTGATGACCAACGTGCCCGGCCCGCAGCAGCCGCTCTACATGGCCGGCACGCGCCTGGCGCAGCAGATGTTCTGGGTGCCGCAGTCGGGGGACATCGGCATGGGGGTGTCCATTCTCAGCTACAACGGCACCGTGCAGTTCGGCCTGGTCACCGACCGCCATTTCGTCGCCGATCCGGACAACATCGTCTCGCGCTTCCGGCCGGAATTCGAGAAACTCGTGTATGCCCTGCTGCTGGAGCCGTGGGAGGAACTGCGCACGCCGGCGGAAATCGAGCAGAGCCTGGAAGAGGAGCTCTCGGTCGGCACCTGCCTGCCGAGGCAAAAGCCGCGCAAGCCGCGAGCGCCGCGCAAGAAGGCTGACGCCCCGCCGCCGCAAGCGGGGACGGCGACGCCGCCGCCGTCCTCCGCAGACTGACTTTTCCTATTCTTCGAGTTCCGCCCTGGCGGCCTCGACGTCGAGACGCTCCATGGCGTCCATCGGCTTGCAGGCGGCGGCCTCGTGGTAGAGCTTCTCGGCCTGCTTCATCTTCGCCTCGCCGAACAGCATCACCAGGCCGTTGGCGTACTCGATGCGGGCGATGGCCGAGTCCGGGTTGAGCTTGAGCGCCTTCTCGTAGTGCTCGACGGCTGCCTCCTTCTTCGCCCCGTAGGTAAGACCGCCGACCATGGCGCCGACCTTGCCGATCACCTCGGCGTGAAAGGCGCCCAGAGCGATGTGGGCGTCGGCATGTTCCGGATTCAGCTTCAGGGACTGGGCCAGGGCGTCGCGCACCTTTGCGCCAAGGCCCTGCGCCAGCGCCTTCGCCACCGAGATGCCCTGGCTGTAGCGTCCCAGCGCCAGCGCGTGGAAGTAATAGCCGTTGGGGTATTTCGGCATCTTCGCCATCTGCTCCTCGCCCCGTGCAGCGGCCTCCTCGAACAGCGCCAGCTTCTTCTTCCCGTTGTCCTCGAGGTAGGTGGCGTAGATGGTCGCCGCCTTGTTGGCCACCGCATAGCCGGGCAGGCCGAGCGACAGGCCGAGCGCGCAGGCCTGCTGGAATTCGCCCTGGTGGTAGAGCCGCCAGGCTTCCTGCGCCTGCTCGTCGTCGGGATAGGGTTCGCGGTCGCCGCGGTGCAGCCGCGCCCAGTGCTTCTTCAGTGCGGTCCCGTCATAAACATAGGCTTTGTCCGCGTGCGGAAATTTCTTCCAGCCTGCTATGGCCATGCTGTCTCCTCCTATTGTTCGACGTACTCTCTGGAAAGCTGCTGCAGCAACTGGCGCGAACTCCCCTGCAGGAAGGGCGACAGCATCGACATCACCTGGTAGACGCCGCGGCCGAGTCCGCTGCCGTCCTCGCGCCGGCGCGGGTCGCGCGCGTACTCGAAGGGCAGCCAGTAGGTGGCGATCACCGCCATGTTGGTCGCCAGCGCCTGAATCTCGCCGGCCGAGGCCAGCATCCCGCCGGTCGCCACCAGGCCCTCGCAGAGCTGCGCCGCGGTCTTCACCTTGTGCGCCAGGATTTGCTTGAAGTGCACTTCCAGCAGGCGGTTGCGCGAGAGCAGGTCGTCCAGGTCGCGATAGAGGAAGCGGAACTTCCAGATCGCCTCGAACAGCAGATGCAGGAACAGCCACATGTCCTCGATGTCGGGGGCGCGGCGCGCCGGCGCCGCCAGGGTGTCCGTGATTTCCCGCTCGAAGTCGCCGAACAGGGCGTTGACGATCTCGTCCTTGCTGTGGAAATGGTAGTACAGGTTGCCCGGGCTGATGTTCAGCTCGTCGGCAATCACCGTGGTGGTGACGTTGGGTTCGCCGAAATCGTTGAACAGTCTCAGGCCGGCTTCGAGGATGCGCTCGCGGGTGCGCCTTTTCGGCTTTCTTTCCATGAACGCCAGAATACCTCAAGCGGCGCGTCTTGCCTGCCGTTGCAGCCAGTGTTCCAGTTCGTCCAGCGAATCGGCCAGCCCGTGGCTCGCCGCCAGCAAGGTTTTCTCCTTCCCGCCACGCTCGCCGGCGTCGTGACGGATCAGCGAGCGCTTCTCCTTCAGCACCTCCAGCCGGATGCGAATGCCATGCCTGGCCAGGATCGGCCCCAGTTCGTGGCGGCGCCGGTGCAGTTCGCCGCGGGTTTTCCCGTAGGCGTGCTCGCACAGCCGCTGCCGGCTGGCATAGCTGAACATGTTGGTGAAGAACATCTCGGCATCGTCGCTGTTCGGCTCGAACAGCACCACATCGGCGTCCGGGTACTCGGTCTTGTAGCGGGCCAGGCCGACCTGCATGCGGGAATGGATGATGGAGCGGAAGGTCTGCGCCAGCACCACCGGCAGGCCGCCCTCGACCAGCTTCTTGCGGCCGGCGCCGCGCTTCTCCGCCAGCCCCGAATCGAAGGGCACCAGCGGGTTCACGCAGAGCACCAGGTTGGCGCCCTCCTTCAGCGCCACCGAGGCGTGCAGGGTCTTCCTGAGCGCGCCGTCCACATAGTGCCGCCCTTCGATCTCCACCGGCGGGAACATGCCCGGCAGGGCGGCGCTGGCCTGCACCGCCGTCGAGATCGGCACATGGTCGTATCCGGGCGAGCCGAATACCGCCGACTCGCCGGAATCCAGATCGGTCGCCACCAGGAACAGGCGTCGCCCGAGCTTCCTGAAATCGTTGCTGCGATCGGGCGCGGTGAACAGCCTGGCGAGGAAGCGGTCGATGCCGACGCTGTTGAAAATGCCGGTGGGAATCGCCTGCGACAGGCGCTGGAAGGACTCGAAGAAACTCTGGCCCCAGGGATTGCCCAGGTAGTTCCAGATCGAGGCCAGCAGCAGCGGCGGCACCGACATGGCGCGCAGGGCGTACTCGCGGAAGGCCGGCTTGAGCAGGAGCTGCGGCGCGAAGGGCTCCTCCGCGGTGTCGCTCTCGATGAACATGTGGCGCATGCGCTCGGGCGTCAGCCCGTTGGCCAGCCCGGCGGCGATGAAGCCGCCGGCGCTCACGCCGACATACACGTCGAGCTCGTTGAAATCGATCCCTTCCAGCGACTCGGACAGCGCCAGCAGCGCACCAAGCTCATAGATGCCGCCCAACGGCCCGCCGCCGGCAAGCGCGAGTGCCAAGCGAGGAACGGACGCCTTCGACCTCTTCGACCTTTTCGAAACCCCGGCCGGCGGGCGGGACGTTCGTGCCTGCTTGGCGTAGCGCGAAGCGCCACGCCCGCCGCCGGCAAGCGCGAGGCCGATGCGGGAAGCGGGCTTGCCCTCCTTCGCGCGCCGGGCGCGTGACTGCACCATGATGCGCCCTCCTTCTCGGAGGACGCTTATTTCGCGGCGCGGCGGGTCGGCTTGGCGGCGCCGTTCAGGTTCTGCACGACCTCGGTCAGCTCGGCGACGCGCCTCGACAGGGTCTCGATGTCCTTCTTGGTGGGCACGCCCAGGCGCGACAGCGAACGGGCGACGCGGTCTTCGAAGACCTGCTCGATCTTGTCCCACGTACCGGATGCCTTCGCGGCGGCCTCGGCCACCTTCTCGCCGGCCACCTTGCTGGTGCGCGACTGCAGGGTCTCGCCTTCCTTGACCAGACTGTTGAAGGCCTTCATGCCCTCCGCCTGGGCCTTGGCGAAGGCGCCGAGCCCGGCCAGCCAGATCTGCTGGGCCGAATCCTTGACGGTCTGGGAGAACTGGTTGTCGGCGGCGCTGCCGGCGAGTGCCTTGAGTTTCTTGACCATGATGCTGCCTCCTATGAAAGTTGAATTCACGTGCTGCCCTACGCCGCCAATCTAGCCGGAAAAATTAGGGGAGGCACACTAAAGAAGTGGGCATTTGTCTCTAAAGCGGGCCGGGTAATGCGCAGCCTTGGCGCGCCCGTGTATGATTTCCTGCACTAACAAGGAGGAGGTTGGCATGGATTATTTCGTCACCGGCGCAACCGGCTTCATCGGCAAGCGCCTCGTCAGGAAGCTGCTGGCCCGGCCGGAAAGCAAGGTGCATTTTTTCATCCGCTCCGCCGATCCCGAAAAGCTCGAAGCCCTCTACGCCTTCTGGGGCGCAGACCGTGGCCGCGCGGTGCCGGTCGTCGGCGACCTGAAGGCGCCGCATCTGGGCGTCCCGAAGGCCGAGCAGAGAAAACTCCGGGGAAAGATCGATCACTTCTTCCACCTCGCCGCCCTCTACGACCTCGGCGCCTCCGCCGAGGAGGATGATGCCGTCAATATCGCCGGCACGCGCAATACCCTGGCCCTGGCGGAGGCGATCGGCGCCGGCCGCTTCCACCACATGAGCTCCATCGCCGCCGCCGGCATGTTCGAGGGCATCTTCCGCGAGGACATGTTCGAGGAGGCCGAGAACCTCGATCACCCCTACTTCCGCACCAAGCACGAGGCCGAGGGCATCGTGCGCAAGGAATGCAAGGTGCCCTGGCGCATCTATCGTCCCAGCTCGGTGGTCGGCGACTCGCGCACCGGCGAAATGGACAAGATCGACGGCCCCTACTACTTCTTCAAGATCATCCAGAAGCTGCGCAGAATACTGCCGTCCTGGCTGCCCACCGTCGGACTGGAGGGCGGGCGCATCAACATCGTGCCGGTGGACTTTGTGGTCGACGCCATGCACCACATCGCCCACCTGGACGGGCAGGACGGCAAGTGCTTCCACCTTACCGACCCGCACCCGCACCGCGTCGGCGACGTGCTGCAGATCTTCGCCCGCGCCGCCCACGCGCCGGACATGGGCCTGCGCATCAACGCGGCGCTGCTCGGCTTCATCCCAAGGGGCGTCAAGAAAAGCCTGCTGGCGCTCACCCCGGTGCGGCGCATCCGCAACGCCGTGATGAAGGACCTCGGCCTGCCCGACGACATCCTTGACTTCGTGAACTACCCGACCCGCTTCGACTGTCGCGAGACGGAGAGGGCACTCGCCGGCAGCGGCATCGGCGTGCCGCCGCTGGAGGACTACGCCTGGCGCCTGTGGGACTACTGGGAACGCCACCTCGACCCGGACCTCTTCATCGACCGTACCCTGAAGGGTCAGGTCAGGGGCAAGGTGGTGCTGGTCACCGGCGGCTCCTCGGGCATCGGCAAGGCCACGGCGCGCAAACTGGCCGAAGCCGGCGCCATCACCGTCATCGTCGCCCGCGACCCGGAGAAGCTGGACGAGACCAAGCGCGAGTTCGAGGCCGACGGGCTGGAGCTCGTCGCCTACTCGGCCGACATCTCGAACCACGAGGAATGCGACGAGTTCGTGCGCGAGGTGAACGAGGAATACGGCGGCGTGGACATCCTCGTCAACAACGCCGGCCGCTCGATCCGACGCGCCATCGAGAACTCCTTCGACCGCTTCCACGATTTCGAGCGCTGCATGCAGCTCAACTACTTCGCCGCGGTGCGCCTGGCGATGGGCTTCCTGCCGAAGATGATCGAGAAGCGCCGCGGCCACATCGTCAACATCTCCTCCATCGGCGTGCTCACCAACGCGCCGCGCTTTTCTGCCTACGTCGCCTCGAAATCGGCCCTGGAGGCCTTCTCGCGCTGCGCCGCCTCGGAGTTCGCCGACCGCGGCATCGACTTCACCAGCATCAACATGCCGCTGGTGAGGACGCCGATGATCGCGCCGACCAAGTTCTACCAGAACGTGCCGACGCTCACGCCCGAGGAGGCGGCCGACCTGGTGGTCGAGGCCATCATCCGCAAGCCGGTGCGCATCGCCACCCGCCTCGGCGTGTTCGGCCAGGTGGTGCATGCCTTCTCGCCGAAGGTGGCGCAGATCATCATGAACACCAGCTTCCGCATGTTCCCGGATTCGGCGGCGTCGGCCGGCAAGAAGGAAGGCGAGGTGCCGCAGACCGCCGACCAGATCGCCTTCAGCCAGCTGATGCGCGGGATACATTTCTAACAATAAGCTACCCACCCCCACCCCGACAGGAGTACCCGCATGAGACCCAAAGCCGGCGATCCCGCCCCCGACTTTTCCTGCCACGCCGCCGATGGCAGCACGATCCGCCTCTCGGATTTCCGCGGCAGGAAGCTGGTCCTCTACTTTTACCCGATGGACGACACGCCGGGCTGCACGGCCCAGGCCTGCTCGCTGCGCGACGTCAACCGCGACATCGCCGCCAGGGGCGCGGCCATCCTCGGCGTCTCCTCGCAGAACGAGGCCTCGCACAAGAAGTTCACCGCGAAATACAAGCTGAATTTCCCGCTGCTCGCCGACACCGACCGCGTCATGGCCAAGGCCTACGGCGTCGCCGGCAAGGGGCTGTTCAGTGTGGCGCGGGCGCTCACGGGCATGAACGAGCGGGTGACCTTCATCATCGACGAGCAGGGCAGGATCGCCCACGTCCTCGACGACCCGAACTGCCCCAACCACGGGGAGGAAGTGCTGAAGTTTCTGTAGAGTCGTCATTCCCGCTTCCGCGGGAATGACGGGAACACTCAGGCCGAGAGCTCCGCCAGCAGCAGCCGCTCGATCTCAGGCGAGAAGGCCATCTCGAGGTGGCCGATGCCGGCGAGCGGAATCGTTTTCGCCCCTTCCAGCACGGAGCTGTCCTGCGGCATGACGTAGTTGTCCTGGCAGCTGTAGACCGACACCGTCTCCGGCAGCGGCACGGCGCCGGGCGCGTTGAGTGCGGCAAGCCAGGCGCTGCCGGGAATCATCTGGCGGCCGTTCTCGCCCAGCCCCAGCTTCGCCAGCATGCTGCCGCGGTGCGGCGAGCCCAGGGTGATGAGTTTGGCCACGCGCGCCGCGCCGTGTCGGCGCAGGTAGGCGCGCGAGACCAGCCCGCCCATGCTGTGGCCGACCAGGAGCACCCGCTCGGCGCCGGTGGCGGCACAGACCTCCTCGATGCGCTGCGACACCTGAGCGACATAGCCGTCGATGTCGTTGAACACGGGATTGAGACTGATCGTCGCCACTTGCCAGCCGGCATGCTCCAGCGCGCGGCGCAGCCACAGCCAGTAGCCACGGTTGCACTGGTAGCCGTGGATCAGCAGGATCGGCAGCCGCCCGTCGGCGCGGCCCAGCCGGTCGGCGCCCATGAAGCAGTGCTCGAAGGGCATGATCACCGTGAACAGCAGGAAGAAGGCCGACAGCTCGCGCAGGAACATCGCCAGCCCCCGTCCGGCGCCGATGCGGCAGCCCTCGGGCGGCGGCACGGCGTAGGCGCGCGCGAACGAGAAGGTGACGCCGATGATGAAGGCGCGGCCCGCCACCATCAGGATCATCGCCAGCCCGACGGCCTGCTGCCAGGCCCAGCCGCAGCGCCAGGTCAGCGCGAGACCGAGCAGCAGATAGAAGACGAATTCGCCGGCCAGCATCAGCCGGTGCAGGGTTGCAGCGGTCATTTGATTCCTCCCTCAGGCCAGCGCAGGCGCCGGCAGTTTTGTCATCTCTTCGGCCAGCCGGCTGGCGTTGCGCGCCGCCAGAGCATACACCGACTGCTGCGGATTGGCGCCGACACTGGTGGGGAACAGCGAACCGTCGCACAGCGTCAGGTTGGCCAGGCCGCGATAGCGGCCGTATTCGTCGGTGACGCCGCGCCGCTCGTCGGCGGCCATGCCGCAGCCGCCCATGACATGGGCGCTGACCACCCGCGCCCGATGCGGCGCAAGCGGCAGCTGCGCGATGCCCTCCTTCGCCTCCGCCCAGCTGGCATAGCCCGCGCACTGCTCGTGCACGATATAGACGCGCTTCGCCCCGGCGGCGAATTGCAGTTCGGCCATGGCCAGCCAGGAACGGCGCACGCCCTGCCAGACGAAATCGGTAAGCGGGTAATCCAGCAGCGGCGCGCCGTGGTCGTCGAGCTGCACGCTGCCGCCCGGGCTGTCGGGGTGGAAGCCGTCGCGCAGCAGCGCCAGCATGGCGTGCGTGTTGGCGAATTCGCGCATCAGCTGCGCATGCGTCTCGCCGTAGCCCTGCAGGGTGGTGGAGAACAGCACCGGATGCATCGGCGGCACTTCCAGCTTGAAGCCGATCGGCCCGCCGACGGCCGCATTGTCCAGGTAGTGGTCGGAGTAGATGGTCTGCGGCGCGCCCGAGTAGCCCTTCACCTCGTGATCCATCAGCGCCGCCGCCACCGTGGTCGGATGCAGGAAGGTGCGCCTGCCGAGCAGGCGGTTCGGGTCCGGCGCGCCGCTCCGCAGCAGCAGCGCCGGCGTGCCGATGGCGCCGGCCGCCAGCAGGTAATGCTTCGCCCGCACCCGCACGCGGTACGGCAGGGCATGGATGCCGGCCTCGTGCATCGCCGCGCAGTCCAGCGCCTCGACGCGCTCGCCCTTCAGCAGCAGCCGCTCGGCGCGCAGGTGGTGCGCCAGGACGCCGCCCTGCTCCAGCGCGGCGGGAATCGTCGTCACCAGCATCGACTGCTTGGCGTTGGTCGGGCAGCCCATGCCGCAATAGCCGAGGTTCCAGCAACCCTTGACGTTGCGCCGCATCGGCGCCACCGAGACGCCGAGTTGCCAGGCGGCCTGGCGCAGCAGCTTGTTGTTCTCGTTCGGGCTGAGGTCCCAGTAGCGGATGTTCAGGCGCCGGTCCACGGCATCGAACCAGGGTGACAACCCTTCGACGCTCAGATCCTTCAGGCCGTACTCGCGCTGCCAGTGCGCCAGCGTCGCCGACGGCGTGCGGAAGCTGCTGGTCCAGTTCACCGTCGTCGAGCCGCCGACGCAGCGGCCCTGCAGGATGTTGATGGCCTTGTCCTTGGTCTTGCGCGCCGCCGACTCCTGGTAGAGCTGCGGATAGGCGTCGGCCTCGCGCATCCTGAAATCGGTGGACGTCTTCAGCGGCCCTTCCTCGATGATGGCGACCTTGAGGCCGGCTTTGGCCAGGATTTCCGCCGCGATGCCGCCGCCGGCGCCGCTGCCGACGATGGCGACGTCGACCTCCAGCTCGCGGTCGGCGACGAGGCGCGAGGCGTCGATCACCTCCCAGCCGCTGTCGATGCCGATGAGGAACGGGTCTTTCACAGGATCTCCGGCGGGCCGGGGTAACCGATGCCCTCCCACGTATCCGGGTTGCCGTACCAGGCGCCCAGCACCAGGTCGTGCAGCGCGGCATAGGCGCTGCGCAGCAGCCCCAGGCGGCTCGCGCGCCAGCCCTGCAGGAAAGCGGCGACCTCGGCGGGACTTGCCTCCTCCCAGCGCGGCCACAGTCCGGCCAGCAGCACGCGCACCGGGGCAATGTCCAGGAGCGTGAACAACTCCGCCAGCTCCTTCTGCGCCGCGGCCGACAGGCCGGCGATGGCGATGCCGACGCCCTCCACCGTCTGCGCGATGGCCTTCCGGCGCGCCTCGCCCGCCTCCGGCAGCGCGCCGGCCAGCATCGCTGGGACAATCGCGGCGATGATCGTCCGCCCGGACAAAGTCAGTCCCCGTGACACGGCGGTCGACGGCGCCTCCTTCAGACCGCGCGAGTAGAAAATGCCGACGGCCGTCAGCGCGGCGCCGCCAATCAGTCCGGCCTTGATGAATTGTCGTCGTGTCGGCATGAATCAGCGAATGAGTAGATTCACCATGCGCTCGAACACCTTGCCATAGGGCGGCTTGAACAGCCCCATGCCATTGAGGCGCGACTGGAAGAACACCGCCTTCTTCTTGGAGAACGCCTCGAAGCCCTCGAAGCCGTGGTAATGGCCCTTGCCGCTTTCGCCGACGCCGCCGAAGGGCAGGCTGTCCTGGGCGATGTGCAGGAGGGTGTCGTTGATGGTGACGCCGCCGGAGAGCGTCTGCGCCAGCACATGGTCGATGCGGCCGCGGTCGTGGTCGAAGTAGTACAGCGCCAACGGATTCGGCCGCGCATTGACGTAGCGGATCGCTTCATCCAGGTCGCGGTAGCCAACCACCGGCAGGATCGGCCCGAAGATCTCCTCCTGCATCGCCTGCATGGCGTCGCTCACGTTGAGCATCGCCACCGGTGGCACGCGCCGCATCGCTGCATCGGGCTCTGCCGCGGCGGACAGTGGCACCACCTCGGCGCCCTGCCCGCGCGCATCCTCGACGAGGCCGAGCAGCCGCCGGTAATGCCGCTCGCTGACGATGGAAGAATAGTCCGGCGTGTGCAGGATGTCCGGGTAGCAGGCGTCCACCACTTTGCGCGCGGCGGCGATGAACTCGCGCGCCTGCCCCGCTGGCACCAGCACATAGTCCGGCGCGATGCAGGTCTGGCCGGCGTTCATGGTCTTGCCGACCATGACGCGCTCGGCGAATTTTTCCAGCGGATACTCCGGCCCGAGGATGGCCGGCGACTTGCCACCCAATTCGAGGGTCACCGGCGTCAGGTTCTCGGCGGCGGCGCGCATCACGCTGTAGCCGACCTTCGTCGAGCCGGTGAACAAGATGTGTCCGAAAGGCAGCCGCGAGAAGGCCTGCGCCACTTCGGCGTCGCCCTGCACCACCGCCACCTCGTCGTCGGCGAAGTATTTTGCGATCAATCGGGCGAACAGTTCCGCCGTGGCCGGCGTGTATTCCGACATCTTCACCATGGCACGGTTGCCGGCGGCCAGCGCCGCCACCAGCGGCCCCACCGCCAGCAGCAGCGGATAGTTCCACGGCACGATGACGCCGACGACGCCGAGCGGCTGGTGCAGCACGCGGGCGCGGCCGGGCAGAAACCACATCGAAACGGCGCGGCGCTCCGGCCGCATCCAGGATTTCAAATGGCGCCGGGCGTGGCGGATGGCTTCGAAGCTGGGAAAAAGTTCGAGGAGCTGCGTTTCGTGCAGCGAGCGGTTGCCGAAATCGCCGCGGATCGCCTCGGCGATGGCCGTCGTGTTCTCGCGCAGCAGCCGCTCCAGCGCCACCAGCCGCGCATCGCGCGCGCGCCAGCCGGGGTTCGGGTCGCGCGCCGCCGCCCCGCGCAGCCGGGCATGGATCGCGGCCAGGCTGACTGCGCTATCCGCTTCGTTGGTGCCCATCGCCTTTCCTTCGCGCCATGGGGAGGTTCCCCTGATGGCCCAGTGTAGCCGAGCGACTTTGCCGCGGGTTAGGCAATTGGTTCTAAACGCGCCCGGGACGATTCCACGCAGGCGATAATGTTTGCATGAGCACCAAGGAAAAGGAGCGCTGGGTCGAATTGCTGCGCCAGCACCTGGGCCAGGCCAAGGCGCTGCGCGCCGCCGCCAACACCGATCCGCGCAACGCCGGGGATCGCCTGAACCTGCGCGCCTGGCAAGCCGACCGCCTCGCCGCCACCTACCGCGACCTGCTCGACTCGAAACGCTACCACGATGCGGCGCGCTTCTTCCTCACCGACCTCTACGGCCCCAAGGATTTCAGCGAACGCGACCACGAAGTCGAGCGCATCCTGCCCACCCTCGCCGCCACCCTGCCCGCTTCAGGCATCCGCACCATCGCCCTGGCGATCGAAGTCGATGCCCTCTCGGAAGAACTCGATGCCGCCATGCTGGCGGAACTGCGCCGCGCCCGCGCCATCGCCGACATCACGGACAAGGCCTATGCCGAAGCCTACCGTCGCTGCGGTAAGCGGGTACAGCGCGAACAGCAGCTAAAGCTGATCGGCGAGGTCGGCGAGGCCCTCACCGCCCTCACCCGCAAGCCGCTCGTCCATGCCGCCCTGCGCATCATGCGCGCGCCGGCAAGACTCGCCGGCCTCGCCGAGCTGCACGCCTTCCTCGAAAACGGCTACGACGCCTTCCGCAAGATGGGCGACCCGTCGGAATTCCTCGCCACCATCGCCACGCGCGAGGCGGCCATCCTGCGGCGGCTCTACGATGGAGCGTCGCGGCCGTTCAACATCTCCGGCAACGATTAAGTCAAGTCAGCGGCGGCGCCGTACCGCGCAGACTGACTTTTGTGGAATAGTCAAAATGCCACTTCCGATTCGGGTTCGGCTACCGGCGGGTTACAACAATGACGGTCTCAAAGTCGGCCATTGCGGCCGTTGGCAGGATAAGCTTCATAAGGCCGGTGTAGGCTCCTCTGCAGACGAAGGAGCCAGCGGCCTTCGCATGGTTATAGCGTTGAAGGAACTGCATGTGCTGGAAATTCAGCTTGCACGTTCATAGCACTTAGTGCTATACAATAGGGCGAAGGAGACGGGGCATGGTGATATACAAGACCCGGTGGTTTGACCGCTGGGCGCGCAAGCAAGGACTAACCACACCCGCCCTCTGCGATGCCGTCCGCGAAATGGTCAACGGGCTGTTCGATGCTGACCTTGGTGGCGGGCTGTTCAAGAAACGGATTGCGCGTTCCGGCCAAGGAAAGAGCGGCGGATACCGGACGCTTGTCGCCACCAACAAGGGCAATCGCTGGGTCTTCGTGTATGGCTTCCCGAAGAACGAGCGCAGCAACATCGACAGGGACGAAGAGGAAGCATTGAAGAAGTTGGCGGCTCACTTGTTGTCGCTGACCGCGCAGGCGGTCACGAAAGCCAAGCAGGCGGGCGAACTGATTGAGGTGGAATGCGATGCGTAAGACGAAATCTCCCATTCTCGAGGCCGTACATGAGACGGCTAAGGGTCTGCACAAGGCTGGCGTGATGGATCGGGTCACGCTGCGTGAGTTTGACCAGCTGTGCCTGCCGCCGGTCGAGCCACTGCAGCCGGATCAGATCAAGAAGATTCGCGAGGCCTCGCATGTCAGCCAGGCCGTCTTCGCGCGCCTGCTGAACACCAGCCTCTCGACCGTCCAGAAGTGGGAGATCGGCCAGAAGCGTCCCACAGGCACGGCCTTGAAGCTGCTGCATCTGGTGCAGAAACGCGGCCTGGAAGTAGTCGCCTGAACGCAGGCACATGAATCCAGCAGCCGACCTGTTGTCGGTTGCGGCATAGGAGCGGCTGCGCGTCGTGTTCATCAAATATCGGGTCTTCGCGTAAGAGTGTGGGTAAAAAACGTCATGAAATTGCCTGAGAGCAAGGCTGGACGCGGGTTTCCGCGGTTTGATCGGGCTTCGGAAACTGGCATGATTTCGCGATGGCTACTTTACGCAAACGCAAGCGTCTTCTCGACGCATACCGGTTCGCCGGTTTCCGGCCGCTGGAAGTGGTGCGCGGCGTCTTCGGAGATTCGCAGGCGCGCGTCGTTACGCTCACGCGGCGCTCAAAAAAACGGTCTGCAAGGAGTGTGGTCGAACGCAGGTGGGGTGGTACGACCGCACGACGCGGCGCGTGCGCGACCTGGGCAGCGGCGACACACGGGTCTATCTGGAGTTCGAGGTTCGACGGGTTCTGTGCCGGCGCTGTGGCAAGGTGAAACGAGAGCATCTCGACTTCCTTGCCGACAACCCGTTCTACACGAAACGGTTTGCCTGGTTCGTCGGCCGGCGCTGCCGGGCAAGCACTCTCAAGGATGTCGCCGAGGAACTGCACCTGGACTGGCATGCCGTCAAGGAACTGGACAAAGAGTACATGCAGGTCCAGCTGGAACGGATCGGTATCCCCGGACCGAAGGCCATCGGTATCGACGAGATTTCGATCCGCAAGGGACACACCTACCGCATCGTGGTGAGCGACCTGATTCGGCGCCGGCCGATCTGGTTCGGCGGCGAGGACCGTTCGGAAGCCAGCATGGAGCAGTTCTACGACTGGCTGGGCGAGAAGAGGTCGCGCGGCATTCGGCTGGCGGTCATGGACATGTGGAAGCCGTTTCGTAATGTCACCGTGCGGCGGGCGCCGCAGGCCGCCATCCTCTTCGACAAGTTCCATGTGATGCGCCATCTCAACGATGCCCTGGACAAGGTCAGGAAGAACGAATACGCCCGGCTGTCGGGCAAGGATCGGCGCTACATCAAGGGCCAGAAGTACGTCCTGCTGACCAGCCACGAGAATCTGACCACGGATGGCAGAAAAGCGCTGAAGACCTTGCTGGCTGCCAACAAGCGGCTCAACACCGCTTACCTGCTGAAGGAATCGTTCGGCCAGTTGTGGAGCTACCAGCGGGAAGGCTGGGCGCGGCGCTTCTTCGACAACTGGAAGGCCAGCCTGAAGTGGCAGCGATTGAAGCCTTACGAGAAGTTCGCCGAGATGGTCGAGCGTCATTGGGATGGGATCGCCGCCTACTGCAAGCCAGAGAACAAGGTCTCGCTCGGCTTCGTGGAAGGGCTCAACAACAAGATCCGAGTCATCCAGCGACGGGCATATGGGCTGCGCGACGAGGAATACCTGCGACTGAAAATCCTCACTTCAATGCTCCCGAAAATCTAAACGGCATGCGAATTTACCCACACTCTTACGCGAAGACCCGATTGTTACATCGGTTGCCTCTTTCCACGTCGACGCCTGCCGCTCGGCAATCTGTCGCGGACGGCTGCCATACTGGTCACTTAACCCATCAGCGGCAGCAACCTGAGCGACACAGGTCATTCGCTTGAGCTACCTTCAACGACAGCAAAGGCCGAGAAGCGGAAGAGCTCGGCGATCATCCCTTGCGGATAGTCATTCGCCGTCCTGCGGAGACTGACTTTTCAACCGGGAGCCGGTTCGGATACCTGCCCGCTGACGTTATCGACCACGATCAGCGTATCCAGGCAGGTGATCCGCGGTTCGCTGCCGTAGACCGTCCGGATGCGGTTCAGGAATGCCTCGCCGTGCCATCGACGCGCGGCTTCGGCGGACTTCCAGAGATACACGCCGCCGCCCTGGCTTTTCTCCTCATCGAAAAAGTAGGCTTTGTGCAGGAGATCCCCGTTTCCCGACCAGGTGGGGATGGACTGCCTGTACTTCGCCATCGCTTCCTCGCGAGTGGTGCCTTTCGGAAGATCGAAGAGAACCAGTTCCGTGATCATGCTTCACCTCCTGGGTGTGCCAAATATTCGCCGTGTTGCGGGGACTGACTTTTCAGTGCCTGAAGTCGTAGCCTTCCGCGGGATGAATCTGCCACTCACCGTCGCCGCAGAGTTCCTGCACATGGTTATGTTACTTCACGATGGTCGAGCGGTGGCCGACGCTGACCGGCGTCGTCTGCGTCGCGGCGAGTTGGCGGTAGAAGCTTTCCTCGATGGCCGCGTCGGGCGCGCCGAGGGCTTCGTCTTGCCCGGCCTTTCTATTACCATGATATTCCGCTAGTAATTGGAGGATTTTCATTGTATATTGCTCGCCATGATCGCCCGGGATTCTCTGCGCCGGCGGATCGAACGGGCACTCGCCCGCAATCCCGTCGTCGCCCTCGTCGGACCGCGCCAGGTCGGCAAGACCACGCTGGCGCGGAGTTTCGCCGCGTCCGATTCGCCCAACTACTTCGACCTGGAGGATCCGGTCAGCCTGGCGCGCCTGGCCGAGCCGATGACCGCCCTGTCGCCGCTGGCCGGCCTGGTGGTCATCGACGAAATCCAGCGCTCCGGCGACCTGTTTCCGGTCCTGCGCGTGCTGGCGGACCGGCCGGACACGCCGGCCCGCTTCCTGGTGCTGGGCAGCGCCTCCCCCGCCCTGCTCCGCCAATCGAGCGAATCCCTCGCGGGACGCATCGAAGTCATCGAGGTCGGCGGGTTCGGCCTGGCCGAGACCGGTCTCGAGGCTGCCGATACGCTCTGGCTCCGGGGCGGCTTTCCGCGCTCGTATCTGGCACGCAGCCAGGCCGACAGCCAGGTCTGGCGCCGGCAGTTCCTGCTCGCCCTGGCGGAGCGCGACCTGCCGCAACTGGGCATGCGCCTCGCACCGGCAGCGACGATGCGCTTCCTGACCATGCTGGCGCATTACCACGGGCAGGTCTGGAATGCCGCGGAGCCGGCCCGCTCGCTCGGCATTTCGGAGTCCAGCGTGCGGCGCTACCTCGACCTGCTCAGCGGCAGCTATCTCGTCCGGCAACTGCAGCCGTGGCACGAAAACATCGGCAAGCGCCAGGTCAAGGCGCCGAAGCTGTACTGGCGCGATTCCGGCCTGCTCCACCAACTGCTCGGCGTCGATGCGCGCAACGCCCTCCTGGCCCATCCGAAATGCGGCGCGTCGTGGGAGGGCTTCGTCATGGAGGAACTGATTCGCGCCCTGGAACCGGACGAGGCCTGTTTCTGGGCCACCCACACCGGCGCGGAACTGGACGGGCTGTTTATCAGGCAGGGCCGCCGCCTCGGCATCGAAATCAAGCGCGCCGACGCACCGCAACTGACGCCCTCGATGCGCCACGCCCTGTCCGACCTCGCGCTGGACCTGCTGTGGGTGATCTACCCCGGCAACCTGTCCTATCCGCTGCACGACAAGGTGCAGGTGCTGCCCCTGAACGAGGCGCTGGCCTACGCTGCGCAGTGACGCCCGCCCGCCGTGTTGCGGCGACTGACTTTTCAATGCCTGAAGTCGTAGCCCTCTGCGGGATGAATCTGCCACTCGCCGTCGCCGCAGAGTTCCAGCACCTGTTTGTGGTACTTCACGATGGTCGAGCGGTGGCCGACGCTCACCAGCGTCGTGGCGGTGGCCGCCAGTTGCCGGTAGAGGCTCTCCTCGTTAGCCGCGTCGAGCGCGCTGGTCGCCTCGTCGAGCATGGCGTAGCGCGGCCGCGCGAGCAGCACGCGGGCGAAGGCCAAGCGCTGCTGCTCGCCGATGGAGAGCACCTTCTCCCAGTCGCGCTCGGCATCCAGGCCGCCGAAGCGCTCGGCGACGTTGGGCAGGTTCACCCGTTCGAGCAGGCGCAGGAGTTCCGTATCCGGCACCGGCCGCTCCCGGTTGGGATAGAGCAACTGGCTGCGTAGCGTGCCGAGGATCATGTAGGGCTGCTGCGGCAGGAAGAGAATGTCCTCCGGACCGGGCCGGACGACGCGGCCGCTGCCGCAATACCACAGGCCGGCGATGGCGCGCAGCAGCGAGCTCTTGCCGCTGCCGCTCTCGCCGACGATGAGGAGCCCCTCGCCGGGGCCGACGGCGACGGAGAGGTTCTTCGCCAGGGTGCGCTCGCCGCCCGGCGTCATCAGGGTGACATGCTCCAGCGCCAGGACGGCGCCCTCCGCCGATTCGATCAGGCTCGGGCTGCGCGCGCGGCAGGCCGGCTCCGCCGCCAGCACCCGGGAAAAAGCACTGAGGCGGTCGATGCCGGCGGCGAAGCGGCTGAGGCCCTCGAAGTTCTCGATGATCACCGAGATGGCAGAGAGCACCGCGGCGAAGGCGCCGGCGGCCTGCACGGCGGCACCGACCTCCAGCTCGCCGGAGAGCACGTCGCCGGCGATGATGGCGCTGGGCAGGACGATGGTGAGCAGGCCGTAGGCGTACTGGAACAGGTTGAGAAAGAGCTGGCTGCGAATCAGCCGGTTGTAGTTGTCGAAGGCGGCAGCGAAGCGCCGGCGCACCTGCTGCGATTCCTGCGCTTCGCCGCGGTAGAAGGCGATCGACTCGGCGTTCTCGCGAATGCGCACCATGCCGAAGCGGAAATCGGCCTCGCGCCTGAGCTGCATGAAGTTGAGACCGATGAGCGGCTTGCCGAACACCGCCAGTGTGACCGTGGTGCCGAAGATGGCGTAGACGACGAGGAAGTACACCAGCACCCTGGAGATGTCCCACAGCACGGTGCTGAAGGCGACCAGCTGCAGGACGGCGCCGACCAGGATCAGCAGGAAGTAGAGCGAGCGCTGGGTGAAGGTGTTGATGTCCTCGGCCACCCGCTGGTCGGGGTTGTCGATGCCGGCGTTGGCGTTCAGCTCGTAGAAATGCCGCTGCGCGAAGTAGCGGTCGAGGAAACGGCCGGTCAGCCAGCGCCGCCAGAGGATGCCAAGCTTGTCGCGCACGAAGTAGTAGAAGGCGTAGATCGGCACCGCCACCAGCAGCAGGCCGAGGCTGTACTTGATCGCGTCCCAGAAACGCTCCTCGTCGCGCGCCGCCAGCGCCGAGGTGAACTCGCCGGTCTGCTCGTTGAACAGCACGGCGAAGCGGGTCTGGCCGAGCAGCAGCAGCACGATCAGGGCCAGCAGCCCCCAGGCCTGCCATTTGTCCTCCTCGCGCCAGTACGGCGCGGCAATCGCCCAGAAACGCTGCCAGAGGTGGCGATCGGCTTTGGTCGTGGTCATCTGCGGTGTGATCGGGTCATGAACAGGCGCTGGCGCCATTCTATTCGGACGCCGGCTTGCCCGCGATGGCTATCGGCTGATGCCGGGCGAGATGCACGGGCTGATCGCCGGGGCGCACGCCGATTTCCATCGCATGCCGACGAGATCGTGCGCCAGACCAAGGACAAGCCTAAACGAGAAGCCACAGCGCGACGGACAGTCCCGTCGTCGCCCAGAACACCACCGTATCGGGATTCATGGCGCCTCCTTTCCTGCCGTGCAGGATAAGGAGGCCACCGGCTCATGGCGTGAGCCAGTCCCGCATCAATACAAGTCGAGCGCCGCCTTCAGCTGCGCTGCCACGTCGCGGCGCAGGGCGGCCGGCGCCAGCACCTCCACGCCGGAGCCCTGCCGGAGGATGTCCATCACCAGCTCGCGGCTGTCCGAATAGGGCACTTCGAGCAGATAGGAGCCGTCCTTGTCGAAGCGCGCCTTCTGCTTCGGGTGCCACTGCTCCTGGGCCACCCAGCGCGCCCGCTCGGGCGTGAAGCGCAGGCGGGCGCGCTGCACCTTGCGGCCGGAGAAGATGCCGTAGCCGGCGCCGAGCATCGAGTCGAGGGTCTTCTCCGGCACATGGCGGGCCGGCTGCTCGATCAGCTCGGCGCGGCGGATGGCATCCACGGCGAAGCTGCGCAGGTCGTTCCTCAGGTGGCACCAGGCGTCGAGATACCAGTTGTCGCGGTAGTACACCAGCCTTTGCGGCGACACTTCGCGCTCGATGGTCTCGTCGCGCGCCCTGACGTAGTGCGCTATCAGCAGCCTTTTCCGCCGCAGCAGGGCCGAGCCGACCGCCGCGAAGTGGTCCAGCGCCAGGCGCCGGGAGGCCATGCCGAGGATGCGGATGCGCTTGTGAATTTCCTCCGCAGAATCGTCCCCGGTGCCGAGCAGCGCCTTCAGGCGCGAGAGCAGCGGCTGGATGTGGGGGCCGAGCAGGCCGCCGGTGTCCAGGTTCATGAGCAGGTGCTGCATGGTGAGCAGGGCATGCACCTCCTGCGCCGAGAACCACAGCCCGGGCAACTCGTACTGGGCGGCGCCCCGCTCCTGCAGGGCGAAGCGGTAGCCGCCCTGCTCGCGGTCCCAGACGATGGGCGCGTTCAGGCGGTTGCGCATGTACTCGAGGTCGCGCTTGATCGTCGCGCGGGAGACTTCCAGCTTGTCGATGAGGATCGGCAGCGGCACAACCTTCCTCTCGTTGAGCAGCTGGTCGATGCGGTAGAAGCGCTCGGTGCGGTCCATCAAGCGGGCTCCGGTGGCTCACGGGATGAGCCGGATTATGCCCGAAGCGCCCGCCAGTTGCCGCCATTCCCGCGAAAACGGGAATCCGGTGCGATGGTACGCCGCCGGGCCCCGCTTCCGCGGGGACGGCGATGTTTCTCAGGAAAGCGGGTTGCCCTGCGCGTCGAAATAGCGCGGCTGCTCGAAGAGCGAGGCGATGCCCACCCGGGCGATGCGCTTGTCGTCGGGCACCACGTAGAGCACCGGCGTGATCATCTCCTCGAATATGCCGCGAATGCTGCGCGCGCCCACCTTGTACTCGATCGCCAGTTCGGCGATCTGACCGAAGACGCCCGGCTCGACGACCAGTTCCACGCCCTCGCTGCGCAGAATCTCGCGGAACTGGCGGTAGATGGCGTTGCGCGGCTCCGTCATGATGCGCACCAGCATTTCCCGCGTCAGGTCCTGGAAGGCGGCGACGATCGGCAGCCGTCCGGCGAATTCGGGGATCAGGCCGTACTCGAAGAGGTCGGTCGGCTTGATGCGCGCGTTGAGCCTGTCGAGGATGTGCTGGTCGTCGCCCGAGGCGGTCGAGATGAAGCCGTAGGCATGCGTCCTCGCCAGGATGCTGCGCAGCCCGACGAAGGCGCCGCCGCAGATGAACAGGATGTTCGTGGTGTCGACGTACTGGCCGTGCTTCAGCCGCACCGGGGCGCCTTCCATGATCTTCAGCAGGGCGTGCTGCACGCTCTCGCCGCTGGCGCCGCGCGCCTGGCCGCTGACCGCCCGCAGCTTGTCCACTTCGTCGATGAAGACGATGCCGCGCTGCGCCCGCGCCACGTCGCCTTCGGCCCGCTCCAGCAGGCGCTGCAGGATGGCGTCGATCTCCTCGTTGGCGTACTCGGTCTGCGCCAGGGAGGTGGCGTCCGCCGTGACGAACGGCACCGCGAGGGCGCGCGCCAGGGTCTCGCACAGCAGCGTCTTGCCGGTGCCGGTGGAGCCGACCAGCAGCACGTTGCTCTTCACCATTTCCAGCCGGTCGCCGAGCGACTGGCCGATCTTCCGATAGTGCGAATAGACCGCCACCGCCAGGATCTTCTTGGCCTCGTCCTGGCCGACGACGTACTGGTCGAGATAGTTCACGATAGCGCTGGGGGTCATGCCGTGCTCCGCTGGCTCATTGCCTGAGCCCATTATGCCCCGAATTGAGTTCCGGCATGGCGGCGTGCTATCTTCGGGACGGCTTTTTCACGGCTATACGGGAGGGAACCATGCTGGGACTGATGCAGGACATGCCGCTGATGATCTCGTCGCTGATCCGCCACGCCGACCGCTACCACGGCGACACCGAGATCGTCTCGCGCGAGACCGTTGGCGGCATCCACCGCTATACCTACCGCGATGCGCACCGGCGCGCCCGCCAGCTGGCCCGCGCACTGCTCGCCCTGGGCGTCAAGCCGGCCGAGCGGGTGGCGACGCTGGCCTGGAACAACCACCGCCACTTCGAGCTGTACTACGGCGTCTCCGGCATGGGGGCCATCCTCAACACCGTCAACCCGCGCCTGTTCCCCGAACAGATCGCCTACATCGTCAACCACGCCGAGGACGGCCTGGTCTTCTTCGACCTGACCTTCCTGCCGCTCATCGAGGGCATCGCGCCGCACTGCAAGGGCGTGCGCGCCTGGGTGGCGCTGACCGACCGCGCCCACCTGCCGGAGTCGAAGCTGGACCTGCTCAGCTACGAGGAACTGGTCAATTCGCATTCGGACGACTACGACTGGCCGGAATTCGAAGAACGCACCGCTTCATCGCTGTGCTACACCTCGGGCACCACCGGCCACCCGAAGGGCGCGCTCTACTCGCACCGCTCGACGGTGCTGCACGCTTACGGCTCGGCGCTGCCGGACGGGCTCAACCTCTCGGCGCGCGACACTGTGCTGCCGGTGGTGCCGCTGTTCCACGTCAATGCCTGGGGCCTGCCCTACGCCTGCGCCCTGGCCGGCGCCAGGCTGGTGATGCCCGGACCGCAGCTCGACGGCGCCAGCCTGCACGAGCTGTTCGAGCAGGAGGGGGTGACGGTCTCCGCCGGCGTGCCGACGGTGTGGCTCGGCCTGCTGCAGCACCTGCAGGCGAAAGGCCTGAAGCTGTCCACCGTCAGGCGCCTGGTGATCGGCGGCTCGGCCGCGCCGCCGGCGATGATCCGCGGCTTCGACGAACAGTACGGCGTCACCGTGCTGCACGCCTGGGGCATGACCGAAATGAGCCCGCTCGGCACGGTGAACACGCCCAAGGGCAAGCACCTCGCCCTGTCCGCCGCCGGGCGCGACGCCGTGCGCCTGAAGCAGGGCCGCCCGATCTACGGCGTGGACATGAAGATCGTCGACGACGAGGGGCGCGAGCTGCCGCGCGACGGCAAGGCCTTCGGCGACCTGCTGGTGCGCGGGCCGTGGATCGTCTCCGGCTACTTCAAGGGCGAGGGCGGCAACGTTCTGCGCGAGGGCGGCTGGTTTCCCACCGGGGATGTCGCCACGCTGGACGCCGACGGCTACATGCAGATCACCGACCGCTCCAAGGACGTCATCAAGTCGGGCGGCGAATGGATCAGCTCGATCGACATCGAAAACCTCGCCATGGCGCACCCGGCCGTGGCCGAGGCGGCGGTGATCGGCGTCGCCCACCCGAAGTGGGACGAGCGCCCGCTGCTGATCGTGGTCAAAAAGCAGGGCCAGGAGGCGACGCGCGAGGCGCTGCTCGACTTCATGCGCGACAAGGTCGCCAAATGGTGGCTGCCCGACGACGTGGTCTTCGTCGACAGCCTGCCGCACACCGCCACCGGCAAGCTGCTGAAGACGAAACTGCGCGAGGAATTCCGCGGCCACAAGCTGCCGGACTGAACCGCTGCGCGGAACTTGACCGGACGGCTGGACAATCCGTCGGGTTCGGGTAGAGTGTTGCCAAGCATCCGCTTTGTGACCAGGAACGGCTATAGATGATCTACGCGCTTCACGAACTGCAACACGCCGCCAGTGCGCCGCTGCGCTTTTGGGCGGAAACCAGCCAGCAGCTCTTCACCAACCCCTTCAGCCCCCTCGCCTACCTGCCGCACAGCGGCCGCGTCGCCGCCGGCTCCGAGCTGCTGGCGCGTGTCGTCCGGCGCTACGAGAAGCCGGCCTTCGGCCTCGATCACACCGTCATCGACGGCGAGACCGTGGCGGTGCGCGAGGAGATCGTCGCCGCCAAGCCCTTCTGCAACCTGCTGCGCTTCCGCCGCGAGACGCCATGGTCGCACCCGAAGGTGCTGCTGGTGGCGCCGCTCTCCGGCCACTACGCGACGCTGCTGCGCGACACGGTGCGCGCGCTGCTGCCGCACCACGACGTGTATGTCACCGATTGGGTGGACGCCCGCCTGGTGCCGCTCGCCGAGGGCTACTTCCACTTCGCCGACTACGTCGCCACCATGCAGGACTTCATGCGCCTGCTGGCGCCGGACCTGCACGTCATCTCGGTATGCCAGCCCACCGTGCCGGTGCTCGCCGCCGTCTCGCTGATGGCGGCCGAGGACGACCCGGCGCGGCCGCGCAGCATGACGCTGATGGGCGGCCCGATCGACACGCGCCGAGCGCCGACGGAAGTCAACCGCTACGCCAAGACGCGCAGCCTGCGCTGGTTCGACACCCATGTCATTACCCGCGTGCCGCTCAAGTACCCCGGCTACATGCGCCGCGTCTACCCGGGCTTCCTGCAGCATTCCGGCTTCGTCGCGATGAACCCGGACCGCCACCTGCAGTCGCACCTCGACTTCTACAACCATCTGGTGGAAGGCGACGGCGAGTCGGCCGAAGTGCACCGCAAGTTCTACGACGAGTACAACGCGGTGATGGACCTGCCGGCCGAGTACTACCTGGAGACGCTGGAGATGGTGTTCATGAAGCACCTGCTGCCACAGGGCGAGATGACCGTCGCCGGCAAGCGCGTCAAGCCCTGGGCCATCCGCGACGTGGCGCTGTTCACCGTCGAAGGCGAACTCGACGACATCTCCGGCCCCGGCCAGACCGAGGCGGCGCACGAGCTGTGCTGCAACATCCCGGCGGAGAAGAAGCAGCACTTCCTCGTGCCGGGCGTCGGCCACTACGGCATTTTCAGCGGCCTGCGCTGGCGCGAGACGATCTGCCCGCGCGTGCGCGAGTTCATCCGCGCCAGCGAGGCCTGACGCCCCCTTCTCCCGCCGCTTCCCCGAGGGAAGCGGCGACGAGGGTTCAGCCGCAGCGCAGCTGCCACGCAGCTGACTTCAGGCCTCCCTGGGGCGGCCCGGCTGAGGCCTGAGCCGCCGCCGGCGGCCGTTCTTCCTACTCTGCGGCCGGCGCCCGGTTGTCGGCGTGGTGCTTGACGTCGCCGCGCTGACGCCGGCCGTATTCCTCGACTTGGCGCCTGGCGGCGTCGAAGGCGTCGCGCAGGGCGACGTAGACGTCCTCGTGCTTGTCCCGGTTCACCACGATCTCGCTGCCCGGCACCTTGAGGTCGATGCGCACGCTGTGCAGCTTGCCCTGGTGATGGTGCTTGTGCGGCGTCTCCACGGTAACGTGGCAGCCGATGATGTTAGGGTAGAAGGTCTCCAGCTTGGCTGCCTTCTCGCGGATGTGCGTTTCCACCGCGTCGGAATGGGGAAGGTCCTTGAAGGTGATCTGGATGGGTCTTTTCATGGCTGCACCTGTCTGTGAGTAAGTCTTGCTTCAGTTCCAGAATAGCCGCCGCATGCCGGGCGGCTTTGAGATAAATCAATCCGCCTGCCGATCCACCTCCTCCGCCAGGGCTCTCAGGGCGTCGCTCACCGCCACCGGGCCGCGCGGCGCCGGCGCCAGGCTGCGCAGCGGCGCGGGCAGCCGCGCCAGCTCTTCCAGGGCGCGCCGCCGGATCGCCGCCAGCGGCTCCGGTGGCTGCAGGCGGCGCCCCTCGCGCATGGCCGCCTGCAGCAGCGGCATCCCAGGCCCGGCGCCGCCCTCGAGCGTCAGCGTGTCGCCGGACAGCACCCCTGTCGCGTCGCGGGCGCGGAACACTTGCTTGCGGCCGGGCCAGGTCGCCTTGCCCTCGGAGCGCTTGCGCCGTGCGCGACCGGCGTATTCCTGCAGCTTGTAGGCGCAGTCGAGATAGGGACTGTCGGCCGAGGTGTTCATGCGCGTGCCGACACCGAAGCCCTCGATGGGCGCGCCGCCGGCGACGAGTTCCTGCACGCGGTATTCGTCGAGGTTGCCGCTGGCGAAAACCTTCACGGCAGCCAGCCCGCCGTCGTCGAGGATGCGCCGCACGCTGCGGGCATGCGCGGCAAGGTCGCCGCTGTCGATGCGCACGGCGCCGACGGCGATACCTTCGGCCGCCAGCCGCTGCGCCAGCGGCACCAGCCGGCGCGCCGCCGCCTCGGTGTCGTAGGTGTCGATGAGCAGGGTCGTCCCCTTCGGATGAGAGCGGGCGAAGTCCTCGAAAGCCGCGAGTTCGCTGTCGTGCGCCTGAATGTAGGAATGCGCCATGGTGCCGTAGAGCGGAATATCCCATTTCATGCCAGCCAACACGTCGGAGCTGCCGTCGAAGCCGGCGAGATAGCTGGCGCGCGCCGAGAGCAGGCCGGCTTCGGCGCCATGGGCGCGGCGCAGGCCGAAATCCACCAGCAGCCGGTTCGGCGCGGCCAGGCGCACGCGCGCCGCCTTGGAGGCAACCATCGTCTGGAACTGCAGCAGATTGATGATGCGCGTCTCGACCAGCTGCGCCTGCGGCAGCGGCGCCGTCACGCGCAGGATCGGCTCGTCGGCGAAGAACGGCGTGCCCTCCGCCATGGCGGCGACCTCGCCGGTGAAGCGCAAGTCCGCCAGCGAATCGACGAAGGCCCGGCTGAAGCGCCCGCAGCCGGCCAGCCAGTCGAGCTCCTCCGCGGTGAAGCGCAGGCCCTCCAGGTAGTCGAGCACCTGCTCCAGCCCCGCCGCGAGCAGGAAGTTGCGGCCCGGCGGCAGCTTGCGCACGAAAAACTCGAAGACGGCCGTGCCGTTCATGCCGCGGTCGTGATACACCTGCAGCATGGTGAGCTGGTAGAGGTCGGTGAGCAGCGCAGAGGTCACTGTGGCCACTGAATCATCACGCCGCCAGCTCGTCGCTCACGGCAACGGTGGCACCGAGGCGGCGCATCTCCTCGATGGCCCGCGCGCCGTCGCCCGCCTGCACGTCCACCGCGCGCACGGCATCCTGCAGCAGCACCGCGGCGTAGCCGAGCTTCAGCGCATCGCGCACGGTGTTCAGCACGCAATAGTCGGTGGCCAGCCCGCCGACGAAGACGCGGCTGACGCCCGCCTGCTTCAGCCAGGCATCGAGCGTCGTGCCTTCGAAGCCGGAATAGGCGTCCTTGTCGCATGCCGTCGCCTTGGAGACGATCTGCGCTTCGCCGGGCAGCTCGAGCAGGGGCGCGAAGCGCGCGCCGTCCGTGCCGGCGATGCAATGCGGCGGCCACGGACCGCCCTGCGCGCGGAACGAGCAGTGGTCGGCCGGGTGCCAGTCGCGCGTGGCCACCACGGGAAAAGTCAGCCGCCGGAATACGGCAATGCAGCGGTTGAGCGGCGGCACCACCGCGTCGCCTTGCGGCACGGCGAGGCTGCCGCCGGGCAGAAAATCCTGCTGGACGTCGACCAGGATCAGGGCGTCGCCCGGTTGCGGTTGGATGGTCATGGGCCCTGCTCCTTTCCCTTCCTGCCGCCCCGCTTGCGGGCGGAGGCGGCGAAGGCCTTGCGCTGCTCCGACATTTCGGCGAGCTGGGCGGCGACCAGGTAGTTGATCGTGTCTTCCGGCACCAGGCCCTGCGCGTCCGGCTCGCCGGCCGGCACGCCGGTGAGCAGCTCGATGGCCTGGTCGACATCCTCGACGGCATGGACGCGGAATTTCCCTTCGGCGCAGGCGGCGACGACGTCCTCGCGCAGCATCAGATGCTTGACGTTCGGCTGCGGGATGACCACACCCTGCTCGCCGGTCAGGCCGCGCGCGTTGCAGATGTCGAAGAAGCCCTCGATCTTCTCGTTGACTCCGCCGATCGGCTGCACGCGGCCGTACTGGTTTACCGAGCCGGTGATGGCGAGCGACTGGCGGATCGGCACGGCGGCCAGCGCCGAGAGCAGGGCGCACAGCTCGGCGAGCGAGGCGCTATCGCCCTCCACCGGGCCGTAGGACTGCTCGAACACCAGGCTCGCCGAGAGCGACAGCGGCTGGCTGCGCGCAAAGCGCGCGGCGAGAAAGGCCGTGAGGATCATCACCCCCTTGGAATGGATCGCGCCGCCCAGCTCCGACTCGCGCTCGATGTCGATGACGTCGCCCTCGCCGATGCGCGCCGTGGCGGTGATGCGCACCGGGTGGGCAAACAGGAAGTCGCCAAGCTCGATCACCGCCAGGCCGTTCACCTGGCCGACATGGCCGCCGGAGACGGCGATCAGCAGGTTGCCGCGCAGGATCTGCTCCTGCATGGATTCGTTGAGGCGTCCGGCACGGTGGCGCTGCGCGGCCAGAGCGGCTTCGACATCTTCGCGCGCGACGAGCGGGCGCCCGGCCTGGCCGGCATGGTGGTCGGCCTCCTGCATGAGGTCGGAGAGGCGGCGCGTGCTGGCGGAGAGCTTCTCCGCGTCGCCGGCGATGCGCGCGCTGTGCTCGATCATGCGGGCCACGGCGCTGCGGTCGAAGGGCCGCAGGCCGTAATGGCGTCCGAGCATGCCGAGGAAGCGGCCGTAGCTGCGGCTGTTCGGCTCGTCGCGCGCCACCTCGCTTTCGAAATCCGCGCCGACCTTGAACAGCTCCTCGAAATCGGGATCGTACTCCTTGAGCAGGTAGTAGAGGATGCGCTCGCCGACCAGCACCACCTTGACGTCGAGCGGCATCGGCTCGGGCTCCAGCTGCATCATGCTGGTGAAGCCGAAGACCTGGCCGAGCGACTCGATGCGCACCTGGGCCGAGCGCAGCGCGCGCTTGAGCCCCTCCCAGGCATACGGCTGGGCCAGCACCTTGGCCGCATCCAGCACGAGGTAGCCGCCGTTGGCGCGCGCGAGCGCGCCGGGCTTGATCAGGGTAAAGTTGGTCACCAGCGTGCCCATGTGGGCGATGCTGTCTACGCGGCCGACCAGGTTCGGATAGATCGGGTTGTCTTCGAGGACCACCGGCGCCATCTTTGCCGCGCCGTTGTCGACCAGCAGGTTCACCTGGTAGCGGGCGAGCGAGATGCTGCCGCTGACGATGACGCCGGAGAGGTCGCCCTCGGTCTTGGGCTGTTCGCGCAGATCCTCGCCGCTCTCGATGACGTCGCGCATCACCTCGTCGAGGAATTCGAGGACGTTGAGGAGGTCGCTGTGACGTTCCTTCAGCTCCTCGACGAGGTGGCCGACAGCCAGGCCCATGGTCTCGCGGCTGGCCTCCTTGATGCGCCCCTGCATCTCGCGCCGCCACTGCGGAAACTGGTGCATCAGCCGGTGCAGCCGCTCGCCGTATTCCTCGATCAGCTTGCCGATGCGGCCCTTCTCCGCGTCGGAGAGCTTCTCGAACTCGTCCGGCCCCATCGCCTCCTCGCCCTTCATCGGGGCGAAGACGAAGCCGTGCGGGGTGCGCAGCAGGGCGACGCCCTGCTCGCCCGATTCCTGGCCCAGCGCGCGCAGCGCGCTCTCCTCGCGCTGCTTGAACTCCTCCTGGATGGCCTCGATGCGGACGCGGTATTCCTCGCTCTCGAAGGCGGCGCCGATGGCCTTCGCCAGCTCGGCGACGAACTGCTGCATGTCGTGCCTGAGCTGGCCGCCGCGGCCGGGCGGCAGACGCAGCAGGCGCGGCTTGTTCGCGTCGGAATAGTTGTTGACGTAGCACCAGTCGCTCGGCGCCGGCTCGCCGGCCGCCTTCGCCTCCAGCAGGCGGCGCACCGCGGCATGGCGTCCGCTGCCGGGCTCGCCCAGCACGAAAAGATTGAAGCCGGGCTGCTTGATGTCGATGCCGAAGCGCACCGCGTCGAGTGCGCGCGACTGACCGACGACGTCGGCGGCATCGGCGAGTTCGGCAGTGGTCTCGAAATCGAGCAGTGCCGGATCGCAGCGGCGCAGAAGTTGCTGCACATCGAGGGGGGAAAACTCGTGCATGCAGGTTTTCTATATTCGAATCTTCGAAACAACTATAACGCCGCAGAATCGCGCGCACAAGGATTCGGGGATTCAGCTTTTCCCTCGGCTGCCGTTAGGGTAATCAGTTGACCCCAGTCAACGAAGCCGACTTCAATTCGCAATAGCTTTTCGCGAGGAATTGGTTCAAGATGCAATCAGCTGCAAGGGAAGGAGATCGCCATGCCGAAGCATATACCCGCCACCCCCTCCGCTTTCGACCGCACGCGTGTCATCGAACGACCGGACGGCTTCTACTGGCAGGACCGGGACACCGGTGAGGAATTCGGCCCCTTCCCGACGCTGCTCGAAGCGGCCGAGGACATGGAGTACAACGACGAGTCCGACTACGAGCCGGGCGAGACGCTGGCCGAGGCCGAGGACGAGCTCGGCATCTCCGACTGGATCGATCCCGACACCGGCGTGCCGGCGGAGGAAGGCCGGCCGCGCATCGAGGACCAGTAGTCTTTCCATGCCGCTGACGCTCGCCTCGTCCGCCTTCGCCGCCGGCGGCGCCATCCCGTCCGCATACACCTGCGAAGGCAGCGACCGTTCGCCGCCGCTTGCCTGGAGCGGAATGCCGGAGGGAACCCGCAGCCTGGCGCTGATTGTCGACGATCCAGACGCGCCCGATCCCGCCGCGCCGCGCATGACCTGGGTGCATTGGGTGCTCTACAACATCCCGCCCGCGTCGGGCGGCCTGCCCGAAGGCGTGGCGCCGGCCGCGCTGCCCGCAGGCACGCGCGAGGGCGTGAACGACTGGAAGCGCACCGGCTACGGCGGCCCCTGCCCGCCCATCGGCCGCCATCGCTATTTCCACAAGCTGTATGCGCTCGACGCGCCGCTGCCAGACCTGGGCCGGCCGACCAAGGCGGCGCTGGAAAAAGCCATGCAGGGCCACATCCTCGCCCAGGCCGAACTGATCGGCACGTATCGGAAAAACAAGTAAGCACGTGATCCTGCCCGACTACGCCGGCGGCAGCATCGTCAACCTGATGCGCTCGCTCGGCGACGCCTGCGGCGCGCAACCCTTGCCCTATGCCCCGCTGCGCGACCTGAAAGTCAGTCTCCGCGATACGGCGCGCCACATCGTCCTGCTCCTCATCGACGGGCTGGGCTACCATTACCTGCAGCGCCACGGCGCCGGCGGCCATCTGCAGCGCCGCCTGCATGCCCGCCTCACCTCCGTCTTCCCCTCCACCACCGCCAGCGCCGTCACCTCCTTCCTCAGCGGCCTGGCGCCGCAGCAGCACGCGCTGACCGGCTGGCACATGTATTTCGCCGAACTCGACGCCATCGCCGCCGTGCTGCCGCTCACCCCGCGCGGCGCGGGCGCCTTCGAGGCGCCGCCCGGCGCGCTGCCGCGCCGGCTGTTCGGCCATGCATCCTTCGTCGAGCGCATCGGCCGGCGCGCCACCCTGGTTTCGCCCCAGGCCATCGCCACGTCGGAATTCAACCGCTATCACTGCGGCAGCGCCGCCGTGCGCAGCTACAGGACGCTGGCCGAGCTGTTCGAGCAGACTGCGGCGGCCGTCCGCGAGTCGCCGGAACCCACCTATACCTACGCCTACTACCCCGAACTCGACTCGCTCGCGCACCGGCACGGCGTGGGCAGCGGTGAGGTCGCCGCGCAGTTCGCCGCACTGGACGAGGCCTTCGGCGCCTTCCTCGGCGCGCTTGCCGGCAGCGACAGCGTCGTGCTGGCCTGCGCCGACCACGGCTTCATCGACTCGCCGCCCGGGCGCTGCATCGACCTGGCACAGCACCCGGCGCTGGCGGCGACGCTCGATCGCCCGCTCTGCGGCGAAGCGCGCGCCGTCTATTGCTACGTCAGGCCGGGCGCGGCCGGCCGCTTCGGGGATTACGTGCGCGAGACCTTCGGCGAATGCATGGACGCGTTCACCGGCCGCGAGCTGCTCGAACAGGGCTGGTTCGGCCCCGGCGCGGCGGACCCGCGCCTTGCCTCGCGCATCGGCGATTACGTGCTGGTGATGCGCGAGAACTGGACGCTGAGGGATTGGCTGCCGGGCGAGAAGCGCCACGTGCAGATCGGCGTGCATGGCGGCGTCAGCGAGGACGAGATGTACGTGCCGCTCGTCCTGGCGCGCTGCTGACTATGGAACCGGTTCTGCAGCACGACTGGGGCCTGACGCCGAAGGAGGCCATGGCCCTGCAGGCGCGCCTTGCCGCCGCCGTGGTCCGTCGCGACGACTTCGGCGAAGTGGACAGTGTGGCCGGCGTCGATGTCGGCTTCGAGGACGGGGGCGCCACGACCCGCGCCGCCGTCGTCGTGCTCGATGCCGGCTCGCTGAAGCCGCTCGCCTCTGCCGTCGCCCGCCAGCCGACGCGCTTCCCCTACGTGCCGGGCCTGCTCTCCTTCCGCGAGATTCCGGCCGTACTGGCCGCGATGGAACGCCTCGACCTGCGGCCGGGCCTGCTGCTCTGCGACGGCCAGGGCATCGCCCACCCGCGCCGATTCGGCATCGCCAGCCACCTCGGACTATTGCTCGACATCCCCGCGGTCGGCGTCGCCAAGACGCGCCTGCTCGGCAGGCACGACGAGGTGCCGGACGAGCGCGGCGCCTGGATGCCGCTCAGGGATCGGGAGGAAGTCATCGGCGCGGTGCTGCGCACGCGCCGCGGCGTCCGGCCGCTCTACGTCTCGCCCGGCCACCGCATCGGCCTTGAATCGGCCATCGCCTGGGTCATGCGCTGCCTGACGCGCTACCGCCTGCCGGAGACGACGCGCCACGCGCACCGCCTGGCCTCGCTCAAATCGTGACCGCTACAGCGTCTTGACGATGTGCACCGTGTCGCCCCCGCCCAGCTCGCGGTGGCTTTCGAAGCCGAGCTGGCGCGAAAACTTCAGCATCTTGTGGTTGCTCGACAGGACGAAGCCTTCCATGGTCTTCAGGCCGCGCTCGCGCGCCGCCGCGATCAGATCCAGCATCAGCAGTCCGGCCACGCCGGTGCCCTGCCAGGCATCGTCCACGGCAATGGCGAATTCGCAGCTGCCGCCCTCGGGAGCAACGATGTAGCGGGCAACGCCGATCTCAACCTCGCGGCCGTCGCGCGCCACCGTGGCGATGAGCGCCATGTGCCGCTCGTAATCGATCTCGGTCAGGTACTGCAGCTTGCGCGGCGCCAGCTCGCGCAGCTGGCCCATGAAGCGGTTGTAGCGCGAGTCGTCGGACAGCCCGCGCACGAAATCCTGCTCGATCGGCGCATCCGACGGACGGATCGGGCGCACGACGATTCCGGTGCCGTCGAACAGGCGGTGCGCGCGAACCAGGTGCTGAGGGTAGTCGGCCATTTATCGGTGAATGGTGGGCGGTGAACGGCGAACACCCTTCCGCTCACGGCTTTCGGCAATGACAATGATAGCGCGCCGGCGGGAACGTACAATGGCGGCATGGAACATCCCTACTCCCGCCTCACCCCCGACACCGTCCTGAATGCCCTGGAAAGCGTCGGACTGCCCTGCGACGGTGCCCTGCTCGCCCTCAACAGCTACGAGAATCGCGTCTATCAGGTCGGGCTCGCCGATGCGGCCCCGGTGGTGGCCAAGTTCTACCGGCCGGGACGCTGGAGCGATGCCGCCATCCTCGAAGAGCATGCCTTCGTGCGCGAGCTGCACGAGCGGGAAATCCCGGTGGTGGCGCCCCTGCCGGCCGGAGGGGAGACCTTGCACCGCGCGCAGGGTTTCCGCTTCGCCGTGTTCCCGCGCCGCGGCGGCCGCGCCCCGGAACTGGACAGGCCGGACACCCTGCAATGGATGGGGCGTTTCCTCGGCCGCATCCATGCCGTCGGCGCGGTGAAGCCCTTCGGCGAGCGCCCGACGCTGGACATCGCGAGCTTCGGCGAAGCCTCGATCGGCTATCTGCTGGAACACGGCTTCCTGCCGGACGACGTGCGCGAAGCCTGGCGCAGCGTCGCCGCGCAGGCCCTCGAAGGCGTGCGCCGCTGCTATGCGCGAGCCGGCGAGGTCGCCCGGCTGCGCCTGCACGGCGACTGCCACGCCGGCAACGTGCTGTGGACCGACAGCGGAGAAACGCGCGGCCCGCATTTCGTCGACTTCGACGACTGCCGCATGGGGCCGGCCGTGCAGGACCTGTGGATGCTGCTGTCGGGAGAACGTGCCGAGATGACGCGCCAGCTCGGCGACGTGCTGGCCGGCTACGAGGACTTCTGCGAATTCGACGCGCGCGAACTGCACCTCGTGGAGGCGCTGCGCACCCTGCGCCTGCTGCACTACTCGGCCTGGCTGGCGCGGCGCTGGGACGACCCGGCCTTCCCTGCCGCCTTTCCCTGGTTCAACACCCAGCGCTACTGGCAGGACCGCATCCTCGAACTGCGCGAGCAGGTCGCGCTGATGGACGAGCCGCCCCTGCCGGTCTGATCACGGGTCGATCTTGCTGATCTTCGATCCCTCGAAGGTCAGGTTGTACATCAGCCCCTTGTTCGAGAAGATGAAGCCGATGATCGGCTTCTTCGCCGTTTCCGTGTCGACCGCGCCGCCCGCGCCGAGCGTGGCCAGCGCCACGCTGCCGTCGACGCCCGCCTTCCAGCCCTCGCTCTTGCGGAATTTCGAGAGCGCGCTTTCGGTCATGAACAGGACGATCATGCTGCGCGCCTGGGCGCCCAACTGGAAGCCGATCGAGGCGGAGGCTATGTTGTAGTAGGCCACCGGCTTGCCGCCGATGAGGAGCGATCCCTCGCCGTATTCCCCGCCGATGCCGATGCCGGCCTTCACCACGCCGGGAAACACCAGCATGCCGGCCGCCTTCTGCGACAGCTCCCTGCCGGCGCCGGTGTGCCTGTGGAACTCCTTTACCGCCTGGCGCACTTCCGCGTCGATCTCCTCGCGCGACGCGGCCCAGGCGTTCGATGCGAGCAGAAACGCCAGCAGCCATCCGATCAGAATCCTGCGCGCCTCCATCCTGTCCTCCCTTAGTTGCGACGGTTCCCATCCTATCGCAATACGCGGGCATTGGCGGAGGACGTTCAGCCCGGCGCCGGCCAAGCGGCCAGCGGCTGCTTCAGCGAAGCCTTGTCCGCGAAGGGGGAGGCGCCGAGCAGCAGGGCATCGAAGGTCCCGTCCCGGGCAAGCAGCGGCGAGGCGAGGCCGAAGTGCCGGCGCGCCGTCGACGTGGCCGCGCGCAGCACGGCTTCCAGTCCCAGCCCCGCCTCGAGATAGCGCTCGATCTCCTCGAACACCGCGCGGCCGTGCTCCACGCCCATGCTGCCGGCATCGGTGCCGAGCAGCAGGGGAACCCCCATCCCGTGCGCGAGCTGCAGGCTCTCGGCGTGGCCGTCGAGGATCCGCCGCAGGTTGCCCACCGTCTGCGGCGACCAGCCGACCGCCTCCGGCCGGGCCCACTGGAAATGCACCGGGCAGAAGGTCGGCGTCCAGGCGATCTGTCCGTCGCGCATGAGCGAAAGCGTTTCCCGGTCCATGAAGAAGCCGTGCTCGATGGAGCCGACGCCCGCCCGGGCGGCGATGGCGAGGCCCTTCGCGCCGCTGCAGTGGGCAAAGGTCTTGCGACCGCAAGCGCGCGCCGTCTCGACGACCAGGCGCGCCGCATCGAGGTCGAACTGCGGCTCGTCCGTCACCGCCCCGGCGTCGAAGTCGATGATGCCGGTCAGGATGATCTTGATCTCGTCGTTCTCCCGCGCCAGCGCCGCGACCGAGGCGCGGATGCTGTCGGCATCGTCGACGTCGGTGGCCATGAAGGCGCCGTAGCGTCTGGCGCGCTTGACGCCCAGTCCGCCGGAGCGCACGCGCGGCAGCCCGCTGCCGGGCTCGGCCGCCTCTCGGCGGATGCGGTTGTTGATGCCGTGGCGATCGCCGGCGTCACGCACCAGCGTGACGCCGCAGGCGAGCGCCTGGCGGGCGCTGGCACGTGCCGCTTCGGCAAGCCGGTCGGGCGGCTGCTTGAGATGCTCCGCGCGCGCCTTGCCGTCGGTCGGCGCGCCGTCGAGGAACAGATGCGCATGGGCATCGACCAGGCCGGGCATCAGGTAGCCGCCGCGCCGAACGGCCAGACCGCTCAGCGCCAGGTCGGCAGCATGGTCGCCGGCGGCGATGTCATCGATGCGGCCGGCGCGGACGACGAAGCTCGTCGGGCCGCCCTCATGGCGGCGCTCGCCGTCGAACCAGCCGTCGACGACGAGGGCGAAAGGACGTTCCGTCGGCATCGCTCAGGCCCGGTAGAGCTTGCGCACGGCACGCAGCGCGTTGCTGCCGCTCTGCTCGATGAAGTGGCGGTAGGCGCCGAACACGTAGTTGTCCTCGGCCAGGGGGGCATAGCCGCGCCAAGGCGTGCCCAGCACGGTGTCGAAGCCATGCGGCACCGCCAGGGTGAGGAAGGCGTTCTCCAGCGCATGCTTGAGATCGGAGCCGTCGGCCGCCTTGGGCGGCAGTTGCTGGCCGATGTTCGAGAGACCGCCCATCATGTGCACGCCCTTCAGCTCCGGATCGCCGCCGATCAGCCGGATGGCCTCGAGGGTGCCGCGGTTGAGTCCTTCGGTATCGGCGATGATGGCGCTTACCGACATGTCGATGAAGATGTCCTGCAGCGGCATGCCGTGGTCCCGCTGCAGGCGCAGCGCCGCCCGCTTCGCCGTGGCATAGATTTCCTCCGCCGTCTTGTTGCCCCGGGCAATGCCGTCCTCGACGCGCTCCGAGGCCATCAGGACGACCTTGAACCTGAAGCGACCGTACAGTTCCATCAGATCCCAGCGGTGCTCGGTGATCGAATTGACGATGGGCAGGCTGCCGCCGGCGCGCTGCGCGTCGTAGGTGGCCAGGCAGACTTCCTGCACGCTCTTGCTCGGGAAATCGAAGGACAGGGGAATGGCAACCGCCTCCTGAATGGCACGGATGACGCGCGCCATGAATTCGGTGTCGGTAAGGGCCCGCGCGCCGATATTCACGTTCAGGTAGGCAGCGCCGGCTTCCGCCTGCTTCACCGCCAGGGCCTGGATGCCGGGAATGTCCTCGTTGTCGAACAGCGCTCGGGTGGACTTGAAGCCCGGGTTGATGCGCTCGCCGATGATGCGGATGGCGAAGCCTTGCGATAACGTCACTGCGATCTCCTCATGCTGATTTCCGGCCGAAGCCGATGCGGTTCATGAAACCCTGCCGGAACCCCGCGCGGGTGGACAGGTCGATATAGCGGGAGACGGCCGCCAGCTCCCGGGCGCGCGCGCATTTCGTCATGGCGCCGGTTCGGTAACCATCGCGCCTGCGGCGCGGGCGGCAAGGCGGCATCGGCCGCGCGATGGACATTCGGCGCAGCGCGGCCGGCGCGACGGCGACAGGCCGGTGCCGACGCCGAACACCATCGAGGCCGACTTGAGCGGATGCATCGCCTGCCCGCGGCCGAGACCGACGCCGAGCGTCTCGGCCTGCGCCAGCCGCAGGACGGCCGCCTGCGACTGGATGGCCAGCCCCGGGTCGCCGGCATGCAGTTCCACGCCCAAAGTCAGTCCCCGGCGCACGGCGTCGGCGGCCATGCGATCCTGGGCCCGCCGGCCGAGCGCGAAGAGCAGTTCGTTGCCGAGCGCGTCGAGGGCCAGTCCGAACGAAGGACGCTTCGCGGCGAAGAGCTGGCTCACCCGAGCCTCCAGTGCGGAACCGAGGGTGTACACGGCGCAGCCGAGCGCGGTCAGTTCGCCGCTTTCCGGCAGCAGGCGGGGCGCATGCAGGGACTCGCCGCCGGCCTGCAGCGTCTCCGCCGCCGGTGCGTCGAGCGGCACGATGCGGTAGCTGAAGGCGGCCTTGATCAGTCCTTCGCGCCGCAGCAGGCCCATCGCCTCCTCGCGCAAGCGCCGGCGCAAAGGGGACGGGCTGCTGCGCCGGGAGGCGGAAGCCGCCTCGCGCAGCAGGTCCGAGCCGCGAACGCCGTGCATGGCCGGCCACTCAGCCGGCGTACTTGCGCGCCGCGGCGTACATGGCGCGCACGTTGGCGGTCGGCGTCTCG
>CAYYXS010000005.1:0-150013 GCA_964475635.1 uncultured Rhodocyclaceae bacterium
CCGGGTGGTGTGGGAGGGGCTCGGTCAGGTATCCTGACCGCCCCTATCCCGATTTTGCGAGAAACGACATTGTCCGTTCAACTTTTCCGCGGCATGGCCGTTGAATCAATTGACATCCTGCCGCGCAGGAGCGTTGCAAGGGGAGTCGACATGATCATCTACGCAGACATGAGCACAGGAAAGCAATGGGTGGAACCGGGCGAGGAGTATGGAGAGGAAGTGCTTTTCTCCAACTGGCTGCCGCAACCCGAACTCCAGCTTGCCCTGCGGGAGGCCGCGCCGGCGGCACCCGCCAGGCACGAGCCGGAACGGGATGTGGAGGCCTTCCTGCGCACCGTCTACCTCTGCCAGGAATAGCTTCCTTTCCGGCGCGGCGGAATCGCCGCGCCGCGCCTTGCCCGAAACGGGCTGTCGGATTTTTTTCTACAAGAAGACCAGACGGCTTCCTACGGCAGAATCGGTTCAACCGAAAGCCGTTTCCCGCCGTTAATTCATTCAAGAACGAGGACGCAAGGGGTTGTGGCAGGCAAGCGGGCGGGTGTCCCGATGGCCTGATCGCTGAAGGCTACGATTGCCGCAACAAAACCTTGCGTCTTCCGCCCCACCCTCAAAGCGCGTGGCTGCGGTCGCCGCGGGCAAAGCCCTGCAGCGGCTCCTCGATTCCCTTCCCCAGCGCCAGCACCTTGAAGAGTTCGCCCATCTCGGCCGGGCTGATCAGCTTGTGCGCGCCGGCGGCGAGCGCCGCGTAGGCCGCCTCGTCGCCCGCTTCCCTTTCCAGCAGCTGCGGCAGGCCGCAGTTCAGCAGGAACTGCGCCTGGCTGGTGTAGCCGAGCACGGCCAGGCCGGCAGCAAAGCCGGCTTCGGCGGCGGCGGTGAAATCGACGTGGGCGGTGATGTCGTTCAGGCCCGGCCACCAGAACGGATCGGCATGGGCGTGGTGGCGGTAGTGGCACATCAGCGTGCCTTCGCTGCGCTGCGGGTGGTAGTACTCGCGTTGCGGGAAACCGTAGTCGATGGCGAGCAGGGCGCCCCGCTGCAGGATGCGGCCCCATTCGGCGATCCAGGCGCGCGCGGCCAGGCCGATCTCCGAGAGGCAGGGCGCTGCCGCAAAAGTCAGTCCCCGGGATACGGCGAGCAGGCTGCCCGTGGCAGGGCGCTCGCGCCAGATGAAGGCACCGTTCTCCCGCGCCACCCCGCGCTCGAAGATGCCGTCCTCGCGCCAGGCGACGATCTGCACCGGCAGGGCGTCGAGCAGCTCGTTGGCGACGACCGCGCCGCTGAAGGTTTCCGGCAGGGTGTCCAGCCAGCCGACCCGCTCGGCCAGTTGCGGCGCGCCGCGGGCGACGGCGGCCTGCTGGCGCGCGCGCAGTTCGCCGGAGAGTTCGAGGATGTCGTAGCGCTCGGGCGCCGCGCCCAGCCGCTCCAGTTCCAGCAGCAGGCCGACCGCCAGGGCGCCGCTGCCGGCGCCGGCCTCTATGATGCGGGGCGCACTGGCCGCCATCAGCTGCGCCACCTGGGCCGCCAGCGCCCGGGCGAACAGCGGCGAGAGCTCGGGCGCGGTGACGAAATCGCCGGCGGCGCCGAATTTGCGCGCGCCGCCGCTGTAATAGCCGAGGCCGGGCGCATAGAGCGCCAGTTCCATGTAGCGCGAGAAGGGAATCCAGCCGCCGGCCTGTTCGATCTCGCCGGCGATCAGCGCCTGCAGGCGTGCGCTGCTGGCGGCGGCATCGGCATCGGGTTCAGGCATCGGCATGGCGGGGCCGAATGTGCCCGATTCCGCTAAAATTCGCAATCTTCCGAGGGCAAAGCCATGACTTCCGGTTTGCAGGACAAAGTGGTGCTCGTCACCGGCGCCGCGCGGCGCGTCGGTGCCGAGGTGGCGCGCGTTCTGCATGGCGCCGGCGCCCGCCTGGCCCTGCACCATCGCCGTTCCGCCGCCGAGGCGCAGGCCCTGGCGGCGGAACTGAATGCCCTCCGGCCCGCTTCGGCGCAGGCTTTCCAGGCGGATCTGCTGCAGACCGAGCGCCTGGCCGCGCTGGTCGAGGCCGTCGCCGGGCATTTCGGCCGGCTCGATGCGCTGGTGAACAATGCTTCCAGCTTCTACGCCACGCCGCTCGGCGGCATCGGCGAGCGGGCCTGGGAGGACCTGGTCGGCACCAACCTGAAGGCGCCGCTGTTCCTCTCCCAGGCGGCGGCGCCCCATCTCGCCGCCGCCGCCGGCGCCATCGTCAATATCACCGACATCCATGACCAATGGCCGCTGAAGAATTACCCGGTGTACTGCATCGCCAAGGCCGGCCTGGCCGGGCTGACGCGCGCCCTGGCCCTGGAACTGGGTCCGCAGGTGCGGGTCAACGGCATCGCGCCGGGCCCCATCCTCTGGCCGGCGGATGGCAGCGTCGATGCCGCGGCGCAGGCCGGCATCGTCTCGCGCACCCTGCTCAAGCGCTGCGGCGAACCCGCCGACATCGCCCGCACGGTGCGTTTTCTGCTGGCCGATGCGCCCTACATCACCGGCCAGATCATCGCCGTGGACGGCGGAAGGAGTGTCTTGCTGTGAGTGCTTACCTGGAGGCTTTGCTGCCGGAGGATCTGGACGAGAAGGAACGCTTCGAGGCCAACAAGCTGGCCAAGCGCCTGCGCCGCAACGTCGGCCAGGCCATCGGCGACTTCAACATGATCGAGGACGGCGACCGCGTCATGGTCTGCCTGTCCGGCGGCAAGGACAGCCACGCGCTCCTCGACATCCTGCTGCAATTGCGCGAGATCGCGCCGGTGCGCTTCGAGCTGGTCGCGGTGAACCTCGACCAGAAGCAGCCGGGCTTCCCGGCCGGGGTGCTGCCTGCGTATCTCAAGGGGCTGGGCATCCCCTTCCACATCGAGGAGCAGGACACCTATTCGGTGGTCCAGCGCGTCATCCCCGCGGGCAAGACCACCTGCTCGCTGTGCTCGCGGCTGCGCCGCGGCGTGCTCTACCGCGTCGCCAGCGAGCTGAAAGCGACGAAAATCGCCCTCGGCCATCACCGCGACGACATCCTCGAGACGCTGTTCATGAACATGTTCTACGGCGGCAAGCTGAAGGCCATGCCGCCCAAGCTGGTCTCCGACGACGGCCGCCACATCGTCATCCGCCCGCTCGCCTATTGCCGCGAGCGCGACCTGGAGGCCTGGGCGCAGCTGCGCCGCTTCCCCATCATCCCCTGCGACCTGTGCGGCTCGCAGGAGCAGTTGAAGCGCAAGGAGACCAAGGCGCTGCTGCGCGAATGGGACCGGCGCTTTCCCGGCCGGGTGGAGAAGATATTCGCCGCGCTGGGCAACGTGGCGCCCTCGCATCTGGCCGATCCGCGCTTGTATGACTTCCGCAACCTGAAAGCCAGCGGCCGGCCCGATCCGGAGGGCGACCGCGCCTTCGATCCGGAGACCTTCGGCGATGCCCAAGTCACGGCGCTTCGCGGCCCGGAGCAGGTTTGATATGATTCGCGCTCACATTCCGCGGGGAATCGCAGGATCCGCATGAACGCCAAGGAAACCAGGGCCGGTGAGGCCGAGCGCTACCTCTGCGTGCTGTTCGGCGACGTGTCGGGCAGCACCCGGCTGTACGAGAAGCTGGGCGACAAGGAGGCCCTGCATGCCGTCGAGCGCTGCCTCAACCGCATGACCCGGGCCACCGAGCAAAGCCACGGCCGCGTCATCAAGACCATAGGCGACGAAGTGATGGCGGTGTTCGACAGCGTGGAGGCGGGCTTGGACGCGGCCTGTTCCATGCAGCAACGCGTGGACGACCTGCCGCCCGTGCGCGGCATCAAGCTGGCCATCCGCATCGGCTTCCATTACGGCCCCGCCATCGAGGAGGCGAAGGACGTGTTCGGCGACACGGTCAACACGGCGGCGCGCATGACCGGACTGGCCAAGGCCGGGCAGATCATCACCACCGCGGAGACCGTCGCGGCCATGCCGGCGCTGTTGCGCCAGACCACGCGCGAAATCGACGCTCTGGCCGTCAAGGGCAAGGCCGGGGAGGTGCGGGTCTGCGAAGTGATCTGGCAGGAATCGGACGATCTGACCATGAAGGCCGCCAGCACCGTGCCGGCGCCGGCCGCCGTGCGCCTCACCGTCCGCCACGACGGCGTGCAGACGGTGCTCGACGCCGACTGCGGCGTCTTCAGCCTCGGCCGCGATGCGGCCAGCGACCTCATCATCAACGACCGCCGCGCCTCGCGCACCCATGCCCGCATCGAGCGGCGCCGCGACAAGTTCTTCCTCGTCGACCAGAGCACCAACGGCACCTATGTGACTTTCGACGGCGAGGCCGAGTTCACCCTGAAGCGCGAGGAAGTGATCTTGCGCAACCAGGGCCGCATCAGCTTCGGTCATGCCTACGACGACGGCGGCGAGGTGGTCGAGTTCAGGGTGGGCTGAGCGGCGGCCCCGTCACGGGCCGCCGTTCTGTTCTGGGAGGCTGCGGCGACGCGCCGCGCAAAGAAGAACGGACGAAGGCGGGCTCAGCTGACAGGATCGTCGCCGCTGTCCATCGCCTGCTTGTGCCGTTCGACGAATTCCTGGGTGCTGTCGATGCCGCGCAGCAGGAGGATGGTCGAGCGCACGGCTGCCTCCAGCAGCACGGCCAGGTTGCGGCCGGCCGCCACGGGAATGCTGACCTTGCGCACCGGGACGCCGAGGATTTCGTGGGTTTCGGCGCCCAGCGGCAACCGGTCGATCTCGACCGCCCCCTTTTGCGGCCGCAGCAGGTTGACCACGAGCTTGAGCTTCATCTTGCGCCGGCAGGCGGTTTCGCCGAAGACGGTGCGGATGTTGAGCACGCCCAGCCCGCGCACTTCGAGGAAGTCTTTCAGCATCGCCGGGCAGCGCGCCTCCAGGGTATTCGGCGAGACGCGCGCGATCTCGACGATGTCGTCGGCGACCAGGCCATGCCCGCGCGAGATGAGTTCCAGCGCCAGCTCGCTTTTCCCCACGCCGGAATCCCCGGTGATCAGCACGCCCATGCCGAGCACGTCCATCATGACGGCATGCAGTTCGACGATCTCGGCCAGCTGGCGCGACAGCCAGATGCGCAGCAGATCGATGACGATGGCCGCCGATTGCGGCGTGGCAATCAGCGCCGTATCCGATTTCTCGCAGGCATCGCGCACGTTGGCGGGGATCGCGCAGCCGTCGGCAACGATGAAGGCCGGCGGGCGGGCGGCGATAATTTCATCGAGGTGGCGGGCGACGCGCGCCGCATGCTGTTTCGCTGCCCAGTTGATTTCCGGCGCGCCCATGACCTGGATGCGGTCGGGGTGGATCAGGTTCAGATGCCCGACCAGGTCGGCCGGCGAGGCATGCAGCTGGTTGACGGCGATGAACGCTTCGAGATTGCCGCCCACGCGCAGCAGCTGCAGGCGCTCCCGATGGTACTCAAAAAGCTGCGCGACGCTCGCCTGTCGCATGGTCCTGCCATCCGGTGAACAGGGCATGTATCGCGCCGGCATCGGGGGCGGCGGCGAGTTGTTCGCGGAAACCGCGGTCGGAGAACATCTGTGCCAGCTCCGACAGTATCTGCAAATGCTGTTCGGTGGCCTGCTCGGGCACCAGCAGCACGAAGAGCAGGCTGACCGGCTTGCCGTCCGGGGCGTCGAACTGCACCGGCACGGCCAGCCTGAGGAAAGCGCCGACGGCCTCCTTCAGGCCCTTGATGCGTCCGTGCGGTATGCCGACGCCTTGCCCGAGGCCGGTCGAGCCGAGCTTTTCGCGGGCGAACAGGCTGTCGAACACCACACTGCGGCCGATGCCCTGGTTGTTCTCGAACGTGATGCCTGCCTGTTCGAAGACCCGCTTCTTGCTGCTGGCCTCGAGATCGACCAGGACATTGGCAGGAGGCAGCAGCTTGGCGATCAGGTTCATGGCGTGGCGGGCCGCGAGGGGATTCGGTGTTTGGGGCGGTTATTGACGGCGGGGCTGTGCTCGGTTGGCGGCGCATTATACCGGGAAAGCCCCTGCGCCAGCGACGCCTATTCGACGGCCTGGCGCTTCAGTGCCTCGTGCGCATGCTCGGTCTTCTTCTCCTTGTGCTTGAGCACCTGCCGGTCGAGCTTGTCGGCCAGGGCATCGATGCTGGCGTACATGTCATCGCCCTGAGACTCGACGTAAATATCCCTGCCGCGCACATGCACCGTGACTTCTGCCTTCTGCCGCAGCTTTTCCACGGAGAGGATCACGTGCACCGCGGTGACGTGGTCGAAGTGCCGGACGACACGTTCCAGCTTGGCCTGGACGTAATCGCGCAGCGCCGGCGTGACTTCGAGGTGATGCCCGGTGATGTTCAGATTCATGACGGCTCCTTTCAGTGGTGAGCGGTGAGCGGTGACCGACGAACGGGACAAGCGCCCGCCGTCACAAGGATTTCCTCAGGTTGACCGGCGGGATGTTGAGCGCCTCGCGGTACTTGGCGACGGTGCGGCGCGCCACCACGATGCCCTGCTGGCCGAGGATTTCGGCGAGCTGGGCGTCCGACAGCGGTTTCTTCGCATCCTCCGCGCCGACCAGCTGCTTGATGAGGGCGCGGATGGCGGTCGAGGACGCCGCGCCGCCGGTCTCGGTGGCGACATGGCTGCCGAAGAAGTACTTCAATTCGTAGACGCCGCGCGGCGAGGCCATGTATTTCTGCGTCGTCACGCGCGAGATGGTCGATTCGTGCAGGCCCAGCCGGTCGGCGATCTCGCGCAGGGTGAGTGGCCGCATCGCCACCTCGCCGTGCTCGAAGAACTGGCGCTGCAGGTCGACGATGGCCTGGGAGACGCGCTGGATCGTCTCGAAGCGCTGCTGCACGTTCTTGATCAGCCATTTCGCTTCCTGCAGCTGGCTGGCGAGGCCCGAGCCGCGCTGCCCCTGCAGGATGTCGGCGTAGAGCCGGTTGATGCGCAGGCGCGGCATCGCCTCGCCGTTGAGCGAGGCCGCCCACTGGCCGCGCACCTTGCGCACGATGACGTCGGGCACCACGTAGCGCGTGTCGGCAGGGGCGAACTGGGCGCCCGGACGAGGGTTCAGCGAGCGGATCAGCGCCTGCGCCTCGCGCAGGTCGTCCTCGCTGCAGGCCACCGCCTTGCGCAGGCGCACGTAATCGCGCGCGGCGAGCTGGTCGAGGTGGTTGCGCACGATCTTCAGCGCCAGGTCGCGCGTCCTCGACTCCGGCAGGTTGGCCAGCTGCAGCGCCAGGCACTCCGAGGCGCTGCGCGCGCCGATGCCGGGGGGATCGAAATTCTGCAGGTGCTTGAGCGCGATCTGCAGCTCATCGACGTCGACTTCCAGCTCGGGCGGCAGGATCTGGACCAGTTCGTCCAGGCCTTGCGCGAGGTAGCCGTCGTCGTCGAGCGCCTCGATCAGCAGCCGCACCAGGCTGCGGTCGCGCTCGGAGAGCGGCATCATCGCCAGCTGCGCGACGAGATGGTCGCGCAGGGAGGTGGCGGCGGCCTGGATCTCGGCGTAGGAGGGCTCGTCGTCGTTGCGATCGTCGCGCGACGCGGAGGCGCTGCCGGCATCGCCAAGCCAGTCGGTGGGGCCGCTGTCGCCGAAATTCGGCTCCGGCACGGCGCCCTCCGGCAATTCGGAGGGCGCCTGCAGCGCGTCGCCGGAGGCAGCGTAGACCGGGGCCTCCGGTGCGGGTTCGTCCTCGCGTTCGAGCAGGGGGTTGTCCTGCAGGAAGTTCTCGATTTCCTGGTTCAGCTCGAGCGTCGACAGCTGCAGCAGGCGGATCGACTGCTGCAGCTGCGGCGTCAGGGTGAGGTGCTGCGAGAGCTTGAGCTGTAGTGTTTGTTTCATCGACCGATGGTGCCGGCGGCAGGGTCCTAGAGGCGGAAATGCTCGCCCAGATAGACCTTGCGCACGCTTTCATTGTAGACGATTTCCTCCGGCTTGCCGGCCGCCAGCACCTCGCCCTCGTTGATGATGTAGGCGTGGTCGCAGATGCCCAGCGTCTCGCGCACGTTGTGGTCGGTGATCAGCACGCCGATGCCGCGCTCCTTGAGGAAGCGGATGATCTTCTGGATGTCGAGCACGGCGATCGGATCGACGCCGGCGAAGGGCTCGTCGAGCAGGATGAAACGCGGGCTGGTGGCCAGCGCCCGCGCGATTTCGACGCGGCGCCGCTCGCCCCCGGAGAGCGAGATCGAGGTGTTGTCGCGCAGGTGGCCGATGTGCAGCTCGGCGAGCAGCTCGTCGAGGCGCTGCTCGATCTGCTCCTCGGTGTAGGGCTGCAGCTCGAGCACGGCGCGGATGTTCTCGGCCACGCTGAGCTTGCGGAACACCGAGATCTCCTGCGGCAGATAGGACAGGCCGAGGCGCGCGCGGCGGTGGATCGGCATGTGCGTCAGCAGCCCGCCGTCGATGGAGATTTCCCCGCCGTCGGCGCCGGCCAGGCCGACGATCATGTAGAAGCAGGTGGTCTTGCCGGCGCCGTTGGGGCCGAGCAGCCCCACCACCTCGCCGCTCTTCACCTCGAAGGAGACGTCCTTGACGACCGTGCGCGACTTGTATTTCTTTCTCAGGCCGGTGACTTTGAGCAGGCTCATTCTTCTCGTTCCTTGAGCACCTTGCGGATAATTTCCACGGCAAAGCCGCGTTGTTGCAGGAAGCGCGCCTGCCGCGCGTAGTCGGCGCGGTCCGTCGGTGCCGTGCCGAACTTGCGCCGCCAGACCTCGCGCGCCTTCGCCATCTCTCCTTCGGCATCGTCCGGCAGGGCGTCGGCGATGACTGCGTCGGCAATCCCCTTGGCGCGCAGGTCATGGCGCAGCCGGGCTGCGCCGAAGCGCGCTGCGCGCGACGAGACGAGCGATTCGGCGAAGCGCGCATCGGAAAGCAGGCCGGCCTGTTCGAGCTGGTCGAGCACGGTCTGGATGTCTTCCCGGCTCCCCTCGGCGGCGAGCTTGCGGGCCAGTTCGGCGCGGGAGTGCTCGCGCCGGGCGAGCAAGCCCAGCGCCTTGTGTTTCAGTTTCTCGCTCAAGCCTCGGCGACGGCGGCGGCCTGCTCGGCGACGCCGACTGCCGCGCGGACCCTGTTTTCGATCTCGCGCGCCATCTCGGGATGCTCCCTGAGATACTCGCGTGCGTTGTCCTTGCCCTGGCCGATGCGCTCGCCGTTGTAGGCGTACCAGGCGCCGGATTTCTCGACCAGCTTGTGATTGACGCCGAGCTCGATGATCTCGCCTTCGCGCGAGATGCCTTCGCCGTAGAGGATGTCGAACTCGGCCTGGCGGAAGGGCGGGGCGACCTTGTTCTTGACCACCTTCACGCGCGTCTCGGAACCGATCACCTCCTCGCCCTTCTTGATGCTGCCGGTGCGGCGGATGTCGAGGCGCACCGAGGCGTAGAACTTCAGCGCGTTGCCGCCGGTGGTGGTCTCCGGGTTGCCGAACATGACGCCGATCTTCATGCGGATCTGGTTGATGAAGATGACCAGGGTGTTGGTGCGCTTGATGTTGGCGGTGAGCTTGCGCAGGGCCTGGCTCATCAGGCGCGCCTGCAGGCCGGGCAGCTGGTCGCCCATCTCGCCCTCGATCTCGGCCTTCGGCGTTAGCGCCGCGACCGAGTCGATCACCACCACATCGATGCCGCCGGAGCGCACCAGCATGTCGGCGATCTCCAGGGCCTGCTCGCCGGTGTCCGGCTGGGAAATGAGCAAATCGCCGACGTTCACGCCGAGCTTCTGGGCGTACTGCGGGTCGAGGGCATGCTCGGCGTCGATGAAGGCGGCCGTGCCGCCGAGCTTCTGCATCTCGGCGATGACCTGCAGGGTCAGGGTCGTCTTGCCGGAGGATTCCGGGCCGTAGATCTCCACCACCCGGCCGCGCGGCAGGCCGCCGATGCCCAGCGCGATGTCCAGACCGAGCGATCCGGTCGACACGACCTGGATGTCGCGATCCACCTCGCCGTCGCCCAGGCGCATGATCGAGCCCTTGCCGAACTGCTTCTCGATCTGGGCCAATGCCGCCGAAAGCGCCTTGCTTTTGTTGTCGTCCATAGCGTTCCTCACAGGTGTCGGTTGAATTATGGCACACTCTTTGCGTGGCCGGCGTGCAAGTCTTGCCTCATAAAATGCTGTGTTATATCAGCATGTTGTAAGTGTGTTAGGACTTGCTTCGCCAAGCTTTTCCAGCAAGCGCCGAAGGGCATGGATGACCGACTGCCGCCGCACCGATTCGCGATCGCCGGAAAACCGGACAGTATCGGTCGTCGGTTCTTCTCCCCTCAGCACCCAGGCGAAGCTTACGGTGCCCACTGGCTTATCCGGTGAGCCACCCGTCGGGCCTGCAACGCCCGAAATGGACAGAGCCACCTGGGCATGGCTGCGCTTGAGCGTGCCCGTCGCCATTTCCGCCACGACGGCCTCGCTCACTGCGCCGTGCCGGCGCAAGGTGTCGGCGCGCACCCCGAGCAGTTCCTGTTTGGCAGCGTTGGAGTAGGTGACGAAGCCGCGCTCGAACCAGTTCGAACTGCCGGCCGTGGCCGTGACGACCTCGGCCACCCAGCCGCCAGTGCAGGATTCGGCGCAGGCCAGCATCAGCCTGCGCGCCAGCAGGGCCTCGCCGACTAGGAAGGAAAGCTGTTCGAGTTCGTTGTCCATGGCGCTCAGAAAAACATCTTGAAGAGGGCGAGCACCAGCAATGTGTAGCCGGCCGCCACCAGGTCGTCGAGCATGACGCCGAGGCCGGTCTTCATGTGACCGTCGATCCAGCGCGCCGGCTGCGGCTTGACGATGTCGAAGAAGCGGAACCAGATGAAGGCCGCCAGTTGCCAGAGGAAGCCGGCCGGGGTCATCAGCAGCACCAGCCAGAAGGGCACGATCTCGTCCCAGACGATGGAAGCGTGGTCGGCCGCGCCGAGCGCCCGGCCGGTGCGGCCGACGGCGAAGACGCCGAAGACGAAGGCAGCCAGCAGAAAGGCGAGGAAGCCGGCATCGGAGAAATTGCCCTGTACGAACGGGAACAGCAGCCAGGCCGCCAGCGTGCCCGCCGTCCCCGGCGCCACGGGCGAGAGGCCGCTGCCGAAGCCGAGGGCGAAAACGTGGACCGGATGGCTGAACAGGAACTTCAGGTCCGGCTTCATGCAAAGTGGTCCCAGCCGCGCGGCGGCAGCGGCATGCTTAGGCCGCTGCCGTCGCGCAGCACGATCTGGCCGGCCGTTCCGGCGTGCAGGCTGCCTATGCGGGCGAGCGGCAGTCCCAGCCGCGCAGAAATCGCTTCGATGTCCTGTCTTCGTTCAGCTGCGGCGCCGAAAGCCAGCTCGTAATCGTCGCCGCCACCGAGCAGGCAGGCCTGTGCCAGCGCCGTGTCGGCGCCGGCCTCCAGCGCTGCGCGCGGCAGGCGGGCGTATTCGATGTCGGCGGCCAAGCCGGAGGATTCCAGGATATGGCCGATATCGGCGAGCAGCCCGTCCGAGACGTCGATGGCTGCCGTGGCGATGCCGCGCAGGGCGAGGCCCAGCGCCACGCGCGGCTGCGGGCGCTCCAGCGCGGCGAGGCAGGATGCCGCCGCCGTGCCACGCAGACTGACTTTTCCACCAAGGCATTGCAGGCCCAGCGCGGCCAGGCCGGGCGCGCCGGAAACCCAGAGGTCGTCGCCGGCCTGCGCGCCGGCACGGGTCAGCGCCTGCCCGCGCGGCACTTCGCCGAACACTGTGGGCGCGATGTTGAGCGGCCCGCGCGTGGTGTCGCCGCCGATCACGTCTACCCCGAAGGCGTCGGCGGCGGCGAACAGGCCGCGCGCGAAGGCGGCGATCCACGCCTCGTCGGCTTCCGGCAGGGCGGTGGCCACGACTGCCCAGCGCGGCCGGGCGCCCATGGCGGCAAGGTCGGAGAGGTTCACGGCAAGGCACTTCCAGCCCAGCGCCTCGGGCTCGGCCCCGGGCAGAAAGTGCGTGCCGGCCACCAGCATGTCGGTCGACACGACGAGGTCCATGCCTGCGGCCGGGCGCACGACGGCACCGTCGTCGCCGATGCCCAGCACCGTATGGCGAACGGGCCGGGTGAAGTGGCGCGCGATCAGCTCGAACTCGGAAGGCACCGGGCCTCCGGCGGGAAGCTTATTGTTTCTCTGCAGGTGTCGGAACGTTCGCGGGGGCGGGTGCAGCCGGGGCGGTCGCTGCAGGGGCGGCGGCCGGCGGCGGGGCGGTCTTGCTGCCGGGCTTGCCGAACTCGCTCATGACGTCGCCGCGCAGCGTCAGCGCATAGGTCATGAAGATCAGGCCGCCGACGAACAGGGCCAGCACGGCATAGATCCACCAGTCGGCGAGGTAGTGCTTCGGGTGCTTGTCTTCCGCCGTCTGTGGGTTGGCGCGAACGTAGGGTTGCTTGCTCATGGCTCCTCCTTTGTAGCCTTCCTGCGACGATTGCCCTGTGCCGCCTCGTCGGGCCGCATCAGGACGGCGAGTTTGTCCATCACGCCGTTGACATACTTGTGGCCGTCGGTGCCGCCATAGCTCTTGGCCAGCTCGATGGCTTCGTTGATGACCACCTTGTAGGGCGCCTCCGGATGCCGCTTCAGCTCGAAGGTGGCCAGCAGCAGAATGGCACGCTCGACCGGCGAGAGCTCGGCGTAAGGCCGGTCGAGCTGCGGCTCGATCTGCGCCTGCAGATGCGCCGCCTCGGCGATGGTACCCTGCAGCAGCTGGTCGAAAAGGCCGCGATCCATTTTTTCGAAGCCGCCCGCCCCGGTCAGATGCGCCACGATCGCCGGCACCTCGTTGCCGGAGAGCTGCCACTGGTAGAGGCCTTGCAGCGCGAATTCGCGCGCGCGGCGTCTCGGGGATTTCATTTTCGTATGAACTTTTGCAAGTTCGCCATCTCGACGGCGGCCTGGCCGGCCTCCATGCCTTTCTGCGCCATGCGCGCCAGCGCCTGGTCGTCGTCCTCGGTGGTGAGCACGCCGTTGGCGATCGGCACGCCGGTGGCGAGCTGCACGTCGGTGATGCCGCGCGCCGACTCGTTGGAGACGATCTCGAAATGGTAGGTCTCGCCGCGGATGACGCAGCCGAGCGCCACCAGGGCGTCGAAGCGCCCGCTCTGCGCCATGGTCTGCAGGATCAGCGGCAGTTCCAGCGCGCCCGGCGCGGTGACGATCCGCATGTCGGCGCCGCGCACGCCGAGGCGCGCGAGCTCCGCCGTGCAGCCGCCGAGCAGGCCTTCGCTGATGTCGAGGTTGAAGCGGCTCATGGCGATGCCGATGCGCAGGCCGGCGCCTTTCAGCTCGGGTTCGAATTCCTCGATGTCGTCGTATCTGGCCATGAAGTCAGTCCTTCACCTCGTCGGGAGTCAGGTAGCCGGTGATTTCCAGCTGGAAGCCGGCCATGCTTGGCATCTTGCGCGGGCTGGCGAGCAGTTTCATGCGCCGCACGCCGAGGTCGCGCAGGATCTGCGCGCCGATGCCGTACAGGCGCGGGTCCCACTTGGCGGCGGGACGCGCCGCATCGCTCTCGCCCTGCAGGGCGGCGAGCAGATCCGGCGTCGAGCTGGCGCGGCGCAGCAGCACGATGACGCCGCTGCCGTGTTTGGCAATCGTGCGCATGGCGCGGTCCACGCTGAAGCTGTGCCGGTCGCTCTGACAGTCGAGGAAGTCGAGCACGGTGATCGGCTCGTGCACCCGCACCAGGATCTCGTCCTCGCCGCGGATGCGGCCGCGCACCAGCGCCAGATGCACGTCGCCGCTGGCCTTGTCGCGATAGCCGACCAGATGGAAGTCGCCATGGGCGCAGGAGACGTCCTTCTCCGCCACGCGCTCGACCAGGGTCTCGGTCTCGTTGCGGTAATGGATCAGGTCGGCGATGGCGCCGATCTTCAGGCCATGGGTCTTGGCGAAGCCGATCAGATCCGGCAATCGCGCCATGGTGCCGTCGTCCTTGAGGATCTCGCAGATCACCGCCGCCGGCTCGCGCCCGGCGAGCTGCGCCAGGTCGCAGCCGGCCTCGGTGTGGCCGGCGCGCACCAGCACGCCGCCGTTCTGCGCCATCAGCGGGAAGATGTGGCCGGGCTGGACGATGTCGGAAGGCTTGGCGTTCTTCGCCACCGCCGACTGCACGGTGCGCGAGCGGTCCTGCGCCGAGATGCCGGTGGTGACGCCCTCGGCCGCCTCGATCGACAGCGTGAAGGCGGTGCCGTGCGGCGAGCGGTTGTCGCGCACCATCAGCGGCAGGTTGAGCTGGCGGCAGCGCGCCTCGGTCAGCGTGAGGCAGATCAGGCCGCGGCCGTGCTTGGCCATGAAGTTGATGGCTTCCGGCGTGACGCAGTCGGCAGCGAGCACCAGGTCGCCTTCGTTCTCGCGGTCCTCCTCGTCGACCAGCACGACCATGCGGCCGGCGCGGATTTCCGCAACGATGTCCTGAATCGGGGATAGCGCCGTCATACAGCCTCCGCCGTCAGCATGCGCTCGATGTAGCGGGCGACGAGGTCGATCTCGAGGTTGACCCTGCTGCCCGCCTGCAGGCGCTTGAGCGTCGTCACCGCCACGGTGTGCGGGATCAGGTTGATGGAAAAGTCAGTCCCGGTGACACGGTTCACCGTCAGGCTGACGCCGTCGACCGTGATCGAGCCCTTGCGCGCGATGTATTTCGCCAGCGGCTTCGGCGCGCGGACGACCAGCTCGTGGCTCTCGCCGATGCGGTCGAACTTGAGCACCTCGCCGACGCCATCCACGTGGCCGGTGACCAGATGGCCGCCGAGGCGGTCGGCCAGGCGCAGCGCTTTTTCCAGGTTGACTTCGCCCGGCGCGTCGAGGCCGACGGTGCAGTCCAGCGTTTCGCGCGAGACATCCACCTTGTAACTCGTGGCGGCCTTTTCGACGACGGTCAGGCAGACCCCGCCGTGGGCGATCGAGTCGCCGACGGCGACGTCGGAGAGATCGAGGCCGGGCGCTTCGACGGCCAGGCGCAGGCCCTTCTCCAGGGCCTGCAGATGAGTGATCCTGCCGGTGGCGGCGACGATTCCGGAAAACATGGTCAGGGGAAATATCGGGAAACGCGGATTCTACCCGCGAACAAGGTCCCGGTGTTTGAGGCCCATCAAACGCCGAGGGCCGTATTCAGAATCTTTATGAACTGCCCGGCGGGCTGGTAGCCGACCACGCGCAGGCCTTGCCGCTCCCGCCCCTGGCGGTCGAAGAAGATGATGCCGGGCGGACCGAACAGGCCGAAGCGCTTCAAGAGCGCCTTGTCCTCGTCGCCGTTGGCGGTGACGTCGACCTGCAGCAGCAGCATCTGCCGCATCTTCGCCGCCACGCGGGCATCGGAGAAGGTGTATTTCTCCATCTCCTTGCAGGAGACGCACCAGTCGGCGTAGAAATCCAGCATCACCGGCCGGTCGGCCGCCGCCAGGCGCGCCTCCAGTTCGGCCAGGGTCTTCACGCGCTCGAAGGCCGCATGCTCGGCCGGCGCCGCGCCGCTGCGCAGGAAGCCGAGCGGCTGCAGCGGATCGCGGCTGCCGCCCACCGCGCCGATGACCAGGGCGGCGCCGAGGAGCAGCAGCGTGAGGCCGATGCCCTTCCAGAAGCGCATCGAGCCGCGGGCGTTCGGCGGCAGCGGGTCGATGGCGCGCAGGAACATCGCCGCGCCGATGGCCAGCGTCCCCCAGGCGGCGAGGTGCGCCCAGGCCGGCAGCACCGGCGAGACGAGCCAGATGGCCAGCCCCAGCAGCAGCACGCCGAAAAACTTCTTCACCGAGTCCATCCACGGTCCGGCATGCGGCAGCAGCGAGCGCGTCGACACGCCGACGATGACCAGCGGCACGCCCTTGCCCAGGGCCATGGCGAACAGCGCCGCGCCGCCGAGCAGGGCGTCGCGCGTCTGCGCGATGTAGAGCAGTGCGCCGGCGAGCGGCGCCGCGACGCAGGGGCCGACGATCAGTGCCGAGAGCGCGCCCATCGCCGCCACGCCGTGCAGCGAGCCGCCCCGGATGTGGCTGGATTCCTCGGACAGCTTGCTCTGCAGGAAGGCCGGCAGCTGCAGCTCATAGAAGCCGAACATCGACAGCGACAGCGCGACGAACACCAGGGCGAAGCCGCCCAGCACCCAGGCATTCTGCAGCGCCGCCGAGAGCATCGAGCCGGACAGGCCGGCGGCGACGCCGGCGGCGGCATAGGCCGCCGCCATGCCGAGCACATAGGCGAGCGAGAGGACGAAGGCGCGGCCTTTGCTGATGCCGTGGCCGTGGCCGACGATGATGCCGGAGAGGATCGGGTACATCGGGAAGACGCAGGGGGTCAGCGCCAGCAGGATGCCGGCGCCGAAGAAGGTGCCGAGGATCAGCCAGAAGCCGGCGTTCTTCAGCAGGCCGGCCAGCTGCGAGGATTCGTCTTCAGGCGGTGCTGCGGGGGCGGCGTCGGCGTCGGCCGGCGCCAGGCTCATGGCGGCGAGCGGCAGCTGCAGGGTCTGGGTGTTGGGCGGATAGCACACGCCGAGGTCGGCGCAGCCCTGCGATGTGGCCTTCAGGGTGAGTGCCTCGGCGCCTTCGGGCGCCGCGAAGGGCAGACGGATCACCACTTCCTTGCGGTAGGTCTCGACCTCGCCGAAGAACTCGTCCTTCTTGATCTTTCCCGCGGGGAACTGCGGCTCGCCGGCCCGGATTCCGGCAGGTTCCAGCGCGAAGCGGAACTTGTCGCGGTACAGGTAGTAGCCCTTGGCAATGTCGTAGCGGATCTCCAGGGTTTCTGCATCGAGGCTGCGGGCCGATAGCCGGAAAGCCTTGTCGACTTCGAGCAATTCCTCGGCGGCGCCGGCGCCGAAGGACAGGCAGAGGAATACCAGCAGGAGCAGTCGGCGGGTCATTTGAGCAAGTAGACGTTATTGGGCGGCGGTTTCTTCTGCCACCCAGGCCAGATAGGCGGGCAAGCCCTTGTCGATTCGGACAGCCACGATCTCGGGAAGTTCGTAGGGATGGCAGGCGCGGATGGCTTCCTCCAGCGCGGCATAGCGCGCGGCGCTGGTTTTGATCAGCAGCGGCACCTCTTCCGCGTCTTCGAGCTTGCCCTCCCAGCGGTAGACCGACTGGCAGGGCGCCAGGATGTTCACGCAGGCCGCCAGGCGCTGCTCGACCAGTTGCGCAGCGAGCGCGTGCGCCGAAGTCGCGTCGGGCAGGGTGGTGATGACGAGGAGGGCTTCCATGAAGGCGGATTCTACTATTTCAGCAGCCGCCGCCGCGCCAGGGCGAGCGCCAGCCAGAAGGCGGCGACGGCGGTGCCGGCCAGCACGGCGAGGTGCAGGCCGATCCCGCTCGGCACCTCGCCGGAGAACAGCGGCCGCGTCAGACTGACGGCGTGCGACAGCGGCAGCACGGCGGAGAGCGCCTGGAAGGCGGCGGGCAGCTGCTCCACCGGGAAGAACACGCCCGAGAGCAGGGTCATCGGCGTGATGAACAGGGTGAAGTAGTACATGAAGAAATCGAAGCCCGGCGCCAGCGCCGTCACGACCAGGCCGAGCGCGGCGAAGGCCAGCCCGGCGAGGAAGATCACCGGCAGGGTCCACAGCGCCAGCGGCGAGACGATCAGGCCCAGCGCCGCCGCCACCGCCACGATGGCCGCGCCGGAGAGCGCCGCCTTGCTGGCCGCCCACACCAGCTCGCCCAGCAGCAGGTCGTCGAGCGACACCGGCGCGTTGAGGATGGCCTCCCAGGTCTTCTGCACCTGCATGCGCGAGAAGGCCGAGTAGAGCGCCTCGAAGGTGGCGCTGTTCAGGGTCGAGAAGCAGGCCGCGCCGGCGGCGAGAAAGGCGATGTAGGGCAGGCCGCCCACCTCCGGCAGCAGCGTGCCGATGCCGTAGCCGAGGCCGAGCATGTAGATCATCGGATCGGCCAGATTGCCGAGGATCGACGGGATCGCCAGCTTGCGCCAGACGAGGAAGTTGCGCTGCCACACCGGGATGAAGCGCAGGCTGAGGGAAGGCGGGTGAAAGTGATTCATGGTTGATGTAGGAGCGGCGTCCACGCCGCGAAAAAGAACCTCAAACCCATTGGGCATCCCAAAGCGGATAGTCCCCCAGCCGTTCGACTAAACCGGCCCGGACGGGATTGGCGACGACATAGCGAGCAAGATGAACCAGGTCTTCGTCCTTGCGCAGGCTCCTGCCATGGGCTTTCGCGGCGTGGACGCCGCTCCCACAATAGCCCTGGCCCTCAATCACGCAAATCCCTCCCCGTCAGCTTGAGGAACACATCCTCCAGGTTCGCCGGGCGGTGCAGGTAGCGCAGGCCCAGCCGGCCGGCGAGGTGGCGCAGCAGGGGGCGCGATTCGGTGAGGTAGCAGAAGGCCGTCTCGCCGGTGACTTCGACGCGCGTGGCGAACTGCGCCGCCTCGTCGCGCGCCCAGTCGGCGGCGCTCGATTCGCCCGGCTCGCCGTAGACCTCCACCACTTCCGGCTCGATGTGCGCGGCGATCACTTCGCGCGGCGAGCCCTCGGCGATGAAGCGGCCGCGGTCCATGATGGCGAGGCGGTGGCAGAGGCGCTCGGCCTCGTCCATGAAATGCGTCGTCAGCAGCACCGTCTTGCCCTGTTGCAGGAGTTGCTTCAGGCGCTCCCAGATCAGGTGGCGCGCCTGCGGATCGAGGCCGGTGGTCGGCTCGTCGAGGAACAGCACGTCCGGGTCGTTCACCAGCGCCCGCGCCAGCGTCAGGCGCCGCTTCATGCCGCCGGAGAGGGTGTTGATCTTGGCGTCGGCGCGGCCGGCCAGCCCGGCGAACTCCAGCAGGCGCGGGATGCGGCTGCGCACCTCGCGTTCCTTCATGCCGAAGTAGCGGCCGTACACCAGCAGGTTTTCCGCCGCAGTGAAGTCCGGATCGAGGTTGTCCATCTGCGGCACGATGCCGACGCGCAGCCGAGCTTCGCGCGCGCGCTCGGGCACGGGCAGGCCGGCGAGGCGGATGGTGCCGGCGTCCGGGGCGGTGAGGCCGAGGGCGCAGCGCAGCGTGGTGGTTTTGCCGGCGCCGTTGGGGCCGAGCAGGCCGTAGCATTCGCCCGGGCGCAGGGAAAAAGTCAGTCCCGCCAGCACGGCGGTGTCGCCGTACGACTTGCGCAGCCCTTGTACGCTCAGGGGTTCCACTGCGATTCGACGATGCGCCGGATGAGATGCAGCTTGCGGTGGAAGAAATGGTCGGCGCCGGGCACGACGCTGACGATCAGATCGAGCGGCTCGGCCCAGGCCAGCACGTTGGCGAGCGGCACGGTCTCGTCGCGGTCGCCGTGGATGACGATGGTGTCGGCCGGCACGGCCACGGTCTCGTAATGACGCGCGCCGGTGACGAAGCCGGCGGCGGTGCCCACCAGCACCAGGCGCTGCGCCGGGCGGCCCGCCGCGGCCAGGCGCGCCGCCACCCTCGTTTGCACGTAGGCGCCGAAGGAGAAACCGGCCAGCGCGACGGGGAGGTCGCCGAAGCGGCCGCGCGCCCAGTCGAGCACGGCCAGCATGTCCTCGGTCTCGCCCTCGCCCTCGTCGTGGCTGCCGGAGCTCTGTCCGACGCCGCGGAAGTTCGGCCGCAGCGCCGCGTAGCCCAGCTCGCGCAGCGCCTTCGCCAGCGTCTGCACCACCTTGTTTTCGGCGGTGCCGCCGAAGAGCGGGTGCGGGTGGCAGACGAGCGCGACGGCCTTCGGCGTCAGCGCCGGCGCGTCGACCAGGGTCTCGATGGCGCCGGCCGGGCCAGGGACGAGCACGTGCTCGCGCGTCATATTTTCAGGCGGTCGACGACGCGGCCGTTGACCAGGTGCTCCTCGACGATTTCGTCGATGTCCGTCTTGTCGACATAGGTGTACCAGGTGCCCTCGGGGTACACCACCAGCACCGGCCCCTCGTCGCAGCGGTCGAGGCAGCCGGCCGAGTTGATGCGCACCTTGCCCTTGCCCTTCAGGCCGAGCGCATTGATGCGGTCCTTGGCGTAGTCCTTCATTTCGCTGGCGCCGTGGTTGTTGCAGCAGGCGGCGCCCGGCTCGCGCTGGTTGCAGCAGAAGAAGACGTGATATTTGAAATGGCCCATTGCGCTCTCCAGGGGAAGGCCCGATTATCCCTCGGGATTTCCTTTGGTCATAGCTCGTCGTACTTCTTCGCGTTGCCGCGCGCCTTTTCCACCGGGTATTTCAGCGCGTTCTTCGCGATCTTGTCGCGCGCCGCGGCGGCGAGGTCTACGCCCAGCGTGTCGGCCAGTTCGACCAGATAGATCAGCACGTCGGCCAGCTCCTCGCGGAGCTTCTCGCGCTTGCCGTGCTGCAGCGACTGACTTTCCTCGGCGGTGAGCCACTGGAAGTGCTCGGCCAGCTCGGCCGCTTCCACGATCAGCGCCATGGCCAGGTTCTTCGGCGTGTGGTAGCGCTGCCATTCGCGCTCGCCGGCGAAGGCGCGCAGGGTGTCGCGCAGTTCAATCAGCGGATCGCTCATCGGTGTGCTCCCTTAGGAGTTCTTGGGCCGCGGCAGCATCAAACAGGGCAGCGCGGCGAAGGGCCACAGGCTGGAAACCAGCTTGGTCAGCCCGTTGAAGTTGAGGAAGTGGCCTTGCTGCCAGACGGCGAGCGAGGCGGTGAGGTAGGGATTCTCCGGCGCCAGGTTCACCAATGCCGTGGCGAACAGCAGGGCCAGTGCGGCCAGGATGCGCTGCGCCAGCGGCGGCAGCCAGGTGGCGGCCAGCAGCAGGAGCGTGCCGGCCGCCAGGCCGGCCAGGTTGCCCGGCGTGATCCAGTGCGCGAATTGCGCGCCATTCACCAGCACGGCGCTGGCGAAGGCCTTCACCGCCAGCGGCGCGGTGAGCAGCGCCAGCAGCAGGCCGCGGCCGGGGCGGCGCAACAGCGACCAGACGACGAGGCCCGTCACCAGCATGCCGGCGGCGGCGATGCCGGCCTCGATGACGGCAAAGCGCTGCGCCGTATAGGGCAGGGCGGGCAGTTCCAGCAGCGCGCGCAGGTCGCCGGTGCCGAACAGCAGCAGCTCCGGGTTGAGCTGGGCGAGCAGCCACAGGCCGAGCAGCACCAGGCCGAAATCCGCGGCGCGGCCTGCCACGATCAGCCGCGTGCGCAGGCGGTGCAGGCCGCCGCCGTCGGCCAGTGCCGCGCCCCAGTTCATGCCGGCCGCCGCGCCGATCATGGCGCCGAGGGTGTTGCAGGCGAGGTCGATGTTCGAGGGCACCCGGCTGGGCAGGAAATGCTGCAGGGTTTCCAGCGCCAGGCTGAGCCCGCCGCCGGCCAGCGCCGCCAGCAGGGCCGCCGCGGCGAGGCCCAGGCGCGGCTGCAACGCCGGCACCAGCAGGAAGCCGAGCGGCGCATAGGCGAGGATGTTGGCGGCGATGTCGAAGCCGGTGTAATAGCGCGGCCACCCCGCCGCGAGGAAATCGAACACCGGCGCGCCGTTGTCCTGCCAGCCGGCGAGCGGGTGCAGGCTGGCATAGGCCACCAGCAGCGCGTAGGCGACGGCGAGGTAGAGCGCGAGGGGGCTGTCCTGGCGGCGGGTCATGATCGCGCAGCATACCCCAGCACATTCAGCTCGATGGCGAAGAAGGCCGCCAGCCACAGCGCCGCGTCCCAGGCGTCCAGCCATTCGCCCTGCCACAGCCACACCGGCACCAGCAGCAAGAGCGCGCTGTAGAGCAGCACTGCGGCGATGAGGAAGGCTTCGCGCCGCTGCGCCACGGCTTCCGAATGGCGCACCTCGATTTCGAGCAGGATCACCACCGCCAGCCACAGCCAGGCGTTGGCCGCATCGAGCCATTCCTCCTCGATCAGGTAGCTTGCGGCGGCCGCCAGCACGCCGGCCGAAGCCAGAAAGCGCAGGCCGCGGACGAGGCGCCGCGTGCGCGCGGCGAGGCGCGCGCCGTGCGCCGTTTCGAGCTCGAACAGCGCCAGCAGCGCCAGCCAGGCCGCCGTGTCGGCGATCTCGCTGGCGCGCCCATGCAGAACGTAGAGGATAAGGTCGAGGCCGAGCAGCGCGAAGGCCGCGACCTTGAAGCGGCGCAAAGCGATGGCTGCCGGCATGCGGCGGGCTCAGTGCGGATGCCGCTGCTCGCCGTCGTGCGCCACGTGGTGCGTCTGCGCCGCGGCGTGGTGGCCGTGGATGGCGGCGGCGTGCGACGGCCGGCCGACCCACTGCGGGGCGAGCGAGCCGAGAATCATGCCGGCGGCCGAGACGAGGAGGCCGATCAGCTGCGGCGGCACCAGGCTCTCCGCGCCGATGGTGAACTCGATGATCAGCCAGCTCGCCAGCCCGGCGATGGTCGAGAACAGCGCGCCCTGCGTCGTCGCGCGCTTCCAGAAGGCGCCGAAGAAGAGGGGCACGAAGGCGCCGGCGAGCGTCACCTTGTAGGCGTTCTCGACCATCTTGAAGATCGAGGATTCCGAATTGAGCGCGAAGGCCAGCACCACGCCGGCGAAGCAGACGATGGTGGCGCGCATCAGCCAGAGGAAATGGTGGTCGCCCATGCGCGGGAAGAAGCCCTTCACGACGTTCTCGGCGAAGGTCACCGAGGGCGCCAGCAGCGTCGCCGAGGAGCAGCTCATGATGGCCGAGAGCACCGCGCCGAAGAACACCACCTGGGCCAGCACCGGCATGTGGGTCAGCACCAGGGTCGGCAGGATCAGCTGCGAGTCCTTTTCCAGCAGCTCGTTGAACACCGTCGGGTCGATCAGCGTCGCCGAGTAGGCGATGAACATCGGCACGAAGGTGAACACGAAATAGGTCGAGCCGCCGAGGATCGAGCCGCCGACGGCGATCTTCGCGCTCTTCGCCGAGGTGATGCGCTGGAACACGTCCTGCTGCGGGATCGAGCCGAGCATCATGGTCACCCAGGCGCCGATGAAGGTCAGCCACATCGCCGCGTCCGGCGGCGGGAAGAAGTCGAGCTTGCCGGCGGCGCTGGCGTGGGCGATCACCGGGGCGACGCCGCCGGTCATGCCCGACACCACGTAGCCGATGTAGAGCATGCCGCCCATGATCACGCCCATCTGCACGAAGTCGAGCACCGCCACCGAGAACATGCCGCCGAAGGTGGTGTAGGTGAGCACGATGGCCGCGCCGATGACCATGCCGGCCTCGGGGCTCACCGCGCCGTCGGTGATCATGCTGAAGATCAGGCCGAGCGCCTTGATCTGCGCCGACACCCAGCCGAGGTAGGAGGCGACGATGCACAGCGTGGTGATGACCTCCACCGTGCGGTTGTAGCGCATGCGGTAGTAGTCGCCGATGGTGATGATGTTCAGCTTGTAGAGCTGGGTGGCGAAGAAGAAGCCGGCGATGATGAGGCACAGCGAGGAGCCGAAGGGGTCGGCCACCACGCCGCGCAGGCCGTCCTTGACGAAGGTCGCCGAGACGCCGAACACGGCTTCGGCGCCGAACCAGGTGGCGAACACCGTGGCGGTGACCACCGGCAGCGGCAGGTGGCGGCCGGCGACGGCGAAGTCCTTGGTGTTCTTCACCCGCGTCGCGGCGACGAGGCCGATGCCGATCGACACCAGCAGGTAGAGGATGACGAAAGTGAGCAGCATGGTATTCTCGGGAGCTATGCCGGGGTGGTCACGGTGCGCAGCTCTACGTGCAGCGTGCGCTGGATGGCCTGCAGGATTGCGGCGAGGTTCGCCATGGTCGGATTTCCCGATTGCGAAAGCATACGATGTACGCTCTTGCTGGGCTTGTGGATTTGTTCCGCCAGCTGCTCGAATCCGATGGTCGCGTTGACCAGGTCGCGCAAGATCAGCTTGGCGGTTTCCGGCTCGCCATGAAGGAACAGCGTCACCGCTTCGTCCAGCAGCGCCTGGGCAAAGGCAGGGTCGTTTCTCGCTCTTGCCTGTATCGTTTCCTTGAAGTCGCGCGTGAGTGCCATGCTCACCTCCGTTTTTCGGCCTGCGCCCTGTGGAGCCGGTACTCCTGCCACAGGTCGATGGCTTTATCGATGTCCTTTTGTTGCCCCTTTTTCGTGCCACCGCCCAGCAGGAGGATGACTCTCTCTCCGTCGCGTGCGAGGTCGATGCGGTAGTCCGGCCCCCAGTCGATGCGGCACTCGCCAATACCGCGGAACCACTTCACGCCGGAAAGATTTCCCATCGACATGCGAAGCTTGGCCGTGGTGACCTTCGCGGCGGCTTGAGGATCGAGTCGTACGAACCATTCTGCGTAAGGGCTGCTTCCGTCCTCGCGCAGCAGTTCGACCAGTTCAAGCATGATCAATGGTAACTTATTTGTTACTATCTGGGAAGCCGCGTCAATTTGCCAGCCCGAGCAATTGCACGGCAAGGATCGCCGCCAGCAGTCCTGCCACCACCTTCATCCAGAAGATCTGCCGCCGCTCCTCCGTCTGCAGCCGTGCCGCTTCCGCGCGCAGTTCGGCCAGCGGCCTGCGGTCGAGCGCTTGGTGCAGCAGGCGCGGCAGTTGCGGCAGCAGTGCCGCCCATTGCGGCGCCTCGCGCTTCAGGTTGTTCATGAGCCCCTTCAGGCCGACGCGCTCCAGCATCCAGCGTTCGAGGAAGGGTTTCGCCGTGGTCCACAGGTCCAGCTCCGGGTCGAGCTGGCGGCCGAGGCCCTCGATGTTGAGCAGGGTCTTCTGCAGCAGCACCAGCTGCGGCTGGATCTCGACGTTGAAGCGCCGCCCGGTCTGGAACAGGCGCAGCAGCGTCTTGCCGAAGGAGATGTCCTTCAGCGGCCGGTCGAACACCGGCTCGCAGACGGCGCGGATGCCGGCCTCGAACTCGTCGAGGCGGGTGTCGGCCGGCACCCAGCCGGCGTCGATGTGCGCCTGCGCCACTGCCTTGTAGTCGCGGCGGAAGAAGCCGAGGAAATTCTGCGCCAGGTAGTTCTGGTCGACTTCGGTGAGCGTGCCCATGATGCCGAAGTCGAGGGCAACGTACTGCCCGCCGGGCGTCACCAGGATGTTGCCCGGATGCATGTCGGCGTGAAAGAAGCCGTCGCGGAAGACCTGGGTGAAGAACAGCTCGACGCCGGCGCGCGAGAGTGCCTTGAGATTGACGCCGCCGGCGCGCAGCGCCTCGGTCTGGCCGATCGGGATGCCGTGCATGCGCTCCATCACCATCACCTGTGCCGAGCACCAGTCCCAGTGCACCTCCGGCACGGCGAGCAGCGGCGAGTGCAGGAAGTTGCGCCGCAGCTGGGCGCAGTTGGCCGCCTCGCGCATCAGGTCCAGCTCGTCCTCCAGGTGCTTGGCGAACTCCGCCACCACTTCGCGCGGCTTCAGCCGGCGTCCGTCCGGCCAGACCGCCTCGATCAGCCCGGCGCCGGCCTCCATCAGCGCGACGTCATGGGCGATGATGCGGCCGATGCCCGGCCGCAGGATTTTCACGGCGACCTCGCGGCCGTCCGGCAGGGTGGCGAAATGCACCTGCGCCACCGAGGCGCTCGCTTCCGGCTCGGCCGAGAACGTGGCGAACACCTCATCGACCGGCCTGCCGAGGGCGCGCTCCAGCTCGGCCGCCGCCTGCGCCGAGGGGAAGGGCGGCACCTGATCCTGCAGCTTCGCCAGTTCCTCGGCGAGGTCCGCCGGCAGCAGGTCGCGCCGCGTCGACAGCACCTGGCCGAACTTGACGAAGATCGGCCCCAGCGCTTCCAGCGCCAGGCGCAGCCGCAGGGCACGCGGCGCCGCCAGGTCGCGCCAGAAAAAGAAACAGCGCGCCGCATGCGCCAGGCGCTCGGTGCGCGGCTGGTCGAGGATCAGCTGGTCGAGGCCGTAGCGGATGCCGATCCAGACGATTTTCAGGAGGCGGAAGAAGCGCAAGCCGGTCTTGTGATGGGGAAAGCGTTGATTTTAACTGCATTTGACGGCCAGCCGAGCAGCTTGCCGGTCTGCGCCGGGTATAATTCGTCCTTTCATGGAATCCCACATGGCAGCAGACATCCGATCCGAACTGACGGCCCTGTTGCGCGCGGCGCTGGACAGCGTGGCGCCGGACAGCCGCGACGCCGTCATCCTGCTCGATCGCCCCAAGCAGGCTGCACACGGCGACTTTGCGACCAACCTCGCCCTGCAGTTGGCCAAGCCGCTCAAACTCAACCCGCGCGACATCGCCGGCCGGCTGCTCGCCGAGCTGCCGCGCTCGCCGCTCGTCGCCAAGGCCGAAGTCGCCGGCGCCGGCTTCATCAACTTCACGCTGGCGCCGGCGGCCAAGCTGCAGGCGCTGCGCGCGGTGCTGGCGCAGGGCGCCGATTTCGGCCGCAGCACGCTGGGCGGCGGGCAGAAGGTGCAGGTCGAGTTCGTCTCGGCCAACCCGACGGGGCCCCTGCATGTCGGCCACGGCCGCGGCGCCGCCTACGGGGCGAGCCTCGCCAACCTGCTCGACTTCGCCGGCTACCGGGTGACGCGCGAGTTCTACGTGAACGATGCCGGCCGCCAGATGGACATCCTGGCGCTGTCGACCTGGCTGCGCTATCTGGAGCTGCACGGCGCGACCATTCCGTTCCCGAAGAACGCCTACCAGGGCGGCTACGTGCGCGACATGGCCGCCGCCATTCACAAGGCGCACGGCGCGCGCTACCGGCGCGATGCCGCCCATGTGCTCGACGGCGCACCGGACGCGGCGGCGGACGCCGAGGGACACCTCGACGCGCTGATCGCCAATGCCAAGCGCCTGCTGGGCGACGACTACGCCTACGTGCACGGCTTCGCCCTGACCGAGCAGCTCGGCGATGCGCGCGAGGACCTGGCCGAATTCGGCGTGCATTTCGACCACTGGTTCTCGGAAAAATCCCTCTTCGACACCGGCCTGGTGGAGCGGGCCGTGTCCCTGCTGGAGAAGCACGGCCATATCTACGAGCAGGACGGCGCCAGGTGGTTCCGCTCGACCGCCTTCGGCGACGAGAAGGATCGCGTCGTGCAGCGCGAGAACGGCCTGTACACCTACTTCGCCTCCGACATCGCCTACCACCTCAACAAGTACGAGCGCGGCTTCGCGAAGATCATCGACATCTGGGGCGCCGACCACCACGGCTACATCCCGCGCGTCAAGGGCGCCATCCGTGCGCTCGGCCTCGACGAGAACCGGCTGGAAGTGGCGCTGGTGCAGTTCGCCGTGCTCTACCGCGACGGCCAGAAGACCTCGATGAGCACCCGCTCGGGCGAATTCGTCACCCTGCGCGAGCTGCGCAGCGAGGTCGGCAACGACGCCTGCCGCTTCTTCTACGTGCTGCGCAAATCCGACCAGCATCTCGACTTCGACCTCGATCTGGCCAAGTCGCAGACCAACGAGAACCCGGTGTACTACATCCAGTATGCCCATGCCCGTGTTTGCTCCGTTCTGGCGCAGTGGGGCGGCGAGGCGGCCGGCCTGGCCGGCGCCGATCTTGCTCCGCTCGGCAGCGAGCGCGAGCTGGCGCTGTGCACGCGGCTGGCGGAATTTCCCGAAGTGGTGGACAACGCCGCGCGCGACTACGCGCCCCATGCCATCGCCTTCTACCTGAAGGATCTGGCCGGCGAATTCCACAGTTACTACAATGCCGAGCGCTTTCTCGTCGAGGATGCGGCGCAGCGCGATGCGCGACTGGCGCTCGCCCTGGCGGTGCGTCAGGTGCTGGCCAATGGCCTCAGGATCATCGGCGTCGGCGCGCCGGAGTCGATGTAACAGAGGAAGCCGAATATGCGCACGCCCTATACCCTTTTCCCCAACCCCTCTCCCGCAAGCGGGCGAGGGGAGCGCCGTGAGCCGCGGCACGACCTGGCCCGGCCTGGCAGGCAGGCCGGCGGCACGATTCTAGGCATGTTCGTCGGCCTGATCGTCGGCGTGGTGATTGCCGCCGGCGTCGTCTGGTATCTCAACAAGACGCCGCTGCCCTTCCAGACCAAGGGGGGGAAGCCTGCGGCGGCCGAGAAGCCTGCCGAGACGAAGGGCGAAGCCGCGCCGCAGGCCGCCGCACCGCTGCCCCTGCCGGGCAAGCCGGGCGACAAGGTGCAGGAAAAGCCGCGTTTCGAGTTCTACAAGATTCTTCCCGGTTCCGAGGAACCCGTGCCGCAGCCGCCGGCCAAGGCGGCCGCAGAGAAGCCGGCTGTGCCTGCCGAGGCGCTATTCCTCCAGGCCGGCGCCTTCCAGAAGCCGGCCGATGCAGACAACCTCAAGGCGCGCCTGGCGCTGATGGGGGTGGAGGCGAGCGTGCTGCAGGTGACCGTGCCCGAAAAAGGCAGCATGCACCGGGTGCGCATCGGCCCCTTCGCCAATCCGGACGAGATGGCCAGGACGCGCACCCTGCTGGCACAGAACGGAATCGAGGCTGGCGTGGTCAGAGTGAAGGACGGCAAGGACACCAAGGACGCCGCCCATTAACTTCACTGGAGAAATCATGAACTTGAAAAATTGGCTGGGCCTGCTCGGCGTTTCCCTGGCGCTGGTCGCCGGCACTGCCTCGGCCGAGATTGCGGCCGGACGCGACTACAAGCCGCTGGCCAGCCCGCAGCCGGTCGAGACCGGAAACCGGATCGAGGTGATCGAGTTTTTCTGGTACGGCTGCCCGCACTGCTTCGACCTTGAGCCCTTCCTCAAGAAGTGGGCGGCCAGGCTGCCGAAGGACGTCGAGTTCCGCCGCATCCCGGCCATTCCCACCGAGCGCTGGCTGCCCAACGCCCGCACCTTCTATACGCTGGAATCCCTTGGCCAGATCGAGAAGCTGCACGGCGATGTGTTCGACGCCATCCACATCGACCGGGTCAATTTCAACGACGAAAAAATCCAGCTCGAATGGATGGCGAAGAAGGGCGTCGACCGGGCCAAATTCGCCGAGGCCTGGAAATCGTTCAACGTGCAGAGCCGGACCAAGCGCGCCGTCCAGCTCACCCAGGCGTATGACATCAGCGGCGTGCCTTCCCTGGTGGTCGACGGCAAGTACCTCACCTCCGTTTCCCTGACCGGCAGCCCGGAGGGATTGATGCAGGTCCTCGACGAGCTGATCGTCAAGGCCCGCGCGGAGCGGCCGAAGGGCGCCCAGCCGAAGGCCGGGCAGGCCAGGAAGAAGTAAGCCTCCGCTTGCGCGTCTTCATCACCGGCGCCTCCTCCGGCATCGGCGCGGCGCTGGCCGCGCACTATGCCGCGCAGGGCGCCCAGCTCGGTCTGGTGGCGCGCCGCGCCGGGGCGCTGTCCGAGCTTGCCCGCCGCTTGCCGGGCGAGCCGGCCCTCTACCGGGCCGACGTTGCCGACGCCGGGGCGATGCAACAGTCGGCGCGCGACTTCATGGCGCGCTTCGGCCTGCCCGACATCGTCATTGCCAATGCCGGCGTCTCTGTCGGCACGCTCACCGAGCATGCCGAGGACATCGATGCGTTCGGCCGCCTGATGCAGACCAATGTGGTGGGACTCGCCGTCACCTTCCAGCCCTTCGTCGCGCCGATGCGCGCAGCCCGGCGCGGCCGGCTCGCCGGCATTGCCTCGGTGGCCGGCGTGCGCGGCATTCCCGGCGCCGGCGCCTACAGCGCCTCGAAAGCCGCCGCCATCGCCTACCTGGAGGCGCTGCGCATCGAGCTCAAGCCGAGCGGCGTGAAAGTCGTCACCGTCTGCCCCGGCTATGTCGCCACGCCGATGACGGCGGCGAATCCCTACCGCATGCCCTTCATCCTGCCCGCCGACGTCGCGGCGCGGCGCATCGCCCGCGTCATCGACGCCGGCCGCTCCTATGCCGTGGTGCCCTGGCAGATGGCCCTCGTCGCGCGCGCCATGAGACTCCTGCCCAACGCGGTGTTCGACCGCCTGTTCCGGCGCGCCGGCCGCAAGCCGCGCGGACTGAAGTTGTAGAAATGGAATCGTCGCGGAGGCCGGTGCCCGCGCGAGCGGGCGTCAGGCCGTAGCCAAAGGTCAGCTGCCGCAATACGGCGATTTCAGGCCGGCAGGATTTCGATGTCGCTAGCCGCCAGCGTCCGGTTGCCGATGAGCGTAACCAGCTGGAATTCCGCCAGGGGATCGGCGGAGGCATTTCCGTCGCCGTCATAGGTCAGCACCCCTGTCGCGGTGTCATAGAGGAACACCGCGTTTCCGTTGACGGGCTGGGGGTCCGGATCGGCGATGAACCGGCCGGCGTTCAGCATGCCGGCCGGCAGATCGCCGAAGTTCTCGCCGACGAGCTGGAGCTTGTCCCGGCCGGACTGGAAATAACGGAGGATGTCGCCGCCGTCCCCGGGTGCGAAGAGCCTGAACCGGTCGCTGCCGTTGCCGCCCGCCAGGGTGTCGCTGCCGCTGCCGCCGACCAGCGTGTCGCTGCCTTCGCCGCCGTGGAGGACATCGTTGCCGCTGCCGCCGTCTAGGAAATCGTTGCCGGCATTGCCGTACAGCGTGTCGGCGGAGTCGCCGCCCCGGAGGGTGTCCGCGCCGGCGCCGCCGATCAGCGTGTCGTTGCCCCGCACAATTTCCGCGGGCCGGGTGGTGAAGCCGAGGGTGCCGCCGGTGAGGCCGGCGAAGCCGTTGCCCGCGCTGTCCTCGACGACGCCGGCGCCGAGGGTGACGCGGTACCGGTGGCCGGGGGCCAGGTCGGCGGCGGGGTTGAGGGTCATCACGCTGCCGGCGAAGCCGACCTGGCTGGCGTCGGTGACGTCGATGAAGACGGTGCGGTTGGCCGTCAGGTCGGCCAGGGCGATGTTGCCGCTGCCGGCGCGCACCGCCTCGTTGAAGGTGAGCACGATGTCGCTGCCGACGGGCACGCCGGTCGATTCGTTCGACGGCGTGCGGCCCGCCAGACGCGGCGCCGTGCTGTCGAGCGGGGCGGTGGTGAAGCCGAGGGCGCCGCCGGAGAGGCCGGCGAAGCCGTTGCCCGCGCTGTCCTCGACGACGCCGGCGCCGAGGGTGACGCGGTACCGGTGGCCGGGGGCCAGGTCGGCGGCGGGGTTGAGGGTCATCACGCTGCCGGCGAAGCCGACCTGGCTGGCGTCGGTGACGTCGATGAAGACGGTGCGGTTGGCCGTCAGGTCGGCCAGGGCGATGTTGCCGCTGCCGGCGCGCACCGCCTCGTTGAAGGTGAGCACGATGTCGCTGCCGACGGGTACGCCGGTCGACTCGTTGGACGGCGTGCGCTCCGACAGCTTCGGCGCCTGGGTGTCGCGCAGTGTGGTGACCGACGCGGCAATGTTGTAGGCTCCGGCCGAATTGTTATAGCCGCTGGCGGCCAGATAGTAGGTGCCCGAGGCGTGCGCGGTGTAGGTGATCAGTGCGTTGCGGTTGCCGCCGCTGTCGTTGTCGGCGGCGACCTGCATGCTGTCGGCGTCCATCAGGCGCAGGAAGGAATCCAGGGATGGAGCGCCCGTCCGGTTCAGGACAAAGCGGTAGGTCGTGCCCGCGATGAGGTTGACCGCCCACCAGTCCTTCTCGCCTGCCAAGGCGATACCGCTCCCGCTGTTGCCATCGATGGCGAGCCGCGGCGTGGTCGGCGAAGACCACCCCGGAACTTCTACAGGCATCTGACCTCCTGTATGTTTTTTACTGCTGTGCCGGTGATGTCTTTCGCATCCCGGCCTTTTGTTTAATTATAAATCGTCGTGCATGGCGGTTGAGTCGGGCCTCTTATCAAAAGAACATCGGCTTGAGTCGCCGGCAGCTTATGATTCAGACGCCTGCGCCCTGCAGGACATCTTTTCCCGGTGGGCGAAGCCCCGCGTGTTATCAATGAGATAAATGTCCTCCGGAGCGAATTCATACCAACGGATCCGGTCGAGCGCCTCGAGGATGGCGCGGGGGACGCCGGCGCCGCCGCCGACGAGGGGATAGCGCTTCTGGTAGAGGGCGCGCACGCGCGCCTCGTCTGCCGGGGCGACGGGCCGCGCGCGGCCGGCGAGCTGCAATCCGCGGATGCCGGGCCAGTCGTCGTAGTCGCGCTGGATGGTCGCCGCCACCTGCGGCTGCGCGGCGAGGTTTTCGGCGTGGCGCGAACGGGGGACGGAAAGGAAGTACAGCCGCAGATCGTCGTGGGCGTAGAACACCGCCGCCGCCCACGGGCCGTCCGCACCGACGGTGGCGAGCGTCATCACGTGGTGCTCGCCGAGGAAGGCGAGCACGCGCTCGCGGAGGGCTTTGCTCATGACAGGCCTGCGACGCCGCTTTCCGCAGGCTTTTGCTGCAGCGCCGCCTTGTCTGCTTCCTTCATGCGCTTCAGCCGGTAGGCAAGCTGCGGGCGGGTGATGCCGAGCAGTCGCGCCGCCGAGGAGAGGTTGCCCCTGGCCTTGGTTACGGCGGCTTCCAGCAGCATCGATTCCACCTCGTCCAGGGTGAACACGCCGTTGAGCACCGAGTCGCACAGCTTTTCCCCCGGCGGCCAGCCCTGGGCGTGCAGGGTGCCGTGAACATCCAGTCCCAGTTCCTGCGGCTGGCCGTCGCGCTCGGCGAGAAACAGTTGCTCGGCCTCGACGCGGGTGCCGTGCGGGGCGAGGATGACGGCGCGCTCTATGACGTTTTGCAGCTCGCGGATGTTGCCCGGCCAGGTGTAGGAGAGCAGCGCGCGCTTCGCCTTGTCCGTGAAGCCGCGCAGTTTCTTGCCGTGGATGGTCGCGTATTTTTCCAGGAAGGCCCAGGACAGCGGCGAGATGTCTTCCTTGCGCTCGCGCAGCGGCGGGATGTGGATCTGGTAGGCATTCAGCCGGTAGTAGAGATCGAGCCGGAACTTGCCCTCCTTGACCAGGCGCGAGAGATCGGCATTGGTGGCCGCCACCACGCGCACGTCCACCTTGCGCGGCTTCTGGTCGCCCAGGCGCTCGATTTCGCGCTCCTGCAGCACGCGCAGCAGCTTGGCCTGCGCCGAGGGCGGCAGGTCGCCCACCTCGTCGAGCATCAGGGTGCCGCCGTCGGCGCGCTCGAAGCGCCCGGGGCGCGCCGACTGGGCGCCGGTGTAGGCGCCCTTCTCGACGCCGAACAGCTCCGACTCGACCAGCTCCTGGGGGATCGCCGCACAGTTCACCGCGACAAAGGCCGCGCCCGCGCGGGGACTCATCTCGTGCAGGCAGCGCGCGAAGACTTCCTTGCCGACGCCCGTCTCGCCCAGCAGCAGCACCGGGATCTGGCTGTCGGCCGCCTGCTTGAGCAGGCCGTAGGCGGAGCGGAAGCCGGGCGAGACGCCGATCATATGCTCGGGCAGCGTCTCCTTTTCGCCGATCGAGGAGCGCAGGTGGGTGACCTGGGTCTGCAGCTCGAGCAGCTGGTCGGCGATCGACTCCGGGTTGAGGTAGCGCATCTGGGCCTCGGCGTCGTCCCATTCCTCGATCGGCTTGCCGACGATGCGGCAGTTGGCGGCGCCGGCGCCGACGCATTCCACCTCCTTGTAGAGGATGCGCCGGCCCATGAAGGTGGAGGTGTAGCCCGAGGCATAGCCGATCTGCGTCCAGCACACCGGCTCGTGATGGATGCCGAAGTAGTGGCGGTGCCACTGGCCCTCCCAGGAGTTCTCCCAGAGGAACTCGCCGTGGAAGGCGCCGCGCGGCCGGTCCATCTCCAGGCGGATCGGCGTCACGCGCACGATGCCCTCCAGCGTGTGCAGCTTGGGTCCGGTCATGAAGGCTTCCATGTCGTCGGCGCTCTGCGCCTGCTTGCGCGCCAGCTCGGCGTCGCGCATGCCCGAGGCGTAGCCCATGCGCGTCAGCAGGCCGCGCGCCCGCTCCATGCCGAGGGTGTCGATGAGTTCCTTGCGCAGCAGGGCTTGCGCCTCGGCATGCACCAGCAGCATGCGGTTCTCATGCAGCCAGATCTGGCCGGTCTCGGCGTCGAAGTGCACATGCGAGCGCAGGTCGTCGGCCGCCTTGGCGACGGATGTGAGTTTGCGCATGATTCCAATTTCCTCCTTCCGCCTGGCCTACACGGATTTTTATCAAATGGTGATGTGTCGCTGCCACGAAAATCCCGTGCTGCCGGCATTTCCCCAAGAATAATGGGCTCTGATCAATCAAATGATCAAATCCTACTCCATTCTACGATTTAGCTTGATCAAATCGTCAAGCACCTGGATAGGGAAATAGCCGCAAAAATATGTTGCACAGCAATAAAAAGTCAGTCGTTGAGATACGGCGAACCTTTGTTTCCTCAGTGCAGAACGCCTATTCCTGTTTCGTCCAGTCGCATGTTGCGGTGCAGATGGCACATGGCTTGCGATAGGCATTCCACACAAAACCGGCGCACAAAGCATGCCCGGCCAAGTGACAGATACTCAGATCAATCACCGCATGGAGGAGTAGCCGAAATGAAGTTTCCTGTTCCGCATGACGTGAAGGCCCAGACGATTCCCGGCACCGAAGGCTGGGAGCGCATGTATCCGTATCAGTACCAGTTCGTCACCGACGACCCGGTGCGCAACCAGTACGAGAAGGAGATGTTCTGGTTCTACGACGGCCTGCACTATCCCGAGCCGCTCTATCCCTTCGACACCATCTGGGACGAGGCCTGGTTCCTCGCCCTGTCGCAGTACAACAACCGCATCTTCATGGTGCCGCCGGTGCGCGGCGTCGACCACCGCATGATCAACGGCTACGTCTACATCTCGCCGGTGCCGGTCAAGGATGGCGCCGAGATCGGCAGCCGCGTGCCCAACTTCATGGAGCGCGCCGGTTACTACTACAAGAACTGGGACGCGCTGGAAGCCAAGTGGAAAACCAAGATGGAGGCCACCATCAAGGAGCTGGAGAACCTGCAGATTTCGCCGCTGCCGGACCTCGAGGACATTTCCGTAGTCACGGACGCGCTCGGAGAATCCAAGGGCTACCACCTGATCAAGAACTACGACGACCTGATCAACCTCGGCATCAAGTGCTGGCAGTACCACTTCGAGTTCCTGAACCTGGGCTACGCCGCCTACGTCTTCTTCCTCGACTTCGTGCAGAAGCTGTTCCCGAGCATCCCGGCGCAGCGCGTGACGCAGATGATCTCCGGCATCGACGTCATCATGTACCAGCCCGACGAGGAGCTGAAGAAGCTCGCCAAGCGCGCCATCGAGCTGGGCGTGGACAACGCCGTCTGCTTCAGCCAGGAATGGACCGAGGTCGAGGCGGCGCTGAAGAAACTGCCGAAGGGCGTCGAGTGGCTGACCTCGCTCAACCTGTCGCGCGAGCCCTGGTTCCAGGTGTCCACCGGCACCGGCTGGTTCCACCACGACCGCTCCTGGAACGATGCCATGAACATCCCGCTGAACGGCATCCAGACCTACATCGGCAAGGTCAAGCAGGGCATCAACATCGAGCGCCCGACCGAGCAGGTGCGCGCCGAGCGCGACCGCATCATCGCCGAGTACCGCGGCCTGATCGAGAAGGAGGAGGACCGCAAGCAGTTCGACGAGCTGCTCGGCTGCGCCAAGACGGTGTTCCCCTACGTCGAGAACCACTTGTTCTACGTCGAGCACTGGTTCCACTCGGTGTTCTGGAACAAGATGCGCGAAGTCGCCGCCATCCTCGTCGAGCACGGCATCATCAAGGACGTCGAGGACGTCTGGCTGCTGCGCCGCGACGAGATCAAGCAGGCGCTGTGGGACGTCGTCACCGCCTGGGCCACCGGCGTCACGCCGCGCGGCACGCAGACCTGGCCGAAGGAAGTCGAGTGGCGCAAGGGCGTCATGGCGAAGTTCAAGGAGTGGAACGCGCCGCCCGCCATCGGCACCGCGCCGGAGGTGATCCAGGAGCCCTTCACCATCGTGCTGTGGGGCGTGACCAACAGCTCGCTTGCCGACTGGGCCAAGGTGTCCGAGGTCAAGGACCTCACCACCGTCAAGGAGTTCAAGGGCTTCGCCGGCAGCCCCGGCATCGTCGAGGGCAAGGCGCGCGTCTGCCGCACGGTGGAGGACATCCGCCAGCTGCAGGAAGGCGAGATCCTCGTCGCCCCCACCACCTCGCCGTCCTGGGCGCCGGCCTTCGCCAAGATCAAGGCCTGCGTCACGGATGTCGGCGGCGTCATGAGTCACGCGGCGATCGTCTGCCGCGAGTACGGCATGCCGGCGGTGGTCGGCACCGGCCATGCGACCAAGATCATCCAGACGGGCATGATGATCCGCGTCGATGGATCGAGCGGCGCCATCACGGTGGCACGCTGAAACGACAGGAGCAAGCGCAACAATGGCAACAAACCTTAACACGGCTGCCGGGGCCGGGTCGTCCGCGGCCCCGGAGCTGTGCTGGTTCGAAGAAGTCAGGAAGGGCGATGTCGCGCTGGTCGGCGGCAAGTGCTCCTCCCTCGGCGAGCTGATCAACGCCGGCGTGCGCGTGCCGCCGGGCTTCGCCCTGACCACCCACGGCTACGCGCGCTTCATGCGCGACGCCGGGGTGGGCGGGGAGATCCCCGGCATGCTCGCAGGCTGCGACCACGACGATCTGGAGCAGCTCGAAGCGGTCAGCAAGGCGATCCGCGAGATGATCGAGCAGCATCCCTTCGCCTGGGAGCTGGAGGACGCCATCGCCGAGTACTACCGCAAGCTCTCCGTGCGCTGCATGGTGCCGGCGGTGCCGGTGGCGGTGCGCTCCAGCGCCACTGCCGAGGACCTGCCCGGCGCCAGCTTCGCCGGCCAGCAGGACACCTATCTGTGGGTGCGCGGCGTGGACGACGTGCTGCACCACGCCCGCCGCTGCATCTCCAGCCTGTTCACCGCGCGCGCCATCTCCTACCGCATCCGCATGGGTTTCCCGCACGAGGACGTGGCGCTCTCCGTCGGCTTCCAGAAGATGGCGAATTCCTACACCGCCGGCGTGATGTTCACCTGCAACCCGGCCAACGGCGACCGCTCGGTGATCGCCATCGATTCCAACTTCGGCTTCGGCGAATCGGTCGTCTCCGGCGAGGTGACGCCCGACCACTTCGTCGTGAACAAGATCACCCTCGACATCCTCGAGCGCACCATCTGCAGCAAGGAGGTCACTTACACGGTCGACTTCAAGACGCAGAAGTCGGTGAAGACCGAAACGCCCTTCGAGCGCCAGACCGTACAGTCCATCATCGACGACGAAATCGTCGAGCTGGCGCGCATGGGCAAGGCCATAGAACGCCACTACGGCCGCCAGATGGACATCGAATGGGCGGTGGACAAGGATCTGCCCGCCGGCGGCAACATCTTCATCCTGCAGGCGCGGCCGGAAACCGTCTGGAACGAGAAGCGCGAGAAGGAGGCCGCCGTCGCCGGCAAGGCCACCTCGGCGATGGACTTCATTCTCTCCAGCCTGCTCACTGGCAAAAAGGTGTCCTGATGATCGTACGCAACTGGATGCAGCACAACCCGACGCTGGTCGACGGCGACACCCTGCTCGCCGAGGCCAAGCGCATTCTCACCGAGCACAACCTGCAGGCCCTGCCGGTGGTCGAGAACGGCCGCCTGCGCGGCATGGTGACGCGCCAGCACTGCCTGCGCGCGGCGCATTTCGTCGCCCGCACGCAGAGCGCCGACGAGTACAGCTTCTTCGCCAACCGCCTCAAGGTGAAGGACATCATGGTGCGCAACCCGGCCACCCTCGCCGCCACCGACACCATGGAGGAATGCCTGCGCCGCGGCCAGGAGCTCGGCGTCGGCCAGTTTCCGGTGATGGACGGCGGCCAGGTGGTCGGCGTCATCTCCTCGAAGGAAATCTTCTCGCTCGCCGCCCATTTCCTCGGCGCCTGGGAGAAGCGCAGCGGCATCACCCTCGGCCCGATGGAACTGAAGCCCGGCACCATCGGCCGCATCGCCGATCTGGTCGAGGGCGCCGGCGCCGAGGTGCAGGCCATCTACCCGATCGCGCGCAGCGAGAACGGCGGCGACGGCAAGCCGCACGAGCGCAAGGTCATCATCCGCTTCCATGCGGCAGCAGTAAAAAAAGTGGTCGCCGTGCTGGAAGCGGCCGGCCTCCGCGTCATCGAATCCGTCGAAGCGCAACACCCTGAACATCACTGAGCCAAGGAGAAGACAAGACATGGACCTGAGGTATTTCATCAACCAGTGCGAAGCCGCCGGCGAGCTGCACCGCGTCAAGGCCGAAGTGGACTGGAACATGGAGATTTCCCACATCTCCAAGCTGACCGAGGAGAAGAAGGGCCCGGCGCTGTTCTTCGAGAACGTCGCCGGCTACAACACGCCGGTGTTCACCGGCGCCTTCGCCACCACCAAGCGCCTGGCCATCATGCTCGGCCTGCCGCACGACTACTCGATCTGCCAGTCGGCGCAGGCCTGGATGAAGAAGTCGATCAGCGCCGAGGGCCTGATCAAGGCGAAGGAGGTCAAGGACGGCCCGGTGCTGGAGAACATCCTCGAAGGGAACAAGGTCGACCTCAACATGTTCCCGGTGCCGAAGTTCTTCCCGCTCGACGGCGGGCGCTACATCGGCACCACGGTGTTCGTCGTGCTGAAGGATCCGGAAACGGGCGAGACCAACCTCGGCACCTACCGCATGCAGATGCTCGACAACAAGACCTGCGGCGTGCAGATCCTGCCGGGCAAGCGCGGCGAGCGCATCATGAAGAAGTACGCCAAGATGGGCAAGAAGATGCCGGCCGCCGCCGTCATCGGCTGCGATCCGCTGCTGTTCATGGCCGGCACGCTGATGCACAAGGGCGCCAGCGACTTCGACATCACCGGCACGGTGCGCGGCCAGCAGGCCGAGTACCTGATGGCGCCGCTCACCGGCCTGCCGATCCCGGCCGGCGCCGAGATCGTGCTGGAGGGCGAGATCGATCCGCAGAACTTCCGCCCCGAAGGCCCCTTCGCCGAGTACACCGGCTACTACACCGACGAGCTGTACAAGCAGATCAGCAAGCCGGCCCTGGAAGTGAAGCAGATCCTCCACCGCAACAACCCGATCCTGTGGGCCACCGGCCAGGGCCGACCGGTCACCGACGTGCACATGCTGCTCGCCTTCACGCGCACGGCGACGCTGTGGACCGAGCTGGAGAAGATGAAGATCCCCGGCATCCAGTCGGTGTGCGTGATGCCCGAGTCGGCCGGCCGCTTCTGGACGGTGGTCTCGGTCAAGCAGGCCTATCCCGGCCATTCGCGCCAGGTCGCCGACGCGGTGATGGCCAGCAACACCGGCTCCTACGGCATGAAGGGCATCATCACGGTGGACGAGGACATCCAGGCCGACGACCTGCAGCGCGTCATCTGGGCGCTCTCCTGCCGCTACGACCCGATGCGCGGCACCGAGCTGATCAAGCGCGGCCGCTCGACGCCGCTCGACCCGGCGCTCGACCCGAACTCCGACAAGCTCACCACCTCGCGCATCCTGATGGACGCCTGCATCCCTTACGAGTGGAAGGAGAAGCCGGTCGAGGTGAAGTTCGACGAGGCGACGCTGGAGAAGGTGAAGGGGCGCTGGGCCGAGTACGGCATCGGTTAAGGATGCACTGAAGTAATTCAAATTCGTCATCCCGGCGGAAGCCGGGATCCAGCGCGTTGAATCTTCTGGATTCCGGCTTTCGCCGGAATGACGAACAGGTCAGCATTTCCGTAAAGGAAGGAAACATGGAAAAAGCCAAGGACATCAAGCTGGTCATCCTCGACGTCGACGGCGTCATGACCGACGGGCGCATCGTCATCGACGACAACGGCCTGGAGCAGCGCAACTTCGACATCAAGGACGGCTTCGGCGTGATCGCGCTGCAGATGACCGGCGTCGACGTCGCCATCATCACCTCGAAGAAGTCCGGCGCCGTGCGCCACCGCGCCGAGGAGCTGAAGATCAAGCACTTCCACGAGGGCATCAAGAAGAAGACCGAGCCCTACGAGGTGATGATCAAGGAGATGGGCATCGCGGACGCCCAGGTGGCCTACGTCGGCGACGACCTGGTCGACCTGTCGATGATGAAGCGCGTCGGCTTCCCCGTCGCGGTGGCCGACGCGGTGGACGAGGTGCGCGAGGCGGCGGTGTATGTCACCCGGGCGCGCGGCGGCTACGGCGCGGTGCGCGAGGTGGCCGAGCTGATCCTCAAGGCGCAGGGCAAGTGGGACAAGATCCTTTCAAAAATTTAAGGAGACGAGACGTGGCTGCACCCAGAAGCAACCGTGAGTTCATCGAGGCCTGCATCGCCAGCGGCGATGCCGTGCGCATCAAGCAGGAAGTGGATTGGGAGAACGAGGCCGGGGCGATCGTGCGCCGCGCCTGCGAGCTGGCGGCGCCGGCGCCCTTCATGGAGAAGATCAAGGACTACCCCGGCTTCTCCTATTTCGGCGCGCCGCTGTCGACCTACCGGCGCATGGCCATCTCGATGGGCATGGATCCGGCCGCCAGCCTGCCGGAGATCGGCAGGGAATACGTCAAGCGCACCAACGGCGAGCCGGTTGCGCCGGTGCTGGTCGACAAGAAAGACGCGCCCTGCAAGGAGAACATCCTGAAGGGCGCCGACGTCGACCTGTGCAGGCTGCCCGTGCCGCTGGTGCACGACGGCGACGGCGGCCGCTACGTCGGCACCTGGCACGCCGTGGTGACCAAGCACCCGGTGCGCGGCGACGTGAACTGGGGCATGTACCGGCAGATGATGTGGGACGGCCGCACCATGTCCGGCGCGGTGTTCCCCTTCTCCGATCTCGGCAAGGCCCTCAACGACTACTACCTGCCGCGCGGCGAGACCTGCCCCTTCGCCACCGCCATCGGCCTGTCGCCGCTGGCCGCCATGGCCGCCTGCGCACCCTCGCCGATCCCCGAGCCGGAACTCACCGGCATGCTGGCCGGCGAGCCGGTCAGGCTGGTGAAGTGCGAGACCAACGACCTGGAAGTGCCGGCCGACGCCGAGATCATCCTCGAAGGCGAGATCTTCCCCGACTACAAGGTCGAGGAGGGCCCCTTCGGCGAGTACACCGGCTACCGCACCTCTCCGCGCGACTTCCGCGTCACCTTCCGCGTGAATTGCATCACCTACCGCAACAACGCGACGATGACCATCTCCAATATGGGCGTGCCGCAGGACGAGGGGCAATTGCTGCGCTCGTTCTCGCTCGGCCTCGAGCTGGAGAAGCTCCTGAAGAGCCAGGGCATCCCGGTCACCGGCGTGTACATGCATCCGCGCTCGACGCACCACATGATGATCGTCGGCGTGAAGCCGACCTACTCGGGCGTCGCCCAGCAGATCGGCCAGCTCGCCTTCGGCTCCAAGCTCGGCCCCTGGTTCCACATGGTGATGGTGGTCGACGACAAGACCGACATCTACAACTGGGACGAGGTCTACCACGCCTTCTGCACGCGCTGCCACCCGGCCAACGGCATCCACATCTACCGCAACGCCCCCGGCACGCCGCTCTATCCCTTCGCCACGCCCCACGAGCGCAAGCACTCGATCGGCTCCAAGGTGGTGTTCGACTGCCTCTGGCCGGTCGACTGGGATCCGATCAACGACATACCGACCGTGGTGTCGTTCAAGAACGTTTATCCGAAGGACGTCCAGGAGAAGGTGCTGGGCAACTGGACCGCCTACGGCTACCCCCCCGTGAAGTAAGGAGACAGGACGATGAATCAGTGGGAAGTTTATGTAAACGACGTGAAAGAACTGGCCGAGGATGCCGAGATCGAGCTGACCATCCGCACGCTCAATCCCGGCATTCACAAATACACTTACAAGCGCGTCAGGGCGCAGCTCTCCAGCGACCTGAAGATGCATGCCGACCAGCTGCAGGTGCGCCTTGGCCGCGGCCAGCTGAGCAAAGCGAAGTTTTCCATCAAGGTGCTCGGCGAAGTGCAGCGCATGCCGTCGAAGTACCTTTGATTTACTCCCTCTTCCGCTGGCGGGAGAGGGTTGGGGTGAGGGTGGCCAGGCCGTCTGCCCCTCACCCTGGCCCCCCGCGAGCGGAGAGAGGGAAGATTCGGTGCCACATGGCCTATGCTGATTTACGCGAGTTCCTCGACAGCCTCGGCGGCGAGCTGATCCGCGTCCGCGAGCCGCTCTCGCCGCGGCACGAGATCGCCGCGCTGCTGAAGGAGGCGCATGGCCGCGGACGCGCCGTGCTGTTCGAGCAGGTCGCAGGCTTTCCCGGCGCGCGCATCGCCGGCAACCTGCTCTCCGGCCGGGCTCTTGCGGCGCGCGCGCTCGGCACGAGCGAGGAGCGCCTGATCGACACCTACGTCGAGCGCAGCACGCAGAGCGTGCCGCCGGTGCGCGCCGCGGCGGTGCCGGCGCAGGAGGTGGTGCACGAGCGGCCCGCCGACGTCGGCGCCCTGCTGCCGCTGCTGACCCACCACGAGAAGGACGCCGCGCCCTTTCTCACCTGCGGCATGGTGCTGGCGCGCGATCCGGACAGCGGCCTGCGCGGCATGGGCGTGCACCGCATGATGTACAAGGGCGGCAAGCGCTTCGGCGTCCTGCTCGCCAACCCGCCCCTGGCGCTCTTCCTGGCGAATGCCGAGCGGGAGGGCAGGCCGCTGGAAGTGGCGGTGGCCCTCGGCGTTGCGCCGTCCATGCTGATCGCCTCGGTGGTCAAGACCGGCCCGCTCGGCCCCGACAAGATGGAGATCGCCGGCGCCCTCGCCGGCGCGCCGGTCGAGCTGGCCCGCGCCCTGACGGTGGATGTCGACATCCCGGCGCGGGCCGAGGTGATTCTCGAAGGCCGCGTGCTGCCCGGCGTGCGCGAGCCGGAAGGGCCCTTCGGCGAGAACACCGGCGCCTACTTCACCAACCAGAGCCCGGTGATCGAGGTGAGCGCCGTCACCCACCGCAAGGACTTCATCTTTCCGGCGCTGGTGCCGTGGACCAACGACGTCGATACGCTGCTCACGCTGGCCGGCGGCGCCGAACTGCTCGGCCGGCTGAAAGGCCTCGTGCGCGGCGTGGTCGACCTCGAGCTGGTGCCCGGCACCAGCAGCTTCGCCGCCGTCGTCGCCGTGCGCAACTGCCCCAGCCACGAAGTGCGCCGGCTGATCCACCTGGCGCTCAACCTCGACCGGCGGCTGAAGGTGCTGACGGTAGTGGACGACGACGTCGATCTGCGCGACCCGCGCGAAGTGGCCTGGGCCATGTCGACGCGCTTCCTGCCCGAGCGCGACACGATCATCGTCGGCGGCACGGAAGGCTATATCATCGATCCTTCCTCCGCCGGGGGCAGCGGCTCCAAGATCGGCTTCGACGCCACGCGTGGCGCCGGGGCGCAGTTCGACAAGATCGCCCTGCCTGCCGAGGCGGCGGCCCGGGCACGGGCGGTGCTTGCAGCGATCGACGAGAGGCAGACATGAAACTGGTAGTGGGAATTTCGGGGGCAAGCGGCGCCATCTACGGCATCCGCATTCTGGAAGTGCTGCAGAAGGCCGGGGTGGAGACGCACCTGGTCATGAGCGACTCGGCCAAACGCACCATCGTCTATGAGACGGACTACGCGATCGACGATCTGAAGCAGCTGGCCACGCATGTACACGACATCAACGACGTCGGCGCCTGCATCTCTTCCGGCTCGTTCCGCCACGCCGGCATGGTCATCGCGCCCTGTTCGATCAAGACGCTCTCGGCCATCGCCAGCTCCTTCAACACCAACCTGCTCGTCCGCGCCGCCGACGTGACGCTGAAGGAGCGCAGGAAGCTCGTGCTGATGCTGCGCGAGACGCCGCTGCACCTCGGCCACCTGCGCCTGATGACCCAGGTCACCGAGACCGGCGCCGTGCTGGTGCCGCCGCTGCCGGCCTTCTACCACCGGCCGAAGACGCTGGAGGACGTGATCATGCAGTCGGTGAACAAGGCGCTCGACCAGTTCGACCTCGATCTCGACCTCTTCAAGCGCTGGACCGGCAACGAGGAGCGGGAGGCGCTCAAGAATCGCTGAACGTGGAGAGGAGAGGCGCAGCCATGGCGGTGACGGAGAGAGTGATAGAGGCGGCGACGCTGCTGCTGGAAGGCGAGGCCTGCTCCGGCCTGGGCGAGGGCGCCAGCTTCACCGCGCTGGACTGGGTGCGGCGCGAGTTCCTCGCCAAGCTCGGCTTCGAGCCCTATCCGGGCACCTTCAACCTGCACATGAGCGGGCCGGCGTGGGAGGAAGCCAAGCACATGCTTGTGCGCGAGCCGGGCATCCCCATCACACCCGAGCCGGGCTTCTGCGCGGCGAAGTGCTTCCATGTCGTCATCGCCGGCCGTATTACCGGAGCTGTGGTGTTCCCTGCCGTGGCGGGTTATCCGCCGGATAAGTTCGAGGTCATCTCCGCCGTGCCGGTGCGCCAGGCGCTCGGCGTCGGAGATGGCGATCCGGTCGCGGTCAGCATCGTCTGCGGATGAGCCGTTACTGCCGGCACTGCGGCGGCGTCCTGGCCGCGCTGACTTTCGAGGACGGCAGGACGCGCGACCAGTGCGAGCGCTGCGGCGCGGTGGCCTGGCGCAATCCGCTGCCGGTGGGCATGGCGCTGATCGAGCACGAGGGCATGCTGGTGCTGATCCGCCGCCTGGCCGACCCGCTCGCCGGCTATTGGGCGCCGCCGGCGGGTTATGTCGAAACCGGCGAATCGGTGCCGCAGGCGGTGCTGCGCGAGGCGCGCGAGGAGACCGGCCTGGTCATCGCGCTGGACGGCCTGTTCGAGGTTTACTCGCGCGCCGACGTGAACGTGCTGATCGTCGCCTACCGTGCGCACGCGATCGGCGGCGTGCTGGCGGCAGGGGACGACGCCCTCGAGGCCGGCCTGTTCGCGCCGGATGCTTGGCCGCAGGAACCGCCGCCCCCGTCGAGCGGCGAGGCGATGGACGAATGGTTCTACGGCGTCATCCGCGACGCAATGGCGCGCTGGCGCCCCACCGAAGGCAAGGAGACCTCAGCATGATCGGCAATATCACGCCACAGATGCCCGGGAAGCTCGTCGCCAGCCTGCACCCTGGCGCCCCCGGCCTGCTGCTGACCGCCGGCGCGGACGGCTACGCCACTTCCGCCTACAGCTGGATCGTCGCGCTCGACGCCGGCCGGCTGCGCTTCGCCGTCGACGAGGGCGGCTCGACCATGGCCAACCTGCAGCGCAGCGGCCAGGCCTCGCTCCAGGTCATCGGCCAGGGCGACATCGCCTTCCTGATAAAAGGCCGCGCACGCCGGCTCAAGGAGCGCATCGAGGCGGCCGCGCCCTACCCGATCCAGCTCTGGGAGATGGACGTGATCGGCGCCAAGGACCAGTCCTGGCCGGGCGTGGCGACCAATGCCCTGACCTACGAGTGGCCGGCCGCACAGCGCGAGGCCATGCTGAGGATGGAGCAGGCGGTCTACGCCGAGATGCGCGACGCGCAGTAGCACGGAACAGCGCGGCAGGCCTCGATCGTCATTCCGGCTTGCGCCGGAATGACGGGGGGCGATCGGATCAGAGAGAACAAAGCGGAGAGGCTTTTTTTCGAGCGACACCATGACGTATTTTGACGAGAGCACCGAAACCCTGCCGCGCGAGCGGCTCGCCGCGCTGCAGCTGGAGAAATTCCAGGCCATGTCCCGCGAGCTGTGGCAGAAAAACCGCTTCTACACCGGCAAGTGGCAGCAGGCCGGCATGCAGCCGGGCGACATTCGGTCGCTCGCCGATCTGGCGAAACTGCCGCTCACCACCAAGCACGAGCTGATGGAAGACCAGGCCGCGCATGGCCCGTTCGGCCACAACCTCACCTACCCGGTCGAGCAGTACGTGCGCTTCCACCAGACCTCCGGCACCACCGGCGTGCCGCTCAAGGTGCCCGACACCGAGGCCAACTGGCAGTGGTGGGGCCGCTGCTGGGGCCATGTGCTGGCCGGCGCCGGCGTCACCGCCGCCGACCGCCTCTTCATGGCCTTCTCGTTCGGCCCCTTCGTCGGCTTCTGGGCCGCCACCGAGGGCGCGCGCCAGTTGGGCGCCATGATGATTCCGGGCGGCGGGCGCGATTCGCCGCAGCGGCTCGAATTGATGCGCGAGGTCGGCGCCACGGTGCTCTGCTGCACGCCAACCTACGCCCTGCGCCTGGCCGAAGTGGCGCGCGAGACCGGCTTCGACCTGTCCACGATTCCCATGAAGGCCACGGTGCATGCCGGCGAGCCGGGCGCCAACGTGCCGTCGACCAAGGCGCGCATCGAGGAGGCGTGGAACGCCAAGTGCTTCGACCACGCCGGCGCCACCGAGGTCGGCGCGCACTCCTTCGAGTGCAGCGTGCAGCCCGGCGGCACCCACTTCATCGAGAGCGAGTACATCGCCGAGATCCTCGACCCGGCCACCGGAAAACCGGTGGCGGAGGGCGAGCGCGGCGAGCTCATCCTCACCAACCTCGGCCGCTGGGGCTTCCCCATCGTGCGCTACAGGACCGGCGACATCGTGCGCACCACCACGCAGCGCTGCGACTGCGGCCGCACTTCGCTCAGGTTCGAGGGCGGCATCATCGGCCGCGCCGACGACATGGTGACGGTGCGCGGCGTGAACGTCTTTCCGGCCGGGGTGGAGAACATCCTGCGCAAATTTGCCGAGGTGGACGAATTCCGCATCATCGTGAACAAGGTGCGCCAGATGGACGAGATGGACGTCGAGGTGGAGCTGTGCGAGGGTGCCGATCCCAACGTCGTGCATGCCATCGCCGAGCGGCTCGACACGATGCTCTCCTTCCGCCCGCGCGTGCACAACATGCCGAGGAACGCCCTGCCGCGCTTCGAGCTGAAGGCCAAGCGCTTCCACGTGCAGCGCTGAGCCGGAATGAGTTTGCGCTGGTACAGCTACGGGCCGCCGCCGGGCGAGCCCGCGCCGCGGGCGGCGGTGCCGCCCGGCACGGTGGTGTATGCCGTCGGCGACATCCATGGCCGCGCCGACCTGCTCGGGCGGCTGCTCGAAGGCATCCGCGCCGACAGCCGGCGCCGCCGCGCATCGCGGCGCGTGGCGGTCTTCCTCGGCGACCTCATCAACCGCGGCGGGCAAAGCCGCGCCGTCGTCGACACGCTGATCGACCCCGGCCTGCCCGGCTTCGAGATCGTCGCCATCAAGGGCAACAACGAGGACGCCCTGCTGCGCTGGATCGAGGGCGAGGGCAACCCGGTCCTCGGCGCCCACTGGATCGATTATGGCGGCGCCACCACCCTGGCCGAATACGGGCTCGCAACCCGTCCGCCCAGGCCGCGCCCGGCGGCGGAACTGGAGACCATGCGCTGGCGTTCCGACGAGTTGGAAGACTACGGCGTCGGCATCCCCGGCCTGGCGGGCCAGGACCTGCCGGCGCTGGAGGCGCTGCGGCGCGCTTTCATCGCCGCACTGGCCGGGCCGCATCTCGACTTCTTCCGCAACTTGCGCATCTCCCATCGCGAGGGCGGCTATCACTTCGTCCATGCCGGCATCCTGCCCGGCGTGCCGCTGGCGGCGCAGCAGGCGCGCGACTGCATGTGGATCCGCCGCCGCTTCCTCGACTCCGCGCTCGACCACGGCGCGGTGATCGTGCACGGCCACAGCATCGCGCCCGAGCCCGAAGTGCGCCGCAACCGCATCGGCATCGACACCGGGGCCTACCAGAGCGGCGTCCTCACCTGTCTCGTCCTCGAAGGCGAAGAGCGCAGCTTTCTGCAGACTACATAATCCCCCCTTTGCATCTGGCGCGGCTGCGGCGAGCGACCGCCGGCAAAAGTCAGTCATCCTGACACGGCGAGACGATCCGCGACGTGCCTGCGCAGTTCTCGGGAAATTGAACTATTCTGGAACAAAAGCGGGGACCCAGCCTGCATCAGAGGGAGCGCGCGCCCGGCCTGTCCATCATGACCAGCCTCGATCAATTGCCGGATCAGCGCAGGCAGGTTGCCTTTCAGGTGGTGCGGGCGACGCTGTGGGCGGTTTTGATCGTCACCGTGGGCGGCATGCTCTTCTACCTTGCCTCCGATCCGCCGCCGGGGGCCGATACGCGGTTCCGCAACATCCGCTTCGGCGTCGGCGCGCTGATCCCTCTCGGCGCGGCCGTCGGGCTGGCCCTTCTGGCGCGCGGCAGGCTCGTCCTGACCGTGGCGGTCTTCGCCGCCATCCTGTACGCCGTGCCGATGATCTCGGCGGTCGGGCTCGGTCTGGGCGTCCATTCGATCGGCATGATGCTGTGGCCGATCGTCATCCTGCTGACCGGCTTTGTCTGGGGGGCCGTGCCGGCACTCTCGGTCACCGCCTTTTACCTGGCCAGCGTGGCCGGGCTGACGATTGCCGAGATGAGCGGCGCGCTGCCGGGACCGACTCCGCTCACGCTGGGCGGCCCGGTCTTTTACGGGCTGATTTTCGTCCTGCTGTTCAGCATGGTGTGCTGGATCACGATCCGCTATTCGCGGCTGTTCTACTCGGCGCTCGACGCAGTCGACGACAGCCGGCGGCAGCTGGCGGCCAAGGAGCGCCAGCTGCAGTCCCTCATCGAGGCCGAGCCGGAGTGCGTGAAGGTCCTGGGGACGGATGGCAGCCTGCTTCAGATGAACCGCGCCGGCCTCGACATGATCGAGGCCGATTCCATAGAGCAGGTGCGCGGCGGAACAGTCCTCGGCATTGTCGCGCCGGAATACCGGGAGGCCTTCGCGGCACTGACGGAGCGGGTGATCGGAGGCGAAGCGGGCACCCTCGAATTCGAGATCATCGGGCTCAAGGGCCGCCGCCGCTGGCTGGAAACCCACGCCGTGCCTATGACGGATGACGATGGCCGCATCGCGGGCTTGATTGGCGTGACGCGCGACGTCACCGAGCGCAGGCGGGCCGACGCCGAGCTGCGCCGGCTCAACGAGACCCTCGAGCGGCGGGTGCGGGAGCGCACGGCGGCCCTGGAGGCTTCCAACCGCGAACTGGAAGCCTTTTCCTATTCCGTCTCGCACGATCTGCGCGCGCCGCTGCGCGCCCTCGATGGCTTCAGCCACCTGCTCGAGGCCGAGTACGCCGACCGCATCGACGAGAATGGCCGGGACTATCTGAACCGCATCCGCGCCGCCAGTCAGCGCATGGGCCAGTTGATCGACGACATCATCGACATGGCGCGCATCGGGCGGCAGGAGCTGAAGCCGGTCGAGCTCGACCTGGCGGCGCTGGCCAGCGAGATCGCCGAATCGCTCGCAGAGCAGGCGCCGCAGCGCAAGGTCGTCTGGACCATTCCTGCCAGGTTGAAGGTCGAGGCCGATCCCGTGCTGGCGAAGATCCTGCTGGAGAACCTGCTGCGCAATGCCTGGAAGTTTTCCGCCGAGCGCGACGAGGCCCGCATCGCGTTCGGCAGCAGAAGGAGGGACGGCGAGGACGTGCTGTACGTGTCCGACAACGGCGCGGGTTTCGAGCAGGCCTATGTCGACAAGCTGTTCCAGCCCTTCCAGCGCCTGCATGACACGCGGCGCTTTCCGGGTACCGGCATCGGCCTGGCCATCGTCTCGCGCATTGTCCGCCGCCACGGTGGCCGCGCCTGGGCCGAGGGCATCCCGGACCATGGCGCAACGTTCTATTTCACCCTGCCATGAGCGCCCAGGCCAAGCCCGGAGCGGCAGCGGATGCGCCAGCTGCCGCAAACGGAACCGGCCAGATAGTAGTCCGCCGGTTGCGTTGCAGCGCAACATATATTCCGATTTAACTGGAAGAAAATACCCCAACCCATTGACATGCATGTATTTGATGTATGATGGCCCGGGCTGTGCGACGCGTCCGCCGCTGAGCAAGCAACGGCCGGTTTGCAGCTCGATGCCGCATGCATGGAAGGTACGGGCTCCCGCGCCCTCCCGACAGAGTTGCGGAGCGTCCGCCGAGAGGCTCTCCGTCGAGAATCATCGGAAGCGAGACATGGACATGAAAGGCTTTGTGGTGCGGCTTTGGTCGCGGCTGACATTCCCGGCCCGTTTCACGATCGGCGCGGCCGTGGTGCTCGCCGCCGTCGCGGCGATCCTGCTGATTACCGCCACTGTGCGCGACGCGCTGTCGATGGGCGGCGAGCTGGAGAAGCAGCTTCAGCTGGAAGTATCCTCCCAGCTGCCTGTCGTTTCCGAATATGCCGTTGCCGGCGACGTCGAGGCCATCCGCAAGGAATTCGAAGGCCGCATCGTCCAGCCCAACCTTCGCCTGCTCGCCTGGCGCGTGGAGGGCGGCAGCCAGGTGGATGTCGGCAGACCGTCCAGCAGCTCCGTAGCACCGGGCTGGTTCGCCGCCGCGGTCGGGCTCAAGGAGCCGCTGGCCACGCAAACGCTGAAGGTGGCCGGCCGGAGCCACGGCACGCTGACGGTGATGATGTCCACGACGCCGACCGTCGACAAGCTCTGGGACGGATTCCTCGGCAATCTCTATCTCCTGGCGCTGGCAGTCGGGCTCGAGCTGTTCGGCATTGTCCTGATCATGCGTTCCGGTCTGCGCCCGCTCGATGCGCTGATCGCGGGTGCGCGGCGCTTCGGCGAGGGGGACCTTGCGCTGCGCATCGGTCCCAGCGGCGGGCCGGAGATGCGCGGGACCATTGCCGCCTTCAACAGCATGGCGCAGAACCTGTCCGCATCGCTCACGGAATTGCGCCGCAGCCACGAAGAGCTGCGCATCGCCGCCACGGCGTTCGAGGCGGAGGAGGCGATGGTCGTCACCGACGCCTCGCAGGCCATGCTCCGCGTCAACCGCGCCTTCATCGACATCACCGGCTATGAGGCCGACGAGGTGCTCGGCAGCACGCCCGGCATGCTGCTCTCGAGCGACCAGGACGAGGCCTTCCTTCGCCAGGTCTGGCTGACGGTCGGGCAGGAGCGCTTCTGGCAGGGCGAGCTGTGGCACCGGCACAAGAAAGGGCATGTTTATCCCGTCCTGCAGAGTATTTCCGCCGTGGTGGCGCCCGACGGGCAGATCAGCCATTACGTCATCGCCTTCAGCGACATCTCCCGGCGCAAGGAGGATGAGGAGAAGATACACAACCTGGCTTTCTACGATTCGCTGACGCAGCTGCCAAACCGCCGCCTGCTGATCGACCGCCTGCAGCAGGCCGTGGCCTCGACCGCGCGCTACCACCAGCACGGCGCGCTGCTCTTTCTCGACCTCGACCACTTCAAGCTGCTCAACGAAACCGAGGGGCACGAGGCCGGCGACCAGCTGCTGGTCGAGATCGCCAGGCGGCTGCGCACCTGCGTGCGTCAGGTCGATACGGTGGCGCGACTCGGCGGCGACGAATTCGTGGTGATGCTGGAGAACCTGAGCGAGACCGAGAACGGCGCCGCCACCCACGCCGAGACCGTCGGCCAGAAAATCCTCGAAACCGTCTCCCGCCCCTACATGCTGAAGGGGAACGAGTACCACGGCACCCTGAGCATCGGCATCAGCCTGTTCAGCGAGCGCGATCCCGGCGTCGAGGAGATCCTCAAGCGCGCCGATGTGGCCATGTACCAGGCCAAGTCCGGCGGCCGCAACAAGGTCTGCTTCTTCGACCAGGCGATGCAGGAAACCTTCCTCGCCCGCGCGGCGATGGAGATCGAGCTGCGCCGCGTCGTCGCCAAGGGCCAGCTCGTGCTGTATTACCAGCCGCAGGTCGACGACGACAACAACGTCATCGGCGCCGAGGCGCTGTTGCGCTGGGAGCATCCGCTGCGAGGCCTGGTGGCGCCCACCGAGTTCATCCCGCTCGCCGAGGAAACCGGTCTGATCGTGCCGATCGGCAACTGGGTGCTGGAAACCGCCTGCAGGCAGCTGAACATCTGGCAGAACAGCGAGGCGACGCGCGAACTGGTGGTGGCCGTGAACGTGAGCGCCAGGCAGTTTCACCAGCACGACTTCGTCGACACCGTCCGGCAGATCCTGACGCAGTCCGGCGCCAACCCGTCCCGCCTCAAGCTGGAGCTGACGGAGAGCGTCATCGTCGACAACGTCGAGGACACCATCGCGAAGATGAATACGCTGAAGGCGCTCGGCATCGGCTTTTCGATGGACGACTTCGGCACGGGTTATTCCTCCCTCTCCTATCTGCGGCACCTGCCGCTCGACCAGCTGAAGATCGATCGTTCCTTCGTGAGCGAGCTGGAAAACAGCTCGGGCGACGCCGTCATCGTGAAGACCATCATTGCCATGGCGCGGTCGCTTGGCCTCAACGTCATCGCCGAGGGCGTGGAGAAGGAAGCGCAGCATACGCTGCTCAACGGCAACGATTGCCACGCCTTCCAGGGCTTTCTCTACGGCGAGCCGGTGCCGGTGGTCCATTTCGAGAAGATGCTCAGGAAGCAGGACTGAAAAAGTCAGTCTCTGCGGCACGGCGGCGGCCGCGGCCCGGCCATCCGGGCAGGTGATAGAATTTCGGCCGATCAACCCCTGGGCCGCGCGCCGGTTGGCGCCGGGCGGCTGCACGATGGACATCGCACTGCTGCTCTTCCTGATTCTGCTCAACGCCTTCTTTTCCATGTCGGAAATGGCCGTCGTGTCCTCGCGCAAGGCGCGCCTGCAGCGGCTCTCCGACGACGGCAGCCCGGGCGCCCAGTCCGCGCTGTCACTGCATAACGAGCCCTCCGGCTTCCTCTCCGCCATCCAGGTCGGCATCACCTCGGTCGGCATCCTGAGCGGCGCCATCGGCGAGACCGTGCTGGCCGACCCGCTGGCGGAGCGGCTGGCCGGCATTCCCCTGCTGACCCCCTACGCCAGGGGCATCGCGCTGACGGTGGTGGTGGTGGGCCTGACTTATTTCTCCGTGGTGGTCGGCGAACTCGTGCCGAAGCGCCTGGCGCTGCTGGCGCCGGAGGGCATCGCTTCGCTGATCGCCAGGCCGATGATCTTGTTTGCCGAGTCGGTGCGGCCGCTGGCGTGGCTGTTCACGGCCTCGACCGGCCTGCTGCTTCGGCTGGCCGGTGCCCGCCGCAAGGAGGAGCCGCCGGTGACGGACGAGGAAATCAACGTCCTCATGGAGCAGGGCGCCGAAGCCGGCGTGTTCCACGAGAGCGAGCAGGCCATCGTCTCCAATGTGCTGCGGCTCGACGAGCAGCGCATCGCGGCGATCATGACGCATCGCAACGATATCTACCAGATCGACCTCGCCGAACCGGAGGCGGAGATGCGGCGGCGCATTGCCGAGAGCCCCTACACGCGCATCGTCGTCTGCCGCGACGGGCTCGACCACATCGTCGGCCTGCTGCGCACTTCCGACCTGCTCAGGCCGGCGCTCGAAGGCCTGCCGCTCGAAGTGGAGGCGCAGCTGCGCCCGCCGCTCTACGTGCCGGAGGGGGTAACCACCACGCGGCTGCTGGAAAACTTCCGCAAGGCGCGGGCGCAATGCGCGCTGATCGTCGATGAGTACGGCGAACTGCAGGGCCTGGTGACCCTGACCGACGTGCTGACCGCCATCGTCGGCGACCTGCCTTCCTCGGACATCGCGGACGAGCAGGACGTCGTGGCGCGCGAGGACGGTTCGTGGCTGATGGACGGCAGCGTGCCGGCGGAGCGCTTCAAGGCTGTGCTGGAGATCGATGAAGACCTGCCGGGCGAGGAGGAGTTCAACACCCTGGGAGGCTTTGTCATGCACATGCTGGGCCGCATCCCGGTCGTCGCCGACCACTTCGAATGGAACGGCTGGCGTCTGGAGGTCGTCGACATGGACCGCAAGCGCGTCGACAAGGTGCTGGTGGCCCGCGTGAAAGCGGAGGGCGCGTGAGTCCCGCCGCACGCTGTTTCCGATCTACGACCGCTGGGATGCCGTGCCGACGTGCTTGCCGCGCGCGCTGCCGGCCTGCGCGTGGCCATCATCCGCGGCGGCGAGTGCGCCGAGCCGGACTTTGCCGCAAACCCGCCCGATCACCTGGTCGCGGGCCTCGACGAGATCGCCCGCTTGATTGCCTGAGGCTTACGCTTTCTTCTGCTGGTCCAGCCGGAACTTCACGAACGACCCCGGCGCATCCTCGAGGGCCTTCAGCCTGCCCCTGGCGGGATCGCGCGCCGGCACCTTGTCGCCGCCGTTGAGGCCGCCGATCCATTGCTGCCAGTCGCTCCACCACGAGCCGGGGTGCTGCGTCGCGCCCTCGAGCCAGGCGTCCGGCGTGTCGGGCAGCTGCTTCGCCTCGTTGGTCCAGAAGTGGTACTTGTTCGCCGCCGGCGCATTGACGATGCCGGCGATGTGGCCGGAGCCGCCGAGCACGAAGCGCACCGGGCCGCCGAGGCGGGCGGCGCCGAGGTAGGTGCTTTTCCACGGTGCGATGTGGTCCTCGACGGTGGAGATGAAATAGGCCGGCACCGTCACCTTCGAGATGTCGATCGGCACACCGTTCAATTCGATGCCGCCCGGCTCCTTCAGCAGGTTCTTCATGTACATGTTGCGCAGGTAGAAGCTGTGCATCCGGTACGGCATGCGCGTGGAATCGGAGTTCCAGAACAGCAGGTCGAAGGGGAAGGGCTCCTTGCCCATCAGGTAGTTGTTCACCACGAAGGACCAGATCAGATCGTTCGAGCGCAGCATGTTGAAGGTGGTGCCCATCTCGCTGCCTTCGAGGTAGCCGCGCTCGGCCATCTTCTTCTCCAGGCTGGCGACCTGCTGCTCGTCGATGAAGACGCCCAGCTCGCCGGGGATGGAGAAGTCGAGGAGCGCCACGAAAAAGGTCGCCGAAACGATGCGCTTGTCCTTCTTCACGGCGTTGTAGCCGAGCGTCGAGCCGAGCAGCGTGCCGCCGAGGCAATAGCCGATCAGGTTCACTTCCTTTTCGCCGGTCTGTTCGCAGACGGCGTCGAGGGCGGCGAGCGAGCCTTCCGTCATGTAGTCGTCGAAGCCCTTCTCGGCGAGGCGCTGGTCCGGGTTCACCCAGGAGATGACGAAAACGGTGTGGCCCTGGTCGGTGGCCCACTTGATGAAGGAGTTCGACTGGCGCAGATCGAGGATGTAGTACTTGTTGATCCACGGCGGCATGATCAGCAGCGGCCGGCGGTACTGTTCCTGCGTCGTCGGGTTGAACTGCAGCAGCTGGATCAGCTCGTTCTGGAACACCACCTTGCCCGGCGTGACGGCGACGTTCCTGCCCAGCTCGAAGGCGGTCGGGTCGGTCATCTTGACGCGCAGCTGGCCGTCGCCCTCCTCGATGTCGCGCAGCAGGTTGTTGAAACCCTTCAGCAGGTTCTGGCCGTGGCTCTTCACCGTCTCGCGGAACACTTCCGGATTGGTCAGGGCGAAGTTGGAGGGCGACAGCGCGTCGATGTACTGGCGCGTGAAGAAGTTGACCTTCTTCTCCGTATCCGGCGAGAGGCCCTCGACGTTGGTCACCACGTCGTGGATGTGGCGCGCGGTGATGAGGTAGCTCTGCTTGATGAAGTCGAACAGGAAGTGCTCTTCCCATTCCTCATCCTTGAAGCGGCTGTCTCCCTTGCGCGGCTCGGCCACCGGTTTCGACTCGAGGCCGGCGAAGCGCAGCATGGAGTGCTGCCACAGCGAGAAGTAGTCCCACACCAGGTTCATCTGCGCCTGCGCCAGGCGGTAGGGGTTGGTGAGCAGCTTGGCCATCATGTCCATGAAAGCCTGCGCGATGCCCAGCTCGTCGGCGGGCGGCCTGATGCCTTGGCGGAGCTGGCGCTGCATGTGCTCGGTGATCAGCTTCGAGGCGCGCTGGGCGACCTCGGCGTAGGTGTGGGCGACTTCCTTCGGATCGGGCAGGGCGGGCTTGCGGGTTTCCTGTTGCTGCGCAGACATCAGTCCTCTCCTTACTGGTATGCGACGAAGCGGAACACGCCGGCTTCCTGCATGCGGCGCAGGCGGCCGGCGTGTTCCAGGTAATTGAGATGGGCGATCGATTCGCCCATGGCGAACATGGTCTGGTGGGCGTCCAGCTCGCGGCGGAACAGCGTCGGGATCAGCTCGCAGGCGCTCTGCGGCGTGCCGCAGGCTGCGACGAGATCGTCGAAGCGTTCCGCGTGATGGCGGTTGAGCTGGGCGATGCGCTCGTGAATGCCGCGGAAGGGGCGCCCGTGCGAAGGCAGCACCAGGGTCCCGGCGGGCAGCGCATCAAAGCGCGCAATCGAGTCGAGGAAGAGCCGGATCGGATCGCCGTGCGGCGTCGCCGACATGACGCTGACGTTGGTCGAAATGCGCGGCAGCAGCATGTCGCCGGAGATGAGCAGGTCCAGATCGGCGCAGTAGAGCGAGGCATGCTCGGGCGAGTGACCGTAGCCGACGATGACGCGCCAGTCGCGCCCGCCGATGTGCAGCAAGTCAGCCTCCAGGAGACGGCGGTATTCGGTCGGCAGACCGTCGACGCGGTCGCGGTAGGTCGGGCCGCGATGGTGAAGCAGGTCGGCGCGCGCCTCGTCGAGGCCGTGGCGGCGGAAGAAGTTCACCATGCCGTCGACATCGTAATTGGGCAGCTGATGGAACCAGGCGTAGGCGTTGAGCAGCTCGCCCTGGGTGATCCAGGTGGCGGCGCCGGTCTTCTCGCCGAGCCAGCGCGCCAGGCCGAGGTGGTCGGGGTGGCAGTGGGTGACGACGATGCGCTTGACCGGCTTGTCGCTGCAGTGCGCGGCGAGCACGGCCTGCCAGTTCGCCTTGATCTCGTCGAGGTTGAGACCGGTGTCGACGATGGTCCAGCCGTCGTCTTCCTCCAGCAGCCACAAGTTGATGTGGTTCAGCTCGAAAGGCAGCGGCATGCGCAGCCAGCGCACGCCGGGGGCGACTTCCGGCGCCTCGCCCGGCTCGGGCTGCTGCGCGATGGGATATGCAATCAGTTCGGAGGGCTTCAATTGCCTAAAACCAGGAAAAGTGTTTTACTCGTCGCGTCGTCCCAGACGAATGCTGCGGCGCACAATACGACATCTTATACCTGAACATGCCTCGGGAACAGACTTTTACCATTACCGAGCTGGCGCGTGAATTCGACATCACCCCCCGCGCCATCCGCTACTACGAGGACCAGGGGCTGATCAGGCCGGAGCGCGCCGGCCAGAGCCGCGTCTATACCAAGCGCGACCGCACCCGCCTGAAGCTTACCCTAAGGGGCCGCCGGCTCGGCCTGTCCCTTGCAGAAATCCGGGAACTGATCGACATGTATGACGTTGGCCGCGATCAACGCGGACAGCTGTCCAAGTTTCTGGACGTGCTTGCGCGCCAGCGGGCCGCATTGGCGCAGCAGCGCGAGGACATCGAGGCGGTGCTGGCCGAAATCGGCACCCTCGAGCAGCGTGCCCACGAATTGCTTGGAGAAGCGCCGGCAAGGAAAAAAAATTTAGCGAAACCCTGACGTTGACGTCAACGTAAAAGCCCCCTAAGATTGGTTGACGTTAACGTCAACGTCAACTGCCGCGCCGCACAGGCCGGAGGAGCCATGCCGCATACCGCACGTCCCGCCAAACACGTCCTTGAGCCGCGCAACCCCGACTGGGAAGCCGCGGTGCGCGCCAGCTTCGCCCGGCAGAAGGTGATGAACCTGATCGGCGCCGAGCTGGGCGCGCTGGCGCCCGGCCACTGCGAGATCCGCCTGCCCTACCGCGTCGACCTGACCCAGCAGAACGGCTATTTCCACGCCGGCATCACCGCCACCATCGTCGACAGCGCCGGCGGCTACGCCGGCTACACGCTGATGCCGGCCGGCTCGGACGTGCTGACCGTCGAATTCAAGCTCAACCTGCTGGCGCCGGCCGACGGCGAGCTCCTCGTCGCCGAGGGCCAGGTGCTGAAGTCCGGCCGCAACCTGGTCATCACCCGCGGCGAGGTGTATGCGATCCGCAATGGGCAAGCCACGCACTGCGCGACCATGCAGCAGACCCTCATGACCATGCACGGCAAGGCCTGACGGCCGCGCCTTTCCCTGGAGAAGACACATGCTCGGCATCAATTTCGACCTAGGCAGCGACATCGACCTGCTGCGCGACGCCGTCTGGGATTTCGCGAAGAACGAGATCCTGCCGCGCGCGGCAGACATCGACCGCGACAACCTGTTCCCCGCCGACCTGTGGCGCAAGCTCGGCGAGATGGGCCTGCTCGGCATGACCGCCGAGGAGGAGTACGGCGGCACCAAGATGGGCTACCTCGCCCACATCGTCGCCATGGAGGAGATCTCGCGCGCCTCGGCTTCGGTCGGCCTCTCCTACGGCGCGCACTCCAACCTCTGCGTGAACCAGATCCGCAGGAACGGCAGCGAGGCACAGAAGAAGAAATACCTGCCGAAGCTGATCTCCGGCGAGCACGTCGGCGCGCTGGCGATGTCGGAGCCCGGCGCCGGTTCCGACGTGGTGTCGATGAAGCTGCGCGCCGAGCTGAAGGGCGACCGCTACGTGCTGAACGGCTCGAAGATGTGGATCACCAACGGCGGCGACGCCGACACGCTGGTGGTCTACGCCAAGACCAATATCGACGGCGGGGCGAAGGGCATGACCGCCTTCATCGTCGAGAAGGGCTTCAAGGGCTTCAGCAAGGGCCAGCACCTCGACAAGCTCGGCATGCGCGGCTCCAACACCTACCCGCTGTTCTTCGACGACTGCGAAGTGCCGGTGGAGAATGTCCTCGGCGGCGAGGGCGCCGGCACGAAGGTGCTGATGAGCGGCCTCGACTACGAGCGCGCCGTGCTCTCCGGCGGGCCGCTCGGCATCATGGCGGCCTGCATGAACGTGGTGCTGCCCTTCGTGCACGAGCGCAAGCAGTTCGGCCAGGCCATCGGCGAGTTCCAGCTGATGCAGGGCAAGCTGGCCGACATGTACAGCACCTGGCAGGCCTGCCGCGCCTATGTCTACGCCGTCGGCAAGGCCTGCGACCGCGGCGACCACGCGCGCACCCTGCGCAAGGACGCCGCCGGCGCCATCCTGTACTCCGCCGAGAAGGCCACCTGGATGGCCGGCGAGGCGATCCAGGCCCTCGGCGGCGTCGGCTACACCAATGAATTCCCCACCGGCCGCCTGTGGCGCGACGCGAAACTCTACGAGATCGGCGCCGGCACCAGCGAGATCCGCCGCATGCTGATCGGCCGCGAACTGTACTCGGAGACGATGCCATGAGCCAGGACACCGAATCGCTCCAGCGAGAGTGGCTGGAGGCGGCCAAAGCCGTGCGCGACCGGGCGCCGGCGCCCGACGTGCTGCCGGTCGAGGCGCTGCGCGAGCACAGCGGCCTCGAACTGTTCCAGAAGATGATGCGCGGCGAACTGCCGCCGCCGCCGATCGCGCAAACGCTGGATTTCGCCCTCGTCGAGGCGGAAAAGGGCCGCGTGGTTTTCCAGGGCCACCCGTCGCGCGCCCTCTACAATCCGATCGGCTCGGTGCATGGCGGATATCACGCCACGCTGCTCGATTCCTGCGTCGCCTGCGCCGTGCAGAGCACGCTGGAGGCGGGCCAGGGCTACACGACGATCGAACTCAAGGTGAACTACCTGCGCGCGCTGACCGACCAGGTCGGTCCGGTGCGCGCGGAAGGCAAGGTCATCCAGGTCGGTCGCCAGATCGGCACCGCCGAAGGGCGGCTCTACGACGCCAGCGGGCGGCTGTACGCCCATGCGACGACGACCTGCCTGATTTTTTCCATCTAGGGAGTTCGCCGATGATCGAGACTGCCCGCGGCACCGTGCATGAATGGCAGCGCGACCACATGGGCCACATCAATGTGCGCGCCTACCTGGAGTTCTTCGACCATGCCGCCTGGCAGACCTACGCCGCGCTCGGCCTCACCGCCTCGCTGCTGAGGAGCGGCGCGGTGAATCTCGCCGCCGTGCAGCAGAACGTCAGCTACAGGAAGGAGCTCTACCCCGGCGACACCGTCGCCGTGCGCACCGGCATTCTGGAGCTGCGCGAAAAGGTCGTGCGTTTCCGCCACGAGCTCGCCAACACCGAGACCGGCGAGCTGGCCGCCACCTGCGAATTCACCATCGTCTGCCTCGACGCGAAGACGCGCAAGTCCTGCCCCTTCCCGCCCATCGTGGCGGAGAAGGCCCGCAATCTGATGATCGAGGAGGCCTGATGGCCGAGATGGTGGAGACGTATCGCGGCACGGTGTATCCCTGGCACTGCGACCACATGGACCACATGAACGTCATGTGGTATGTCGGCAAGTTCGACGAGGGCACCTGGAACTTCTTTGCCATGGTCGGCGTGACGCCGAGCTACCTGCGCGACAACCGCCGCGGCATGGCGGCGGTCGAGCAGCGCATCGCCTACAAGAGGGAACTGCATGCCGGCGACACCGTGGCGGTGCGCACCGGCGTCATCGAGGTGAAGGAGAAATCGGTGCGTTTCGTGCACGAGATGCGCAACGCCGAGACCGGCGAGGTCTCCGCCCTCACGCTCCTCACCGGCGTCTTCATCGACACCGCGGCGCGCAAGTCCTGCGCCTTTCCCGCGCCCTTCCGCAACCGCATGGAAGAGTTCAAAATCGACTACGACCTGCCCTGGCAGGAATAGGAGCCCACCATGAGCCACGACCCCATCGTCATCGTCTCCGCCGCCCGCACCCCAATGGGCGGGTTCCAGGGAGATTTCGCCTCGCTCACCTGCGCCCAGCTCGGCGCGGTCGCCATCAAGGCCGCCGTCGAGCGCGCCGGAATCAAACCGGAGCAGGTCGAGGAAGTCATCATGGGCTGCGTGCTGCCCGCCGGCCAGGGCCAGGCGCCGGCGCGCCAGGCGGCGCTGGGCGCCGGCCTGCCGCTCGGCACCGGCTGCACCACGGTGAACAAGATGTGCGGCTCGGGCATGCGCGCGGCGATGTTCGCCCACGACATGCTGGCGGCCGGCACGAACGACATCCTCGTCGCCGGCGGCATGGAGTCGATGACGAACGCCCCCTACCTGCTGCCCAAGGCGCGCGGCGGCATGCGCCTCGGCCACGGCCAGGTTTATGACCACATGTTCCTCGACGGCCTGGAGGATGCCTACCAGAAGGGCCGGCTGATGGGCGCCTTCGCCGAGGAGTGCGCGGACAAGTACGGCTTTACCCGCCAGGCCCAGGACGAGTTCGCCATCCGCTCCACCACGCGCGCGCAGCAGGCCATCAACGACGGCTCTTTCGCCTGGGAGGTGGCCCCGGTGACCGTCGCCGGCAAGAAGGGCGACGTCGTCATCGACCGCGACGAGCAGCCGCTCAAGGCCCAGCTCGACAAGATCCCCTCGCTGAAGCCGGCCTTCAGGAAGGACGGCACGGTGACGCCGGCCAACTCTAGCTCCATCTCCGACGGTGCCGCTGCGCTGGTGATGATGCGACGCTCCACCGCCGACAAACTCGGCCTGAAACCGCTCGCCGTCGTCGTCGGGCAATCGACCCACGCCCACGAGCCCGGCTGGTTCACCACCGCCCCGGTCGGCGCCATGCAGAAGCTTTTCGCGAAGACCGGCTGGACGGCCGACAGCGTCGACTTCTACGAGATCAACGAAGCCTTCGCCGTGGTCACTATGGCGGCCATGCACGACCTCGAGCTGCCGGCGGAGAAGGTGAACGTGCACGGCGGCGCCTGCGCGCTCGGCCACCCCATCGGCTGCTCCGGCGCGCGCATCCTCGTCACGCTGATCGGTGCGCTGCGGAAATACGGCGGCAGGCGCGGCGTCGCCAGCCTGTGCATCGGCGGCGGCGAAGCCACCGCCATGGCCATCGAGCTCGTGTAATGATCCTCTCGCAGGAACAGGAAATGATCCGCGACGCCATGCGCGATTTCGCGCGCGAGCGCTTGGCGCCCTTTTCCGCGCAGTGGGATCGCGAGTGCACCTTTCCGCGCGAGGCGCTGCAGGAACTCGCCGGCCTCGGCGCCTTCGGCATGGCGGTGCCCGAGCGCTGGGGCGGGGCGGGCATGGACTATGTCTCGCTGGCGCTGGCGCTGGAAGAGATCGCCGCCGGCGACGGCGCCACGTCGACCATCATCAGCGTCAACAACTCCGTGGTGTGCGGCCCCATCCTCGCCTTCGGCACCGACGCGCAGAAGGAACAGTGGCTCAGGCCGCTGGCGAGCGGCCAGAAACTCGGCTGCTTCTGCCTGACCGAGCCGCATGTCGGCTCCGACGCTGCCGCAATACGCACGTCTGCCGTGAAAGACGGCAACGAATGGGTGCTCAACGGCGTCAAGCAGTTCATCACCTCGGGCAAGAACGCCCAGGTCGCCATCGTCTTCGCCGTCACCGACAGGGCGGCCGGCAAGAAGGGCATCTCCGCCTTCATCGTGCCGACCGACGCGCCCGGCTACATCGTCGCCCGCATCGAGGAGAAGATGGGCCAGCACGCCTCCGACACGGCGCAGATACTCTTCGAGAACTGCCGCATTCCGGCGCTGAACCTGCTCGGTGCGGAAGGCGAGGGCTACCGCATCGCCCTGGCCAATCTGGAAGCCGGCCGCATCGGCATCGCCGCCCAGTCGGTCGGCATGGCGCGCGCGGCTTTTGAAGCCGCGCTGAAGTACGCCCAGGAGCGCGAGGCCTTCGGCAAGCTCATCATCGAACACCAGGCGGTGAACTTCCGCCTCGCCGATATGGCCACGCGCATCGAAGCGGCGCGCCAGCTCGTGCTGCACGCCGCCAGCCTGCGCGATGCCGGCAAGCCCTGCCTCAAGGAAGCCTCGATGGCCAAGCTGTTCGCCTCGGAGATGGCCGAGGACGTCTGCTCCGACGCCATCCAGATTCACGGCGGCTACGGCTACGTGGCGGACTTCCCGGTCGAGCGCATCTACCGCGACGTGCGCGTGACACAGATCTACGAAGGCGCCAGCGACATCCAGCGCCTGGTGATAGGCAGAAACTTAACGTAGGCACTCCATCTCCCCCCTTTGCAAAAGGGGAGCCGGGGGGGATTTCTCAGGCGGCAGAGAGTCGACAACGCATGCTGAACTACGACGAAAAACTGAAGCAACCCGCCAGAAGACTCCGCACCGACATGACGGACGCGGAACGGCTGTTGTGGTCCCGCCTGCGGAGCAAACAGTTTCTCGGCGTACAGTTCTACCGGCAGAAGCCGCTTGGTCACTACATCGTGGATTTCCATGCGCCGGCTGCGAAACTTGTCGTCGAAGTGGATGGGTCGCAGCATTTCGAGGCGGCAGGGCAGTTGAGGGATCGTCAGCGCGACGCGTATCTTGAATCGAAGGGCCAGAAGGTTTTGCGCTTTGATAACCTGCAAGTGTTGAAGGAAACGGAAGCCGTGCTTGAGACGATATTCGGGGTGGTGGCGGAGCGGGTTAAATCCCCCCCGGCCCCCCTTTTTCAAAGGGGGGAGCAAAACCCATGAGCGAACCGATCGAGTTCTACTTCGACTTCTCCTCGCCGTATTCCTACATCGCCAGCGAGGTGATCGACGGACTGGCTGAGAAGTACGGGCGCAAGGTGAAGTGGCGGCCGATGCTGCTCGGCGTGGTATTCCAGAAGACCGGCCAGCCGCTGCTGGTCGACGTGCCGCTGAAGGGCGAGTACTCCAGGCGCGACTTCGCGCGCTCGGCGCGCTACCACGGCGTGCCCTTCAGCTTCCCGGCGAAGTTTCCCATGTCGACCGTCTCGGCGGCGCGCGCCTACTACTGGCTGCACGGGCAGGATTGCGCAAAAGCGCGCGAGTTTGCCCGCGCCGTTTTCCGCGCCTACTGGGTGGGCGGCCGCGACGTCTCCGACCTGGCCGTGCTGCAGGAGATCGCTGCATCCCTCGGCGTCGATCGGGACGCGATTGCCGCCGGCATGGTCACGCCGGAGATCAAGGAGCGGCTGAAGGTGGAAACGGACACCGCCATCGCCAGGGGCATGTGCGGCGCGCCGTATTTCGTCGTCGACGGCGAGCCCTTCTGGGGCGCCGACCGTCTCCCGCAGATCGAGAAGTGGCTGCAAACCGGAGGGTTTTGAGCACATGACCGTCATCAAGTCGCAACTCAACCCGCGCTCGGACGAGTTCCGTGCCAACGCCGCCGCCATGCAGGCGCTGGTCGACGACCTGCGCGAGAAAACCGCAAAAGTCAGTCTCGGTGGCACGGCGGAGCACCGCGCCAAGCACGTCGCCCGCGGCAAGCTGCTGGCGCGCGACCGCATCGACGCGCTGCTCGACCCCGGCACGCCCTTCCTCGAGCTCTCGCCGCTGGCCGGCTGGGGCATGTACAACAACGAGGTCGCTTCAGGCGGCGTCGTCACCGGCATCGGCCGCGTGCAGGGCGTCGACTGCATGATCGTCGCCAACGACGCCACGGTGAAGGGCGGCAGCTATTTCCCCATCACGGTGAAGAAGCACCTGCGCGCGCAGGAGATCGCCGCGCAGAACCGCCTGCCCTGCGTCTACCTGGTCGACTCGGGCGGCGCCAACCTGCCGACGCAGGACGAGGTCTTCCCCGACCGCGAGCACTTCGGCCGCATCTTCTTCAACCAGGCCAATCTGTCGGCCGCGCGCATCCCGCAGGTGGCGGTGGTGATGGGCTCGTGCACCGCCGGCGGCGCCTATGTGCCGGCGATGTCGGACGAGGCGGTCATCGTCAGGAACCAGGGCACCATCTTCCTCGGCGGCCCGCCGCTGGTGAAGGCGGCCACCGGCGAGGTGGTCAGCGCCGAGGATCTCGGCGGCGCCGACGTGCACACGCGCATCTCCGGCGTGGCCGACCATTTCGCCGAGAACGACCACCACGCCCTGCACCTCTGCCGCAGCATCGTCGCCAATCTCAACTGGGTGAAAAAAGTCAGTCTCGACGTGACGGCGCCGGAGGAACCGCTTTACGACCCGGCGGAGCTCTACGGCGCCGTGCCGGTCGACACGAGGAAGCCGCTGGAAGTGCGCGAGGTCCTCGCCCGCCTCGTCGACGGCTCGCGCCTCGACGAATTCAAGGCGCGCTACGGCACCACGCTGGTGACCGGCTTCGCCCGCCTCCACGGCTATCCGGTCGGCATCGTCGCCAACAACGGCATTCTCTTTGGCGAGTCGGCGCAGAAGGGCGCCCACTTCGTCGAGCTGTGCGCGCAGCGCGGCATTCCGCTCCTGTTCGTGCAGAACATCACCGGTTTCATGGTGGGCAGGAAATACGAGAACCAGGGCATCGCCAAGGACGGCGCCAAGATGGTCACGGCGGTGGCCTGCGCGAAAGTGCCGAAGTTCACCCTGATCATCGGCGGCAGCCACGGCGCCGGCAACTACGGCATGTGCGGCCGCGCCTACAGCCCGCGCCTGCTGTGGATGTGGCCCAACAGCCGCGTTTCGGTGATGGGCGGCGAGCAGGCCGCCAACGTGCTCTCGCAGATCCGCCGCGACGCCATGGAGGCGCAGGGCAAGACCTGGCCGGCGGAGGAGGAAGAGAAATTCAAGGCGCCGATCCGCGCCCAGTACGAGACGCAGGGCCACCCCTATTACGCCACGGCGCGGCTGTGGGACGACGGCATCGTCGACCCGGCGCAGTCGCGCCGCGTGCTGGCGCTGGGCCTCTCCGCCGCGCTCAACGCGCCGATCGAGCCGACGCCGTTCGGCGTATTCCGCATGTAAGGGAGAAAACAATGTCAGACACCATCCTCACCGAAATCGACAACGGCGTCGGCATCATCACGCTGAACCGCGCCGAGCGGCACAACGCCTTCGACGACGCGCTGATTCGCGACCTGTCCGAGGCGCTGGTCAAGATGGACACCGACCAGGACGTGCGCGTGGTGGTGCTCTCCAGCACGGGCAAGAGCTTCTGTGCCGGCGCCGACCTCAACTGGATGAGGCGCGCCGCCGGCTACAACGCCGAGGAGACGCAGCACGACGCGCTCGGCCTGGCCGGCATGCTGCGCGCGCTCAACGAGATGCGCAAGCCCACCGTGGCGCGCGTGCAGGGCCCGGCCTACGGCGGCGGCGTCGGCCTGGTGGCCGCCTGCGACATCGCCATTGCCGCCTTCGACGCGCAGTTCGCCCTGACCGAGGTCAGGCTCGGCATCATCCCGGCGGTGATCAGCCCCTATGTCATCGCCGCCATCGGCGAGCGCAAGGCGCGCCGCTACATGCTCACCGCCGAGCGCTTCTCGGCGGCGGAAGCCTACCGCATCGGCCTGGTGCACGAGATCGTGCCCGGCGAGGCCGAACTGGACGAAGCCGTCGGCGAGATCGTCGACGCCCTGCTCGCCAACGGGCCCTGCGCCTTGGGCGAGTGCAAGACGCTGATCAAGTCGGTCGCCAACAAACCCATCACCCAGGAAGTGATCGTCGATACCGCCCACCGCATCGCCCGCGTGCGTGCCTCCGACGAGGGCCGCGAGGGCATGGCCGCCTTCCTCGAGAAACGCAAGCCGAACTGGATCGCTAAAACCTGACCATGTTCTCCAAGATTCTGATTGCCAACCGCGGCGAGATCGCCTGCCGCGTCATCAAGACGGCGCGCCGCCTCGGCATCCGCACGGTCGCCGTCTACTCGGCCGCCGACGCCATGGCGCGCCATGTGCGCCTTGCCGACGAGGCGGTGCTGATCGGGCCGGCGCCGGCGCGCGAGAGCTACCTTGTCGCAGAGAACATCCTCGCGGCGGCGCAGAAGACCGGCGCCCGGGCGGTGCATCCCGGCTACGGCTTCCTCTCCGAGAACGAGGCCTTCGCCGAAGCCTGTGCGCAGGCCGGCATCGCCTTCATCGGCCCGCCGGTGGCGGCGATCCGCGCGATGGGCTCGAAGAGCGCGGCCAAGTCGCTCATGGAGCAGGCCGGCGTGCCGCTGGTGCCCGGCTACCACGGCGACAATCAGGATGCCGCCTTCCTCGAACAGGAAGCGAACCGCATCGGCTACCCGGCGCTGATCAAGGCCAGCGCCGGCGGCGGCGGCAAGGGCATGCGCATCGTCGAAAGAGCGGCCGACTTCGCCGCCGCGCTCGCCTCCTGCCAGCGCGAGGCGGCGGCCAGCTTCAATGATGAGCGTGTGCTGATCGAGAAATACCTGGTCCGCCCGCGCCACATCGAGATCCAGGTGTTCGGCGACACGCAGGGCAACTGCGTGCATCTCTTCGAGCGCGACTGCTCGGTGCAGCGCCGCCACCAGAAGGTGCTGGAGGAGGCGCCCGCGCCCGGCATGACGCCGGAGTGGCGCGCCGCCATGGGCAGCGCGGCGGTGGCGGCGGCAAAGGCCGTCGGCTACGTCGGCGCCGGCACGGTGGAATTCATCGCCGAACGCGACGGACGCTTCTACTTCATGGAGATGAACACCCGCCTGCAGGTCGAGCACCCGGTCACCGAGATGATCACCGGCCTCGATCTCGTCGAGTGGCAGCTGCGGGTGGCTGCCGGCGAGCCGCTGCCGCTGGCGCAGGAGCAGCTCGCGCTGCGCGGCCACGCGCTGGAGGCGCGCATCTACGCCGAGGATCCCGACAAGGGCTTCCTGCCGTCGACCGGGCGCCTGATCCACCTGGCGCCGCCGGCCGAGTCGCTCAATGTGCGCATCGACAGCGGCGTCGAGGAGGGCGACGAGATCACGCCGCACTACGACCCGATGATCGCCAAGCTGATCGTCTGGGATGTGGACCGCGAGCGTGCTCTCTCGCGCATGCTGCAGTCCCTGGCGCAGTACCGCGTCGTCGGCGTCGCCAGCAACGTCGATTTCCTTTCGCGCCTGGTCGCCTGCCCGGCCTTCGCCCATGCCGACCTCGACACCGGCCTCATCGAGCGCGAGCGAGCCTTCCTTTTCCCTGAGGAGGCGGAAGCGCCGCGCGAGGTGTTCCTCGCCGCCGCGCTGGCCGAGCTGCTGCGCGAGGAAGAGGCCGCGCGCGCCGTCGCCGCGCGCGATGCCGACCCGCATTCGCCCTGGCATCTGCGCGACGGCTGGCGCCTGAACGCCGCGCACCGCCGCGCCCTGCTGTTCCGCTTCGGCGAAGCCGAGAAGACCGTATCGGTCGGCTACACGCGCGGCGGCTACGAACTGGAACTCGACGGCATCGGCACGGCGGCGCGCGGCGAGCGCACCGGCCACAGCACGCTGCGCATCGAGCTCTCCGGCATGCGCCTGCCGGCGACGGTGATCGCCGCCGGCGAGAGGCGCCACGTCTTCCTGCACGGCCGCGCCTGGCAGCTCGCCCGCGTCGATCCGCTCTATCATGCCGGCGAAGGCGTCGGCGAGAGCGGCGGCCTCGCCGCGCCGATGCCGGGCAAGGTGATCTCGCTCATCGCGCAGCCGGGCAGCGAGGTCGCGCAGGGCGCGCCGCTGCTGATCCTCGAAGCGATGAAGATGGAGCACACCATCGCCGCCCCGGCGAGGGGGACGCTCAAGGCCTTCCGCTTCGGCGTCGGCGACTCGGTCGAGGAGGGCGCCGAGCTGGTGGACTTCGAGCCGGCCAAGTGACGGCGCCCATCGTCGATATTGTTCCGGCCCATGTGGATGGAACTGCCTCTCGCCTGACGCTCGTGCAGAAGGTTCAGCCTGGAAACAGCGTTCGCCACCAGCGGCGGCGCCCCTCCGGCAGCGGGCCGGCGCGGACCAGTTCGACGGGCGGCACGCGGCTCATCACCCAGCCGGGCGGCGGCGGATTCTTGCTGAAGCCGCAGGAGACGCCGAGGTTGTTCGGGTCGTAGATCTTCACCATGCGCGGAGTCTGGAAGTCATCCGCATAGACGATGCCGCAATAGTCGTGGTGGTGTTCGCGGCGCAGGAGCGCATCGGTCTCGGCGATGAAACGCCCGACCTCGTCCGCCGTGGCCGGCGATGCCGGCGGGGCTTCGCCCACCGCATAGAGATACCAGCCGGCGCCGCGATCGATGCGCGCCCAGAAGTCGGTCAGCTGCTGCCAGGACAACAGGCTCCACAGCCGGCCTTCGTACAGTTGTTCGAACTCCGTCATAGGCCCAGCGGCGACAGATCGAGGCGTTCTGCCTTGACCGGCGGGCACCAGTAATAGCCGCCGGTGAGCGGCCGCGAGAAGGAAAACAGCGCATCGACGATGCCGTCTTCCAGCCCGGCCATGCGGCGCAGCACCTGCTCGAAGGCTTCGAGCGAGCGGCCGTAGGCGACGAACTCCAGGCCCTGCGCGTGCGCCGTCGCCCAGGGCATGGAACGGCGCAGCATGAAGGCCGGCGGCGCGTAGCTTTCCTGCGCGCTGCGCTTGACATGCGCCGAGGCCGGCGCCTCGTCGAGTTCCTCGTTGTCCGCGCGGCGGCGGCCGATGATGGCATCGCGTGCTTCGGGCGCGTGGCGGTTGAAGTGCGCCAGGTCGTGCACCCAGCGCTGCACGGCGCAGAAGCTGGAGCCGTCGGCTGCGAGCGCCGCTTCCACCGCCGCCTCGTCCTGGGGATTCTCGGTGCCGTCCTCGTAGCCGGTGAGGTCGCGCCCGCCGCCGTAGAGGAAAGTGTCCATCGCATCGTCCAGAACGAAGGCCGCCCCGAGCAGGGCCTTGACGCGCTCGCTCGCATCGAACAGGGCGCCGCGCTCATTGCCGCGCAGCTGCGCCCACAGCGCCGCCTGGGTGGATGGCACACTGCAGGCCGCCCCGGACAAGGCCGGGAAGCCGCGCAGCCCGGGCAGCGTCCTGTCCAGGGCGCGCACCAGCGGTTCGCCGAAGCCGACCACGCCCCAGGCCGGATCGAAATGCGCGCGCAACTGCGTGAGCGCCGGCCGCGGATCGGCTTCGAGGGCGAGGCGGAAAGTCAGCGCGCGGCCGCAGGGCGGCACAGGGGCGAGGATGCCGGGTTGTGAAAGTGCGGTGGTCATGCGTTCCTCGTTCAGCCAGCGGGTCGAAACACCATCAAGTAGAACACGACGATGAGCGCGGCAAAGGCGGGAATGCCCAGCCAGCGCGCGCCGACCGGGTTGGCATAGCGGCGGCGCTGCAGGTCGAGCCAGCCATGGGTCGTTGTCCATTTGCCGTCTTCGAGGCGATCGAAGGGCTTGCCGCAGTAGCCGAACACCGCCCGCATCGTCGCCAGCCCCGGCGTCTTCGCGCCCGAGCTGATGCCGTGGCGGATCTCGTGCAGTTCGGCGAACTCGGGCCGGAAATGGTCGACCACCGCCGCCGACAGTGCCGGCACCGAACTGGCGCCGCTGGTCACCAGCACGCCGGCGGCCTGCGCGGGGGCGTCGAGCGCGCCGATGCCGGCGACGAAGTCGCGCCCGTCGGCGAGGTCGAGGTAGTTGCAGCCGGCAGCGATGCAGGCTTGCGCCACGGCGTAGTCCTGACCCTGGAAGGGGCCGGCGGTGTGCACCAGCGTGTCGATGCCGAGCGATGCCAGTTGTGCCGCGAGGCCGGCCGCCTGCACATCCATCGCGACGCCCCGCGCGCCGAGGGACTCGGCGAAGGCGACCGCCCTATCGATGCTGCGTCCGCCGACCAGCAGTTCGATCCCCGCGTCCTGCGCCAGCGCGCGGCAGATCGGCTGGCCGAAATTGCCGTAGCCGCCGAGGACGAGGAGGCGATGGCGCAAAGCGTCAGCGCTTGGCGAGCTGCGCCACGTCGCGCACCGCGCCGGTATCGGCGGAGGTGGTCAGGGCGGCGTAGGCCTTGAGCGCGGACGACACGGTGCGCTGGCGCTGAACCGGTTTCCATGCCGCTGCGCCCTTGGCGTCCATGGCGTGTCGCCGTGCTGCGAGGACTGACTTTTCCACGGCGAGGTGGATGCGGCGCTTGGGGATGTCGATTTCGATGGTGTCGCCTTCCTCGATGAGGCCGATGGCGCCGCCGGCCGCCGCCTCGGGCGAGGCGTGGCCGATCGACAGGCCCGAGGTGCCGCCGGAGAAGCGGCCGTCGGTGAGCAGCGCGCATTCCTTGCCCAGGCCCTTCGACTTGAGATACGAGGTCGGATAGAGCATCTCCTGCATGCCCGGGCCGCCCTTCGGCCCCTCGTAGCGCACGACGACGACGTCGCCGGCGACGATCTTGTCGGCGAGGATCTTCTCCACCGCCTCCTCCTGCGATTCGCACACCCGGGCGCGGCCGGTGAACCTCAGGTTGGCATCGTCCACGCCGGCGGTCTTGACGATGCAGCCCTTCTCGGCGATGTTGCCGAACAGCACGGCCAGGCCGCCGTCCTGCGAGTAGGCGTGCGCCTTGTCGCGGATGCAGCCGTTGGCGCGGTCGAGGTCGAGCGAAGGAAACCGGCGGCTCTGCGAGAAGGCCGTCTGCGTCGGCACGCCGCCCGGCGCGGCGCGGAAGAAGTCATGCACGGCCGGGTCGGCATTGCGCTTCACGTCGCAGCAGTCGAGCGCCTCGCCCAGGGTCGGATAGAGCACCGTCGGGCTGTCGCGGTTGATGAGGCCGGCGCGGTCGAGTTCGCCGAGGATGGCCATGATGCCGCCGGCGCGGTGCACGTCCTCCATGTGGTATTTCTGCGTCGAGGGCGCCACCTTGGCCAGGCAGGGCACGCGGCGCGACAGGCGATCGATGTCGGCCATGGTGAAGGGGACGCCGGCCTCCTGCGCGCAGGCCAGCAGGTGCAGCACGGTGTTGGTCGAGCCGCCCATGGAAATGTCGAGGGCGATGGCGTTCTCGAAGGCGGCGAAGGAGGCGATCGAGCGCGGCAGCACCGAGGCGTCGCCCTTCTCGTACCAGCGTTTCGCCAGCCCGACGATCAGGCGGCCGGCCTTGACGAACAGCTTCTCGCGGTCGGCATGGGTCGCCAGCAGCGAGCCGTTGCCGGGCAGGGCGAGGCCGAGCGCCTCGGTCAGGCAGTTCATCGAGTTGGCGGTGAACATGCCCGAGCAGGAGCCGCAGGTCGGGCAGGCCGAGCGCTCCATGGCGTTCACTTCCTCGTCGGTGTTGTGCGAATCCGCCGCCTCGATCATGGCGTCGATCAGGTCGACCATGCGGTACTCGCCGTGCCACTTCACCTTACCCGCCTCCATCGGGCCGCCCGAGACGAACACCGCCGGGATGTTCAGGCGCAGGGCGGCCATCAGCATGCCGGGGGTGATCTTGTCGCAGTTGGAGATGCACACCATGGCGTCCGCCGTGTGGGCGTTGCACATGTACTCGACCGAGTCGGCGATCAGCTCGCGCGAGGGCAGCGAATAGAGCATGCCGCCGTGGCCCATGGCGATGCCGTCATCGATGGCGATGGTGTTGAACTCCTTGGCGATGCCGCCGGCCGCCTCGATCTGGCGCGCGACGAGCTGGCCCATGTCCTTGAGATGCACGTGCCCCGGCACGAACTGGGTGAACGAATTCACCACGGCGACGATCGGCTTGCCGAAGTCGCCTTCCTTGATGCCGGTGGCGCGCCACAGCGCGCGCGCGCCAGCCATGTTGCGGCCGTGGGTGGAGGTGCGGGAACGGTATTCGGGCATGGCGGAACTCCGGGGTCGGCGAATGGCGAAGAGCAATATTGTAGCGCTTCGGCCCCGGCTCGCCGGCAGAGGCTCCAGCGATGTCCTGGCGGAATGACCCTTTGTTTGACAGGGGCGGCAACGCCCAAGATACTGCGGCTCTTGCGCTCCCGCCCGTCCAGCCATGACCTACGGCATCACCGACATCACCACTTTCGTCCTGGGCACGATTTTCATCGTCCTGCTGCCGGGGCCCAACTCGCTCTACGTCATGTCGGTGGCTTCGCGCTGGGGCGTCGGTGCCGGCTATCGCGGCGCCTGCGGGATATTCCTCGGCGATGCGATTCTCATGGTGCTCTCGGCGACCGGCGTGGCGTCGCTGCTGCAGACCACGCCCGCCTTGTTCGCGGTGCTCAAGTATGCCGGCGCGGCCTACCTGGCCTGGATGGGCCTGGGCCTGCTGCGCGCCGCCCGGGCGATCTGGCGCGAGGGCGTCGCCGATGGCGGCGGGCAGCCGCCGCCCGATGCGACGCGGCCTTTCCGCTCGGCCCTGCTCATCAGCCTGATGAACCCGAAGGCGATCCTGTTCTTCGTTTCCTTCTTCATCCAGTTCGTCGATCCGGGCTACGCCTTCCCGGCGCTGTCCTTCGCCCTGCTCGGCGCCATCGTCCAGCTCGTCAGTGCGCTCTATCTGTCGGTGCTGATCTTCGGCGGCGCCCGCCTGGCGCAGCAGTTCCGCCGCCGGCGCCGGCTCTCGGCCGGCGCCACCGGCGGCGTGGGCGCCCTGTTCATCGGCTTCGGCGCCAAACTCGCCAACGCAACCCTGAATTGAAATCCCCGATACACCGGGCATGAGGACGACAGGTAGGCTGCGCTACGCGTAGCCGCCCTCGCGTTGATGCCGGATGGCGAGGATCAGCGCCGTGTCGGATGCAACGTCGTAGCGATAGAGCGCAACGTAGCCGCTGCGCCCGCGCGAGATGACCAGTTCGCGCAAGCCGGCTTCCGCCTCGCGGCCGATCAGAGGGTGTTGCCTGAGGATGGCGAGGCCGTCGACCAGCACCCGCGCGGTGGCTGAGGCGGCCTGCGCATCCCGTTCGATCAGGAAATCGGCCAGGCGCTCGATGTCGCGCAGCGCGCCGGGCGCAAGGACGAGGCGGGTCAAGGCGCAATAACGCAAACCCCGTCATTCCCGCGAAAGCGGGAATGACGGATGCCCTTCTGGAAAGTATTGGGTCAAGGCGGGGCTTACAGCTTGCGGGTTTTCGGTTTGACCGCGCGCTTGCCCTCGGCCTTCGCCAGGATGTAGCTGAACACCTCGTCGGCGTCGTAGACCAGCCCGTACTCGGCCACCTCCTGCTCCGCCTTCAGCGCCGAGGCGACGAAAGCCTGCCGTCGCTGCGCCAGCGCCGCCTGGGCTGCGATGGCGTCCACCATCCAGGCATGCGGTGACTTGCCGGCGGCGGCCGCGGCGGTGGCGACGCGGTCTTTCAGTTCGTCCGGGAGCTTGATGGTGGTCGTGACGGTCATGGCGGTTCGGGCAGAAAAGGTAATACGAAAGTAGCACCCCGCTCCGCTTTGCGTCAACGGGCAGATTCGGGCCGGCGCGCCCGGCCCGGTTCATACACATTGAAGTTTGTACTTTCAAAGTGTATATTTGCGGCATGATCCCCCGCACCGCCGCCGTCGTCGCCACCCGTCTGGCCCGGGGTTTTCCCGTCGTCGCCATCACCGGGCCGCGCCAGTCCGGCAAGACCACGCTGGCGCGCGCCGTGTTCCCGGACAAGCCCTATGTCACGCTGGAGGACCCCGAGGCGCGCGAGCTGGTGGAAATCGACCCGCGCGGCTTCCTTGCCCGCTACCCGGCCGGCGCGATCATCGACGAGGCCCAGCGCGCGCCGGACCTGTTCTCTTACCTGCAGGGTATCGTCGATGAGCGCCGGCGCATGGGCGACTTCGTGCTGACCGGCTCCCAGCAGTTCGGCCTGATGTCGCGCATCAGCCAGTCGCTGGCCGGGCGCGTCGGGCTGGTGCAGCTGCTGCCGTTCTCGCTGGCGGAGCTCGCCGCGTCGGGCCGGGCGCCCGCCAGCCTGGCGGATCACCTCTGGCGCGGCGGCTACCCGCCGCTCCACGATCGCCCGCTGTCGCCGCTGGATTGGTTCCCGGCCTACGTGTCGACCTATCTGGAGCGCGACGTGCGCCAGATGCTGGCGGTGCGCGACCTGGCCCTGTTTCAGCGTTTCCTCAAGATGTGCGCCGCCCGCTCGGGGCAACTGCTCAATCTCTCGGCGCTGGCCGCCGACTGCGGCATCAGCCACGTCACCGCCCGCGAATGGCTGACGGTGCTGGAAGCCAGCTACATCGTGCGCCTGCTGCCGCCCTACCATCGCAATTTCGGCAAGCGCCTGGTGAAAACGCCGAAGCTGCTGTTCCTCGATACCGGCCTGCTGGCCTGGCTGCTTGGCATCCGCGAGCCGGCCGCGCTCGACAGCCACGCCCAGCGCGGCGCGATTTTCGAGACCTTCGTCATCGGCGAATTCATCCGGCAGCGCTTCAACACGGGCGAGCCGGCGGATTTCTATTTCTGGCGCGACAACAACGGCAACGAGATCGATCTGCTGTTCGAAAACGTGTCACGCCTGCAGCCCGTCGAAATCAAGTCCGGCGCCACCTTCGTTTCCGACTGGCTGTCGGCGGCCAAACGCTGGGCCGCCTTCGCCGGCCCGGATGCCCTGCCGCCGTGGATCGTCTATGGTGGCGACGACGCCTATGCGCGGGAAGGCTGCCAGGTGCTCGGCTGGCGGCGGCTCGCTTCTCCGGAAACCTGACCCATCATGCTGACCTATCCCCACATCGACCCCATCGCCTTTTCGCTCGGCCCGCTCTCGGTGCGCTGGTACGGGCTGATGTACCTCGCCGGCTTCGTCGCTTTCGTCGCGCTCGGCCGGCTCCGCATCGCGCGCCGGCCCGATCTTGCATGGACGGCGAAGGACATCGACGACCTGCTCTTCTACGGCGTGCTCGGCGTGGTGATCGGCGGGCGGCTCGGCCAGGTGCTGTTCTACGAGCCGGCGCACTACCTCGCCAATCCGCTGGAGATCCTCGCCGTCTGGAAGGGCGGCATGAGCTTTCACGGCGGCTTCCTCGGCGTGCTGGTCGCGATGATCCTGTATGCGCGCAAGAAAAAGCTCGCCTGGTTCGCGGTGATGGACTTCATCGCCCCACTGGTGCCGCCCGGCCTGGGCTTCGGCCGCCTCGGCAACTTCATCAACGGCGAGCTGTGGGGCCGCGCCGCCGACCCCGCGCTGCCCTGGGCCATGGTGTTCCCGCACGTCGACGCCATCGCGCGCCACCCCTCACAGCTCTACCAGGCCTTCCTCGAGGGTGTGGTGCTGTTCGCCGTGCTGTGGTGGTTCTCGGCAAAGCCGCGCGCACTGGGCGCGGTGTCGGCGGTGTTCCTCATCGGCTACGGCACGGTGCGCTTCGTCGCCGAATTCTTCCGCGAGCCGGACGCCGGCATCTTCGGCCTCAGCTACACGATCAGCATGGGGCAGTGGCTGAGCCTGCCGATGATTGCCGCCGGCGTGGCGATGCTGGTTTGGCCGAATAAAGCCGCGGCCAAGTAGCATTGCGGAGTGGCGATTGCATCGCCAATCCGTCAGACGGCCAAAAACCCGGGCAACCTGGAAGCTTTCGCATCGAAGGTTGCCGTCGTCCGACAGCCAAGCCGCCGGTTTCTGGTTTTGGCGATCGTTCGCCGCGTGGAGGGGCGGCATGCGCTTCCGCGGCGGCTTCCTCGCCGTATTGGCGGGACTGACTTTCCACGGAGGATCCCCCCTCTCCCCGCAAGCGTGGAGAGGGCAGGGTGAGGGGCAACGGCAGCAGGCACTATTACATGCGTGCGTTCAAGCAATTTGAGCGATCGATGCTCAATTTGCAAGGCCATGGCCCCTGCCGACAGGGGGTGAATGTCCCGGGTCCCCGCAAATCTTTACAGATTGACGATCGCATCGTCAATCTGTAAAGTTTCCGCCATGTTCCACCGCAACCTCGAACCCACGCTGCGCCGGCTCGCCGGCTATTTCCCCGTGGTGGCCATCACCGGGCCGCGCCAGTCGGGCAAGACCACGCTCGCCCGCGCCGTGTTCGCGGACAAGCCCTACGTCTCCATGGAAGACCCGGCCGAGCGCGCTTTCGCCGCGACCGACGCGCGCGGCTTCCTGGCGCGCTTTCCCGGCGGCGCCGTGTTCGACGAGGCCCAGCGCTGGCCCGATCTCTTTTCCTGGCTGCAGGGAATCGTGGATGCCGATCGCACGCCGGGCCGCTTCGTGCTCACCGGCTCGCAGCAGTTCGGCCTGCTCGCCGGCGTCACCCAATCGCTCGCCGGCCGCGTCGGCATGACCCAGCTCCTGCCGCTGGCGCTCGACGAGCTGCCCGCGCTGCCCGCCTCGGCCGACCCGATGATCGGGGCCGGCGGCTATCCCATCCTCCACGCGCAGGGCATTCCCGCCGCGGAATGGTTCCCCAGCTACGTCGCCACCTATGTCGAGCGCGACGTGCGGCAGCTGCTCGGCGTGCAGGACCTCTCGGCCTTCCAGCGCTTCCTGCGCCTGTGCGCCGCCCGCACCGGCCAGATGCTCAATCTCTCCGCGGTGGCGGGCGAGGCCGGCATCGCCCACAGCACCGCGCGGGCCTGGCTCTCGATCCTCGAGGCGAGCTACATCGTGATGCTGCTGCCGCCCTATCACCGCAATTTCGGCAAGCGGCTGGTGAAGACGCCGAAGCTGTATTTCGTCGATAGCGGCCTGGCGTGCTGGCTGCTGGGCATCCGCTCGGCCGAGCAGCTCGCTCTGCACCCCTTGCGCGGCGCGCTGTTCGAGACCCTCGTCGTCGGCGAATTCTTCAAGGCGCGCTTCCACGCCGGGCAGCCCGCCGACCTGTATTTCTGGCGCGACAACGGCGGCAACGAGGCCGACATCCTGTTCGAGCGCGAGGGACGGCTGCAAACGGTGGAAATCAAGTCGGGCGCCACGGTGACGCAGGACTACATCCGCGCCGGCCTCAAGAGCGCGCGCTTCGCCGCGGGAGAAGCGCATGCGCCCTGGCTGATCTACGGCGGCGACGACCGCTATGTCCGCAACGGCGTCGAAGTGATCGGCTGGCGCGACGTGCCGCGGATGTTGCGGGAAGCAGGTTGAGCATGCGGGCCTCTGGCTGACTTCGTCGCCGAGTTCTTCCGTGAGCCGGACGCCGGCATCTTCTTCGGCCTCAGCTACACGGTCAGCATGGGCCAGGGGCTCTCGCTGCCGATGATCGCCGCAGGCGTGGCGCTGCCGATCTGGGTGAAAAAAGCTGCGGCCAAGTAGCTTTACGGATTGGTGATTGCATCGTCAATCTGTAAAAAGCACCCAAGACCGACCGAATCAAGACGGCAGGAAAAGTCAGTCTCTGTGATACGGCGAGGTGGTAGGCCAGAGGGAGATTACGACCCGAATAAGACCCTGACTGGCGTCAGGGCCAACTCCCGTTAATCGGCCGGAGCAGCCGTTCAGCTAGAATGCTGATAGCATTCGCTATCAGTCAGAAGCAGCTATCGCGTATATGTTGCAGCCTTCCGATCAAACCAGACCACAGCAGTCGCGTAGGCCTGCTATGCCCTAAAGTTTGGCTATGACCCCCGCTCACGAATCGTTCTTAGCAGCACTGACATGTCTCAGCAGGGATCAGATCCGGCAAGCCGGGCAGAGATATACGCCCGGGATCGATCCTAAAGCGCCTAATCTCAGAATCGAATCACTCTTCACCGCGATCGAGAATGTCGCTTGCGGAGCGCGCGCTCTTGCGAGATTTCAGTCGATCCTGGATGCGTTTTCCGAGGCTTGGGTCTATGCCAAGCACAGCAGCCAGCGGCCCGATGCACTTCAGGTGCGAGCGGATGATGCACGTGCCTTCTTGTCGCCGCTGGTGGATCGCCTACGCGCGCGCGACGCAGGGGCAGGAGAAGAGTGGTCGGATCGACTCTCAGACATTGAATCCGAGCTATTGGCGGATATGGCGCACTGGCGTGCGGAGGAGGCCAAGCTGCCGCCGGCCGACGGAGACAGCGGCTACTCCTCTGCACGTAACACTGTCCGCGGCAACATGAACGCCATCGGTCGGTGTTTGGCCATTGTGCGTGACGAGAAGGGGTACATCCAGAGCCCGGCGTTCAAAGTCCTGTTTGATCCGCAACTCCTGGTAAGCGGTGAGTGGGGTACGGGTAAGACACATCTGCTGTGCGATGTCACGCAAGACCGAATCGGTCGCGGCCAAGCTACTGTTCTTGTTCTGGCCAAGAACTTCCAAGGTAGCGTTGTTGCAGAAATCTGTGCGCGGATTGAAGTAGGGCGCACGGCAGTTGAGGTATTCGATCGACTTGAAGAATTGGCCAACGATACCGCAGAGCGCGCGGTCGTCATCCTAGATGGTGTAAACGAAGGTCGTCGTCGTGAATGGCGAGAAGCTGTTACCAGCCTTCAAGCGCTTGTTGCAGACCGCCCGCACATTGGCTTGATCGTCACGTGTCGGACGCCGTTTGAGCCCATCGCCATCGAGCAGAAAGACTTAGAGAAATTTCATAAGGTCATGCACCTCGGATTCGACGATCAGGAATTCGACGCCCAGGCAGCCTTCTTCCAGTACTACAACCTGCCGTTGCCCGAGGTGCCGCTGCTGGACAGAGAATTCTCACGGCCGCTCACACTGAAGCTGATCTGCCAATCACTCCAAAACCTTACAGGCAAGAAGTTAGCACAGGGGTTTGCAGGCATCGCCTCTGGTCAAAAGGGAATGACTTACGTCCTCGAGTCATTCGTCAATCGCGTTGGCGAGCCGATTGAGCGCGAATATGGTCTGAGGGCCAAGGAGTGTTGGGGACTGCTGAAGGGAAGCGATCAAATCGCTGACAGGCGGCTCGCCGGCTTCGCGCCGTGCATGGCGGCGAATCTGCGCGGCTACGTTCGTCCATCGGAGGCCAATCGCATCATCGCAGCCAACTACCCGGCATTGAGACTGTCACAGCGGCGCCAGCTCCTCGACGTGCTAAGGACAAACGGCCTCATCGAAGAGGACGCCGTCTGGTACTCGACGAACTCCGGGTTCAAGTCCCGGGTCGTCTTCCGTCTTCCCTATCAACGATTCAGCGATCACTTGGTCGCACGGCATTTGCTGATGATGCATCTCGATGTTTCTTCGGCTGCAACGATCAAGCGAAGCTTCACGACCAAATCGCCGCTCGCGCGGATCTTCCGGATGTCCAATCGCTACCACCGAGAGTACGCAGAGCCGGGCTGGGCGCAGGCGCTGATTACGGAATTTCCGGAACGCGTGGGGAAGCGACTGCCGCGCAAGCAGCGCGAACTGTTCTTCGTGTTGCCCAGACGGGCCCAGAACTTGAATGCCTACTTCGACCCATTCATCGAAGGGATATTTTGGCGCGACCCTGCATCGTTCACCGATGCTACGCGGGCCGTCATCAATCAATATCTGAACGCCGGGTCGCGGGCGTGGGAGCGAATGGTTGACGCGTTGGCCGCCGTCTCGACAAAGCCAAAGCACCCGTACCACGCCCTGCGTCTGTACAATTTCCTGGCGCGCTACCCGATGCCGGACCGCGATCTTCAGTGGTCCGAATACCTTCGGCGACGGTACGCGTCGCCCACCATTCACCGGCTACTGACCTGGGCGGAGAAGCTCAACGCGGCGAACATGACGCGGCGCTCGGCGACCGAGCTCGTTGTACTGCTCTCCCTAGTCCTTACAACAGTCGTTCGCAGTGACCGCGACCTGGCGACAAAGGCGCTTGTGTTGATCGGTGAAAGGTTTCCCGAAGTGCTTTTCACCCACGTCGTGACGAGCCTTGGATTCAATGATCCTTATGTGCCGGAACGCATGTTGGCGGCTGCATACGGGACGACCTTATCCTTGGTGGACTCGGAGGGGGCACCGACGTTTCGGCCTCTACTCGGGGATCTTGCGAAATCCCTATATCGAAAGATGTTTGGTCCCGCAGCTCGTTACGCAACACACCATGCCCTGATGCGAGACTACGCGCTAGGCATCATCCAGATCGCCCAGCGCGCGAAATGCGTCGTGCTACCCAAGGCCGCTGGCCGAAATCTCGCCGCGCCGTTTCAGAACACACCATCGACATTTGCGAGTGACGGCACGCCTGATCCAGCTGTGAAAGGGGCCATTGGTCACGCTATTCAAATGGATTTTGGCAACTATACGATGGGTCGCTTGATCCCCGACCGAGCAAACTACGACGAAAATAATCCGGACTATGTCCAGGTGCGCGCGAAGATCGAACGACGCATGTTCGATCTTGGGTACCGAGCAGAGCGATTTAAAGAGATCGATAGCGAGATTGGCAGAACCTCATGGAATTCACACGACCAAGAGAAGGTGGATCGGTATGGGAAGAAATACTCGTGGATTGCCTATTTCGAGATGTGGGGTGAACGCGAGGCCACGAGAAAGCTACCGGATTGGCGACTCGGAGAGAGAACGTCCGATTGCGGAGTTGATCCAACTTTTCTGAAGCGCCCGCCCGACTGGATTCCACCAATTCCGGACCTGTTTGGAGACCCGGGCGTTGCCACCGAAGCGTGGGTCGAGGGCGGCTTCACACCGAACTGGCATCCGTTGTTCGTGGTCCCCGAGATAAACGGATACCCAGGTGAGTGGGTGCTCGTGGAAGGATTCATCCGCGGAACTGACGAGGGTCACGATCGGGAGCTCTTTGCCTTCTTGCGCGGAGTGTTTATCGCACGTAGAGATGTGCGCAGTTTCAGAGCGAAGTTCCTTGCGGTGGAGTACCCCGGAAATGACAAGATCCCCGAAGGAGCCACTGAACATTATCTCTATGCTGGGGAGGCTGGGCGACGTCAGAACTATGCGCGGCACCTCTGCCAGCGGAACGGTCGGTACCGTCGGCAACTCGCGGAGGCGTTTGATCGATACGTGCGCGTTTATTCGAAAGAGAAAACTCCGACTACCACCGTAAAGATCAGACGGACGTATGGCGAAGGAAATGAGACGGTCAATTCATTTGGTGAACTACTCTGCCAGATCCCTAAAATGCGCCGCATCTCCGGCATCCGCCTCGAGCTTCCGTACATTCACTTTGGCTGGGAGTCTTACCATTCGTCGCAAAACGATTTCTCTGGCTTCAATCTCCCTGCGCCCAATTTAATTCAGCGCCTTGGCTTGGCGAGCAAGAATCGCGAGATCGATTTCTACGATTCAATGGGCAAGCCCGGGACTCTCTATCGAGAGGCCGGGGACGAATGGAAGGGAGATCGGCACAGACTCTTGTACGTCCGTGCCGATCTTCTTCGGCGCTACCTAACAGATACGCGCCAAGTCCTAGTCTGGTGTAACTGGGGAGAACGGGACTGGTTGAAGAAGATGGAAGGTCACGACGTGATCCACAATCCTGCCAGGCAACGGATCTACCAGGCTCATGACCACATTCACCGCTCGTTTTCTCAATGGTCTGCTAAGAACTCGGAGGTTGTTTAGTACGACTGCGTGATGTGCTGCGCGACGTCTACCTCGTGTCGGTACCTGCAATTCGGTTGAGATAGACTGAAGGTCCGCTCCGCCGAACTCCGGTAGTTCGTAAACAACATCCCGGTGGTTTCCTCCTGGCCGAATGCGGCCCGCAATCAATCCGTGAAAGGGCAGATCATCCAGAACTATCGCAGCGTTCAAACCACCTTAACCTCGAACCCCTCGCCTTCTTCGCCGGTGAGATGCACCGCGCAGGCGACGCACGGGTCGAAGCTGTGGAGGGTGCGCAGCACTTCGAGCGGCTGCTTGGGATCGTGGATGGCGTGGCCGGCGAGCGCCGCCTCGTAGGCGCCGGGCTTGCGTCGGGATCGCGCGGGCCGGCGTTCCAGTCGCTCGGCACGACGCACTGGTAGTTGGCGATCTTCTCGTTCCCGATGACGATCCAGTGGGCGAGGCGGCGTTCGGAGGTGTCGGTGGCCATGCTCAATCTCCCCCTGTCGGCAGATGCATGACGATGCGCACCAGCATGCCCATTTCCTCGGGCCGGCTCTCGGCGATCATCAGCGTCAGCGCTACCAGCGTGCCGTTGGTCATGCGCGGCGTGCCGTCGTCCCTCAGCAAGGCGCCGTTGCGTTCCAGATACCACAGGAACAGCGCCGCGGCGACGAGCCGTACCGCCTGGCGAAGATCGCGCAGGCGCGCCGCATTGACCGAATAGCCCTTGACCAGATGGTCGCGCAACACCTGCGTGACCCAGATGCGGAACTGGGTGCCGCGCAGCGATTTGACGCGGTAGCCTACCGAAATGATGACGTTCAGGCTATAGAAGCCAACCGGCTTGTCCGAACCGGCAATGTGCAAATTTTGCACATTGCTTTCTTTCGCCAGTTCCCCCTCCCGGAACACGTTGCGGACGTGCTTGGTGATGACCGACCGCTCGCGCCCGAACAGCTCCGCCATCTGCGCCTGCGTCAGCCATACCGTGTCGCGCTCCAGCCGCACCTCGACCAGCGCCGTGCCGTCCTCGGCCTGATAGACCCGGACTTCGCCGCCGTCGATCGGGCCCGTCCCGCTCATGCCTCGGTCTCCATGGGTCGTCTTGCTGAATTATCCTGAATGGATGAAGTGTAACAGTGGGCAGCTGCCCCTGGCCGAATGCGGCTTGCGAACTTTCCGTGAAAAGACGGCTCGCCCGACCCTGTCGTAACGCTCAAACCACCTCTTGATTACCAACGAGACTCAGCACGCTTTCCGGCAGACTTCCCCCATCGTCATTCCGGCGAATGAACGTCACCCCGGAATGCTTGAATCCGGGGCGGAATCCAGATTGGGCGATTCGCATCGACAGAGGCCACTCTGGATACCGGCATCCGCCGGTATGACGATGTGGGCGCTGCGCCCTGGCGGCGACTGGCAGGCGCAAGCATGGCTGAGTCTCCTTGGTAATCAGGAACCACCTTGACCTCGAACTCCTCGTCTTCTTCGTCCGTGAGATGCACCGCGCAGGCGACGCATGGGGCGAAGCTGTGGAGGGTGCGCAGCACTACGAGCGGCTGCTTGGGGTCGAGGATGGCGCGGCCGGCGAGCGCGGCCTCGTAGGCACCGGGCTTGCCGTCGGGGTCGCGCGGTACGGCGTTCCAGGCGGGAAGCGCGTTGTCGTGCTCAGCGCCGGCAGCGGTTGATGGCGTCGCGGGTTTCCAGCGCCGCCTGGCGCGCGGCGGCGGCGAAATTCTCGTCCTTGCCGGCATAGAGGATGGCGCGCGAGGAATTGATCATGAGGCCGGTGCCGGCCGCCGTCCTGCCGGCACTGACTGTTGCGGCGATGTCGCCGCCCTGGGCGCCGATGCCCGGCACCAGCAGCGGCATGTCGCCGACGAGGCGGCGCACCTCGGCCAGCTCGGCCGGGAAGGTGGCGCCGACCACGAGGGCGCATTGGCCCGAGGCGTTCCATTTCGTCGCCACCAGCTCGGCGACGTGCTGGTAGAGTTTTCGTCCGCCAGTGTCGAGGAATTGCAGGTCGGAGCCGCCGGCGTTCGAGGTGCGGCAGAGGACGATGATGCCGCGACCCTTCCAGGCGAGGTAGGGTTCGAGCGAATCGAAGCCCATGTAGGGATTCACCGTCAGCGCGTCGGCGCCGTAGCGCTCGAAGGCCTCGCGCGCGTACTGCTCGGCGGTGGCGCCGATGTCGCCGCGCTTGGCGTCGAGGATCACCGGGATGCCGGGATGTTTTTCGTGGATGTGGCGGATCAGCGCTTCGAGCTGGTCCTCGGCGCGGTTGGCGGCGAAGTAGGCGATCTGCGGCTTGAAGGCGCAGACCAGGTCGGCGGTGGCGTCGGCGATGGCCTTGCAGAATTCGAAGATGGCGTCGCTGCGGCCCTTGAGGGCGGCCGGGAATTTCGCCGGATCGGGGTCGAGGCCGACGCAGAGGAGGGAATCGTTGCGCGCCCAGGCAGCGGCGAGGCGGTCGGTGAATTTCATGGCATTTCGTCCTGTTGGCAGGACGCCATTCTACTGCGGCAGCAGATAGCGGTTCTTGCCCAGCCGCTTGGCACCGTACATGGTGGCGTCGGCATGGCGCATCAGGCTGTCGGCATCCGCCCCGTCGCGGGGGTAAAGGACGATGCCGATGCTGCAGCCCAGCCTGTGCTCGCAGCCGGCAATGGACATTGGGCGGGTCAGGGCGGCAATCACCTTGTCGGCCACCGTCACCGCGGCCGTTTCCTCGGAAGCGTCGTTGAGCAGCAGGATGAACTCGTCGCCGCCCAATCGGGCCACGGTATCGCTTTCCCGCACGCAGTCGCGCAGCCGTTCGGCCACCGTGCGCAGGGCAAGGTCGCCGGCCTCGTGGCCATAGGTGTCGTTGATCGGCTTGAAATCGTCGAGGTCGAGGTAGAGCAGGGCGAAAGCGCCGCCCTTGCGGTGGCTGGCGGCGACCGCCGCATCCAGCCGGTCGAAGAACAGCAAGCGGTTGGCCAGCCCCGTGAGCGCATCGTGCAGCGCGAGATACTGCACGCGATCCTCCGCCTGCTTCCGCTCGGTGTTATCCACGGCGACGACCAGAACGCCGGCCCGGCCTTCGGTCGAGATGGGCGAGGCAGTGATTTCCACGGCGCGGCGCTCGCCGGACTTGGTGATGATGGCGATGTCGTAGCGGTTGGGGAACTGCTCGCCCTGCAGGCGACGCTGGTGGTTCTGCGCCACCCGCTCCCGGTCGACCGGATGGGCCAGTTCCAGGTAGGAGGGCAGAGCCTTCACTTCTTCCTGCGTATAGCCGAACAGCCGGCACAGGGCGTCGTTGGCGAACACGACCCGCCCCTCCTCGATGACAAACAGGCCGATGTCGGCGCGCGACTGGGCGTCGAGCAGCGCCTCCATCCGGTCGCGGCCTGCCTGCAGGGCCTCCTCGGCCTGCTTCTGCGCGGTGGTGTCGACGGCATGGCCGACGAAGCCGACATGCTGCCCGTCGGCGTCGAACAGCGGCAGGGCTGAGACCCGGACATGGACGCGGCGCCCCGACTTGGTCACGCGCCAGCCCTCGAAGACGCCCCGGCGTTCCGTGAGGATGGCCGGACCCTGGGTGCGCAGGATCTCGGCTTCCTCCTCGGCGCCGCCAGGAAAAAGCATGGCGTAGTGCTGCCCGACGGCCTCCTCGGCGGTGTATTCGTAGATGCGTTCCGCCCCCTTGCTCCAGAAGACGATGCGGCTCTGCAGATCGATGCAGATGATGGAGTCGATGAGGGCGTCGAGCAGGATTTCCGGTGAAAACGGAGGGTTGAGCGAGGGCTGCATGACGGCACTATAGAAAATATCGGGCCGAATGTTTGTGAGCAATTCACGGCCGGGCAGTAAAATTCCCACTTTTTGGAGCGGCCATGGTCAATAGACCCTTCAGGATTCTCGGCATCCAGCAGATCGCCATCGGCGGCCCTTCGAAGGAGCGCCTGAAGACGCTGTGGGTGGACAAGCTGGGCCTGTCCGTCACCGGCAACTTCGTCAGCGAGCGGGAGAACGTGGACGAGGATATCTGCGCCATGGGCCGCGGACCTTTCAAGGTCGAGGTCGACCTGATGCAGCCGCTCGACCCGGACAAGAAGCCGGCCGTGCATGCGACGCCGCTCAACCACGTCGGCCTGTGGGTGGACGACCTGCCGAAAGCCATGGAATGGCTGACGGCGCAGGGCGTGCGCTTTGCCCCGGGAGGCATCCGCAAGGGTGCCGCCGGCTACGACATCTGCTTCATTCACCCCAAGGCGAGCGACGAGCTGCCGATCGCCGGCGAAGGTGCGCTGATCGAGCTGGTGCAGGCGCCCGCCGAAGTGATCGAGGCCTTCGGGAAACTGGCCTGAAAAGGAGAAGCCATGAGAAGGAGAGACTTTCTTGCGTTCCTGTCCGGCGCCGGCGCGCTGGGTGCCGCCGGCTGTTCGACGGTGGCCGATGTCCGCGCCGACCGCGGCACCGGCACCATCGTCAATTACGCCGCGCCATTCGACAAGGTTTGGGCGGCACTGCCGGAAATCCTGAAGGAACTGGGCCTGAAGGTGGCCGGAGACCACATGGCCGAAGGCACCCTGCTGGTTGAGCACGGCACCTCGGCCTTCAGTTGGGGCGAACGCGTCGCCATTTTCGTCGAGCGCATCGGCACCAGGGGGAACAGCCGCGTCGAAGTGGTTTCCAAGGGAGCGCTCGGCGTCAATGTCGCCGTCGCGGACTGGGCCAAGCAGATCCACGACAAGCTCGCCCTGCGTTTCCGGCGTCTTTAGTCGATTTCCACCAGCCCCCTCGGGGTTTTCAGGCAGGCGACGAGAGAAGGCGTCTCACCGGCCTCGGCGGGATACAACGCCAGGGCTTTGTCCAGTCCCAGCGCAGCAAGCGCGTTGCGGATACGCTCCGGGTCGGGATGAAAGCCTTCCAGCTTCATCAGCGCGCAGCCGCGCTCCGGCAGGCGGTCGGCGGGATGCACGGGCGATTGCCATTCGATGAGGCTGGGAATCAGTCCTTCGCCGGGCAGATGGCCGTCGGCCGGCACGCCGATGCGCCAGCGGAGGTCGCCGCGAGCCATGTCGAGAATTTCCCCCTTGGACCCGGCGTGCGCCGAATCGACGCTCGCGCAGCGCGCCACCCAGTGGATCAGGCGGGGGCGCTCTGCAAGCGTCTCCCGCAGGGCAGGCTCGTCGAGCCCGAACCAGCGCCGACGCATCGGCCCAGGCGCATCCGGGTCGACGGCGATCAGTTCAAGGTAGAGCTGCGGGCCAAGCCTGAGCAGGCGGTTGTGCGTGCCCATGGCGTCATGCTTGCCACCCGGGGCCAGCGGCACGCCGAGGCGTGCCTCCAGCCAGTCCGCGCCGGCCTCGAGCCCGGCGGTGGCGATGACGAGATGATCGAGGGCCGTCCGCTGAGGGTCAGCCGATCCGCCTGAGCGCATCTTCGAGACGCTGCACGGTGCGATCGATGTTCTGCAGCTTGTCCAGACCGAACAGGCCGATGCGGAAGGTGCGGAAGTCGGCAGGTTCGTCGCACATGAGGGGTACGCCGGCCGCGGTCTGCAGGCCCTGCGCGATGAATTTCTTGCCCGACTGGATGTCGGGATCATCGGTGTAGCTGACCACCACGCCGGGCGCCTGGAAGCCTTCGGCGGCGACGCTCGGAAATCCCCGGGCCTCAAGCAGGGCGCGCACCCGACCGCCCAGTTCCGCCTGCGCCGCGCGCGCTTTCTCGAAGCCCCAGTCGCGCGTCTCGCGCATCGCGCGCACTGCAGCAGCAAGGGAGTCGGTCGGCGGCGTGGCGTGGTAGGCATGGCCGCCCTTCTCGTAGGTTTCCATGATCTGCAGCCACTTGCGCAGATCGGCGGCGAAGCTGCTGCTGACGGTGGCCTCGATCCTCTCGCGGGCGCGCTCGCCGAGCATCACCAGGGCACCGCAGGGCGGGCCGCTCCAGCCCTTCTGCGGTGCGCTGATGAGGATGTCCACGCCCTGCGCGGCCATGTCCACCCACATCGCGCCTGAGGCGATGCAGTCGAGCACGAACAGGCCGCCCGCGTCATGCACCGCCCCGGCCACAGCCTTCAGGTAGCCATCGGGGAGGATCATGCCGGAGGCGGTTTCCACATGCGGCGCAAAAACGAGATCGGGCTTCCGTTCGCGGATGGCCTGCACCACTTCGTCGAGCGGCGGCGGCGCGAAGGGCGCCTTCGCATCTGCGCGAGTCTGACGCGCCTTGAGCACGATGGCCTCGGCGGGGATGTTGCCCATCTCGAAGATCTGGCTCCAGCGGTAGCTGAACCAGCCGTTGCGGATGACCAGGCACTTGCGCCCGGTGGCGAACTGGCGCGCCACCGCCTCCATGCCGAAGGTGCCGCTGCCGGGCACCAGGATGGCGGAATGTGCGCGATAGGCTTCCTTGAGGATGGCGGAAAGATTCTTCATGACGCCCTGGAAGACGGGCGACATGTGGTTGAGCGCGCGGTCCGTATAGACGACCGAGTATTCGAGCAGCCCTTGGGCGGGCGCATCCGACATCAGGCTGGGCACGGCGAACTCCTGCGGAAACGAGCGCGCAGCTTACCACGCAGCCGGCGCCCGTGCCCGCTGCGCGCCGATGCTAGGCGAAGCGCACGATGGGCTGGTCCACCGCCAGGCTGTCGCCCTGTTTCGCCAGCAGCTCGGCCACCACGCAGTCCTGATCGGCCTTGAGGATGTTTTCCATCTTCATCGCCTCGATGGCGGCGAGCTTCTCGCCGGCCTTCACTTCCTGCCCGGCCTTGAGCGGCATGTCGGTGAGCAGGCCCGGCATGGGCGAGAGCAGGAACTTCGACAGATCCGGTTTGGCCTTCTCCGGCATCAGCGAGAGCAGATGGGCGGCTTCGGCCGTCATGACCATCATGTCGGCCTGGGTGCCCCAGTGCGCAACACGGTAGCGCAGGCCGAGGCGCTCGACCTGCAGGCAGACCGGCTCGCCGTTCCAGGTGCCGCGGAACAGCAGCTCGCCCAGACGCCAGGTCGAGCGCAATTCGCAGGTCTGGCCGTCGTGGCCGACGGCATAGCCGCCGCCGATGGGCGTGAGCGTGAGATCGAACCTGCGGCTGCCCATCAGCACCGTCCATTCGTTGCCGACCTTGCGCTCGTGGCCGCGCAGCTGGCCGCTGGTGCGCACGGCGCGGTCGATGTAGCGCCGCCGCGCGAAGGCCGCCACCGCCGCCAGCAGCAGCGGATCGGAGTGCACCAGGCTCTCGGCGCTGAAGCCCCTGGGGAACTCTTCGGCGATGAAGCCGGTGTTGAAGGCGCCCGACTGGAAGCGCGGATGCTGCATCAGCGCCGCCTGGAAGGCGATGTTGGAGGACACGCCGCGGATGACGAAGGCGTTGAGGGCGTCGCGCATCTTCGAAATGGCTTGGTCGCGCGTGGCGCCGTGGGTGATCAGCTTGGCGATCATCGAGTCGTAGTACATCGAGATCTCGCCGCCCTCGTAGACCCCCGTGTCGACCCGCGTGCCATTGCTCTCCGCCGGCGGGTGATAGCGGATCAGCCGCCCGGTCGACGGCAGGAAGTTGCGGAACGGATCCTCGGCGTTGATGCGGCACTCCATCGCCCAGCCGTTGAGCCTGACGTCCTTCTGCGCGAAGGGCAGCTTTTCGCCGGCGGCGACGCGGATCATCAGCTCGACGAGGTCGAGGCCGGTGATCAGCTCGGTCACCGGGTGCTCCACCTGCAGGCGGGTGTTCATCTCGAGGAAGTAGAACGACCTGTCCTTGCCGACGACGAACTCCACCGTGCCGGCCGACTGGTACTTCACGGCTTTCGCCAGTGCCACCGCCTGCTCGCCCATGGCCTTGCGCGTCTTTTCGTCGAGGAAGGGGCTGGGCGCCTCCTCGATCACCTTCTGGTGGCGGCGCTGGATCGAGCATTCGCGCTCGTTGAGATACACGCAGTTGCCGTGGGCGTCGCCGATCAGCTGGATCTCGATGTGGCGCGGCTCCTCGACGTACTTCTCGATGAAGACGCGGTCGTCGCCGAAGGCGTTCTTGGCTTCGGTGCGGCAGGAAGCGAAACCCTCGTGCGCCTCCTTGTCGTCGAAGGCCACGCGCAGGCCCTTGCCGCCGCCGCCGGCGGAAGCCTTGATCATCACCGGATAGCCGATGCCCTTGGCGATCTCGACCGCCTGCTCCGGCGTGTCGATGGCTTCGTTGAAGCCCGGGATGGTGTTGACCCTGGCTTCCAGCGCCAGCTTCTTCGAGGCGATCTTGTCGCCCATGGCGGCGATGGAGTAGTGCTTCGGGCCGATGAAGACGATGCCCTCCTCCTCCAGCCGCTGCGAGAAGGCCGCGTTCTCGGAGAGGAAGCCGTAGCCCGGATGCACGGCTTCCGCACCGGTCTGCCTGCAGGCGGCGATGATCCTGTCGGCGACGAGGTAGGACTCCTTCGACGGCGGCGGGCCGATGCAGACGGCTTCATCCGCCAGCTCGACGTGGCGGGCGTCCTTGTCGGCTTCCGAATACACGGCGACGGTCTGGATGCCCATCTTGCGGGCGGTCTTGATGACGCGGCAGGCGATTTCGCCGCGGTTGGCTATGAGTATTTTTTTGAACATGTGATTTCTCCCCGAGCCTCAGAGCGGAATGTTGCCGTGCTTGCGCCACGGATTTTCCAGCTTCTTGTCCTTCAGCATCGCCAGCGAGCGGCAGATGCGCTTCCTCGTCTCGTGCGGCATGATGACGTCGTCGATGAAGCCGCGGTGGCCGGCGACGAAGGGGTTGGCGAACTTCTCCTTGTATTCCTTCTCGCGCGCGGCGAGCTTGGCCGGGTCGTTCTTCTCCTCGCGGAAGATGATTTCCACCGCGCCCTTCGGCCCCATCACGGCGATTTCCGCCGAGGGCCAGGCGAAGTTCACGTCGCCGCGCAGGTGCTTGGACGACATCACGTCGTAGGCGCCGCCGTAGGCCTTGCGCGTGATTACCGTCACCTTCGGCACGGTGCACTCGGCGTAGGCGTAGAGCAGTTTCGCGCCGTGCTTGATGATGCCGCCGTATTCCTGCGCCGTGCCGGGCATGAAGCCGGGCACGTCGACGAAGGTCACCACCGGGATGTTGAAGGCGTCGCAGAAACGGACGAAGCGCGCGCCCTTGATCGAGCTCTTGATGTCGAGGCAGCCGGCCAGCACCAGCGGCTGGTTGGCGACGATGCCCACCGTCTGTCCCGCCATGCGGCCGAAGCCGATCACGATGTTCCTGGCGTAGTCCGGCTGCAGCTCGAAGAAGTCGCCCTCGTCCACCGTCTTGACGATGAGTTCCTTGATGTCGTAGGGCTTGTTCGGGTTGTCCGGCACCAGGGTGTCGAGCGACATCTCGATGCGCTCGGAGGGATCCTCGGTCGGCACCACCGGCGGCTTGTCGCGGTTGTTGGAGGGCAGGAAGGAAACCAGCCGGCGCAGCATCATCAGCGCCTCGACGTCGTTCTCGAAGGCGAGGTCGGCGACGCCCGACTTGGTGTTGTGCGTCACCGCGCCGCCGAGTTCCTCGGCCGTCACCTCCTCGTGCGTCACGGTCTTCACGACTTCCGGGCCGGTGACGAACATGTAGGAGGAGTCCTTCACCATGAAGATGAAGTCGGTCATGGCCGGGCTGTACACCGCGCCGCCGGCGCAGGGGCCCATGATCATCGAAATCTGCGGCACCACCCCCGAGGCCAGCACGTTGCGCTGGAACACGTCGGCGTAACCGCCTAGCGAAGCGACGCCCTCCTGGATGCGTGCGCCGCCGGAGTCGTTCAGTCCAATTACCGGCGCACCGGCCTTCATGGCGTGGTCCATCACCTTGCAGATCTTCTCGGCATGCGCTTCGGAGAGCGCACCGCCGAACACCGTGAAGTCCTGGCTGAAGACGAACACCAGGCGGCCGTTGATGGTGCCGTAGCCCGTCACCACGCCGTCGCCCGGCACCGTCTGCTTCTCCATGCCGAAGTCGGTGCAGCGGTGCTCCTTGAACATGTCCCACTCCTCGAAGGAATCGGGATCGAGCAGCAGCTCGATGCGCTCGCGCGCGGTGAGCTTGCCCTTGGCGTGCTGCGCGTCGATGCGCTTCTGGCCGCCGCCCAGACGGGCCGCGGCGCGCTTCTCGTCCAGCTGTCGAATGATGTCGTGCATAGAGCCTCCGGTGATTACGGGTTCTTTTCCTGCAAATGAGCGAGCAGGCGATGCGCCGCGGCGGCCGGGGTCATGCTGCCCGCCGTCACGTAGCGACTGACTTTCTCCAGATCGTGCTTCACACCCTCGTGGTGCCGGAAGCGGTTGCGCAGCTCGGCGTCGATCAGGGTCCACATCCAGTCGAGGGCCTGGCGCCGGCGCTTGTCCGCCAGCTCGCCGCTTTCTTCCAGCGTCTTGCGATGACGCTCGATCTCGGCCCAGAACTCGGCAACGCCCGCGCCGGTCTGCGCCGAGAGGGACAAAACCCTCGGCCGCCAATGGGCCGATGTGGCGCGCAGCAGGCTGAGGGCGTTCTCGAACTGATGTTTCGCGAAAGCGGCCGCCTTCGGGTCGAGGTCCGCCTTGTTGATGACGACGAGGTCGGCGAGTTCGACGATGCCCTTCTTGATCGCCTGCAGGTCGTCGCCGGCATTCGGCAGCTGCAGCAGGACGAAGGCGTCCACCATGCCGGCGACGGTGGTCTCGCTCTGGCCGACGCCGACCGTCTCGACGACGATGACGTCGAAGCCGGCCGCTTCGCACACCAGCATCGCCTCGCGCGTCTTTTCCGCCACGCCGCCGAGCGAACCGCCGGAAGGCGAGGGACGGATGAAGGCGTCCGGATGGGTGGACAGCTTCTCCATGCGCGTCTTGTCGCCGAGGATGGAGCCGCCGGAGATCGTGCTGGAGGGATCCACCGCCAGCACGGCGACGCGGTGGCCGCGCTCTATGAGGTGCAGGCCGAGGGCCTCGATGAAGGTGGATTTGCCCGCGCCCGGCGCGCCGGAAATGCCGACGCGGATGGCCTGGCCGGTGTGCGGCAGCAGCGCCGCCAGCACCTGTTCGGCCCGCGCCTGGTGGTCGCGCCGCGTCGACTCGACCAGCGTGATGGCCTTCGCCAGCGCGCGCGGCTGGCGCGCCAGCACGCCGTCAACCAGCTGCTGGTCGGCGGCTTCCATCGCATGGAATTCCCGCGCGGGTTGATTCATCGCGGCTCTCTCCCCCCTTTGACAAAGGGGGGCTGGGGGGGATTTATCAGCGGCTGATGTGGCACGGACGCCGAAAAAATCCCCCTCGATCCCCCTTTTCCAAAGGGGGAGGAGTGAACGGTGAGGCGTTTGTGTCGCTCGACAATCATGCGGCGGCATGCGCCTTGCGGATGGCCGCCAGCACCTGCTTGGCGCAGGCCGGGATCGGCGTGCCGGGGCCGAATATTCCTGAAGCGCCGGCCTGTTGCAGGAAGCCGTAGTCCTGCGCCGGAATCACGCCGCCGACGAAGACGATGATGTCCCCGGCGCCCTGATCCTTGAGGGCCTTGACCAGCGCCGGCACCAGCGTCTTGTGGCCGGCGGCGAGCGTGGACACGCCGACGGCGTGGCAGTCGTTTTCGATGGCCTGGCGCGCGGCTTCCTCCGGCGTCTGGAAGAGCGGGCCGATGTCGATGTCGAAGCCGAGGTCGGCGAGCGCCGTGGCGACGACTTTCGCGCCGCGGTCGTGGCCGTCCTGGCCGAGCTTGGCGATCATGACGCGCGGGCGGCGCCCCTCGGCGGCGGCGAAGGCCTCGATGTCCTGCTTGATCTCCTGCCATTCCCAGTCGTGCTCGAAGGCGGCGCCGTATACGCCGGAGATGGCCTGGTTGGTGGCGCGGAAGCGGCCCCATTCCTTTTCCAGCGCGTCGGAAATCTCGCCGACGGTGGCGCGCAGGCGCACCGCCTTGACGGCGAGGTCGAGCACGTTGCCCTTGCCGGTTTTCGCGGCGTCGGTCAGCGCATCGAGCGCCTTCTGCACGGCCGCACCGTCGCGCGTCGAGCGGATATTCTTGAGCCGCGCGATCTGCGCATTGCGCACGGCGGAGTTGTCGATCTCGCGGATGTCGACGGGGTCTTCCTTGTCGAGGCGGTACTTGTTCACGCCGACGATGACGTCCTTGCCCGAGTCGATGCGCGCCTGCTTCTCGGCGGCGCAGGATTCGATCTTCAGCTTGGCCCAGCCGGATTCGACGGCTTTCGTCATGCCGCCCATCGCCTCGACTTCCTCGATGATGGCCCAGGCCTGGTCGGCCATGTCCTGCGTCAGCTTCTCCATCATGTAGCTGCCGGCCCAGGGGTCGACCACGTTGGTGATGTGCGTCTCCTCCTGGATGATGAGCTGGGTGTTGCGGGCGATGCGCGCCGAGAAGTCGGTCGGCAGGGCGATGGCCTCGTCGAGCGAGTTGGTGTGCAGCGACTGCGTGCCGCCGAACACCGCCGCCATGGCCTCGATGGCGGTGCGCACGACGTTGTTGTAGGGGTCCTGCTCGGTGAGCGACCAGCCGGAGGTCTGGCAGTGGGTGCGCAGCATCAGGGACTTCGGGTTCTTGGGTTTGAACTTCTTCATGATGCGCCACCACAAGAGGCGCGCGGCGCGCAGCTTGGCCACCTCCAGGTAGAAGTTCATGCCGATGGCGAAGAAGAAGGACAACCGCCCGGCGAACTCGTCCACGTCCAGTCCCTTGGCGATCGCCGTCTTCGCGTATTCCTCGCCGTCGGCGAGCGTGAAGGCCAGTTCCAGCGCCTGCGTCGCGCCGGCCTCCTGCATGTGGTAGCCGGAGATGGAGATCGAGTTGAACTTCGGCATGTTCTGCGCCGTGTACTCGATGATGTCGGCGATGATGCGCATCGACGGCGCCGGCGGGTAGATGTAGGTGTTGCGGACCATGAACTCCTTGAGGATGTCGTTCTGGATGGTGCCGGCGAGGGCCTTCTCGGCCACGCCCTGCTCCTCGGCGGCGACGATGTAGCCGGCCAGCACCGGCAGCACGGCGCCGTTCATGGTCATGGAGACGGAAATCTTGTCGAGCGGGATGGCGTCGAAGAGGATCTTCATGTCCTCGACGGAATCGATCGCCACGCCGGCCTTGCCGACGTCGCCGGTCACCCGCGGGTGGTCGGAGTCGTAGCCGCGGTGGGTGGCGAGGTCGAAGGCCACCGAGATGCCCTGGCCGCCGCCGGCCAGCGCGCGCTTGTAGAAGGCGTTGGATTCCTCGGCGGTGGAGAAGCCGGCGTACTGGCGGATGGTCCACGGCCGCACGGCGTACATGGTGGCCTGCGGGCCGCGCAGGAAGGGCTCGAGGCCGGGCAGCGTGTCTGCGTGCGGCAGGCCGTCGGTGTCGCGCTTCGTATACAGCGGCTTGACGACGATGCCTTCCGGCGTGACCCAGTTGAGGGCGGCGAGGTCGCCGTTCTGCGCCGACTTGGCGGCGGCCTTTTCCCAGGCGGCGAGATCGGCGGAGTTATAAATCTTGTCGGGCATGGCGGCACCTCTTGACATCCGGAGTTCAGAATAATACTTTATCCATAATTATGAATGCAAGCCGGAGCCGGTCAATCGCCGGAACGACAATTCGATGAGCCCTTCCAGTATTTCACAGCCCGCCTTGTACGAGGAGGTGGCCGAGCGCCTGCGCCAGCGCATCTTTGCACACGATCTGCAGCCGGGCGCCTGGGTTGACGAACAGACCCTGGCCGAGCAGTACGGCATCAGCCGCACGCCCCTGCGCGAGGCGCTCAAGGTGCTGGCCTCCGAAGGGCTCGTCACGCTGAAGCCGCGCCGCGGCTGCTATGTCACCGAGCTGGCCGAGCGCGACCTGGACGACATCTTCCCGCTGATGGCCCTGCTCGAGGGCCGCTGCGCCTTCGAGGCGACGCAGAAAGCCTCGCCCGCCGACCTGAAACGCCTCGAAGTCCTGCACGAGAAGCTCGAACGCCAGGCGGCCAAGGGCGACGCCAACGGCTTCTTCGAGGTCAACCAGGAATTCCACCGGGCGCTGCAGGAACTCTCCGGCAACCGCTGGCTGAAGCAGGTCATCGACGACCTGAGGAAGGTCTTGAAACTCACGCGGCGCGACTCGCTGCGGCTGGAAGGGCGCCTGAAACAGTCGCTGGAGGAGCACCGCCGCATCCTCGCCGCCATCCGCGAGCGCGATGCAGCCTCGGCCGAGGCGCTGATGCATGCGCACCTGCTCTCGGGGCGCGCCGCGCTGGCCAAAATGCAAGCGGCCAAGAGCCATGCCTGAAGAAATCCTCGTCGCGCGCGACGGCTTGGTGGCTACCGTCACGCTGAACAATCCGGCCAAGCTGAATGCCGTCAACGCCTCCATGTGGCGGCGCTTGCGCGTTGTGATGGATGAGTTGTCCGCGGATGAAACGCTGCGTTGCGTGGTGCTGCGGGGGGCGGGCGAGAAGGCCTTCGCTGCCGGCGGCGACCTCGAGGAATTCCTCACCCTGCGCGACACGCTGGAGCGCGCCCTGGTCTACCACGAGGAATGGGTGGCGCAGGCGCTGAATGCCGTGCGCGACTGTCTGCACCCGACCGTGGCCCTGATTCACGGCGCCTGCATCGGCGGCGGACTGGAGATCGCCGGCCAGTGCGACCTGCGCATCTGCGGCCGCTCGGCCCGTTTCGGCGCGCCGATCAGCAAGCTCGGCTTCTCCATGGCGCCGGGTGAACTGACCGGTCTGCTGGCCCTCGCCGGCCCGGCCGTCGCGCTGGAAATGCTGCTCGAGGGCCGCATCCTCGGCGCCGACGAGGCCTATGAAAAAGGCCTGGTCAGCCGCGTCGTCGACGACGAGCAGGTGGTGGAGGAAGCGTATGCCACGGCGTGCCGCATCGCCGCAGGCGCGCCGCTCGCCGCGCGCATGCACAAGAAGCTGGTGCGGCGCCTGACCGCCGTGCCGCAGGGACTGACTTTGGAGGAGCTCAAGGCCAGTTTCGCCTTCCTCGACAGCGAGGACTACCGCGAAGGGCTGTCCGCCTTCATGGAGAAGCGCGCGCCGATCTTTCGCGGCAGGTAGAATCGATTTCCGTTCCCTCTCCCGCCCAGGGGAGAGCGCATTCCTGGAGGCGGTGCAATGGCGGACAACCTGGTGGCGCGCATGAAATCGCTGATCGGCGGCCGGCATGCACGCACGTCCCTCTCCGGCAAGCAGCTCGCCCTGCTGCGCCAGCAACTGCGCGAGTGCGCCGCCGGCACCGGCGGCGAGGTCTCGGCGCGCAATCGCGCCGCCCGGCTGGGCAATACCTATCTCGGCCTCGACGACGCCGGCCGCCACGAATTCCTGCGCCGCATCGCACTCGACTTCGGCCCGGACCCGGCGAAGGTCGACGCCGCCCACCGCGCTTACCAGGCAGCGGTCGGCACGCCCGGCCAATGGGACGCCGAGGCCGACCTGCGCGCCGCGCTGCGCTCCTCGCGCATCCGCATCCTGACCCAGTTCAATGCCCTGCCGCAGGGCGTCAAGTTCCTCGTCGACCTGCGCGCCGACCTGCTGCGCTTCCTCGACAAGGACGAAGAGCTGGCGGTGCTCGACCGCGAGCTGGAGTCGCGCCTCACTGCCTGGTTCGACGTCGGCTTCCTGGAATTGCAGCGCATCACCTGGCATTCGCCGGCGTCCCTGCTGGAGAAGCTGATCCAGTACGAGGCAGTGCACGAAATCCGCTCCTGGAACGACCTGCGCAACCGGCTCGACTCCGACCGCCGCCTGTATGCCTTCTTCCATCCGCGCATGCCGCAGGAGCCGCTTATCTTCGTCGAGGTGGCGCTGACCAAGGAGCTCTCCGACAACATCCAGGCGCTGCTCGACGAGCATGCGCCGGTGTTCGATCCGGCGCGCGCCGACACGGCCATCTTCTATTCGATCTCGAATACCCAGGCCGGCCTGCGCGGCGTCAGCTTCGGCAACTTCCTGCTCAAGCGCGTCATCGACGATCTGATGCGCGACTTCCCGCAGCTGAAAACCTTCGCCACGCTCTCGCCGCTGCCGCAGTTCGCCGCCTGGCTGAAGCGGGCGCCCGAGGCGCTCGACGGCCTCGGCCTGAGCCTCGCCCAGCTCCAGTCGGGCGAATGGGCGAAGGACAAGGCGCTGGCGCGGCGTCTGCGCGATCCGCTCGAGCGCCTCGCCGCGCGCTACCTCTACACGGTGCGCCAGGGTGGCCGCCCCTTCGACCCGGTGGCGCGCTTCCATCTTGGCAACGGCGCGCGCATCGAGCGCATCGACTTCCTCGCCGACGCCTCGGCCAAGGGCTTCAAGCAGTCCTGCGGCCTGATGGTGAACTACCTGTACGACCCGGAGGAGATCGAGCAGAACGTCGAGGCCTTCGTCGGCGAGGACCGCATCGCCGCCTCGGCGGCCATCCGAAGGCTGGCCAGGGCATGAACCTCTACGCCCTGCTCGCCTCACGCTTTCCGGCCGCGGCCGACGCCCCCTGCCTGATCCTGCCCGACGGCCGCCGCGTCGGTTACGGAGAGCTGGAAAGTCAGTCTGCCCGCTACGGCAATCTGTTGCTCGAAGCCGGGCTGAAGCCGGGCGATCGCGTCGCCGCCCAGGTGGAAAAGTCAGCCGAGGCCCTGTACCTGTACCTGGGCTGCCTGCGTGCCGGCGGCGTCTTCCTGCCGCTCAATCCCGCCTACCAGCGCGGCGAAGTCGAATACTTCCTCGACGACGCCCGGCCGAGACTCTACGTCTGCCGGCCGGAAAAGCTCGAAGAGGCGCAGGACCTGGCCTGGGCGGCGCGCGTGCCGCAGGTGCACGACCTGGGCGAGCGCGGCGAGGGCAGCCTCGTTTCGACTGCGGCAGAGATGTCCGAGTCCTTTGCCACGGTCGGCGCTGCCGGCAGCGACCTTGCCGCCATCCTGTACACCTCCGGCACCACCGGCCGCTCCAAGGGGGCGATGCTCAGCCACCGCAATCTGGCGGCGAATGCCCTGGTGCTGCACGAGTACTGGGGCTTCCGCCCCGGCGACGTGCTGCTGCACATGCTGCCGACCTTCCATGTGCACGGCCTCTTCATCGCCACGCACTGCGCGCTCCTCAACGGCAGCCCGATGCTGTTCGAGCCGAAGTTCGACGCGCCGCGCGCCCTGCGGCTGATGAAGGACGCCACGGTGTTCATGGGCGTGCCGACCTACTACGTGCGCCTGCTGCAGGAGCAGGGCCTGACGCGCGAGGCGGTGGCGCACATGCGCCTGTTCATCTCCGGCTCGGCGCCGCTCCTGCCGGAGACCTTCGCCGCCTTCCGCGAACGCACCGGCCACACCCTCCTCGAACGCTACGGCATGACCGAGGGCGGCATGTTCACCTCCAATCCGCTGGCAGGGGAGCGGCGCATCGGCACGGTCGGCTTTCCCCTGCCCGGCACCGAGGTGCGCGTGGTGGACGAGGCGGACCGGCCGCTCGCGGCCGGCGAAATCGGCCACATCCAGGTGCGCGGCGGGAACGTTTTCACCGGCTACTGGCAGATGCCGGGGAAGACGCAGGAAGAATTCACGCCGGACGGCCACTTCCGCACCGGCGACATGGGGCGCTTCGACGCCGAGGGCTACCTCGCCATCATCGGCCGCGACAAGGACCTCATCATCAGCGGCGGCCTCAACGTCTATCCGAAGGAAATCGAGGAGGCCATCGACGCCCTGCCCGGCGTGGCCGAGTCCGCCGTGATCGGCCTGCCGCACCCGGACTTCGGCGAGGCGGTGACTGCGGTGGTGGTGCGCGGGGGCGGCGAAGCGCTCACAGCCGAGGCCGTCATCGCCGCCCTGAAGGGCCGGTTCGCCGGCTTCAAGGTGCCCAAGGCGGTGCATTTCGTGGACGACCTCCCCCGCAACGCCATGGGCAAGGTGCAAAAGAATCTGCTGCGTCAACGTTTTGCCGACCGGCCCGTTTGATTCAAACATTAAATATTTCATTTTCCCCGCCGGGGAGCGGGGTGTATGGTTGCCGGCAGGGTGCCGCTGAGCGCCTGACTGGCGGAGGAGGCAGGAGATGAAGCAGACATTCTGGCAGGGCCCGGCCAGCCCGTGGAAGCACAAGGCCAAGGTGCTGGCGGCCTTCCTGGCGCTGTGCCTGATCAGCGCCTATTCGGGCATCGGTTTTGCCGCCAGTCAGATCTTGAGGTAGGTCCAGCCGGCGCGCACCCGGTCGACGATGTGCTCGACCGCCGTGGGCGCCACTTTCGCTTCCGGCACCAGCGTGACGTCGAAGCCGGCGTTGCGATAGCGCGTAATGGCATTGCCGCAGGCGACGAAAGCCAGCATTTCATAGCGCGTTGCCAGGGCGGCGATGCGCGCGGCGTGGGGCGTTGTTTCCTCGCGCAGAAGATCCAGGCCGGAGTTGTTGACGACGAGCTCCACCCTCGCCTTGCCGGTCTTGGCCAGATAGGCCTCCACCATGTCCAGGGCCTCCTCCATGCGCTCGACCTGCGAGCTGTCCAGGTGGATCAGCACCCGCGCCTGCTGCGGCGCGAAGAGGCTGCCGAGCGAAGCAAAGGCAACCGCCCCCGGCTGGCTGGCGCGATGCCCTTGCCATCCAAGAAGCACGCCGGCCACGAGGGCCAGTCCAGCTGCCAGCGCGCCGCTCCAGAGCGAGACCCGGCGCCCGGTGCGGCGGCGGGCCGGCGGGATGCGGCCGTAGGCATGGACGACCAGTTCCTTGGCGCCGCGCAGGGCGCACAGGCGCTGGCCGAGCTCGGCATCGGCGGCCGCGGCGGCGAGGATTTCCTCGCGCTCCTGGGCGCCGAGCTGGTTGTCGACGAAAGCGTTCAGCTGCTCGTCGGAAAACTTGCGCTTGCCGTTCATTTCACACTCCTCAGGCGCGGCGGCTGGACGACCGCTCCGAGCAGGCCGCGCAACGCCTCGCGCGCGCGGCACAGCCGGCTCATCACCGTGCCGATCGGAATCGCCAGCGCCTCGGCGACTTCCGCATAACTGAATTCTTCCAGGTCCACCAGGGTGACCACCTGGCGCTGGCCGAGGGGCAGCGCCGCAATGGCGGCGCGCACCCGCCGAGCCGTTTCCTGCGCCTCGGCGTGATGCTCCGGCCCCGGCTGGTCTGCGGGCAGTTCGGCCAGGGCCTCCTCGTCGAGATCGTCGCGCCGGATGCGCAGGTGGTCGATCCAGCAGCGATGGAGGATCGAGAACAGCCAGCTCGTCAGGCGCTCGGCCTCGCGCAACTGGTCGATGCGCGCCAGGCCGCGCGCCAGGGTTTCCTGCGCAAGGTCGTCGGCCAGCATGGCGTCGTGGCTCCAGGCGAATGCAACCCGATACAGCCGCTCGCGGCTCGCCTCGATCTTTTCCGCCAGGTCGCGCCGCTCGCGCGGCTGCAGCCATTTCACCATAGATCCTCCGCTTCGATTATGACGCGGCCGGGCCGGTTTTTATTCCCGTCCCGGCAATACCTGTTTGCCGGCGAGGTCTTTGCCTGCACGGCTTCCGGAATATTCCCGCTGTCGCCCGCGTCCTATCTGGGCAGGCAAAAACAGACGGCCCTGCCGTGCTTCCCATCCCCAGAGAGGAGTCATCATGATGCGCAGATCCCTTGTCCGGCTCGCTTTCGCGAGCGCAATCCTGGCCCTGGGCTCACCCCTGGCGCTGGCCAACCCGGTCAAGCCTGGCGTGGTCATCCAGGTCAGCGACGGCGACCCCAAGAACTGGAACCAGGCGCTGAATGTCGTCAAGAACGTCCAGGCCGCCTACGGCAAGGACAACGTGGACGTCGAACTCGTCGTCTTCGGCTACGGTTCGGGACTGCTCAAGTTCGACTCGACGCTCGCCAACCGCATCGACGACACCCTGGCCGGCGGCGCGCAGGTGCTGATGTGCGAGAACACCATGAGGGGCCAGAAGCTCGCCCACGCCGACATGCACCCGAAGATCGGCTACGTCAAGGCCGGCGTCATCGAGATCATCGAGAAGAGCCGGCAGGGCTGGACCGTGGTGCGGCCGTAGGACGCGAGCAGCAAGCGGTGAGCGGACAAGGCCGCCGACCGCTCACCCCAGAAGCCCGTGCAGCATCTTCGTGCCGAGCAGGGCGAGGAAGCCGCCGAAGGCGCGCTTGAGCTTTTTCACCGGCAGGCGGTGAGCCGTCCTGGCGCCCAGCGGGGCGATCAGCATGGTCAGCGCCGCCACGCCGACCAGCCCGGGCAGGTAGACGTAACCGAGAGACCCGGCCGGCAGGCCGGGCGTGCTCCAGCCGGCGGCGAGGTAGCCGATCGTGCCCGCCACGGCGATGGGAAAGCCCAGCGCCGCCGAAGTGCCTACCGCCTGGTGGATGGCCACGTTGCAGAACACCATGAAAGGAATCGACATGAAGCCGCCGCCGGCCGAAACCAGGCTGGAGAGCACACCGATGAGGCCGCCGGCGGCGAGCATGCCGGGGGTGCCCGGCATCTGCCGGTGCGGCATCGGCTTGAAGTCGAGCATCATCTGCGCCGAGGCGTAATACACGATGCAGACGAAGACCACCGCCAGCGGCCGCGTCGGGATCAGGCTGGCGATCGAGGTGCCGGCCAGCGTGCCGGCGACTAGCCCCGGCGCCAGGCCGCGCACGATCTCCCAGCGCACCACGCCGTGGGCGTGGTGAGCGCGCATGCTGGCGATCGAGGTGAATACGATGGTGCCCATCGAGGTGCCCAGCGCCAGATGCATGGTGTGTTCGGGCGCGAAGCCCTGTGCCGTGTAGAGCATGAACAGGATCGGCACCAGGGTCAGTCCGCCGCCGACGCCGAACAGGCCGGCGATGAAGCCGGCGAAGGCGCCGAGCAGGGGATAGGACAGCCACCAGGGATCGAAGCTCATTTGATCAGTTTTTCCGTGATGAATTTCCATTCCGCCGGATCGACCGGAGTGATCGACAGGCGGTTGCCCTTCGCCAGCACGCGCATGTTGGCGAGCGGTTTGTGCTTTCTCAACTCGGCCAGACTCACCAGCGGCGTCTTCCGCAGCAGCTTGACGTCGACATTCAGCCAGCGCGGGTTGTCGGGCGAGGACTTCGGGTCGAAATACTTGTGCCCGCGGTCGAACTGGGTGGCATCGGGGTAGGCCAGCTTCACCACCTCGACGATGCCGACGATGCCCGGCTCGGCGCAGTTGGAATGGTAGAAAAAGCCGCGGTCGCCCAGCCGCATCTGGTCGCGCATGAAGTTGCGCGCCTGGTAGTTGCGCACGCCCCACCAGGCCGTCACCTTGTCGCGGGCGAGGTCGTCGATGCCGTAGGCCGCGGGTTCGCTCTTCATCAGCCAGTAGCGCATCTTACATCCCATGCCATCTGAGAGAGTCCGTTAATCCTTGTTATTGCGTATCAAATAAATCCGCATGGTGATTACCCAAGAGGCTCAGCCATGCTTGCGCCTGCTTTCCGTCGCCGTGGCACAGCGATCGCACCGCCATGCCGGCGAACCCCGTATCGTGGTACGGGGCAGGCGCCGGCATCCAGAATACGGCTTGCGTGTCCGCGACGGCCGTCTGGATTCCGGCATTCGCCGGAATGACGGCGGGTGAGGCCGGTCGGAATGCATGCTGAGCTTCGTTGGTAATCAAGAAAAACAAAGCGCGGAAACTCCGCGCTTTGGGTGGTGCATGGGGTTCCCCCGCCAGTGCCGCCAGGCCGGCATCCTGAACCTGAGGTCCAGAGTGGCCGCTTTCCGGTCACCGCAGGTGCGTCCGACGGGGGACGCTCACAAAAGTGACGCTTGGGTCCGCGACCAATGCCAAGTCATTGGTTCAAGGAATGTAAAGCCTTGGCGAACACCGCAGGGGAATTCTTGACGCAGCGCCGGGGGGCGGCTAGAACAGCTGTTCCTGGCTGGCCATCGCCTCGTCGAGCCGCGCCTGCATGGCGCCGATTCTACGCCGGAACTCCAGCATGTCAAAGCCGCCGGGCAGCCTGATGGAAAGCAGTTCGTGGGCGAGATTGAGCGCCGTCATGACCGCCAGGCGCTCGCCTGTGGACTTGGTCTGCGCACCGATTTCGCGCATCTTTTCGTCGACCAGGGCCACCGCGCTTTGCAGTGCCTCGCGCTCATCCGGCGTGCAGGCGACGCGGTATTCGCGCCCCATCAGGACGATGTCGAGGGTGTTGGCTTCCTTCCTGGCGATCACTCGGGCATCCGCTCCATGAGGGATTCCAGCCTGGAGCAGGCCGTCTCGATTTTCTCGTTGAGGCGGACTCGTTCGACTTCCAGGCCGGCGACGCGGGTGCGCAGTTCCTGGTTCTCGGCACGCAGGCTCTGGCACAGCGTGACAAATTGTTCGATCCGCTCTTCGAGGGCAAACAGTTCGCGTTCCATTATTACAAACTAACCAAAAAGCGGTTTTTCGTCAAGCAATAACATGGATTTTTGAATGTTGTTTGTGACGCCGTACCGTACTGTAGAGCCTGACTTTGCGTTTTAGCCGCTATAATTCTTTCGCCGCTTGGATTTTTCCAGGCGGCATCCTGTTCAAGGTGCCCCGCCGGTCTTCCGCTGGCGGGTTAAACGGGAATGAGGTGCGCAAGCCCTGCTTGCAAGGCCTCAGCTGCCCCCGCAACGGTAAGCGAGTGCGGGTCTGCCAGACAGCCACTGAGCGACAAGCTTGGGAAGGCGGCGGACCAAGACTCGCGAGCCCGGATACCGGCCTCGGACAGACCAGTTCGGAATCGCCGCGGGGGTGCGGCAACCGGCTCCGGGTTCTGCCCGTTCCGAAGAAGCTCCCTCGCTGCATTCCGTGTATTCGAATCACTCCGGCAGCGGGGACGCAGGCCGGGGGAACAGGGAGCTGAACATGCATCATTCGTTTCGTACGGCGACGCTGGCGCTTGCCGTCATTTCCACATACTCCGCAGCACACGCCGACGATGCCGAAATCGTCGTCACCGCCACGCGACAGCAGCAGCGGGTCAATGAACTGCTGAGCGACGTTTCGGTGCTCGATCGGCAGGCGATCGAGCAGGCCGGACAGTCCACCCTGGTCGACCTGCTGGCGGGCCAGCCCGGCATCCAGACCGCGACGACCGGCGGTCCGGGCGCGGGCGGCAGCCTCTACATTCGCGGCACCAATTCGGGCCACGCGCTGGTGCTGGTCGATGGCGTGCGCACAGGCTCGGCCACGACGGGACAGGCCGCCCTCGAGAACATTCCGCTCTCCCAGGTCGATCGCGTCGAGATCCTGCGCGGCCCGGCCAGCGCGCTCTACGGTTCCGACGCCATCGGCGGCGTCGTGCAGATCTTCACCCGCCGCGGCGGCGGCACGCCGCGGGCGGATTTTCTCGCCGGCATCGGCAGCCAGCGCACGCGGCAGGTTCAGGCCGGCGTGGCCGGCGCCAGCGGCGAGCTGAGCTACAGCCTGCGCCTTGGCCGCAACGCCACGGCGGGCTTCGACGCCCTTTCCAGTCCCGACGACCGCGACGGTTTCCGCCAGGACCATGCCAGCGGCCGCCTCGCCTTCGCCTTGCCGGGCAAGGGCGAGCTTTCGGCTTCCTTCCTGGCCGCCAGCGGCCTGAATCATTACGACGCGGGACTCAACCTCGATACCCGCGCCCGCAAGAAAATGAGCGCCCTGGGCGCGCGCTGGCGGCAGCCGGTCTCGGATATCTGGACGAGCACCCTGGAGGCCGGCGACAGCACCGACCGCCTTGAGGCGATCGATTCCGGCTTCGATTCGACAGTGCGCACGCATCGCACCCAACTGTCCTGGATGAACGACCTGCGCCTGCCGCTGGGCAGCGCCCTGCTGGGCGTCGAGCGCGTCGTCGAGGCGGTGTCCAACAGCGCCACCGCGCTGGCGCAGACGGAGCGCCGGACGCATTCCCTCCTGGCCGGCTGGTCGGGCCGGCTCGGCGACCATCGCCTGCAGGCGAACCTGCGCCGCGATTCGAGCGACCAGTTCGGCGCCAGGAACACCGGCTCGCTCGCCTACGGCTACCAGATCGACGTCGACTGGCGCGCCCATGCCGCCCTCGGCACGGCCTTCAAGGCGCCGACTTTCAACGACCTGTATTTCCCCCTCGCCTGCTTTCCGCCCTTCGGCTGCTTCGGCGGCAATCCCAACCTGCGCCCGGAGCAGGCGCGCAACCGCGAGATCGGCGTGAACTGGGATCGCGGCGCGCACCGCGCCAGCCTGGTCGCGTACGACAACCGGGTGCAGGATTTGATCGTCTGGAGCAACCAGCCCTTCAACGTCGGCAACGCGCGCCTGCGCGGGGCAACGCTGAGCTATGGCTGGTCCGCCGGCGACTGGGAAGGTGCCGCCGCGCTGGACTGGCTGCGCGCGCGCGACGAAACCACCGGCTTGCCGCTGATCCGTCGCGCCGACCGCCAGCTCGCCGTCCATGTCTCGCGCCGGCTCGGCGCCTGGAAGGTCGGCGGGGAATGGCAGGCCGTGGCAGATCGTCCCGACACGGACTTCAACACCGGCGCGCGCGTGCGCCTGGGCGGCTACGGCATCGTGAATGCCTTCGCCCATTACGCCTTCCAGCCGGACTGGACGCTGGAACTGCGCGGCAACAACCTCGGCGACAAGCACTACCGCCAGGCCTTCAACTTCAACACGCCCGGCGCCAGCCTGTTCGTCGCCGTGCGCTACGCGCCGCGGCCATAATCGAGTACCTGATTACCAATGAGATTCAGCACGCTTTCTGGCCGCCCCCTTCTCGTCATACCGGCGAACCCCGTATCGTGGTACGGGGCAGGCGCCGGTATCCAGAGCGGCCGTTCCGGATACGCAAACCGCATTCTGGATTCCGGCTTTCGCCGGAATGACGATGCGGGCGCTGAGCCTTGGCGGCAACGAGCAGACGCAAGCATGGCTGAGACTAATGGGTAATCAGGATCGAATATGCCCACCCGCCGCCGCGCCCTGCTGGTGATTCTGCTGCTGGCCCTCGCCGGGCTGGTGAGCCTGATCGTGGCGCTGGCGGCGGGCAGCGTGGCGGTGGCGCCGGGCGAGCTCATTGCGGCGCTGTCCGGCTCGGGCGGCGGGGTGGCCGCCGAGGTGGTGCGCGAGCTGCGCCTGCCGCGCGCGGCATCCGCCTTCGCCTGCGGCGGCCTGCTGGCGCTCGCCGGCGCGCTGATGCAGGTGCTGCTGCGCAATCCGCTCGCCGACCCCTACGTGCTCGGCATTTCCGGCGGCGCCGCCGTGGGTGCGCTCTCCGCCATGCTGTTCGGCCTGCCGCTGCTGTTCGTCAATGGCGGCGCCTTCGTGGGCGCGCTCGGCGCCACGCTGCTGGTGTTCGGCCTGGCGCGCGGCGAGGGCTCGTGGACGCAGACGCGGCTGCTGCTCACCGGCGTCATCGTCGCCGCCGGCTGCGGCGCGGCGGTGGCGCTGATCCTCTCGGTGGCGCAGGAGAAGGAGTTGCGCGGCATGCTGTTCTGGCTGATGGGCGACCTCGGCCATGCCGGCACGCCCTGGCCGGCGCTTGCCATGCTGGGGCTGGGCCTGCTCGCCGCCATGCCCTTCGCGCGCGACCTCAACCTGCTGGCGCGCGGCGACCTCACGGCGCGCGCCCTCGGCGTGCCGGTGCCGCACCTGCGCGGCGGCGTCTACCTGCTCGCCTCGCTCGCCACCGCGGCGGCGGTCACCACCACCGGCAGCGTCGGCTTCGTCGGCCTCGTCGTGCCGCACCTCGTCCGCCTTGCCATCGGCAACGACCAGCGCGTGCTGCTGCCGGCGGCGGCGCTCGCCGGCGGGGCGCTGCTGACGCTTGCCGACACGCTCGCCCGTACCATCGTCGCTCCGCAGCAATTGCCGGTCGGGGTGCTCACCGCGCTGATCGGCGTGCCGGTGTTCCTCTATCTCCTGGCGCGCAGCCCGAAGACATGACGACCTTTCCCCCATCCCCTTTCCCGTGGAAAGGGGTGACGACAGTCCAGTTGCGCTGCGCGCAACCTCCGGTTGTTGGCTTGCCGCCTCCTTGGGGCGGCCCGGCGGAGGCGGCATGAGCGTTCTTCTCGGCGTTCGCGATCTGGAGGTGAACATCGGCACGGTGCGCGTGGCCGCCGGCCTCGGCTTCGATCTCGACGCGGGCGAGCGCCTGGCCATCCTCGGCCGCAACGGCACCGGCAAGACGACGCTGCTCCACACCCTCGCCGGACTGCGCGAGGCGGAAGCGGGAACCATCGCCGTCTGCGGCGAAGGCTACGATGCGCTCGGCCCGCGCCGCGCCGCGCAATTGCGCGGCCTGCTGCCGCAGGGCCACCTCGACGCCTTCCAGTCGACGGTGCTGGAGACGGCGCTGATCGGCCGCCATCCCCACCTCGGCCGCTGGGACTGGGAGGGGCGCGAGGACGAGCGCCTCGCGCGCGAGGCGCTGGCGGCCGTCGACCTCGCCGGCCTGGGCAGCCGCGAGGTGCACACGTTGTCCGGCGGCGAGCGCCAGCGCCTCGGCCTGGCCGCCCTGCTGGCGCAGCGGCCGCGGCTGTATCTGCTCGACGAGCCGCTCGCCCACCTCGACCTCAACCACCAGATCGCGGTGCTCGAACTGCTGTCGCGGCGCGCGCGCGAAGAGGGCGTCGGCATCGTCATGGTGCTGCACGACATCAACCTCGCCCTGCGCTATGCCGACCGCGCCCTGCTGCTGTTCGGCGAAGGCCGCACCCTGGAAGGCCCGGTCGGCGAGGCACTCGGCGCCGACAGCCTGTCGCGCCTCTACGGCCACCCCCTGCGCGCGCTGGACGACGGCGCGAGGCGCTATTTCGTGCCGGAGTAAGCCCATGAACGAAGCCGCCGACCGCCACACAGCACGCATGCAGCGCAAGCAGGCCGCTGTCGCCGCCGGCATCGCCGCTGCGCTGACGGAACGCGGCGTGCTGCTGGTGCATACCGGCAGCGGCAAGGGCAAGTCCTCCGCCGCCTTCGGCCTCGTCGCGCGCGCCCTCGGCCACGGCCTGCGCGCGGCGGTGATCCAGTTCGTCAAGGGCCGCGACGACACCGGCGAGGCCGCCTTCTTCCGCCGCCAGCCGGATGTCGCCTGGCACGTCATGGGCGAAGGCTACACCTGGGAGACGCCGGAGCGCGAACGCCACGCCGCCGCCGCGCAGGCGGCCTGGCAGGCGGCGCGGCGCCATCTGGCGGATGCGGGCGTCGGCCTGGTCGTGCTCGACGAGATGACCTATGCCTTCAAGTACGGCTGGCTGGCGCTCGACGAGGTGCTGGCGGTGCTGCGCGCGCGCCCGCCCATGCAGCACGTCGTCGTCACCGGCCGCGCCGCGCCGCCCGAACTGATCGAGGCCGCCGACACCGTCACCGACATGCGCCTGCTGCGGCATGCCTTTCAGGCCGGCATCAAGGCGATGCCGGGCATCGAGTGGTAATTCAATCGGCACAGGAGAACGAAGATGCATATATCGTCCTCGAGCGGCAGCTGCACGAAGCGAATGCGCGCTGAGCCCCGCGTCTGGTTCGTCGGCGCCGGGCCCGGCGATCCGGACCTCGTCACAGTGAAGGGGCGGCGGCTGATCGAGCGCGCCGGCGCCGTTCTCTACGCCGGCTCGCTGGTCGACCGGACGGCGGCCCAGTTCGCCCCGACCGCCTGCCTGCTGCGCGACTCAAGCGACATGACGCAGGAGGAGATCGCCGCCTGGCTGATCGAGGCGGCGCGCCGGCATGAAACCGTGGTGCGGCTGCAAACGGGGGATCCGACCCTCTACGGCGCGCTGATCGAGCTCACGCGCCCGCTCGCCGCCGCCGGCATCGCCTGGGCGGTGGTGCCGGGCGTCACTTCGGCTACGGCGGCGATGGCCGCCGCCGGCGAGACGCTGACCTTGCCGGAAGTGACGCAGACCGTGATCCTCACCCGCGTCGCCGGGCGCACGCCGATGCCGGCGGGCGAGCATCTTGCCGCGCTGGCCGCGCACCGCACGACGCTGTGCATTTACCTCTCGATCACGCTGCTGCACGAGGTGCAGGAAGCGCTGCTGGCCGCCGGCTGGCCGGAGGATGCGCCGATGCTGGTGGTGCACAAGGCAAGCTGGCCGGGCGAGGAAAAGATCGTGCGCGGCACGCTGCGGGACATCAAGCGCAAATGCCGGGCCGAGAAGATCGCCAGCCAGGCGATGATCGTCGCCAGCCCCGCGCTGGGCGCGGCGGATTGGCCGGAACTGCCGCGCTCCAGGCTCTACGACCCGGCTTTTGGCCATCGTTTCCGGAAGGCGGGCATGGGGAAAACCGGCCATGGATGACACCACCTTTCTTCTCGTCTGCCATGGTTCGCGCAAGCGCGACGGCAACCAGGAAACCCTGGCCTTCGCCGCGCAGTGGCGCGAGCGGCATCCGGGGCGGCGCATCGAAACCTGCTTCATCGAGCATGCCGAGGTGCTGCTCGACGAAGGTCTCGATCGAGCCGTGCGCGGTGCGCGCAAGGTGGTCGCGATTCCCCTCATTCTCAACGCCGCCGGTCACGTCAAGACGGATCTGCCGGACGCCATCGCCGCGGCGCGTGTGCGCCACCCCGGCGTCGAATTCACCGTCACCCGCCACCTCGGCATGGGACGGGAAATCTTCAAGGTGCTGCAGGATCGGCTCGATCGCCTGATGCGGCAGCTGGCCCTGCCGGATCCGCGCACCACCGGCGTCATTCTGCTGGGGCGAGGCTCGTCGGATGCCGGCGCCAACGGCGAACTGGCCAAGATGGCGCGCTGGCTTTACGAGGCCAGCGACCACGAGCTGGTCGACCTGGCCTTCACCGGGATTGCCTGGCCGCGGCTGGAGAGCGTCGTGCAGCGGCACGCGCGACTGGGCATGATGCAGATCGCCGTTCTGCCGGTCTATCTCTTCACCGGCGTGCTGATCGAGCGCATCGGCGCCCAGGTCGAGCGCCTGCGCCGGCAGTACCCGCAGGTAGCTTTCGCGCTGGGCACGCATTTCGGCTCCGACCCGGGCGTTTTCGATCTGATCGATGCCCGCATAGGCGCGGACCAAGCGTCCGAAGGCCGCATGCTCGAATGCGACGGCTGCAGATACCGCGAAGCGGCCGGGGGCGGCCCCGAGCATGGCCACGGTCACGGCCCCGCCGCCATGGCCTGCGGCCATGCCCATCAACATCATTCCTGCTGACTACCCGAACACCTCATGATCCCCAATACCGTCACCGAACAATTGACCGCGGCGGGCCGCGCCATCGAGCATGACTCCTTCGCCATCATCGACGCCGAGGCCGGGCCGCATGCCTACACCCCCGAGCAGTGGCCGCTGGTGCGCCGCATGATCCACGCCAGCGCCGATTTCGAGATGAACGGACTGACGGCCTTTCAAGCGGATGCCATGCGCGCCGGACTGGCGGCGGTGCTGAAGGGCGGCACGCCGATCGTCGCCGACGTCGAGATGATCTGCGTCGGCCTGTCGCCGGCCCGCCTCAGGCACTTCGGCCTGGCCACTCACGTGTTCATCTCCGACGAAGACGTCATCGCCGCCGCCAAGGCCGAAGAGACGACGCGCGCCGTGCAGGCGATGCGCAAGGCGCACCGGCTCGGCCTGCTGGAGGGCGCCATCGTCGGCATCGGCAACGCGCCGACGGCGCTGATCGAGCTGGTGCGGCTGATCCGCGACGAAGGCGCGCGCCCGGCGCTGGTCATCGGCATGCCGGTCGGCTTCGTCTCGGCGGCCGAATCGAAGGAGCTGCTGATGACCGTCAGCGACGTGCCGTGGGTCGCCGTCAAGGGCCGCAAGGGCGGCTCGACGCTGATCGTCGCCGCCATCCATGCATTGCTCGGGCTCGCCGAGGCGCAGCAGCGCATGACCTGATTGCCAGTCCGGAAATATGAAGTTCCTTCAGCGCAGGGAAGTTCCACGTTCCACTTGATGCGCCATGTTCGTTCCGTCTTTTTACACAAAGGAGTCCTCATGCAACAGATCGTTCTGAATCAAACCGCCGCCGGCCGCCGCGTCATTCCCGCCGTGCTGCAAATCGCCGCCGCCGCGCTGCTCGGTCTGGTGATGGTCTACGCGGCCGGTTTTTCGACCTCGGCCGTTGCGCATAACGCCGCGCACGACGGCCGCCATTCGCATGCCTTCCCCTGCCACTGAGCGCGCCATGCTGTTCCGACGCTTGGTGCTATGCGCGCTGCTGGTCGGCGGACTGGCCGGGGTTTTCCTGTCGGCCATGCAACGCTGGGAGGTGGTGCCCCTGATCGCGGCGGCCGAGCGCTTCGAGGCGGCTCCCATGGTTCCGGCGCACGGCGAGCCCGGACACGACCACGCCGTTCATCATCAGCCGGCGACGGCGAGCGCACACGCGGATCACGAACACGACGCGATGGAGTGGAAACCGGCCGAAGGCGCCGAGCGGACCGCCTATACCGTGCTCGCCAACATGCTGACCGCAGCCGGCTTCGCGCTGCTGCTGCTGGCGGCCATGTCCGGCATGCAGGCGTGGCGCGGCAGCGCCCCCGTGTCGCCGGCGCAAGGTTTGCTGTGGGGCATTGCCGGCTACCTGAGCGTCTACGTCGCGCCGACGCTCGGTATGCCGCCGGAGATTCCCGGCACGCAAAGCGCCGCACTCGAAGCGCGCCAGCTGTGGTGGCTGCTCGCCGTTGCGGCGACCGTCGGCGGGCTGTCGCTGCTCGCCTTCGGCCGCGCAATGGGGCGCTGGGCGGGCTTGCTGCTGCTGGCGGTGCCGCACCTGGTCGGGGCGCCGCAGCACGCCGGCCTGCCGTTTGCCGCGCACGAGCCGGCCGTAGCCGCCGAACTGATGGCGATCGCCAGCCGCTTCCTGATGGCCACGGCCATCGTCAATGCGCTTTACTGGCTGGCGCTGGGCGGCTTTGCGACGTGGGCATTCCGGCGCTGGCTGGCAATACCGGCTGCGCCAGCCGGCGTTTCCGCCGCGCTGCCCGGCACCTTGCGCCAGTGAGCCATCGCGAGAAAATTCGCAAGGGCGACGCCCGGCGCGGCCGCGGCAGCCGCACCGGCTTCACGACCGGCGCCTGCTCGGCCGCCGCCGCGCGCGCGGCGACGCTCGGGCTGGTCTGCGGAGCCGTGCCGGAAGCCGTCGATTGCCGCTTGCCGAACGGCCAGGTCGTGCGCTTCGCCGTCCATGACGGCGGCGTGCGCGGCGACGGCCCGGCGCGGGTGGCGCGCGCGGTCATCGTCAAGGACGCCGGCGACGATCCGGACGCGACGCATGGCGCGCAGCTGGCCGCCGAGGTCGGCCTCCGGCAGGGTGCCGCCGGCAGGATCGAGCTCAAGGGCGGCGCCGGCGTTGGCACCGTGACGATGCCCGGCCTTGGCCTGGAGGTCGGCGGGCCGGCGATCAACCCGGTGCCCCGGCGCAACATCGGCGACAACGTGCGCGCCGCCGCCGCCGGGTTGCTCGACCGCGACGGCCTCGTCGTCACGATCTCGGTGCCTGGCGGCGACAAGATGGCGAAGAAGACGCTCAATGCGCGGCTCGGCATCGTAGGCGGCATCTCGATTCTCGGCACCACCGGCATCGTCCGCCCGTACTCGACCGCCGCCTTCCGCGCCAGCGTCGTGCAGGCGGTGCAGGTGGCCGGGCGCCAGGGCCAGGCCCGCGTCGTGTTCACGACCGGCGGCCGCACCGAGAAGTGCGCGATGCGCGCCTACCCCGGGCTGGCCGCAGCCTGCTTCGTGCAGATGGGCGACTTCGTCAAGGCCGCCTTCGATGCGGCCGTCAGGCAGCGCGTGCAGCATGTCGTCCTCGGCGCGATGGTCGGCAAGCTGACGAAAATTGCGCAGGGCCTGGCGGTGACGCACGCCTGGCGCAAGGAGATCGACCGCGCGCTGCTCGCCGCGGCGGCGGCTGCCGCCGGCGCGCCGGGTGCGCTGGTGGCCGAGATCGGCGCCGCCGAGACCGGCCGTTTCGCCGCCGAGCGGCTGCAGGCGCTCGGCCTGGCCGTGCCCTTCCACCGCGAACTTGCGCGGCGCGCCATCGCCAGCCTGAAATCCCGCTACCCCGGCGCCTTTCGCCTGACCGTGCTGGTCGTCGATTTCGAGGGGCAGCCGATCGTCACCGTCGAGGAGGACGAAGTTGTCTGAACCGGCCCGCATCGTCGGCATGCTCGACGACGGCCCGGCCGGGCTGCCGCCCGCCGCCCGCGCCCATCTCGCCGGCGCCGGCCTGGTTATCGGCGCGGCGCGCACGCTGGCGCTGTGCGCCGGCCACACTGCCGCCGGCGCCGAGCTGCGCGACATGGACGGCGCGCTCGGCCAGGTGCCCGGCTGGATCGCCGCCGCCCGCGACGCCGGCCAGGCGGTGGCGGTGCTCGCCACCGGCGACCCGCTGTGCCACGGCATTGCCGCCTACCTCGCCGGCAAGCTCGGCGCGGCGGCAATCGAGGTGCTGCCGGCGCCATCGACGCTGCAGCTCGCCTTCGCGCGCCTGAAGCGCAGCTGGCAGGACGTCCGCATCGTCTCGGTGCATGCCAGGGACGCCGGCGAATGGCCGGGCGTCGGCGCCGCGACGCCGGCGCACGGCCTCTACGCGCTGGTCCGCGCCGCCTGCGGGCATGATCGGCTGGCCTGCTTCACCAGCCCCGACAACGGGCCCGACCGCATCGCCCGGGCGCTGATCGCCGCCGGGCTGGGCGACGAGTTCCGCCTGACCGTCGCCGCCCGCCTGCTGCTGCCGGACGAGGCGCTGTATGTCGATTTGCCGCTGGCCGACGCCGCCGCGCGCCGCTTTCCCGAGCCGAACGTCGTGCTGCTCGAACGCTGCGCGCCGCGCCCGCAGCGGCCGGTCTTCGGCCTCGACGACGGCGACTTCGTCCAGCGTCAGCCGGAGAGGGGCCTGATCACCAAGCTGGAAGCGCGCGCCGTCTCGCTGGCCAAGCTGCGGCTGGCGCCCGACGCCGTCGTCTGGGACATCGGCGCCGGCTCCGGCGCGGTCGGCATCGAGGCGGCGCGGCTGGCCCGCGACGGCCATGTCTATGCGATCGAGAAGAACGCGGCCGACGCCGCCATCGCGCGCGACAATGCTGCGCGCCTTGCCGCCAGCAACTACACGCTGCTCGAAGGCAGGGCGCCGGCCGGGCTCGGCGCCTGGCCCGACCCGGACGCCGTCTTCGTCGGCGGCTCCGGCGGCGAGCTGACCGGCTTGGTGGCGCTGTGCCTCGCCCGCCTGAAGCCCGGCGGCCGGCTGGTGATGAACTTCGTCACGCTGGAGAATCTCGCCACCGCCACCGCGGCGCTCGCCGCCGCCGGCGCCGCCTGGGAGGCGACGATGCTGTCCGCCGCGCGCAGCCAGCCGATTCTCGACATGCACCGGCTCGCCGCGCAGAACCCCGTCTGGATCGTTTGCGCAACCAAGGAAAACACATGACTCGACTCTACGGCCGCCTGATCGGCGCCTCGCTCGGCCCAGGCGAACCCGGGGACATCACCCGCCGCGCCTGGACGGCACTGACCTCCGGCGCGCGCTGGGCCTATCCGGTCAAGCAGGCGGGCGAGTGCTCCTACGCACTCGACATCGCCCGCCGCGCCGGCCTCGCCGTCCCGGCCGAGGCGGTGCCGCTGGTCTTCCCGATGACGACCAACGCCGAGGTGCTGGCGCGCGCCTGGGCGCGCGCCTCAGCGCAGGCCGTCGAGCTGCTCGCCACCGGCCGCGACCTGGTCTTCCTCGTCGAGGGCGACGCCTCGACCTACGCCACCTTCGGCCACCTTGCCCGCGCCGTGCGCGAGCTGGCGCCCGCGATCGAGGTCGAGGTGCTGCCCGGCGTCAGTTCCTACTGCGCCGCCGCCGCCGCGGTCGGCGAGCCGCTCGCCGACGCCGACGACACGCTGGCGGTGATCCCGGCCTCGTACGGTATCGAGGTCATCGACCACCTGCTCGACGAGTTCGATTCGCTGGTGCTGCTGAAGGTCAAGCCGATGCTCGAAGACGTGCTGGCGCTGCTCGAACGGCGCGGCATCGCCGAACACGCGGTGTTCGTCGAGAAGGTCGGCGCACCGGGCGAGCGCATCGTCCGCGACGTGCGCACGCTGTCCGGCGCGACGGCCGCCTACCTGTCGCTGATGCTGATCCACAACCCGCAGCGCGTGCGCCGCGAACCGGAGAAGCGCGGCTGCCGCAAGAAGGCCGCGGAGGCGGCGGCCTGAGCCGGCCGCTGTTCAGGCAAACCGCATGAATACCCCCAACCCCGGCCGCCGCGCGCCGCGCGTCGCCGTCCTCGCCATCACCCGCCACGGGATCGCGCTCGCCGGCCGCGTCGCCGCAGCGCAGCCCGGCGCGCGGCTGTTCGCGCCGGAGAAGTTCCGCGCCGAGGCGGAAGCCGCCGTCCCCGATGCCGCCTGCTACGCCGGCAAGGTCGGCGACCAGGTGCCGGCGCTGTTCGCCGCCTACGACAGCATCGTCGCGATCATCTCGCTCGGCGCCGTCGTCCGGCTGATCGCGCCGCACCTGACGAACAAGGAGCACGACCCCGGCGTCGTCGTCCTCGACGAGGCCGGGCGCTTCGTCATCCCGGTGCTGTCCGGCCATCTCGGCGGCGCCAACGCGCTCGCCCGGCACCTGGCCCTCTGCCTCGGCGCAACGCCGGTGCTGACCACGGCGTCCGACGCGCGGCAGACGCTCGCCGTCGACCTGCTCGGCCGGGAACTCGGCTGGACCATCGAGGCAACGCGCGAGACGCTCCTGCGGGCGAGTGCGGCGATGGTGAACGACGAGCCGGTGGCCCTGGCGCAGGAGGACGGCCGCAAGGACTGGTGGGCCGGGCATGCCGGCGGGCGCGAGGGTGCGCCGCCGGCCAACCTGGCCCTGTTCGAGCGCATCGAGGATGTCGCGCCAGGTCGCTTCGCCGCCGTGCTGTGGGTCAGCGCACGCGCCCTGCCGCCCGGTTTCCCCGCCCCGTGCATCGTCTATCGTCCGGGAGCGCAAGGATGAAGCTCGCCCTTGGCCTCGGCTGCGATCGCGGCACGCCTGGAGAAACCGTCGCGCGGTGCGTCGCCGAGGCGCTGGCGCTGGCCGGCGCCGCGCCCGCCGATGTCCGGGCCGCGGCCACCATCGACTTGAAGGCCGATGAAAGCGGGCTGGCCGAAGCGGTGCGCGCCCACGGCTGGACGTTGCGCTTCTACCCTGCGGCCGCGCTCGCCGCGGTGACGGTGCCGAACCCCTCGGAGACGGTGCGCCGGCACACCGGCACGCCCTCCGTGTCCGAAGCGGCCGCGCTGCTCGCGGCGGGCGCCGATCTCCGTCACCTGATCGTCGAGAAGCACAAGCGGCGCGGCCCGGACGGGCGCAGCGCCACCGTTTCCATCGCCAGGATACCCGCATGAACGAAACTCAGCGCCGCCGCGGCAGGATACTGCTCGTCGGTCTCGGGCCGGGCGGCCCGGAACACCTCACCGCGCGCGCGCGCGCCGCGATCGCAGAAGCCGATACCGTCATCGGTTATGTCACTTATGTGCGCCTGGTGGCCGACCTGCTCGCAGGCAAGGAGGTCATCGAGAAGTCGATGACCGAAGAGCTCGACCGCGCCGTCGAGGCCCTCGACCGCGCCCGCGCCGGCCGGACGGTGGCGCTGATCTCCTCGGGCGACGCCGGCGTCTATGGCATGGCCGGACCGACTTACGAGGTGCTGTTCCAGGCCGGCTGGACGCCCGATTCGGACATCGGCGTGGAGATCGTGCCCGGCGCATCCGCGCTGAATGCCTGCGCTGCGCTGGTGGGCGCGCCGCTGACCCACGATTTTTGCGCCATCTCGCTCTCCGACCTGCTGACGCCCTGGCCGACGATCGCCCGCCGGCTGAATGCCGCCGCCCAGGCCGATTTCGTCGTCGCGCTGTACAACCCGAAAAGCGGCCGGCGCGAGCGACAGATCGTCGAGGCGCAGCGCCTCTTCCTGCGCCATCGCTCCGCCGGCACGCCGGTGGCCGTCGTCAAGTCCGCCTACCGGCCGAAGCAGCGCATCGAACTGACGACGCTGGGCAGGATGGCCGAGGCCGGGATCGGCATGCTGACGACGGTGCTGATCGGCAATTCCCGCACCTTCGTGCGCCACGGCCTGATGGTGACGCCGCGCGGCTACGACGAGAAGTACGCCCTCGTCGAGGGCGGGCGCGTCGCCCGGCAGGGCGAGCGCCCGGGCCGCTCGCTCTCCGGCGGCCTGTCCGGCTGGCGCGAAGCGATCCGGCAAAGCGGCCGAAGCGCCGCCGAACTGGCGGCCGAATACCGCCTGCCCGAGGATTACATCGCCGCCGTGCTCGCCGAATCTGCTGAGGAAGACGCGTGACCGCCTGTCCTGCTTTGCTCGTCGCCGCCCCCGCCTCCGGCCAGGGCAAGACCACCGTCGTCGCGGCCCTGGCCCGCCTGCATGCGCGCCAGGGCCGCAAGGTGCGCGTCTTCAAGTGCGGGCCGGACTTCCTCGACCCGCAGATCCACGCCATCGCCAGCGGCGCGCCCTGCTGCAACCTCGACCTGTGGATGTGCGGCGAGGAGGATGCCGGCCGGCGCCTCGCCGAGGCGGCGCGCGAGGCCGACCTCATCCTCGTCGAAGGCGTCATGGGGCTCTACGACGGTACGCCCTCCAGCGCCGACATCGCCGCGCGCCTCGGCCTGCCCATCCTCGCCGTCATCGACGGCGCGGCCATGGCCGCGAGCTTTGGCGCCATCGCCTACGGCCTCAGGCACTACCGGCCCGGCACGCCCCTGGCGGCGGTGCTCGCCAACCGGGTGGGCAGCCCGCGCCACGCCCGGATGCTGGAAGAGAGCCTGCCGTCCGGCATCGCCTGGTACGGCCACCTGCCGCGCGATGCCGAGGCCGCCCTGCCCGAGCGCCATCTCGGCCTGCTGCCCGCCGCCGAGATCGAGGGGCTGGCGCAGCGCATCGACCGCATGGCGGATCTGCTCGCCGCCACGCCGGCCGCCGCACTGCCGCCGCCGGTGGAATTCGCCGTGTCGCCGGGACTGACTTTTGCGCCGCTGCTCGCCGGCAAGACCATCGCCGTCGCGCGCGACGCGGCCTTCTGCTTCCTCTACCCGGCCAACCTGGACTGCCTCGCGGCGCTCGGCGCACAGCTCGTTTTCTTCTCGCCGCTCGAGGACGGCGCGCTGCCGGCCTGCGACGCCGCCTGGCTGCCCGGCGGCTATCCGGAGCTGCATCGCGCGCGCCTCGCGGCCAACCGCAGCCTGTGGCGATCGCTCGCCGCCCATGTGGATGCCGGCAAGCCGCTGCTCGCCGAATGCGGCGGCATGATGGCGCTGTTCGACACGCTCACCGACGTGGAGGGCGGGGCGCACGCGCTGGCCGGCCTGCTGCCGGGCGCGGTGGCCATGCAGCAGCGCCTCGCCGCCCTCGGCCTGCAGGAAGCCGCGCTGCCCGAAGGCAGGCTGCGCGGCCACACCTTCCATTACTCGAAGAGCGACACGCCGCTCGTGCCGCTGGCACGGGCGACGACGCCGGACGGGCGCGCGGGCGAAGCGGTGTACCGCCGCCGGCGCCTGACCGCCTCCTACGTGCATTTCTATTTCCCGTCCAACCCGGAGGCCGCCGCGCGCCTGTTCATGAACTGAATTGAAATCGGCGCGGCCTTGCGGCTGCGCCCAGCCGTCTCGGGGTGCCCGCGTTCGCGCGGGAGAATCGGGAAGGCGGTGCGATTCCGCCACGTGCCCAGCGCCGTGATGGGGATTGTCCGGGCAGGAGTTGCCACTGGCGCAGGCCGGGAAGGCGCCCGGACGAAGCGATCCTCAGTCGGAAGACCGACCCCGGGACTTTTCATCGGCCGCTTGGTCAGGCGGCCGCGATTGCTCAACACAAGGGGACAACCATGAGCAAGCAGCACATCCAAGCCGATCCATCCTTCGCCGAAGCCGAGCGCGCCGCCGTCTATCGCGCCATCCACACGCGCCGCGACGTGCGCGGCGAGTTCCTGCCCGATGCGGTGCCCGACGCGGTGCTCGCCCGCGTGCTGACGGCGGCCCATCATGCGCCCTCGGTCGGCTTCATGCAGCCGTGGGACTTCATCGTCGTGCGCTCGCCCGCGGTGCGCGCCCGCGTGCATGCCGACTTTCTCGCCGCCCACGCCGAGGCGGCGCTGATGTTCGAGGGCGAGAAGCGCGAGACCTACCGCGGCCTCAAGCTCGAAGGCATCCTGGAGGCGCCGCTCAACCTGTGCGTCACCTGCGACCGCAGCCGCCACGGCCCGGTGGTGGTCGGCCGCACCCATATCAAGATCATGGATGTCTACAGCGCGGTGTGCGCCGTGCAGAACCTGTGGCTGGCCGCGCGCGCCGAGAACCTCGGCGTCGGCTGGGTCAGCATCCTGCACCAGGATGCGTTGCGCGCCGCCCTCGGCATTCCCGACCACATCCTGCCGGTCGCCTATCTGTGCATCGGCTACGTCAGCCATTTCCACGAGCGGCCGGAACTGGAAGCGGCGGGCTGGCTGCCGCGCCTGCCGCTGGAGGAATTGCTGCATTTCGAGTGCTGGCAGGGCGCGCCGGCCGATGCCGCCGATGCCGGCCTGCGCGAGGCGGTGGCGCGCGTCGCCGCGGCGCGGGGCTGAGGTGAGTGCCTATCCCCCAACCCCTTTCCCTGGGAAAGGGGTGACAACGGTTCAGCCGCTGCGCGGCTTCCATGTTCCTGGCTGCAGCCCTCCTTGGGGCGGCCCGGCAGAGGGCTGAGGCCGATGCCGCCGCTGCTCACCAGCCTGCTCGCCGGCGTGGCGCTCGACCGCCTGTTGGGCGAGCCGCGGCGCGGGCATCCGCTGGCCGGCTTCGGTCAATTGGCCGAAGCGGCCGAGCGGCGGCTGCGCCGCGGCGCGCCGGGCCATCCGCTCGGCAACCGCCTGCGCGGCCTCGCCGCCTGGTGCCTGCTGGTGCTGCCGCCCGCCGCCCTGGCGGCCTGGTTTTCCCATCCCGTGCTCGATGCGCTGCTGCTGGGGTTCGCTTTGGGCGGGCGCAGCCTCGCCGAGCACGCGCGCGCCGTCGCCGCACCGCTGGCGGCCGGGCGCCTCGTCGAGGCGCGCGAGCGGGTCGGCCGCATCGTCTCGCGCGATGCCGGCGCGCTCGACGAGGAGGGCGTGGCGAAGGCGGCGGTGGAATCGGTGCTGGAAAACGGCAACGACGCCATCTTCGGCGCACTGTTCTGGTTTCTCGTCGCCGGCGGCGCCGGCGCATTGCTCTATCGCCTGGCCAACACCCTGGATGCGATGTGGGGCTACCGCGACGAACGCCGCGTCTACTTCGGCTGGGCGGCGGCGCGCGCGGACGATGTGCTCAACTACGTTCCGGCGCGCCTGACGGCGCTTACCTACGCGCTGCTCGGCCACACGCGCAGCGCGCTCGCCTGCTGGCGCGCGCAGGCGGCGTCCTGGTCGAGCCCGAACGCCGGGCCGGTGATGGCCGCCGGCGCCGGCGCGCTGAAAGTCAGTCTCGGCGGCACGGCGGTCTATCACGGCGCGAGCGAGCCGCGCCCGGCGCTGGGCACAGGGGCAGCCGCCGCCGCGGCCGACATCGTGCGAGCGCTCACTCTGGTCGAGCGCGGCCTCTGGCTGTGGCTGGCGCTGGCCGTGGCGGGGAGTTTTTTCCATGCTTGAACACGGCGGACGCCTGCGCGCGGCAGCGCGGCAATGGGGCATCCCGTTGGACAAATGGCTCGATCTGTCGACCGGCATCGCGCCCTGGCCCTATCCGGTGCCGGCCCTGCCGCCGGAAGCCTGGCAGCGCCTGCCGGAAGAGGACGACGGGCTGGAAGCCGCGGCGCGCGCCTGTTACGGCGCTGAACACCTGCTGCCGCTGGCCGGCAGCCAGGCCGCCATCCGGATGCTGCCGCGCCTGTTTCCGCCCGGACGGGTGGCGATGCCGGCGCCGCTCTACGAAGAGCATCCGGCGGCCTGGCGCGCCGCCGGCCACACGATCGTCGGCTGGGAAGAGGCGGCCGACTGCGCCGTGCTGTGCAATCCGAACAATCCGAGCGGCCAGGCGTTTTCCGCGGACTGTCTGCGCGCGCGCCTTTCCGGCCTGCGCCTGCTGCTGGTGGACGAAGCCTTCATCGATTGCGCGCCGGACGATTCGCTCGCCGCCCGCGCCGGCAGCGAAGGCCACGAGAATCTGATCGTGCTGCGCTCGCTCGGCAAGTTCTTCGGCCTGGCCGGCGCCCGCGTCGGCTTCGCCCTCGGCGCCCCCGCGCTGCTCGACCGGCTGGCGCAGGCACTCGGCCCGTGGGCCGTCGCCCACCCCGCGCGCCGCGTGGCGCAGTGCGCGCTCGCCGACACGGCCTGGCAGGCCGCACAGCGGGCGCGTCTTGCCGCGGCTGCGGAGCGCCTCGCCGCGCTGCTGCGCGAGAACGGCCTGAACGATCCGCGCGGCACGGCGCTGTTCCAGTACGTCGAAACGCCGCAGGCGGCGCAGTGGCACGGGGCGCTGGCGCGGCGCGGCATCCTGCTGCGCCGGTTCGAGGCGCCCGCCGCGCTGCGCTGCGGCCTGCCGGGCCGGGAAGAGGATTGGGCGCGGCTCGCCGCCGCACTGGCGGAAATCGGGAGGACGCATGCGGCGCGTCCTGATTAGCCTGCTGCTGTGCCTTGGCGCCGCGCATGCCGAGGTGGCGGTGCGCGACGACGCCGGCCGCACGGTGCGCCTGGCGCAGCCGGCGCGACGCATCGTCAGCCTGGCGCCGCACATGACCGAGAACCTGTACGCCATCGGCGCCGGCGAGCGCCTGGTCGGCACGGTCGAGCACAGCGACTACCCGGAGGCGGCGCGCGCCCTGCCGCGCCTCGGCGGCTACACGCGCGTCGACCTGGAGGCGGTGCTGGCGCTCCGGCCCGACCTGGTGGTCGTCTGGCAGAGCGGCAACGCGCAGGCGCAGATCGAAAAGCTTACCGCGCTCGGCGTGCCGCTCTATATCTCCCAGCCCAACCGCATCGAGGACATCGCCGTGGAACTGGAGCGCCTCGGCACCCTGGCCGGCAGCGAGGCGGCGGCGCGCGCGGCCGCCGCACGCTTCCGCGCGCGCCTGGCCGCGCTGCGCGAAACGTTCGCCGGCCACGATCACCGGCGGCCGGTGCGCACCTTCTACCAGGTCTGGCACCGGCCGCTGGTGACGGTGGGCGGCGCGCAGATCATCAGCGCCGCCCTGAGCCTGTGCGGCGGCGAGAACGTGTTCGGGAATCTGCCGCAGATGGCGCAGCAGGTGACGGTCGAGGCGGTGATCCGCGCCGACCCCGAGGCCATCGTCGCCAGCGGCACGGGCGAGGGCCAGCCGGAATGGCTCGACGACTGGCGGCGCTGGACCTCCCTCGCGGCGGTGGCGCGCGACAACCTGTTCTTCGTGCCGCCGCCGCTCATCCAGCGCCACACGCCGCGCTTCCTCGACGGCGTCGAGCGCCTGTGCCGGCAGCTGGAGACGGCGCGCGGGCGGCGGGCGGCTGCGCGCTGAGGATGGTCAGTCTCTCAAGCCGAGAACTGCGTCACCTTCGACGCCAGCCGTTCCGAGATGCCGGCCAGGTTGCGCGACAGGCCGGCCGTCTGGCCCACCTCGCGCGCATTGTCCTCGGCCATGCGCGAGATGCTCTCGACGTTGCGCGCGATCTCCTGGCTGGCGCTGCTCTGCTCGCGCGTGGCGTGGGCGATGTCGCCGATCAGCGTGGCCACTTCCGCCGCCGTGGCGTCGATGCGGGCCGCGGCTTCGTCGGCGGAGAGGGTGAGGCCCAGCCCCTGAGCGGCGCGTTCGCTGACCCGGCCGATGCTGGACACGGTCGACTCGATCTCTTCGCGGATGGCGGCGGTCATGGCCGAGATCTCCTGCGTCGAGTGGCTGGTGCGCTCGGCGAGCTTCCTCACCTCGTCGGCCACCACCGCGAAGCCGCGCCCCTGCTCGCCGGCGCGGGCGGCCTCGATGGCGGCGTTGAGCGCCAGCAGATTGGTCTGGTCGGCAATCTCGCCGATGACCTTGACGATGTCCGAGATGCGCTGCGAACGCTCGCCCAGCTCGCGCACGGCGCGCGAGGAGGTGTCTACCGCCTCGGCGATGCGGCGCATCTCCGTCGCGGCCTCCTGCGCCACCTGCCGGCCCGAGCCGGAGAGCCGGCGCAAGTCGTTCGACAGCCCCGCCGTCTGCCGCACGTTGTCGGCGATCTGATCCACGCTGGTGCTGATTTCCTCGACGGCCGCCGCCACCGAAGAGGCCGATTCGCTCTGGCTGCCCGTGCTGCGCTCGATGGCGCCGGCGGTGGCAACCAGCTGGGTCGTCGCCGCCGAGAGTGTTTCGACGCCGCTGCCCACCTCGCGGATGATGTCGCCGAAGCGCGCCATCATGTCGTCGAAGGCGTGCGCCATCTCGCCCAGCTCGCCGCCGGCCTCGACGCCGGAGCGGCGCTTCAGGTCGCCGGTTTCGGCAATATGCAGCATGGCCTTGCGCAGCTCGTAGAGGGGGCGGGTGATGCCGCGGGCGATGGCCAGCGACACCGCCAGCAGCAGGCCGATGGCGAGCGCCGCCACGACGGCCAAGCGCAGCAGGTCGCGGCGGAAGGCGGCCTGCACGTCATCGACGTAGATCCCCGTGCCGACCACCCAGCCCCAGGGGGCGTACAGGCGCGCCGTGGAAATCTTCGGCTGGGGCGCTTCGCCGGCCGCCCTGGGCCACAGGTATTCGACGAACTCGCCCCGCTCGCGCCGGGCCGCGTCCACCAGCTCGACGATCATGCGCACGCCGTTGGCGTCCTTGAGGCTGGCCTGGCTCTGGCCCTCCGTCTCCGGCCGCACCGGATTCTTGATCATGACGTAGTCCAGGCCGAGCAGGAAAACATAGTTGCCGCCCTCGTAGCGCAGGGCGCCCAGCGCATGCCGGGCGGCCTCCTGGGCGTCCGCCCGCGGCAGGCTGCCGGCCTCGGCCAGCTTGCCGTAGTGGTCGAGCAGGCCGTAGGCCAGATCCACGGCGGCCTGGGTCTTCAGGCGGCGCTCGGCCATCATGCTGTCCCGGGTGGAAATCACGGCGAAAGCGCTCAGCGCGGCGAGCACCGCGGCGGCAAGGGCGATGAGCAGGAAGAGTTGATGACGAATCGACAGACGTGTAGACATTTCCCTGAACTCCTTTTTATTGTTGCAATGCACCATATTACGGACAGGCGGGCGGGAACTTTAGCCGCCGAAGTTCCATGCGGCAGACTCACGGAGGCAATCCCATGCGACAAGACACGCTGATGGTGCAGGGCACCACCTCGGACGCCGGCAAGAGCACGCTGGCGGCCGCCCTCTGTCGCGTGCTGGTGCGCCGCGGCGTGCGCGTGGCCCCCTTCAAGCCGCAGAACATGGCGCTCAACAGCGCCGTCACCGTCGATGGCGGCGAGATCGGCCGCGCCCAGGCGCTGCAGGCGCAGGCGGCGCGGCTTGAACCGCACACGGACTTCAACCCCGTGCTGCTCAAGCCCAGCACCGACCGCGCGGCCCAGGTCATCATCCACGGCAAGGCGGTGACCGACCTGGACGCCCGCGCCTACCACGAGTACAAGCCGCGGGCGATGCGCGCGGTGCTGGAATCCTACGAACGGCTGACGGCCGCCTACGAGTGCGTGCTGGTGGAGGGCGCCGGCAGCCCGGCGGAGATCAACCTGCGCGACCGCGACATCGCCAACATGGGCTTCGCGGAAGCCGTGGATTGCCCGGTGATCCTCATCGCCGACATCGACCGGGGCGGCGTCTTCGCCCATCTCGTCGGCACCCTGGAGCTGCTCTCGGCGAGCGAGCAGGCGCGGGTGGCGGGCTTCGTCATCAACCGCTTCCGCGGCGACATCGGCCTGCTGGAGCCGGGCCTGCGCTGGCTGGAGGCGCGCACCGGCAAGCCGGTGCTGGGCGTGCTGCCCTACCTGCACGGCCTGCACGTGGATGCGGAGGATGCCTTGCCGCGCTCGCCCACCGGCGACGGGCAGGCGCGGCTGCGCGTCATCGCCCCGGCCCTGCCGCGCATCTCCAACGCCACCGACTGCGATCCCCTGCGCCTGCATCCGGAGCTCGCCTTCCGCTACGTCGGCCCGGGCGAGGCGATTCCGCCCGCCGACCTCATCGTGCTGCCCGGTTCGAAAGCCGTGCGCGCCGACCTGGAATGGCTGCGCGCCCAGGGCTGGGAGGCGGCGATCGCCCGCCACCTGCGCTACGGCGGCAAACTGATCGGCCTCTGCGGCGGCCTGCAGATGCTCGGCCGCGCCCTCCACGATCCCCTCGGCCTGGAAGGGGCGCCGGGCAGCGCGCCGGGCCTGGGCTGGTTCGACTACGAGACGACGCTGGCGCCGGAAAAGAAGCTGGAGAACGTGACCGGCACGCTGGCCCTGCCCGGCGCGCCGGCCGTGCGCGGCTACGAGATACACATGGGGGTCACGCGCGGCGCGGCGCTGGCGCGGCCGGCGGCGCATCTTCTCCCCTCGCCCTCAGGGAGAGGGGCTGGGGGCGAGGGCGGGGTTCCGGCTCCCGACGGCGCGCTCTCGATCGACGGTCAGCTGCTGGCCACCTACTGCCACGGCCTGTTCGACCACCCTGAAGCCCAGGCCGCGCTGCTCGCCTGGGCCGGCCTGCGGGACGCGGCGCCCATCGATCTTGCCGCGCGGCGCGAGGCCGACCTGGATCGACTGGCCGACGCGGTCGAGGCGGCGCTCGACTGGGAGGCGCTGCGCGCCGTGCTGCCCTGCGCCTGAGCCCGCGGCCGCCGTGTTGCGCAGACTGACTTTTGCTATAGCATTGCCGCCTGATGCGCATCGAAACCCTCCGCCTGCGCCTGCGCGAACTGGGCGCCAAGCCCGCGCACGAAGCGCTCATCCTGAAGAACTGGACGCGCGCGCAGCCGCTCGGCGCCGGCCGCAGCCGCGCCGAGGATTTTCTCCCGCTTCCCTTGCGCGAGGCCCTGTCCGGCCTGGCGCAGGAGCTGGCCGGGCTGGCGCGCCTGCACAGCCGCCACCCCGGCGCGGACGGCTCGGCCCGCCTGCTGCTGCGGCTAGCCGACGGCCAGACGGTGGAGAGCGTGCTGTTGCCCAGGGGCGGGCTGTGCGTGTCCACCCAGGTCGGCTGCGCCGTGGGCTGCGCCTTCTGCATGACCGGCCGCGACGGCCTGCGCCGCCAGCTCGGCGCCGCCGAAATCGTCGCCCAGGTGGCGCTGGCGCGCGCCCTGCAGCCGGTGAAAAAGGTGGTGCTGATGGGCATGGGCGAGCCGGCGCACAACCTGGACAACGCGCTCGAGGCGATAGGGCTGCTCGGCACGCTGGGCGACATCGGCCACAAGAACCTGGTCTTCTCGACGGTCGGCGACCGGCGTGTCTTCGCGCGCCTGCCGCAGTGCGCCGTCAAGCCGGCGCTGGCGCTGTCGCTGCACACGACGAAAGCCGACCTGCGCGCCCGGCTGCTGCCGCGCGCGCCGCGCATCGATCCGGCCGAGCTGGTCGAGCTGGGCGAGGCCTATGCCCGCGCCACCGGCTACCCGATCCAGTACCAGTGGACCCTGCTGGAGGGCGTGAACGACGGCGCCGACGAGGTGGCGGGCATCGCGCGGCTCCTCGCCGGCAAGTACGCGGTGATGAACCTGATCCCCTGGAACGCCGTGGACGGCCTCGGCTTCGCGCGCCTCTCGCAGGAGCGCGCCGAGGCGATGTCGCTTGCCCTCTACCGGCGCGGCATCCTCGCCAAGCTGCGCCGGTCGGCCGGGCAGGACGTCGATGCCGGCTGCGGCCAGCTCAGGGCGCGGCGGATGGCCTGACTACCTGGCTGGCGGGCGCCGGGACCGCGCCGTTTCGAGGTGGGCGCAGAGCGCCTCGATGCCGTCGAGCATGCGCGGCGTGTGGCGCTGCAGGTGATCGGGCGGCACGAAGAACAGATTGTCGCGCGCCGCCGCGGTGAGCGAAGGCCAGCGCCGCCACTCGTCGAGCCACTCCGGCCGCTCCTCGCCCACGCCGCTGGCGACGATGGCCTCCGGGTCGGCCGAGATCACCGCCTCCACGGTCACTTCCGCCGCCAGGGGCTTCAATGCGGCGAAGACGTTCTCGCCGCCGCACAGGCGCAGCGCGTCGGTGATTGCCTGCTGGCCGCCGACGGTCATCAGCGGCCGATTCCATACCTGGTAGAAGGCCCGCACCGGCGGCCGCGCGCCGTGGCGGGCGCGCAGGGCGGCAATGCGCGCGACGAAGCGCGCGGCGGTTTCCCGCGCGGCCCCCTGCGTGCCCGTGAGCGCTCCCAGCCGCTCCAGGTTCGAGGCCACGTCGCCGATGCGGTTCGGCTGGGTGACATACACCGGCAGGCCGACGGCGGCGAGCTTCTCCACCTGCGCCGGGTTGTTGCCGCTTTGCCAGGCGATGACGAGATCCGGCCTGAGCGCGACCACCGCCTCCAGGTCCACGCGCTCGTAGCTGCCGATGCGCGGAATGGCCAGCGCCGCCTTCGGGTGGTTGCTGAACTCCACCGTGCCGACGACGCGCACGCCGGCGCCGATGGCGAACAGGCTTTCCGTCACGTCGGGCGAGAGGCTGACGATGCGCGCGGCCGGCCGGGCCAGGCGCACGGTCCGGCCGGCATCGTCACGCACGACGATCTCCGCCCGGGCCGGCACGCAGAGCAGGCCGATCAGGACGATCAGGAACTTCACGGCTTGAGTTCCAGCGGCAGCCCGGCGGCGACCAGGGTCACGCGCGCGCAGGCGGCGGCGGCGCGCTGGTTGAGCCGCCCCTGCTCGTCGGCGAACAGGCGCGAGAGCGGCTGCATCGGCACGATGCCCCAGCCGACCTCGTTGCTGACGAGGAGGATCCGCCCCGGCAGCGTCGGCAGCGCCCCGACCAGGGCGTCGGTCTGGCCGGCGAGCAGCGGGCAGTCGGGCGCCTCGCCGGACTCGGCCTGCGCGGCGGCGCGGCCGGCGAAGAAGAGGTTCGACAGCCACAGCGTCAGGCAGTCGACGAGCAGGCAGGCATCGGCTGCGGCGTGCGCGCGCAGCGCCGCGGCCAGTTCGAGCGGCGCCTCGACGCAGCCCCACTGCGCCGGACGGCGCGCCCGGTGATGCGAGACGCGGCGCGCCATTTCCGCGTCTTCGGCGCGGGCCGTGGCGATGTAGGTCACGCGCAGCCCGCTCTCCAGCGCGCGTCGTTCTGCCAGGGCGCTCTTTCCCGAGCGGGCGCCGCCTAGAATCAGTTCAGCCATGGCGCGAAGGTTAGCATGCCGGCCGCTTGGCGCTTTCGGTGCCTTGCGGCATGATGATCCCGTGTTTACATCGCTCCGGAGGCGGACGTGAAGGAACTCGAACGGGTGGTTGCGGCGCTGGGCAGCCCGGGCTTCAGCGAGGCGATGCTGGCCAGCCTGAATTCGGCGCTGCGCATCGACCACTATGCGCTGATCCGCTTCGACGGCGCACGGACGGCGCGCCTGGTCGCCTCCGCCTCGCGCGCGGGGCTGCGGGTCGAGCGCGCGGTGCAGGAGGAGTACATCGATCATTTCCAGCGCCTGGACCCCAACCGCAGCCTGTTCGGCCGCGGCGCGGCCGGACCGGCGCAGGTCAGCCGCATGCCGCGCGAGCGGGTGCCCAACGCCCGCTATCGCCAGCGCTGCTACGACCTGCCCGGCCTGGTGGACCGCGTCAGCGTGATCGCCGGGGCGGAGGGTAGCTGGTATTGCCTGAACCTGTTCCGCAGCTGCGACAGCGGCCACTTCGGCGGCGGCGAGACGGCAACGATCCGCGCTTCGGCCGCGCTGCTCGCCGCGCTCGCGATCAAGCACGACCGCATCGCCCACCCCGGCGCGAACCTGCCGCGCGAGGCGCGCATGGACGGCATCGACGCGCGCCTGCGCCAGCTCGACGCGCGCCTGACCGGGCGCGAGCGCGAGGTGCTGGTGCGCGTGGTGTCCGGCATGACCTCGGAAGGCATCGCGCTCGACCTCGGCATCGGCGTGAACAGCGTGCTCACCTACCGCAAGCGCGCCTATGCCAGGCTGCGCATCGGCAGCCAGAACGAACTGTTCTCCCTCTGCCTGTACGGCTGTCACAAGCCCGTGTGACAGCCGCTTCGCCCTTCGCCGGCTAGAATTCCCTGCGAAAGGAGAATGCGATGGAAAACGGAAGAAAACCGGATTACGAGGCCCTCATGGAAGTCGTGCGCCGCCGCCGCAGCGTGCGGCGCTTCGAGAAGGGGCGCAGCGTCGGCCGCGAGACGCTGCTCAGGATCGTCGACGCCGGGCGCTGGGCGCCGAGCGGCGCCAACACCCAGCCCTGGGACTTCATCGTCGTCGACGAGCCGGAAACCAAGCGGCGCGTGTTCGAGGCCTTCATGCGCCAGTCCCTGCGCCTGATCGACCACGCCAAGGGCTTCCCGGCGGTGCGCAAGGACTACATCGAGCACACCGTGGCCATCGTCGTCGTGCTGGGCGACCCGCGCTGGAAGGCCTGCTTTCCCCAGGGCACGACGCCGTCCTTCGTCGGGGAATACGCCGCCAACAACGAGAAGATCTATTACGTCTCGCTCGGCGCCGCGATCCAGAATCTCCAGCTGGCGGTGACGGCGGTCGGCCTCACCTCCGCCTGGCTCTCCGGCGGCGGCGAGGACACCACCAACCGCGACCTCGCGGAAATCCTCGGCTATCCGCCCACGCTGGAAGCGGTCGGCACCATTCCCGTCGGCTATCCGGAGAAGGATGCCGCCTTCCGCTACCGCCGGCCGATCGAGCAGGTGGTGCACTGGAACCGCTACGATCCGACCAAGTACCGCCCGCAGCCGATGATCGACTACTACATCGATCACCTGCGCCCCTTCGCCATGTACCGCCACAGCGAGCGCATGGAGGAGTGGGAGGACGCCGACCGGAAGCTCGGCCCCTGGAAGGACGCCTTCACCGGGCCGGCGCCGAACCCCGACGGCAAGATCTGACGCGGCAGGGGGGCGGGCATGGCACTGCGCATCACCTGCCAATGCATCAACTGCGCCGCCTGCGAGCCGGCCTGCCCGAACGGGGCGATCGACATCGGCATCGAGATCTTCGTCATCGAGGCCGGGCTGTGCACCGAATGCGCCGGGCAATACGACGCGCCGCAGTGCGTCGCGGTCTGCCCGGTCGAGTGCATCGAGCCGGTTGCGCCGGAAGCCCCCGGCCCGGATAATCCTTCCTGACCGAACAAATCGGAACACGGTGCAAATCCGTGGCGGGCCCGCCGCTGTAACCGGGGACGGCCGCTGCTCATCCTGATGGATAGCCACTGGACAGGCCCACCTGTCCGGGAAGGCGCAGCGGGCCGGTCGATCCGGAAGCCAGAAGACCTGTCCGGTCGTTTTCGAAACCTTGTGCGGAAACCGCCCGGACGCTGGCTGCGCCCGCCGGCTTCCGCACCCATCGAAAGGATGAATCGGATGCATTCCCCCAGCACGGCGGGCGCACGGCCCGCTCCCACCTTCGTCATCGTCCCGCCCGACGCGGCAATCGCCGCACCGCTCAGGCACAAAATCGACCAGAAGACCAAGCCGCTGGGCGCGCTCGGCCGGCTGGAGGCGCTCGCCCTGCAGCTCGGCCTGATCCAGCAGACGCTCTCGCCCGGGCTGCGCCGGCCGCACATCCTCGTTTGCGCCGGCGACCACGGCGCAGCGAAGGCGGGGATTTCGGCCTATCCGCAGGAAGTGACCTGGCAGATGGTGGAGAACTTTCTCGCCGGCGGGGCCGCCATCAACGTGCTTGCCCGCCAGTCCGGCATCGAGCTGATCGTTGCCGACGCCGGCGTGAACCACGATTTCGGCAGACGCGAGGACCTCGTCGACGCGAAAGTGGCGCACGGCACGGCGAGCTATCTCGACGGCCCGGCCATGAGCGCGGAGCAATGCGGGACGGCCATTGCGCACGGCGCCCGGATCGTCGCCGACCTCCACGCGCGCGGCTGCAACGTGATCGGCTTCGGCGAGATGGGCATCGGCAACACCGCCTCGGCGTCCCTCATCACCCACTTTCTCGCCGGCATCCCGCTTGCCGACTGCGTCGGCCGCGGCACCGGGCTGGACGACGCCGGCGTGGCGCGCAAGATTTCCTTGCTGCAGCAGGCGGCCGACCTCTACCGCGGCGACCGCACGCCGCTCTCCGTGCTCGCCCATTTCGGAGGATTTGAAATTGCCATGCTGGCCGGCGGCATGCTCGCCGCCGCCGAGCGGAAAATGCTGCTGCTGATCGACGGCTTCATCGTCACCGCGGCCCTGCTCGCTGCCGCCACCCTGCACCCGGCGGCGCTGCAGTACTGCGTCTTCTCGCACCGCTCGCAGGAGCGCGGCCACCGGCTGCAGCTCGAGCACCTCGGCGCGCGGCCGCTGCTCGACATGGACCTGCGCCTGGGCGAGGGCACCGGCGCGGCGCTGGCCTGGCCGCTGGTGCGCGCGGCGGCGGCCTTCCTCAACGAGATGGCGAGCTTCGAGTCGGCCGGCGTGAGCGAACAAGTGACGCCCTCTCCCCCGGAACCGGGGGAGAGGGCAGGGGCGAGGGGGTCGTCGACACATGCTGCGCCAGGAAGCTGAAGCCTTCTTCGGCGCCGTGCGCTTCTTCACGCGGCTGCCGGTGCCGGCGTGGGTGGGGCATTCGCAGGAGGCGCTCGACCGTGCGGCGCGCTACTTTCCGCTGGTCGGCCTCCTGGTCGGCGTGCTGGGGGGGCTGACCTTTCTCCTGGCGGCCTTCGTCCTGCCGGTCTCGCTCGCCATCCTGATCAGCATGGCGGCGACGCTGGTCGTCACCGGCGCCTTCCACGAGGACGGCCTGGCCGACGCCGTCGACGGCTTCGGCGGCGGCTGGAGCAAGCAGCAAGTGCTGGCGATCATGAAGGACTCGCGCATCGGCAGCTACGGCGCCCTCGCCGCCGCGCTGATGCTGCTGGCGAAATTCAACGCCCTGCTGGAACTGCCCGACGAATGGATCGCGCCGGCCCTCGCTGCCGCGCATGCCGGCTCGCGCTTCTTTTCCACGCTGCTCATTTTCTCCCTCGACTACGTGCGCGACGACGACTCGTCGCGCGCCAAGCCGCTCGCCGTGCGCCTGGACGCGGGCAGCCTGGCTGTGGCCTGCCTCTTCGGCCTGGCGCCGCTGGCCCTGTTGCCCTGGCAGGCGGCGGGCGCCGGCCTGCTGCTGGCGGCGCTGACGACCTTCCTCGCCGCGCGCTATTTCGTCAGGCGCATCGGCGGCTACACCGGCGACTGCCTCGGCGCGACGCAGCAGGGCGCCGAACTGGCGATCTACCTCGGCGTTCTTGCAGTGGCATGGAACTTTTCCTGATCCGCCATCCCGAGCCGGACGTGCCCGAGGGCACCTGCTACGGCCGCAGCGACATCGGCCTCGCCGGGGATGCCGGCGCGGAGGCGGAGCGCCTGCGCAGGATCGTCCCGGCCGGCATCCCGGTCTACACCAGCCCGCTTCGGCGCTGCCGCAGCGTGGCGGAGCGGCTTGCGCCCGAGCCTGCTGTCGACGAACGGCTGGTCGAGATGCATTTCGGCGAGTGGGAGATGCGCCGCTGGGATGAAATAGAAAAATCCGTCTTCGACGCCTGGGTGGCCGACATCCTGAATTTCGCCCCGCCCGGCGGCGAATCGGCGGCGGCGATGCTCGCGCGCACCCTGGCCTTCGTCGACGAATTGCTTGCCGGCGAGGCAGCGGCCGCCGCGGTCGTCACCCACGGCGGTGTGCTGCGCGTGCTGTTCGCCCACTGGCTGGAGGTGCCGCCGCGGCGCTGGCCGCGCCTGGTTTTCGAGTTCGGCGCCGTCAGCAAAGTGGTCATGGGGCGCACCCCGGGAGCACTTCCTCAGGCGGGGCAAGCCCCGCCTTCAGGGCGCACCCCAGGAGTACTTCCTCAGGCGGGGCAGGCCCCGCCTTCAGGGCGCAAGGATCTGCGGGTGGAATACCTGAACCGCAGGTAAAATACGGGCGCCATGAATGTCGTCGCCACGGAAATCCACGATGCGCTGATCCTCGAGCCGAAGGTGTTCGGCGACGCGCGCGGCTTCTTTTTCGAGAGCTACAACAAGCGCGTGCTGGCCGAGACGGCCGGCATCCGCGCCGAATTCGTGCAGGACAACCACTCGCGCTCGGCACGCGACGTGCTGCGCGGCCTGCACTACCAGCTGCATCGGCCGCAGGGCAAGCTGGTGCGCGTGACGAGCGGCGCCGTGTTCGACGTGGCCGTGGACATCCGTCGCAGCTCGCCCACCTTCGGCAAGGTGGCCTGCGTCGAGCTGTCGGAAACGAGCAATCGCATGTTCTGGCTGCCGCCCGGCCTCGCCCACGGCTTTCTCGTCCTCTCCGAATCGGCGGACTTCCTCTACAAGGCCACCGACTACTACGCGCCCGAGCATGAGCGCTGCATCGCCTGGAACGACGCCGGGCTGGCGATTCCCTGGCCGCTGGCGGGCGCGCCGAAGCTCTCCGCCAAGGACGCCGGGGGCGTGCCGTTTGCCGTCGCCGAGCTGTATCCATGACGACCGTTCTCGTCACGGGGAAGCAGGGCCAGGTCGGCTGGGAGCTGCGCCGGGCGCTGCAGCCGCTCGGACGCATCCTTGCCATCGACCAGCATGACGTGAACTTCGCCGATCCCGCCGCCCTGCGGGACTGCCTGGAGGCGCACTGTCCCGATGTCATCGTGAATGCCGCGGCCTACACCGCGGTGGACAAGGCCGAAAGCGAAGCCGCGCTGGCGCAGGCGGTCAATGCGGCTGCCCCCGGCGTGCTGGCCGGCTATGCCGCCGGCCGGGGCGCCCTGCTCATCCACTACTCGACCGACTACGTCTTCGACGGCGCCAAGGCCGCACCTTACGTCGAGTCCGATCCGGCAAATCCGCTCGGCGTGTACGGCCGCAGCAAGCGGGCAGGAGAGGAGGCCGTGCAGGCTTCCGGCGCCGACCACCTGATCTTCCGCACCAGCTGGGTGTATAGCGCGCGCGGCGCCAACTTCCTGCGCACCGTCCTGCGCCTGGCGGCCGAGCGCGAGGAGCTGCGCATCGTCGCCGACCAGGTCGGCGCCCCCACCTGGGCCCGCTTTCTTGCCGAGGCGACGGCGCTGGCATTGCGCCAGGCGCTGGCCGAGCGCCGCAGCGGCGGCTTCGAGAGCGGCCTGTTTCACCTCACCTGCGCCGGAGAGACGAGCTGGCACGGCTTCGCCAGCGCCATCGTCGCCGGCCGCAGCGGACTGCGCGTGAAGACGGTGACGCCGATTGCGACGGCCGATTACCCGACACCCGCAAAACGGCCGGCCAATTCGCGCCTGGACACCGAAAAATTCCGCACCCGCTTCGGCCTCGCGCTGCCCGACTGGCGCGACTGTCTGCCACTCTGCCTCGAGGAACTCCCGCAATGATCCTGGTCACCGGCGGCGCCGGCTTTATTGGCAGCAACTTCGTGCTGGACTGGCTGTGCGAGACCGGCGAGCCGGTCATCAACCTGGACAAGCTCACCTACGCCGGCAATCCGGAGAACCTCGCCGGCCTGCGCGGCGACCGGCGCCACGATTTCGTCCAGGGCGACATCAACGACGCCGGGCTGATCGGCGATCTGCTCAAGCGCCACCAGCCGCGCGCCATCGTGCATTTCGCCGCCGAGAGCCATGTCGACCGCTCCATCCACGGCCCGGCCGAATTCATTCAGACCAACATCAACGGCACCTTCACCCTGCTGGAGGCGGCGCGCGCCCACTGGTCGGCGCTCGACGGCGAGGCGAAGGCGGCCTTCCGCTTCCTGCACGTCTCGACCGACGAGGTGTACGGCTCGCTGGGCATGGACGACCCTGCCTTCGCCGAGACGCATCCCTACCAGCCGAACAGCCCCTACTCGGCCTCGAAGGCGGCTTCCGACCACTTGGTGCGCGCCTACCACCACACCTACGGCCTGCCGACGCTGACCACCAACTGCTCGAACAACTACGGCCCCTACCAGTTTCCCGAGAAGCTGATCCCGCTGATCATCCACAATGCCGTCGCCGGCAAGCCGCTGCCCATCTATGGCGACGGCCTCAACGTGCGCGACTGGCTCTACGTCGGCGACCACTGCGCCGCCATCCGCGCCGTGCTGGCGAAGGGCCGCCCCGGCGAGACCTACAATATCGGCGGGCGCGCCGAGATGACCAACCTCGCGGTGGTGAAGACCCTGTGCGGGCTGCTCGACCAATTGCATCCCGCTTCGCCGGTCGTGCCGCACGAGAAGCTCGTCACCTACGTCAAGGACCGCCCCGGCCACGACCGCCGCTACGCCATGAACGCCGACAAGCTCGAGCGCGAACTGGGCTGGCGCCCGGCCGAGAGCTTCGCGAGCGGCATCGGGAAGACGGTGCGCTGGTACCTCGACAACACGGCGTGGACCAGCCGCGTCACCAGCGGCGCCTATCGCGACTGGGTCGCGCAACACTATTCGGACTGACATCATGGGAACCAACAGGAAAGGCATCATCCTCGCCGGCGGCTCGGGCACCCGGCTCTATCCGGTGACGCTGGCGGTGTCGAAGCAGATGCTGCCGATCTACGACAAGCCGATGATCTACTATCCGCTGTCGACCCTGATGCTCTCCGGCATCCGCGACATCCTGGTCATCTCGACGCCGCAGGACCTGCCGCGCTTCGAGCAGCTGCTCGGCGACGGCGCAAGCTGGGGCCTGTCGCTCTCCTATGCCGTGCAGCCGAAGCCGGAAGGCCTCGCCCAGGCCTTCCTCATCGGCCGCGACTTCATCGGCGGCGATCCCAGCGCGCTGGTGCTGGGCGACAACATCTTCCACGGCCACGACCTGGCGGACGACCTGCAGGGCGCCGCGGCGCGCAGGCGCGGCGCCTCGGTGTTCGCCTATCCGGTGCACGACCCGCATCGCTACGGCGTGGTCGAGTTCGGCGCCGACGGCCGCGCCGTGAGCATCGAGGAGAAGCCGCACAAGCCGCGCTCGCGCTATGCCGTCACCGGCCTGTATTTCTACGACGAGCAGGTGGTCGACATCGCCGCGAACCTCAAGCCCTCGCCGCGCGGCGAGCTGGAGATCACCGACGTCAACCGCCGCTACCTGGAGCAGGGCGAGCTCAACGTCGTGATGATGGGCCGCGGCCACGCCTGGCTCGACACCGGCACCCACGAATCCCTCATCGAGGCCTCGCACTTCGTGCAGACCATCGAGAAGCGCCAGGGCCTGAAGATCGCCGCGCCGGAGGAGATCGCCTGGCGCATGGGCTACATCGACGCCGCCCAGCTGCGCCGCCTCGCCGAGCCGCTGCACAACAGCGGGTATGGGAAGTATCTGTTGAGCGTGCTGGAAGAGGGCTGACGGGGAGCGCCGTCATTCCCGCATAGGCGGGAATCCAGCGGCCAGGCGTGTCGAGCCTTTCGCCCGCCTTGAATATGCATACATTTGTGCATACAATGCATTCATGCGCTACACCTACGATCCGACAAAGCGGGCCGCCAACCTCAAGAAGCACGGCCTCGATTTCAAGGACGCAGCGCAGGTGATCGAAAGCGACCGGACGGTGACCTTCGAAGACCAGCGCTTCAACTACGGCGAACAGCGGTTCGTCACCCTGGGGGTGTTGCGCGGCATGGTGGTGGCGATTGCCACTGCCGAGACAGACGAAGAGATCCGCGTGATCTCGATGCGAAAGGCCGAACGCCATGAAAAGGAAATCTACTACCGCAACCTCTGACGAAAATCCGCCGATCACCCAGGCTGACATTGACACCGGCAAGCTTGTGCTGCGCAAGCGGGTGGGCGGCCGGGTGGTGCAGACGAAAAAGCGCGTCACCCTGTATCTGGACGCCGGGATCGTGGACTACTTCAAGGAAAAGGCCGGCCAGCGTGGCTATCAGACGCTCATCAACGAAACGCTGAAATCATCGTTGAGCCAGGCGGATATCGAGGCGACATTGAGGAAGATCATTCGCGAGGAGCTGAAGAGCCGCAAGGCCGCGTAAGCATGAACACGTGGTCACCGCCACCTTCCGCTTCTACGAGGAGCTGAACGACTTCCTGGCGCCCGAGCGGCGCAAACAGGAGTTTTCCGCGCCCTGCGCCCGCGCCGCCACCGTCAAGCACATGATCGAGGCGCTGGGCGTTCCCCACACGGAAGTCGAGCTGATCCTGGTGAATGGCGAGTCGGTCGGCTTCGACCGGCTGGTTGCCGACGGCGACCGCATCAGCGTCTATCCGAAGTTCGAGGCCCTCGACGTGACGCCCCTGCTGCGCCTGCGCGAACGGCCGCTGCGCGAGACGCGCTTCGTCGCCGACGCCCACCTCGGCGGCCTGGCGCATCTGCTGCGCATGGCCGGTCTCGACACCCTCTACCGCAACGACTTCGGCGATCGCGAGATCGTCGACCTCTCCGTCGCCGAGGGCCGCATCGCGCTGACGCGCGACCGCGAGCTGCTGAAACTGCGCGAGCTCACCCACGGCTGCTACGTGCACGCCCTCAAGCCCTCGCTGCAGTTCAGGGAAATCCTCCAGCGCCTCGACCTCCTCGGCAGCCTGCGGCCCTTCACGCTGTGCCTGGAATGCAACAAGCCGCTGCGCGACATCGCCAAGGCGCAGGTGCTCGACCAATTGCCGCCCTCGGTGCGCGAACGCTACGAGCGCTTCAGCACTTGCGACAGTTGCGGGCGCATCTACTGGGAAGGCTCGCACTGGCAGCGCATGCGCGAGCTGGTCGATGCGGCGGCGCAGACCGTGAGCGGCCGCGATGACGGAAACGCGGTTTCCCCGCCGTATTCCGGAGACTGACTTTCCCCGGGCGGGGGCTGCGTTCCGGCAGGCCCCGCTCCGGAGCGCTCGGCCGGCGCCCCACTGCGAAATGGCGTCGCGACGCGGTGGTCGCCACCGCCGGCTTGCGCGTTCTGGCGCAGCAACCCGGTTGTTGTCTAAACTATCCCGGCTGGACACCGGGGGCCTTGCACCCGCTCCGGAATTGTTGCCCGGGCTCGTCAGGACTTGAAATATGGCCTCTTCGAACCGGGTCGGCCGCTGTAGTATTCGATATGGCAATACATCGGGGGGTGTATGGGTTCCGCTTGCTCAATCTGCCGGCATTCCTGGTTCAGGGTAAAGCGCTTGCTCCTTCTGGCCGTCCTTTCATGCCTGATGGCGCCGGCGTTCGGCCAGGCACCGCCCGTAGCGCCCGAGCCCTTCGTCATGGCGGCGGACGTGCAACCGGAAAGCTATCTGTTCAAGTGGGCGCGCCTGATTTACGCCGAGGCCTTCAGGCGGCTGGGCCTGCCCCTCGAGATGGTCTCGGTCCCCCTTCCGCGCCGTGCGGCGCTGGTCGAAGAGGGCGTCATCGACGGAGAGGCCGCGCGCGTATATGCCTTCGCCGACGCGCACCCGGAACTGATCCGGGTCGAGGAATCGGTGATTGATTTCACTTTCTCCCTCTTTTCGGCCAACTCCGGACTGAGCGCGACGAAGCTGGAGGAGCTGCCCCCCGATGCCATCGTGGAGTATCGCCGCGGCATCCTGATGTGCGAGAGCACACTGAAGAAAACCATCCCGCCGGAGCGGCTCTCCAGCATCGTATCCACCGAACAGGGCATCAAGAAGCTGCAGGCCGGCCGCAGCGACGTCTATTGCGACATCGATCTGTATGTCGAGGAAGCGCTGCAGACGCCGGAATTGAAGGGCGCCAAAGGGGTGCGCAAGCTGTTCGATTTTGCTTTCTTGCCAACCTATCCCTATTTGTATAAAAAAAAGCATGCCGGGCTGGCGCCGCGCCTGGCCGCGACCCTGAAGCAGATGAAGGCCGAAGGGTTGATTGCCGCATATTTCAGGCAGGCCCAGCGCGAGGGCGCCGGCAAGCCATAGCGCAATCGAAGAGCCGATGCGATGATGAATCTGCAGAACTTGCTGTTCGGCCGGGAAAACCGCATCGGGCGCCGGCTCATCGTTCTCACCATCGCCTTCAGTTCGCTTCTCACGTTGTGCATATCCGCGGTGCAACTCACCCTCGAATACCGGGAAATGCGCAGCGCCCTGGACCGGGAACTGGGCGGCATCGCCATTTACGTGCCGACCATTTCCGCCAGCGTCTGGGATTTCGACGAAAAGCAGATCCAGCGCGCGCTCGATGCCCTGACGCTGCTGCCGCATATCGTCGAGGCCCGCATCGTCGCCAGGGATGCTTCCAGGTGGTCGGCGGGCAGGAGCCGGACGGACAACACCCTGTCGCGCAGCTATGCGCTGCGCTTCGAGACGCGGGGCAGGGAAACGGAAATCGGTACGCTCGTTGTCGTCGCCAGCCTGGAGGGCATCTACCGGCAGGTGCTCAGCATCGCCGCCGGAATCATTGTCGGCAACGGGCTGAAAACCCTGCTCGTGGCGATCTTCATGGTGGCGCTGTTCCGCCGCCTGATCACGTCGCGGCTCGAATCGATGGCGGAGCGGGTGCGTACCCTCGCTCCCCAGATGCTGCCCATACGCCAGGCTGTCGAGAGGCCGCCCCAGCCGATGCCGGCGGGGTTGGACGAGCTGGGTACGGTGGGCTGGACGCTGGACAGGACGGCAGAGGATTTGCGCATCGCCGTCGAAGACCTGAACCGGTTCAACGCCGAACTGGAGAAACGCGTCGAGGAAAGAACGCAGGAGCTGGAATCCTTCAGCTACTCGATCTCCCACGACCTGCGCACGCCCCTGCGCGCGATCAATGGCTTCTCCAGGATATTGATCGAGGATTACGAGGCCAGTCTCGACGACGAGGGCAGGCGGTTGCTCAATGTCGTGCGCAGCAACAGCGAGCGCATGGGGCAGTTGATCGACGACATGCTGCATTTTTCGCGCACGGGACGGCAGGCGCTGAAGGTGGCCCCGATCAACATGGCGCAACTCGCCCGCATGGCCTTTGCCGAACTGCAGCCGGCCATCGGCGAGCGCAACGTGCGCTTCGAGCTGGGCACGCTGCCGGCCGCGCTGGGCGATGCGTCGCTGATTCGCCAGGTGTTTTCCAACCTGCTCGGGAATGCGGTCAAATTTACCCGGACGCGCAGCGAGGCCAGGATCGAGGTGAGCGGTTCGTCGGCCGGAGGGCAAAGCCTGTTCTGCGTCAAGGACAACGGGGTGGGTTTCGAGATGGAATATGCCGGCAAGCTCTTCGGCGTTTTCGAGCGTCTGCATTCCGGCGAGGCGTTCGAGGGCACGGGCATCGGGCTCGCCATCGTCAAGCGGATCGTGATGCGACATGGCGGAAGGGTGTGGGCGGAGGGCCGGGTAAACGAAGGGACGGCGGTGTATTTCACCCTGCCGCACGGCGATACGGAACAAGCCGAATGATCCAGGCGCACGACATCGTTGAAGTCCTGCTGGTGGAAGACACCCCGGAAGACGCCGAGCTGACGATTCGCAGCCTGAAGAGGCGCAACCTGGCGAACAACCTGATGTGGGTGAAGGACGGCGCCGAAGCGCTCGATTTCCTTTTTGCCAAAGGGCGCTATGCCGGGCGTTCGGGCGCGAGCGGGCCCAAGGTGATTCTCCTCGATCTGCATTTGCCCAAACTGAACGGCATCGAGGTGCTGCGGCGGCTGAAGGCCGACCCGCGCACGAAACTGACCCCGGTCGTCGTGCTCACGTCCTCCACCGAGGACAGCGACATGAAGACGTGCTACGAGCTGGGCGTGAGCAGCTTCGTCAGCAAGCCCGTCGAATTCGACGAGTTTGCCAGGGTGGTCGCCAAGCTCGGCTTCTACTGGATGCTGTTGAATCGCCTGCCGGGCCACTGACCGCGCCCGTCCTTCTTCGGCCGCTGCCGAAAGGCGCGCTCCGCCAGGAAAGCGGGCGCGCTTCAAAATGCCGGGCGCCCGTTAATGCGCCTCGCCCCAGTTATCCCCTGCGCCGACTTCGGCCACCAGCGGCACGGAGAGCTGCGCCACGCCAGCCATCAGCTGCGGCAGCTCGCGCCGCACGGCATCGAGCTCCGCTTCCGGCACTTCCAGCACCAACTCGTCGTGCACCTGCAGGACCAGCAGCGAGCGCAGGCGCCGCTCGTCCAGCCAGCGCTGCACGGCGATCATCGCCAGCTTGATGATGTCGGCGGCGGTGCCCTGCATCGGCGCGTTGATGGCGGCGCGCTCGGCAGCCTGGCGCCGTGCCGGCGCGGCTGACTTTATCTCCGGCAGCCAGAGGCGGCGCCCGAACACCGTCTCGACATAGCCCTTGTCGCGGGCGAGCTGCCGCGTCGATTCCATGTAGTTCGCCACGCCGGGATAACGGGCGAAGTAGCGGTCGATGTAGGCCTGCGCGGCGCCGCGCTCGAGGCCGAGCTGGCGCGCCAGGCCGAAGGCCGACATGCCGTAGATCAGGCCGAAGTTGATCACCTTGGCGTAGCGGCGCTGCTCGCCGGTGACCTCCGCCGGCGTCGTGCCGAACACCTCGGCGGCGGTGGCGCGGTGGATGTCCTCGCCGGCGGCGAAGGCGTCGAGTAGGCCGCGGTCGCCGGAGAGGTGGGCCATGATGCGCAGCTCGATCTGCGAATAGTCGGCGGAGACGATTTTCGCTCCGGCCGGCGCGACGAAGGCCTGGCGGATGCGCCGGCCCTCTTCCGTGCGGATCGGGATGTTCTGCAGGTTGGGGTCGGAACTGGCAAGCCGCCCGGTCACCGCCACGGACTGGGCGAAGTTGGTGTGCACGCGTCCGGTCGTCGCGTCGACCGAACGCGGCAGCTTGTCGGCGTAAGTGCTCTTCAGCTTGGCCAGGCCGCGGTAGTCGAGGATCAGCTTCGGCAGCGGGTAGTCGAGCGCCAGTTGCTCCAGCACCTCCTCGTCGGTGGACGGCGCGCCGGAAGGCGTCTTCTTCAGCACCGGCAGCTTTTCACGCTCGAAGAGGATCTCCTGGATCTGCTTGGGCGAATTGAGGTTGAAGGGCTGCTTCGCCACGCCATGCGCCTGCGCCTCGATCTCCATCAGGCGCAGGCCGAGCGCCTGCCCCTGCTGCGTCAGCAGCGCGGCGTCGACCAGCACGCCGTTCCGCTCCATGCGGAAGAGGATCTGCATCACCGGCATTTCGATGTCGCGGTAGAGCGCTTCCAGGCGCGGCTCCGCCTCCAGGCGCGGGTAGAGCGCCTGGTGCAGACGCAGCGTGACGTCGGCGTCCTCGGCGGAATACTCGGCGGCGCGGGCGATGTCGACCTGTTCGAAGCCGATGCGCGCGGCGCCCTTGCCGGTGACCTCGTCGTACTTGATGGTCGCGATGCCGAGGTGGCGCAGGGCCATCGAATCCATGTCGTGGCTCCTGTCCGACTCGACGATGTAGGATTCGAGCAGCGTGTCGTGCGCCACGCCGGCCAGGCGCAGCCCGTGGTTGGCCAGCACGTGCATGTCGTACTTCAGGTTCTGGCCGAGCTTGGCATGGCGCGGCGATTCCAGCCAGGGCCTCAGCCTTTCCAGCGCCTCGCCGAAAGTCAGCTGCTGCGGCACGCCGGCATAGCGGTGCGCCAGCGGCAGGTAGGCGGCCTCGCCGGCGGCCGTGGCGAAGGACAGCCCGACCAGGCGCGCCTGCATCGGGTCGAGGCTGGTGGTCTCGGTGTCGAAGGCGGCGAGGGGCGCCGCGTCGAGCTTCCGCAGCCAGACGTCGAGCTGCGCCCAGTCGAGGATGGCTTCGTAGCGCGTGCGGTGGGCGCCGGGGGCCTGCGGGTCGGCGGGTTGCCCCCTCACCCCGGCCTCCTTGTTGTCTTGCCCCGGCGGGGGAGAGGGGGTGTCGCCTTGCACTTCCCTGAGCCAGGTCTTGAACTCCAGGCGCGCAAACAGTTCGGCGAGCTTCGCCTTGTCGGGTGGTTGCGGTGCGAGGTCTTCCACCTTCACCGGCAGGTCGAGGTCGCAGACGACGGTGACGAGCTTCCGGCCGAGCGGCAGGAAATCCAGGTGCTTGCGCAGGTTCTCGCCGACCTTGCCGCCGATCTCGTTGGCGTGGGCGACGATGGCCTCGAGGCTGCCGTATTCCTGCAGCCACTTCGCTGCCGTCTTCGGCCCGACCTTCTCCACCCCCGGCACGTTGTCCACGCTGTCGCCGACCAGCGCGAAGTAGTCGACGATCTGCGCCGGCGAGACGCCGAACTTGGCCAGCACGCCGGCTTCGTCCAGCACTTCGTTGCTCATGGTGTTCACCAGCCGCACGTGCGGGTTCACCAGCTGCGCCAGGTCCTTGTCGCCGGTGGACACCACGCACGCGATGCCCTGGCCGCCGGCCTCGCGCGCCAGCGTGCCGATGACGTCGTCGGCTTCGACGCCTTCGATGGCGAGCAGCGGCCAGCCCAGGGCGCGGATGCACTCGTGCAGCGGCCCGATCTGCTGTGCGAGATCGTCCGGCATCGGCGGCCGCTGCGCCTTGTATTCCGGATACCAATCGTCGCGGAAGGTCTTGCCCCTGGCGTCGAAGATGCACGCCCGGTAGTCCGCCTTGAAGTCGCTATCCAGGCGGCGTAGCATGTTGATGACCCCATACACCGCGCCCGTCGGCTCGCCCGCCCTGTTGCGCAGGTCGGGCATGGCGTGGAAGGCGCGGTAGAGGTAGGAGGAGCCGTCGACCAGCAGCAGCGTGGACATGGTGAGCAGTCAGCAGTGAGCAGTGAAACCGCAATCATACCGCTCACCGCTTACCACTTACCGCTACCAACCGCTACCAACGTATGAACGACAAACCTCGCAGCTTCGCCAAGCCCCAGTCCGAAGACGCCTCGCCGTCGGCGCGCGAGGCGTGGCGCATGCTCGGCATCATGGCGGAGTTCGTCGAGGCCACCGAGCGGCTCTCCGCGATACGGCCGGCCGTGTCCATCTTCGGCAGCGCGCGCATCGGCCAGGGCCACCCCTATTACGAGAATGCCGAGCGGGTCTCGCGACTGCTCTCCGACGCCGGCTTTTCGGTGATTTGCGGCGGCGGGCCGGGCGTCATGGAGGCGGCGAGCAAGGGCGCCTTCCACGGCAAGAGCGACAGCGTCGGGCTCAACATCCAGCTGCCGCAGGAGCAGCAGAGCAACGCCTACCAGGACATCTCGCTCACCTTCCGTCATTTCTTCGCGCGCAAGGTGATGTTCGTCAAGTTCGCCGCCGCCTACGTGGTGCTGCCGGGCGGCTTCGGCACGCTCGACGAGCTGATGGAGGCGCTGACCCTGATCCAGACGCGCAAGAGCCGGCGCATCCCGCTGATCCTGATGCACGCCCCTTTCTGGCAGGGCCTGCTCGACTGGTTCCGCGAGCGCCTGGTGGCCGAGGGCATGATCGCCGCCGAGGACCTCGACCTGATGCAGGTGATCGACGAGCCCGAGCAGGCGGTCGACGCCATCTTCAAGCACTACGAGGGGCGCGGCTTCGAGCCGCTGCCGCAGGAACACGAGCTGCTTTTGAACCTCTGATACAATCCCGGCGATCCCCCTAGGACATAGCCATGCGCCGCCTGTTGATTTCCTGCCTGTTCGCCTTTGCCCTGCCCGCTGCGGCGCAGGATCGCCCTGCCGGGCTGCAGCCGGTGCCCGAGCCGCCCCCGCCCCCGCCGGGCTACCAGCCCGACCCGGCGCTTGAGCCGCAGGTCACCATCATCAAGCGCGGCGAGGACAAGGTCGAGGAATACCGCATCAACGGCAGGCTCTACATGGTCAAGGTGACGCCGCCGCACGGCGTGCCCTACTACCTTGTCGACAGCAAGGGCGATGGACGCATGACGCGGCAGGAGCCGCTCGACGACGGCCTGCGCGTGCCGATGTGGGTGATCGGCACGTTCTGATTCCCGCAGCACCAGTCAAAAACCACAACAAGGGAGGCCGGCATGGCCGAACAGAATCCTTTCCTCGTGCAGGGCGGCGGCCCGGGGCAGAGCGGCGGGTTCGACCCCGCGGGGCGCGGCGTCGATGCCGGCCGCGGCGTGGAGTGGCTCAGGCAGGGCTGGCAGCTCTTCGTCAGGAATCCCGGCGTGTGGATCGCCATCGCCGTCATTCTGCTGGTGATCGTCGCCGTGCTCGCCCTCATCCCGTTCGTCGGCTCCCTGGCGCTGAATTTCCTCATGCCGGTGTTTGCCGGCGGCATCCTGATCGGCTGCAAGACCCTGTCCGAAGGCGGCGAATTCCGCATCGACACCCTGTTTGCCGGCTTCAGGCAGAACACGGCCAACCTGATCCTGGTGGGCGTTTTCTACATGATCGGGGTGGCCGCGGCCACCGTGGTCGTCTTCTTCATCGGCGGCGGCGCAGCCATGACCGGGGGCATGATGGGCCGCATGCCGGGCGTGGGCCTCGCCGTCGGCGGTTTCTTCCTCGCCATGCTGGTCTTCCTGGCGCTGATGGTGCCGCTGGCGATGGCCGTCTGGTTCGCCCCGGCCCTGGTGGTGTTTCATGACGCTGCGCCGCTGGATGCCATGAAGGCCAGTTTCTCCGCCTGCCTGAAGAACCTCGTGCCCTTCCTGGTGTATGGCGTGCTGCTGGCCGTGCTCTTCTTCATAGCCATGATTCCCTTCGGTCTCGGCCTGCTGATCGCACTGCCGGCGATGATGGGGTCGGTGTATGCGTCGTATGCGGAGATCTTCGAGTAACCGCCTTCCCGTCGCCCGGTAAATGCAGGCCCGTCAACTCCCCGCCATCCGCGGCTGGAACTGGATCGTCGAGGGCTTTCGCCTGTTCCGGATCAATCCAGCGCTGCTGACCTTCCTTGTCTTCGGCTACTGGCTGACGCTGGTTTTTCTCAACCTGGTGCCGGTTCTCGGCCTGGTGCTGGCGCCGCTCTGCGTGCCGGCCCTGTCGGTCGGGGTCATGAACGGCTGCCGCGCGATCGAACGCGAACCCCAGAACGGATTCGGCCTGCTGTATTCCGGCTTCAGAACGAACCGCAACGAGCTGCTCGTTCTGGGCGTGCTGTACCTGGCCGGCTCGCTCGCCATATTTGCGGCAAGCGCGCTGGTCGACGGGGGGGAGCTGCTCGACATCATGATGGCGGGCAGGCAGCCGCCCGAGGATCTGCTGCAAAGCGACCGGCTGATGTTCTCCCTGCAGCTGACCCTGGTTCTCATGGTGCCGCTGATGATGGCCTTCTGGTTTGCCCCCATGCTGGTGGCCTGGGAGAACATGTCGGCGTCGAAGGCGCTTTTCTTCAGCTTCGTCGCCAGCGTGCGCAACTGGCGCCCCTTTCTGGTGTATGGCCTCGGCGTGGCCTTCATCAGCGCCATCCTGCCCGGCATCCTGCTCGGCCTCGTCGGCGCCTTCTCTGCCGGGCTGCTGCGCGTCATGGCGATCGCCCTGACCCTGCCGCTGCTGTTCGTTTTCTTCCCCGCGCTGTACGCCAGTTTCTACGTCAGTTATCGCGACGTGTTCGTTGCGGAGAGCGGTGAGCGGTGAGCGCTCACGCCCGCCCCCTGGCCCTGCTGGGCGGCACCTTCGATCCGGTGCATCTCGGCCACCTGCGTCTGGCCGAAGAGGCGCGCGAGGCACTCGCGCTCGGCGAGGTGCGATGGATTCCCGCCGGGCGGCCGCCGCACCGAAGCACGCCGCTGGCGGCGGCGGCGCACCGCCTGGCCATGGTGCGCCTGGCCGTGGCCGGGAATGCCGCATTCTCCGTCGACGATGCCGAGGTGCGCTCGCAGAAACCCGGGTATACCGTGCCGACGCTCGAGCGCTTGCGCGCCGCGGCGGGCGGCCGCCCGCTTGTGCTCCTGATGGGCGCCGACGCCTTTCTCGACCTGGCCGCCTGGCATCGCTGGCGCGAGCTGTTCGACCTGGCCCACATCGGCGTGGCGACGCGGCCGGGCTTCGTCCTGTCGACGGGAGATCTGCCGGCCGAACTGGCGCAAGCCTGCGCCAGCCGCCTGGGCGACGATCCCGCCGTCCTGCGCGCCGCGCCGGCCGGCCGTGTCGTGACGTTTTCCATGACGCCGCTGGAGATATCCGCCTCCCTGCTGCGCACGCGCCTGGCCGCCGGGCTTTCCGTGCGCTATTTGCTCCCCGATCCCGTGGCAGAGTATATTCACGCGAACAACCTGTATCGAGTTCCATGAGCCTTTTTCCCTCACCCCCAACCCGCGATTGCTCCGCAATAAACAGGAATGAACGTTAGCAAACTGCAAAAACTCGCCGTGGCCGCGCTGGAAGACATCAAGGCGCGCGACATCGAAGTCATCAACACCACGAAGCTCTCCCCCCTTTTCGACCGCATCATCATTGCCAGCGCCGATTCGGCGCGGCAGACCAAGTCGCTCGCGCGCAGCGTGCAGGACAAGGTACTGGAGGCCGGCGGGCGGGTGATCGGCATGGAAGGCGAGGAGTCCGGCGAGTGGATCGTCGTCGATCTCGGCGACATCGTCGTGCATATCATGCAGCCGGCGGTGCGCAGCTACTACAACCTGGAAGAGCTCTGGACCGCCAAGCCGGCGGTGCGCAGGAAAAGCGCGGCCTGATGAGACTGGCCGTCGTCGCCGTCGGCACCCGCATGCCGTCCTGGGCCGACGCGGCATTCGCGGAATTCGCCAGACGCATGCCGCGCGAGCTGCCGCTCGAACTGAAGGAGGTCAGGGCCGAGCCGCGCAGCGGCGGCAAGCCGGTCGATGCCCTGCTCGCCGCCGAGGCCGGCCGCATCCGCGCGGCGCTGCCGGGCCGCGGCCGCCTGGTGGCGCTGGACGAACGCGGCGCCGACCTCACCACGCGGCAGCTCGCCGGGCGGCTGCGCCAGTGGATGGACGCCGGCGACGACGTTGCCCTGCTCATCGGCGGGCCTGACGGCCTGGCGCCGGAACTCAAGGCCGCGGCGGCGGAGACGCTGCGCCTGTCCAGCCTGACCCTGCCGCATGCCCTGGCGCGCGTCGTGCTGGCCGAGGCGCTCTATCGCGCGACGAGCCTGCTGAAGAATCATCCCTACCATCGGGAATAAGGGAAGCATGATCACCCTTGAACCCAGGATTTATCTCGCCTCGCGCAGCCCGCGCCGCCGCGAACTGCTGGCGCAGATCGGCGTGCGCTTCGAGCTGCTGATGTTTCGCGGCGTGCCGCGCGAGGATCCCGACGTCGACGAGGCCGTGCTGGCGGGCGAAAGTCCCGAGGACTACGTCGTGCGCGTCACCCTGGCCAAGGCCCAGGCCGGCGTGCGGCGCATCCGCGAGCGCCACCTGATCCCCTACCCGGTGCTCGCCGCCGACACCACCGTGGAGATCGATGGCCAGGTGATCGGCAAGCCCGCGCACGAGGCCGATGCCGTCGCCATCCTGCAGCGCCTGTCCGGCCGCAGCCATCGCGTGCTGACGGCGGTGGCGCTCTCCGGCAACGGTCGCACCGAACACCTGGTCAGCATCAGCGAAGTCCGCTTCCGCACCCTCGATTCCGGCGAAATACGCCGCTACGTCGCCAGCGGCGAGCCGCTCGACAAGGCCGGCGCCTACGGCATCCAGGGACGCGCCGCGATTTTCGTCGAGGAGATAAAGGGTTCCTATACGGGCATCATGGGATTACCCCTTTACGAGACGGCACTTCTTTTGAGACGCTATGGCTACCCTATATAAAAAGGAGACAGCCATGAGCGCCCTCGACTGGTTCAAGCGCATCCTGGGACAGAAAGCCGATGCCGCGGCGCCCGCCCCCACGGGCGCCGCGGCGGAGGTGGCCGGACTGAATTTCATGACGGCGATCGACGCCCACATGAAATGGAAGAACCGCCTGGAGAGCTACATCCAGGGCACCGGCACGGAGGACCTCAAGGTCGAGACGGTCTGCCGCGACGACCAATGCCCGCTCGGCAAGTGGATCTACAGCACCGGGGGCGAGCGCTTCGGCAACATCGACACCTTCGGCGAGATGAAGGGCCAGCACGCCCTTTTCCACCAGTGCGCCGGCCGCATCCTGGAAACCGCCCAGGCCGGGGACAAGGATGAGGCGATGCGCCTGCTGCAGTACGGCGACTACGTGCGCGCCTCCGAGCAGGTCAAGCGTCTGCTTGCCAAACTCTACGTGCGTCTCAGCGCCAGCGCGTAGCGACCCGCGCCGACCTGATAAACTCCTCGCCATGAGCGAGGAATTTCTAGTCAACTTCACGCCGCAGGAAACCCGCGTCGCCCTCATGCAGGGCGGCATCGTGCAGGAACTCCACATCGAGCGCACCGCCTCGCGCGGCCTCGTCGGCAACGTCTACCTCGGCCGCGTCGTGCGCGTGCTCCCCGGCATGCAGTCGGCCTTCATCGACATCGGGCTGGAACGCACCGCCTTCCTGCACGTGGCCGACATCTGGGAGCAGCGCCAGAACGGCCATAACGGCGACGGGCCCAAGCCGATCGAGAAAGTCCTCTCCGAGGGGCAGAACCTCATCGTCCAGGTGCTGAAGGACCCCATCGGCACCAAGGGCGCACGCCTGTCCACCCAGATCAGCATCGCCGGGCGGCTGCTCGTCTACCTGCCGCAGGAGAAGCACATCGGCATCTCCCAGCGCATCGAGGGCGAGGCCGAGCGCGAGCAGCTGCGCGAGAAGCTGCTGCAGCTGGTGCCGGCCGACGAGGCGGGCGGCTTCATCGTCCGCACCATGGCCGAGAAGGCGAGCGAGGAAGAGCTCGCCAACGATATCGCCTACCTGCGCAAGATGTGGGCCGAGGCGAAGAACGCCGCGGTGAGCGCCCGTCCGCCGGCGCTGCTCTACCAGGACCTCACCCTCGGCCAGCGCCTGCTGCGCGACCTGGTGACGCCGGAGACTTCCCGCATCGTCATCGATTCGCGCGAGAACTTCCAGAAGCTGTCCGCCTTTGCGGCGGAATACATGCCGCAGCTGCGGCACCTGCTCGAGCACTACACCGGCGAGCGGCCGCTGTTCGACCTGCATGTCGTCGAGGACGAGATCCAGAAGGCGCTGGCGCGCCGCGTCGACCTCAAGTCCGGCGGCTACCTGATCATCGACCAGACCGAGGCGATGACCACCAT
>CAYYXS010000006.1:0-92574 GCA_964475635.1 uncultured Rhodocyclaceae bacterium
TGGTGCCGGCAGCAGGAATCGAACCCGCGACCTTCTGATTACAAATCAGCTGCTCTACCAACTGAGCTATGCCGGCGCGGCCGGAATTATAGCCGAACGCTGTCGCGCCCTGGCACGGCGACAGCTGGCACGGCGTGTTCTTGCGCTCCAAGCCGTTTGGAGTAGACTCGGAGCGGAAAATCTCTGCGCCACCACACAAGTAAATGGCTCAAACGCGGCCGAGCGGCACCCTGCTGAAGATTCTGATCATCGAGGACTCGGAGGACGACACGCTTCTGCTGGCAGGCTGCTTCAGGCGCGCCGGTTACCAGCTCGAATTCGAGCGCGCCGATAACGCCGGCACGACGCGCCTGGCCATGGCCGGGAAGCGGTGGGACGCCATCCTCTCGGACCACAGCATGCCGGGCTTCAGCGCAATGGCCGCGCTGAAGCTGATGCAGGAACTGGGCCTCGACCTGCCGTTCATCATCGTCTCGGGCGTCATCGACGAGGAAACGGCCATCGCCGCGATGCGCGCCGGCGCGCACGACTATCTATCGAAGGACCGCCTCGACCGCCTGGTGCCGGCCGTCGAACGCGAAATCCGCGAGGCGAAGAACCGCTCCGAGCGCCGGGCCGCGCTCGAAACCGTCAAGGAGAACGAGGCGCGCTTTCGCGCGCTGGTCTCCAACATCCCCGGCATGGTCTTCCAGCTTGCAGGACGGGCGGGCGGGACTTTCCGCTTCCTGTACGTGAGCGAGGGCGCGGAGGCGCTTCTCGGCCATGCGCCGAACGCACTTGCAGCCGATCCGTATCTGTTTTTCGACGCCATCCACGCGGAGGACCGCCATTCCTTCAGCGCCGCCATGTCATGCTCCGCCGACGGGCAGGTGCAGATGAACTGGGACGGCCGCATCAGCGCGGCGGACGGGACGGGGAAATGGATCAACCTGCGCGCGGCGCCGAGGCCCGTGGCGGGCGGCGAAGTGCAATGGGAAGGCATCGTCTCCAACATCACGCAGAGCAAGCTGGCCGAAAACGAGCTGCGCGAATCGCGCACCCAGCTGGCCGAACTCTCCTCGCACCTGGAGGCCGCCAAGGAAGAGGAGCGCGAAAGGATCGCCAGGGACATCCACGACGAGCTGGGCGGCACGCTGGTCGCCATCAAGATCGAGACGTCCCTGTTGTCGACCCGGCTGCCGACGGACCCCCTGCAACTGCGCAAGCGGGTGCGCGCCATCGAGGGCCTGATCGACGAGGCCATCAATACCGCCGGCCGCGTCGCACGCGAGCTGCGTCCGGGGATACTCAAGGATTTTGGCCTGGCAGCGGCCATCGAATGCCAGGCCGACGACTTCTCCCAGCGCGTCGGACTGGCCTGCGACACGACGGGAATTGCCCACGACGTCGACCCGGACGAGGAGACCTCGCTGGCCCTTTTCCGCATCCTGCAGGAAGCCCTGACCAATATCGCCAAGCACGCCCAGGCAACCCAGGTCCGCATCCAGCTCCGCGCGGAGGGGAACGAACTGGTGCTGGAAATCGGCGACAATGGGCGCGGCATTTCCGCGGAAGACATGAACAAGCCGAAGTCGTTCGGGCTGCGCGGCATCCGGGAGCGGATGCGCGGCCTGGGCGGCTCGCTGGAACTCGGCCGCAACCTGCCCCAGGGCGCGCGCGTAGTCTTGCGCGCACCCTACGTCCGCAACCATTCGGTTCGGCCAGAACCGTCCGCCTGACAGAAACCAGCCCCATGACTTCCAAAATACGCATCCTGATCGCCGACGACCACGCCATTGTGCGGCACGGCCTGCGCCAGATTCTGTCCGACTCCGAGGACATGGCGGTCGTCGGCGAGGCGAAGAACGGCGTGCAGGCCATGCAGATGGCCCGCCAGGGGGAATGGGACATCGTGCTGATGGACGTCTCCATGCCCGACAAGAACGGCATCGACACCCTGAAGCAGCTGAAGAAGGAATTCCCCAAGCTGCCGGTGCTCATGCTCAGCATGCACCCCGAGGAGCAGTACGCCATCAGGGCGCTGAAGGCCGGCGCCTCGGGCTACCTGACCAAGCAGAGCGCGCCCGAGCTGCTGGTGACGGCGATTCGCCAGGTCGCGGGCGGCAAGAAATACGTCAGCCCCTCGCTCGCCGAAGAACTGGCCAATGCCATCACGGAGGATTCCGAGCGGCCGCCCCACGAAAAGTTGTCGGACCGCGAATACCAGACCCTGGTGATGATCGCCTCGGGCAAGAACCTCACCCAGATCGCCGAGGAACTCAAGCTCAGCGTCAAGACCGTCAGCGTTTACCGGGCGCGTCTGCTCGACAAGATGAAACTGAAGAATAATGCCGAACTGACCCATTACGGACTGAAGCACGGCCTGGTCGAATAGGCCGGGTTTCAAGTTCGCCCGGCTGCTGCCGATAACAGACGGCAACAGGCACCATCCATGGCCGAACCGACCCAACCCTCCGAAATCGCGCGCGAAGCCCTGCGGCGGCTGGCGACGCGGCGCACTCCGCCGACGCCGGACAACTACCGCACCCTGTATCACGAGATCGCCGGCACGACGGAAGAGGACGCCTTCCCCGAGCGCTCGCTGAAGGCGCTGGCCGGGCGCCTGCCCCGCAGCACGGCCGGGCAGGCCCGCCTGGCGCAACAATTCGAGGCGGCCGTCGCCGCCCGCGACTGGACGGCCCTGGCCGACACACTCCAGGCGGCACTGAAGGCGCCGGAAGGCGTATCCCACGACTGGTCCGGACTCATTCGCGACCTGCTCGGCCAGATGGAAAGGCGCCACGCCGGCCTGACCCCGGCGAAGAAGCGCGAGACGATCGAGCACATCCTCAAATCCTCCGGCTCCGACCCCGGCACCCTCCACGAGCGCATGCAATCGCTGCTCCGCTCATGGGCAAAGGCCGCAGGCGGCGAGGAGGCCCTCGCCCTCGCCGGCGGGATCGCGCCGGCGCCCGAGAAGCCTCCGGAACGCGAAACGGCGGGGAGCCCCTCCTCCCCCGGCGCGCCGGATCTGCGATTGCCCGGCGAGGAACTGCGCGAACTCATAGCACAGCTGGTGGAAAGCTCGGTCGGCATGCTGCTGATCGACACGCCCGAACTGGCCGAGGAGGCGGCGTCGCTGGCAGCCGCCGTCAGGCAGGCGCGCGACGGCGCGACCTTTGTCCTGCTCGCGAAGCGCCTCAAGCAATTCAGCTACCGCCTGAATTTCGTCGCCGAAGACCAGGCCGAGCTCAAGGCCGCCCTGCAGAAGCTGCTCCAGCTGGTGATCCAGAACATCAGCGAACTGGTGGAGGACGACAAGTGGGTGCAGGGGCAGATCGGCATGGTGCTCGATCTCTTCGGCCAGCCGCTCAACATCCGCCGCCTCGACGATGTCGGGCTGCGCCTGAGGGAGGTCATCTACCGCCAGAGCGCCCTCAAGAAGAATCTCAACGAGGCGAAGGAAAGGCTGAGGGCAATGCTGGCCGGCTTCGTCGACCACCTGGCCACCTTCTCCGAATCGACCAGCGACTACCACGACAAGATCGGCCAGTGCGCCGGAAAGATCAGCACCGCCAACGATCTCGCCGAGCTGAACGACGTCATCGAGGAGGTCATGCGCGAAACGCGCATCGTCCAGCTCAACGCGCACCGCTCGCGCGACGAGCTGAATGCCCTGAAGGCGCGCGTCGAACAATCCGAGCAGGAAATCGTCCGCCTGCAGAACGAACTGGCGGAATCCAGCGAGATGGTGCGGCACGACCAGCTCACCGGGGCCCTCAACCGCAAGGGGCTGGAGGAGACCCTCGACCGCGAGCTGGCGCGCGCGGAACGGCGTCAGGCGCCGATCTGCCTTTCGCTGCTCGACGTCGACAACTTCAAGTCGTTCAACGACACCTACGGCCACCAGACCGGCGACGACGCCCTGGTGCACCTGGCCCGCGTCATCCGCGAGACCATGCGGCCGAACGACACCCTGGCGCGCTACGGCGGCGAGGAGTTCCTCATCATCCTGCCCGACACGCAGCTGGCGGACGCCACCTCGGCCCTGACCCGCCTGCAGCGCGAACTGACCAAGCGCTTCTTCCTGCACAGGAACGAAAAGCTCCTCATCACCTTCAGCGCCGGCGTCACCGCCTTCCGTTCAGGCGAGCCGCGCAGCGCGGCCATCGCCCGCGCCGATGCGGCGATGTACCAGGCCAAGCGGAGCGGCAAGAACCGGGTCGTGACGGCGGACTGACTGCCGGCCGGTTCCGGCACAGGCCGCAATGCCGCAAATTGCCGGCCCTTTGTGCCCCTTTTCGCCGCTTCCGCCGCCCTCCCCGGCGCCGATAATGCGGGCGAGTAGTCGGATCCTGCCCGACAGGAGGCCCTCTCCCGATGAGGAAGCCATGAATACAGCCAATCCGCCGGCATTCCCGGCCCCTGCCGGGCGCGGGGGGGGCGTATCGCCAACAGCCGGACATCGGCCGGGCGATGCCGAATCCCTGCTGGCATGGGCTGACAAGCTCGGCAGGCATAAGCCTGCCGATGGCGAATCCCTGTCGCAACTGGCCGAGGCGGCGGTTGCGGCGGAGCTTGCCCGCAAGCCGATTCCGGTCAATCGCCTGCTGACTTCACTCCAATACGCGCGCGAATCGGATTTCGAATGGAACGGACTGATATTCCGGCATGTCGTGCTGCCGCTCATGAAAGCGGCTGCCTCCCGCAGCAGGCATGCAAGGCTGCTGTGGCTTGAATCCTATACCCACGCCGCCTATCTGAAGCAGCGCGAGACGGAGGAGCATTTCCGCGAAACGACGCAGGCCTGGATCGGGATCATGCGGGAGAGCGGCCGAGCCGCCGCCGCCGGCCTGGCCGAATTCCCCCTGCCTGCAGCGGGGCCAGCGGCAAAGCTGGCGTTCATCCTCCCGAACGCCTGTTATCTGGCCCATGTCGAAGCAATGCTTGCCGTGCTGGAGGGGGCCTGGAGGCTGCGACAGACGGCCGGGCTGTCCGTGCATTGTCTGCTGGGCAGCAACGCCCTGCTGAGTGCCCGGCTGCAAGCCCTGGGCGTACCCGAATTCCGCCATGAATCGCTCCACCCGAATCTGGCGGGGGATCGCCATCGCCTGCTGCTGGAAATGCGCAGGCAACTGCAGGCCGAAGGCACGGCCGCCGCGATCTACGTCAGCTCGGTCGAGTTCCTGCCCTTCGCCTTTTCCCTGCGGCTGGCGCCCGTGCAGATCTGGTGGGCGCTGAAATACCACTCCATGTCGCTTCCCGAAATCGACGGCTACGTCACGGGCGGCGGCCTGGAACGCTTCCGCGACATCGACGGCCGGCGCTGGCGCAACGGCCTGCTGGGAAGAAAGGACTGGTTCGACCCGCAACTGAGCGGCCAGGCCGCCACGCTGCGCGCTGCGCTGGGGTCCGGCAAGGTCATACTCGGCGTCATGGGACGCGAGGAGAAGATGCGCGATCCCCGCTACCTCGATGCGGTGACGCGGATACTCGTGAAGCATCCCAACGCTCTCTTCCTCTGGTGCGGCCGGCGGCAGGATGCCGAAATCGAAGCCGCCTTCGCCAGGGCCGGCGTCTCCGATCGGACCGTTTATCTGGGCTGGATCAACACCCGGCTGTTTGCCCAGGTTTTCGACGTCTTCCTCGACACCTTCCCCTTTCCCTGCGGCTACACCCTGTACCAGTCGATGGCCGCGGGCATGCCCGTCGTCCAGCTGGACTTGCCCGAGACGAGGGCCTATGGCGTTGCTGCGACGATCCTGCCGCTGCTCGAAGGCAGCCAGGGCACAACGGAGGACCGGGCGCTGATGCGCGACATCTTCAGCAAGGACGCGCCGGGCGACCTGTTGCCGTTGGCCCGCACGACCGAGGAATACGTCGAACTGGCCGGCCGGCTGATCGAGGATGTCGCGCTCCGCAAGGAAACCGGCATGGCCGGAAGACGCTTCGTCGAAGCGTTCTTCTCGAATACGGAACGCATGGCCGAGAGCTACCTGGGCCATTTCATCGAGATCATCGAAGGCAAAGCCAAGACGCAGACACGGGAGTGCAAACATGCATGAATCCGCAAGCCTGAGCAACTCCAGCGCAGAACAGCTCGACGCTCGCCGAGAGCTGTTCGAACTGATGAAGCGCTATCCGGCCACGGAGGAGGAAATGGAGCGGTCGCTGGGGCTGTTCATCCGCGGCTCTCTGCTGGCGCGGCTTCTCGCCATCGAGGAAATCTACGCGCGGATCGTCGATCTGCCGGGAGCGATTCTCGACCTCGGAACCTGGCGCGGGCAAACCGCCGTGCTCTGTGAAAACCTGAGGGCCATCCATGAGCCGCTGAACTTCCAGCGCCGCATCTGCGCCTTTGACACCTTCGAGGGGTACACCGGGTTTGCCGACCGGGAATGGGAAGCGCCCGCATTCCGCAACGGCACCTACTCCCTGCCGGAGGGCTATGACGGCCTGCTTCGCCGCCTGCTCGAGCTGCATGAACGCAACAACGCGATGGGGCACATCCATGGCAAGCATGGCGTCATCAAGGGCGACATCCGGACGACGCTGCCGGCCTTCTTCCGGCAGCAGCCCAACGAAGCGGTCGCCCTGGCCTGGTTCGACCTCAACGCGATGGAGCCCACGGAGTTCGCCTTCGGCCAAATCGTCGATCGCATGGTTCCCGGGGGAATCGTCGCGTTCTGGCAGCTGACGCGGGACAAAATCACGGCCGAAGGCGCCCATTATGCCGCGAAGATCCTGAATGCCGTACCGCACACTCTTCACAAGGCGCGCAGCTATCCATCGCTCTGCTATATCGTCCTGAGGAAGTGACGTGGACACCGTACTTGTCGGCAACGGCATCATCGCCCTCTCCACCGCCTTCCGGCTGGCGCAGCGCGCCGCGCCGGAAGACCGCATCACGATCGTCGGCAGGCACGCGCGGCCCGGCTCCGCGACCCTGGCCGCCGCCGCCATGCTGAATTCCTTCGCGGAGATCGAGGCCGGGGCGCTCGACGCCGAGATCGACCTCTACCGCTTCGAGCTGAGCCACCTGGCGAGCCGCATGTGGCCGGACTTCGTCAAGGAAATCATCAATGCCTCAGGTTCGCGCCTGCCCGAAGCCTGCAGCAAGTGCGAGGGCGTCTGCGGAGGCTGCTTCGGCCTGGGCACCTACATCGTCAACAACGCCGCCGCCGACGACCTGGACGACGAGAATTTCGACGCGATCGTCGCCGCGCTGCGGGAATTCAGCGAACCCTTCGAACACGTCTCGCCGAAGGACATCCCCAACTACATGCCGGAGCAGCGGCACCGGGCGACGCGCGCGATATACATCCCCAACGAAGGCTACCTGAACCCCAGGCTGACCGTCGATGCCATCGAGTCGGCGCTCGGTCACTATCCGCAGGTGCGCTTCATCGACGACGAGGCGGATCGCCTGGTCATGCGCGGCGCGGAAATCGGCACGCTGCAGCTGGCCGGCGGCGGGGCCGTCGCCGGCGACAGGTTCGTGCTGGCCGCCGGGGCGTCGATCAGCCGGATACTGGACCGGAGCGCGCTCGGCATCGACATCCAGCGCGTCTTCTACGGAGTCGGCGTGTCGCTCGAAATCGACAGCCCGGACTACCCGCACACCAAGTGCATCCGCACGCCCAACCGCGGGCTGGCCTGCGGCATCTACAGCGTGCCCTATTTCACCGGCAACTCGATCCTGATCGGGGCAAGCAACTTCATTTCGCCGGAACCCTGCTTCCACGGCCGCCTGACCAGCGTCGAATCGCTCCTGCGCGCGGCCATCGAGCAGATCAACTGCAATTTCTACCGCGCCGGGCTGCTGCGGGTGAACGTCGGCTGGAGACCGACCAGCCTCGACACTTATCCGCTGCTGGGCGGCACCTCCATAGGAAACCTGATCGTCGCCAGCGGCACCAAGCGCGACGGCTTCCATCTCTCGCCGCTGATTTCGAAGATGCTCGCCGCCCTGGTGCACGGAGAAGCGGTCGATGAACGCCTGGCCTGGTTCAGGCCGGAGCGGGCGCCGCTGCGCCCGATGACCCGCCAGCAGGCGATCGACAAGGCGGTCCGCCATACCCTGAGCGCCGCCTACCAGCACGATTTCAGGCCTTCCAAGGGCCGCATGGGCGAACAGGTGGGGCAGATGATCCGGCAGGACCTCGAACGCGTGCATGACCAGGCGGGCGCGATCGACTGGGGCATTCCCCCCGAGATGCTCGACATGTACCGCTACGGCCGGACAACGGGATGAACATGCCTGCTGAACCCGGCCCCCCCCCGGACCCGGACGGAGCGGCGACGCTGCCGTCCTGCCTGACCGGCGTCGAACGCTACTACAGCGAGAAGATCCGGACGCATGGCGCGACGTCCCGCGGCGCCGACTGGAACAGCACAGAATCGCAGGAGCTCCGGTTCGCGCAGCTGCTCAGGCTGTGCGATTTCTCGGCGCCGTTCTCCCTGAACGACGTCGGCTGCGGCTATGGTCATCTGTACGCCTTCCTCAAGCGCGCCGGCGCAGACGTCGATTATCTCGGGGTCGACATTTCCGCGGCCATGATCGATGCCGCACGGTCGGCCCAGCCGGAAGGCGCCCGCTTCGTCACGGGCATCCGCCCCGGCCGGCAGGCCGATTACTCGCTGGCCAGCGGGATATTCAACGTCCGCCTGCAGAACGACGACCGGCCCTGGGAAGAATGGATGGCGCACATGCTGGGCGTCCTCGACGAATCCTCGACCCGCGGCTTCGCTTTCAACTGCCTGACCGCGTATTCCGATCCGGAACGCATGCGGGAGGACTTGTACTATGCCGACCCCTGCCGCCATTTCGATTACTGCAAGAGGCGTTTCTCGAGAAACGTGGCCCTGCTGCACGATTACGGCCTCTACGAGTTCACCATCCTCGTGCGGAAAACGCCATGACCGGCGGCATTTGAAAGCGGGGCGCACATGGCCATGACCGCGCTGTCGCTCGACCTGACCCGCATCGCGCTGGATTGCATGAGGCAGGATCCGGCCATGCCCAAGCGCATCGCCTCGCTGGGCTATCCCGACCTGCTCGTCACCGAGGAATTCGTCCGCAAGTTCTTCGGCGACGCAATCGCCGACCGGCTCGAATACCATCCCGACTCGGCCTCGATCCTGCGCTTTCACAACGCGACCGAGTTCCTTCCCAGGATGATCGAGGCCAGGCACCTGTTCGGGTTGCTCGGCTTCGAACTCGAAGTGGTCGACATCGTCAGAGCGCGGGGCGGCGAAATCCTGATGGACCTGAATCGCCCCTGCCCGGAGGAATACCACCGCCGCTATGCGCTGATCATCGACTGCGGCACCTGCGAGCACTGCTTCAACATCGCGCAAGCGGCGGCGAACATCGCCCAGATGACGGCGGAGGGCGGGCGGGTCCTCCATGGCAATCCCCTCAACTGGTTCAACCACGGCTTCTACAACCTGAATCCGACCTGGTACCAGGATTTCTATTGCGCCAACGGATTCGAGATCGAGTTCATCAAGGGCGTCTCGGGCAGGTGGTTCGAGCCGTCCCTGTTCGACGTGCCGCTGACGAACCGCTTCGTCGGCGTGCCCGAGCGTTCCAGCGTGCTGATGCTGGCGCGCAAGACGCGCCAACAGAGGCCCGTCTGGCCGACCCAGACGAAGTATGTGAACAACCCGACGCTGAGGGGCTAGCCGTGGGAATGGGAAGACAGCAGCCGGGGGGAACGGAACAGCGTGCGGGCCGCCTCGCCGGCGTTGAAGATCAGGTCCAGCACCGAGACATGATGGTCGAAGGGCGGATGCGGCTGAGGGTACTCGGGATAGCCGGAGAAGTCGAGGAAATGCACCGCAACGCCATGCCGGCGGAACAGCGCCGCGTCCAGGTAGGCGGCCGCGCTGGGACCGCTGAAGTAGTCCGTCGCGCCCGCCTGGAGGCAGATGTCCAGCAACCGCTCGTTGCGGCCGGCGGACGCTTCGAACTCCTCGGCCCGGCGGATCGGCGTCGTCACGCCGAGCACGCCGCAGACAATGCGGATCAGGTCCTCGTTGATGCGGGACAGCGACGGCTCGGCGCATGCGAGGTAATAGGCCTCGAAGGGCCCCTTGCAGGCGGCGAAATGCGGGCTGCGCCCGTAGGCGAAGGAGAGCGTCTGCCAGTGCCGCTGCGCCCAGGCCGGATCGGCGACGCGCGTCTCGTTGATGGACTGGCTGCGGTTGCCGGCAACCTGCACCGGCACGGTCAGCCAGATCGTTCCGTGCGGCGTCTTGATGCGGTTCCTGTTGCGCCAGTCGCGCCGGGTGTACTGGACGGTATCGAGGAGCACGAGTTCATCCGCGGCGGCAATGGCATCGAAATATCCCTTCCAGGGAATGTAGTTTGACTGGGTGATCAGAATGCGCTTGGAGGTCATGACAGGAGGCGGAGCCGGGATGAGCCATCGTGCGGGTGCAGTCTCCCGAAACGACTGCGACGTGGCACTCATCCCCGGCGCCTGCGTCGCACTGCGCGAAGCATACTGCGAATTGCGTCAGGCGGGCGAGGTATTCACGCAGGAAATTCGAGAAGCATCGCGACGCGGCGGCGGATGCCGGCCTCTGGCCCGGCCGAGGCGCGACCGGGGCCTGCGGCCCGTCCGGGCGGAAACCGTCAACCGCGAACCGGACTGGATCGAGTCCTGCGGGGGGGCGTGCATCGCAAGCACGGCCGGGGCGCTCCCGCCGGACGACCCGGCGCGAGCGACGCCGGAATGGCTGCACGCCAGCCTGACCGGCCACAAGCCGGTTTGCATCATGAAAATGGAGGCAAGCGCATGAGCACGACAGCCACCCCTTACGTGAAACCGCAGGCAGGCCTTGCTGCCGCCGGCGACCGGCATGGGCGCATGAAGCCGCGCATCGTTCCCTTCGCCAAGCCCTTCATGATCGGCAAGGAACTGGAATACATCGCCTCGGCCGTCGCCTCCGGTTCGATCGCCGGCGGCGGCACCTTCACCGCCCGCTGCCACGAGTGGCTGGAGCGGCACCTGCGGGCCAGGAAGGCCCTGCTCACGCATTCCTGCACCGCGGCGCTGGAAATGGCGGCGATCCTGCTCGATCTCGCTCCCGGCGACGAGGTCATCATGCCCTCGTTCACCTTCGTCTCGACGGCGAACGCCTTCGTGCTGCGCGGCGCCCGCCCGGTGTTCGTCGACATCCGGCCGGACACCCTCAACATCGACGAATCGCTGATCGAGGCAGCCATCACCGACCGCACCCGCGGCATCGTCCCGGTGCACTACGCCGGCATCGGCTGCGAGATGGACCGCATCATGGCGATCGCCGAGCGCCACGGCCTGAAGGTGGTCGAGGACGCGGCGCAGGGGCTGCTGTCCACCTACGGCGAGAAGAGCCTGGGCACCATCGGCCACCTCGGCTGCCTGAGCTTCCACGAAACCAAGAACGTGATCTGCGGCGAGGGCGGCGCCCTTCTCGTGAACGATCCGGAACTGGCCCAGCGCGCCGAGATCATCTGGGAGAAGGGCACCAACCGCAGCCAGTTCTTCCGCGGCGAGGTGGACAAGTACCGCTGGGTGGACATCGGTTCGTCCTTCCTTCCGGACGAACTGGCCGCCGCCTTCCTGCTTGCCCAGCTCGAGGCCGCGGACATGATCTGCGCGCGGCGCCTGATTCTGTTCGACGCCTACTTCGAGAAATTCTCGCGCCTGGCCGAAGCCGGCCACGTCCGGCTGCCCAACCGGCAACAGCGCGGACGCGGCAACGGCCACATCTTCCACTTCCTGACGGCGTCCGCCGAAACGCGCGCGGCCCTGCTCACCCATCTGAGAAAAAGGGGCATCGGCGCGGTGTTCCATTACGTGCCGCTGCACGATTCGCCGGCAGGCCTGCGCTACGGCCGCGCCTCGGGCTCGCTGGAAGTCACCAGCGAACTGTCGTCACGCCTCGTGCGCATGCCGATGTACTTCGAGATGACCCTGGACGAAGTGGACTACGTCGTCGACGCCGTCGAACAGTTCTTCGGCGAGGCGCAGCCGACGTGAATGCGAACGCGGGGCAGGAGGCGGCCCACAACCTGCTGCTGGAGGCCCTCGGGCGGCATCAGTCTGGCGACTTCGACCGGGCAGGACAGTCCTACCGCCGCGCCCTGGCACTGTCGCCGTCGCATCCGGACGGCAACCGCCTGTATGGCACGCTGTGCCTCCAGACTGCCCGGTTTGCCGAAGCGGAACGACACCTCCGGCTCGCGCTCGCGGCCGACGCAGGGAACGCCGAGACGCAGAGCAACCTGGCGGCGGTCCTGATCCAGACCGGGCGCGCCGGGGAAGCCGTTCCCCTGCTCCAGTCCGCCATCGAAAGCCGCCCAGGCTTCACCGACGCCCTGTCCAACCTGGGCGAGGCGCTCAGGCTGACGGGAGACCGGGTCGGCGCGCGCAATGCGCTCATCCGCGCCCTGGCGGCGGAACCGGGGCACGCCAACGCCCTCTACGTCCTCGGCGTGCTGCGCGCCGAGGAAAGGGATTTTGCGTCAGCCCGCGCATGCTTCGAGCGCGCGCTGGAAACCGCTCCGCTTCATTTCGCCGCCCGGCGCGAACTGGCCAACCTGCATATCCTGCTCGGCCAGTATCCTGAAGCCGAGCTGCTCTGCAGGAAGCTCCTGCACGACCACCCGGACGAGCATGAAATCCGCTGCGCGCTGGCCTCGATCCTGATCTCGGCCCGCTTCCTGAAAGAGGCGGAAGCCGAAGCCGACCGCGTGCTGTCCGCTGCGCCGGATCACCCGCGCGCCCTGGTCTGCAAGGCGAACGTCCTGCGCCAGTCCGGTCGGCCCGGCGAGGCGATCGCGCTGTTCGCCCGGCTCGCCGAACGCGGCCAGGAGCTGCCCCGCGCGCTGGGCGGCATCGTGGACTGCCAGGTCGCGCTCGGCGAGATCGATGACGCCCTGGAAATTGCCGGGGAGGCCATCCGCCTCTTTCCGGAGGAAGGGCTGCTGCATCTCGACAGGGGAGTTGCGCTGGAGAAATCGTGCCGCGCGGAAGAGGCCTGCGAGAGCTACCGCGCCGGCCTGCGCCGGCTGCCCGACCATCCTGCCCTGCACTTCAATCTTGGCACGCAGCTCCTGCTGCTCGGCCGCTACGCGGAAGGCTGGCCGGAATACGAGTGGCGCACCCGCCTGGCCGTCTGGGGCACGCGTGCGGCCGGGCGGTTCTGGCGGGGCGAGCCGACGAACGGACGGCCGCTCGTCATCCGGGCGGAACAGGGCGCCGGGGACACGCTCCAGTTCGTGCGCCTGCTCAAACCGCTGGCGGCCAGGGGCGAGCGGATCGTCATGGAATGCCAGGCGCCGCTGAAGCGGCTGCTGGCAAGCGCCGAAGGCATGGCGCTGCTGCGCGAGCCTGCCGAAACGGACCCTGAAGCCTGGCAGGTGTCGCTGCTGAGCCTGCCGGGCATCCTCGGACTCGATGAAGCCGGCATTCCGGCACGGGTTCCCTATCTTGCGGCGGCAAAGGACGACGTCGCCGCCTGGGGCGCGCGGCTGGTCGCCGATCAGGGCTTCCGGGTGGGCATCGCCTGGTCGGGCAATCCGCAGCACATGAACGACGCCAACCGCAGCTGCCCCCTCTCCGCCTTCTTCCCCCTGTTCGGAATTGCGGGCGTGACTTTCTACAGCCTGCAGCCCGGCGGCGGAGAGGCGCTGCGAGCCGAGCCGGCCGCTCGCGGCGTGGCCGACCCGACCGGCGCCATCGGCGATTTCGCCGATACCGCCGCGCTGATGATGAACCTGGACCTGGTCATCGCCGTCGACACCTCGGTCGCGCATCTCGCGGGCGCCCTGGCGAGGCCGGTGTGGACGCTGCTGCCCTTCGCACCCGACTGGCGCTGGCAGCTGGCGCGCGAGGACACGCCCTGGTATCCGACCATGCGGCTGTTCCGTCAGCCGCGGCGGGGAGACTGGGAATCCGTCATGCGGCGCGTGGCGGCAGCCCTGGGGAGGGCGTTGCGGGAACCCGCTTGAGGCACGCGCTCAGGGCAGGCGGTGCTGGCTGCAGTGTTCGGCCAGGATTCTTTCGCGATGCCATTCCTGTGCCATCGGCGCCTCGGCGAATTCCTGGAAGCAGGGCGTGCCCAGGGTCCAGTGCAGCAGCCTGGCCTGCGGATTGGCGCCGAACTCGTCCGGCAGCCAGTTCCACTCGACGGGCAGCGCGCCGACGAGGGCGTCGTCCAGCCAGGCGAAGCGGTGCAGCAGGGCGCCGCTGGCGTTCTCGACGAATTGCGGCGTCAACGCCCGATTTGCGGGATGGCCGCAATTCCAAAGGATGACGCTGGACCAGTTCTTGCGCGGGTAGTCCTCGTTCTTCGCGCCGAGGTATTTTTCCGTCTGCCTCGTGCGGTAGTCGTGCTTGACCACCTGCACGGCCCTGGACGCATCGCGCAGATCCCACAGCCCGCGGATGTCCGCGCGCACCAGCATGTCGCCGTCCATGAAGATCGCCCAGCCCTCGTGACCGGCCAGATGCGGCACGAGAAAGCGGCTGTAGATGAACTGGTTGCTGCCGTCGCCATGCCGCTCGGAATAGCCCTGCAAAGTGTTCAGGGCGAGCGGCGTCACGGCGAGCGGCTCGCTGCTTTGGCGCAGAATGCTGTGCGCGCAGACGTGAAAGGCGATCGCCTCGCGAGGATCGTAGCCGATGAAGAGGCGGATCATCAGACGACGCCCGAGCGCAGGAGGATGCGCATATTGAGGGCCCCGACCAGGCGGCCGTCTTCGTCCACCACAAGGATGGCGTTGACCTTCTTGCGCTCCATCAGGTCGGCCGCCTCCGCCGCCAGCTGCCCGCGCCGCATCGACATCGGCGCGCGCGTCATGACCTCGACCACCGGGGTGGCGTGGATGTCGATGTTCCTGTCGAGGGTGCGGCGCAGGTCGCCGTCGGTATAGACGCCGACCAGCCGGTCGCCCGCGTCGACGATGCCGACCACGCCGATGCCGCCGCGCGACATCTCGGAGAGGCAGGCGCGCACGGTGGTCTGCGGTCCGCAGCGGGGCAGGTCCTCCCCCTTCACCATGATGTCCTCCACCGAGACCAGCAGGCGCCGGCCCAGCGTGCCGTGCGGGTGCGTGGAGGCAAAATCCTCTGGCGTGAACCCCCGCTCGCGCAGCAGGCAGACGGCCAGCGCATCGCCCAGCGCCAGCGCCAGGGTCGTGCTCGCCGTCGGCGCCAGGCCGAGCGGGCAGGCCTCGCGCGCGACGCCCGCGTCGATCCACACTTCCGCATGCTGCGCCAGCGGGGAACGGCCGTCGCCGGTGAAGGCGATGGCATCGATGGCGTTGCGCTTGAGGTAGGGCAGCACGCGCAGCAGCTCGTCGCTCTTGCCCGAATAGGAGATGGCCAGGACGACGTCGCTGGAAGTCAGCATGCCGAGGTCGCCGTGACCGGCCTCGGTCGGATGCACGAAAAAGGCCGGCGTGCCGGTGCTCGCCAGCGTCGCCGCGATCTTGTGGCCGACATGCCCCGACTTGCCCACCCCCATCACGACCACCTTGCCGGGAGGGCACTTGCGCCGGATCAGGCCGACAGCCTCGTGGAAGGCGCCGTCGATGCGGTCGCGCGCGGCCAGCAGCGCCTCGGCCTCGATCTCGAGGACCTGGCGCGCCGTGCCGTCATGCTGGGCGGGACTCATGGCCTGAAGCCGGTCGCCGCATCAGGAATAGGCGATGCACTTCTCGCACACCGTGCCTGAGACGTCCCGGCGCAGGTGCGCCTCGCGCAGCCTGACGAAGGCCGGCGAGTTCCAGGCCTCCATGAAGGACTGCCTGGTGAGATCGCCCATGGTCCAGTTGGCGGTGGCGTCGAAGCAGCAGGCCGACAGCTTGCCCTCGGCCGTGACGTGGCCTTCGGTAAACGCCGACCAGCAGGGCAGCGGCTCGCGCAGGTTGTCCAGTCTTCCCTGGTTGCCCGCCGTGGGCCGGTAGCCGAGTTCCTCCTCGCGCAGGACGGCGAACGCCCCCATCGAGTACAGCGGGAGCCAGTAGTGCTGGTCCACGTAGGGCGTCACCTTCTCCGCGATGAGCTCCTCCATTTTCTTCAGCTGCTCGCCGTCGTAGCGGATGGAAGAGGCGTACAGGCCGGTCTTGTAGCCGCCGGCTCGCCGTATCTCGGCGGCTGACTTTATGTTTTCGTAGGCGGTGTGGAACAGCTTCTTCGAGACGCCCATGATCTTCTCGAACTGATCCTCGTCGGCGGCGTTGCAGGACCACTTGAGCGAATCCAGGCCCGCCTTCATGCATTCCTCGACCGCTTCGGGAAACGCCATCGAGGCGTTCGAGGTGAGAAAGACGTAGGGCATGCCGATCTCCCCCTTCAGGTAGCGCACGCAGTCGACCAGCAGGTTCGGCGCCATGAACGACTCGCCGAGATAGAACACGCCGATCTCCTCGACGCCGGCCTCGCGCATTTCACGCGTGATCCGCTTGAACAGGCCGAAATCCATGTCCCACTTCGGCTGCACCTCGCGATTGCGCAGCGCACAAAAGCCGCAGCGATAGTTGCAGCGCGGCGAGATCTCTATCTTGACGCTCTTCGGCGCCGGCAGCTCCGCCTTCTGGTACTCCGGCGGGATGCGGGTGATGGCGTCGATTCGATCAGTTATCATGGACGTACTCCTCTTCATGAAATTGCGGATGGCCGCTGCGCGGGGAGGACAATTTCGCCCGCACGGCCGAGACAACCGGGGCATACCCGGGAATGCAGCGGAACTCGCCGTACAGCGGGCACGCCTGGCTGTTGCAGCAATAGCGGTCGCAGTCCCCCTTCACCACGCAGAAGCGGTAATGGGGATCCTCGTGGCGGTACACCGCGTACTTGCTCCACTCGATGGATCGGTCGAGGACGATCATCTCCGTCTCCGTCGCGCCGCAGAGCACCGAGAGGCCGTTCTGGCAGGTCACGAACAGCCCCGCCCCGGCGATGGTGAAATAGGTCTGGTCCAGGCTGAGCCGGTTGGTCAGATCGACGCAGCCGCTCAGGCCCTGGCTCGATTTCAGCATGCCGTCGACCTCGGAGCGGACGGTCTTGCCGACCACCGCGACGGAATACCCGTCCGCCGCAAGCTCGTCGGCCAGGCGCTGCCAGAGCCCGATCGGCCAGCTGCGGCTGGGCCAGGTCGTCGAGGTGTTGAGGACCACGTCGTAGCGTTGCGCGCGGTCGGCCTCGGCCGGAAAGTACTCGAGCCGCTTCTCGCGGAAGCTGAGCTGCCCCATGCCGGCCGGAATGCTCATGAAATCGATGGTATCCATCAGGTGGTAGGGCAGCTTCGTCGTGTCGAACAGGCGCAGCACCTCGGCGTAGCGCTTCAGGTTCTCCCGGTCGGAAAGCGCGAAGGAGCCGTCGACATAGGGACAGCGCGCAAACAGTCCGGGGTGGTCGGAAAACACGCCGAGTGCGACGACGTCCTTCAGGTCGCGGCGAATCTTGCGCAGGATGGGCACCGCGCACAGGCAGTCGCCCATGCCTTCGCAGGGCAGGATCACCGCCAGGGTGCGCGCCGCGCCGCTCACTCGACGGTCTCCCCCTCGCCCCAGCGGCCGTGCCGGTCCTGCCGCACGATGCGAAAGCCGGGAAACCAGGGCGAGGCCTCGCCGGAGGCCATCCAGCGCCACTCCGGCGGAAAAGGCACCAGCACCGTCGCCGTCCTGCCGAGCCCGGCCAGGAGGTGGACATTGGTGTTGCTGACGGTCACGTAGTCGTCGATGCCTGCCAGCAGGGCGAGCATGTCTTCCAGGTCCTCGTTCCATGTCGAAAAATCGTGCACGGGGCGTCCCATCCTTTGCGCCAGCGCCGCCACCTCCCCGTCGAGCGGAAGGCGCTGCAGGCTTACCAGCGTTCCCTCAGGCAGAAAGCGTGCCAGGTCTTCGGAGCCGACTTCCTTCGTCAGGGCGCGCTGGCCGCGCCCGATCTGCCGGGCGAGCGGCGTGCCGGCCCGCCAGGTCAGCGCCGCATACGGCGGGTCGCCGACGGCCGCCAGCGCGCGGCGGGCCTTCTCCATCCGCTCCGGCAGCGGCACCAGCGGCACGGGCGGCAGGAGAGCCGGCGCAACCGCATCCGAAAACCAGGCCGGCAGGTCGCCCAGGCTCACCGCCAGGTCGGCTGGCGTCTCCCGCTCCGCCACTGTTTCGAGGACCGGCCAGCGTTGCAGCAGGGATGCGAGCTTCGGGCTGCACTGGCAGGCCAGGCGCGCACCCCTCGCCTTGAGCAGCGGCGCGAAGCGGAGGAAAAACAGCTCGTCGCCGATGCCCTGGTCGCGCACCAGCAGCACCCGCTTGCCGGCCAGGGCGCCCTCGGCCGGCGCAGCCTGAACCCGGCCGCCCTCCCGCCAGCGGTATTCGCGAAACCCTTCCGCAAAATCGCCGCGCAGCAGGCGGCAGATGGCGAGGTTGAAGTGCGCCTTGTCGTGGTCCGCCTGCAGGGCGATCGCCCTGCGGTAGCACTGCTCGGCCTCGTCGTAGTGCTCGATGCGGCGCAAGTCGAATCCGGCGTTGGCGTAGGCCCCGGCGTCGTCCGGCCGCAGCTCGATGGCGCGGAGGTGGGCAGCGAGCGCCTCTTCGTGGCCCTCCAGGTCGCGCAGGACGTTGCCGAGGTTGTTCCAGGCCTCGAAGAATGCCGGGGCGTCCCGCGTCACCCGGCGCAGTTCCTCCGCCGCCTCCTCGAAACGGAACTGCTTGAGCAGCGCCGTCGCCAGGTTGTAGCGCAACGGCGCATCCGCCGGCGCAAGGCGCAGGCCGTTGCGGTAGGCCGCCTCGGCGCCGGCATAGTCGCGCAGCCCGAACAGCGCGCCGCCGAGGCTTTGCCGGTATTCGGCGCGATCCGGCCCGGCGGCGACGGCAGCCTCGAAGTGACGGCGCGCTTCGGCGAGCGCCCGCCGGGACTGCAGCAGCAGCCCCAGGTTGTGGTGTGCGCAGGCCTGTCCGGCATCGAGCGCGAGTGCCTGCCGCAGCGACGCCTCCGCCTCGTCGTGGAGGCCGGCCAGTTGCTGCATGCCGCCCCTGTCCGCCCAGATCGGCGCCATGTCCGGCCGTTCGGCGATCGCCCGGTCGATGGCCTTCAGGGCCTCCGCCAGGCTGCCGGACTGCGCCAGCGAAACGGCCTGGCGCCAGTGTTCCTCGGCCGAGACCGCCTTGCTTGCGACAGGATTCGACTTTGCCGTCATGCGGGCGCCGGCCAGCTGCGGTCGCCGGACTGGCGGATCAGGCGGCAGCCGGGGAACCAGGGGGACTCGCCGCCGGAGACCATCCAGCGCCACTCCGGCGGAAAGGGAATGAAAACCGTGGCCGTCCTGCCGAGTCCGGCCAGCAGGTGCACGTTGGCATTGCTGACGGTGCAGTAATCGTCGACCTCGGCCAGAACGCCGAGCATCGCCTCCAGGTCCTCGTTCAGGGCGTCCAGATCGAGCACCGGCCGGCCGAGCAGAGCGGCAAGCGCGTCCACCTCGCCGTCGTTCGGCTGGCGCTGCAGGGACACGATGCTGCCGCCCGGCGGCAGCCAGGCCCGCAGCGTCTCCATCGGCAGGGTCTTGGACAGCGAACGCACCAGGCGCCCGATGTATTTCAGCTTGTCGCGCCCGGCGCGCCAGGTCACGGCGTGATAGGGCGGCGGGCCGAAGCCGGCCAGCAGCCTGCGCGCTTCCTCGCGTCGGCCGGGCAGCGGCGGCAGCGGGACGGCAGGCGGAATATGCGCCGCCTGCGCCAGACCGAGCAGGCCGGGCAGATCGCCGACATTGATCGCCAGCCGGATTTCTGGATCGGCCCGGTACTCCGTCACCACTTCATCCACCACGCCCGAGCGCGCCAGCAGCGATGCGATCTTGGGCGTCGCCAGATAGCGGATCCAGGCGCCCCGCCGCTTCAGCCAGGGCGCGAAGCGGAGAAAGAAGATCTCGTCGCCGATGCCCTGATCGCGGTACAGCAGGACACGCATGCCCGTCATGTCGCCGGGCAGGCGGGTAGCCAGCGGCAGCCCGCCCGGCACGCCGCCCGCATCCTGCCGCGAAGGCCGCCAGGCGTATTCCCTGAAGCCGTCCTCGAACAGGCCATGCCCCAGCATCATCCATGACAGGTGGAAGCGGGCGGTGGCATGGTCGGGCTTGATCGCCAGCAGCCGTTCCGTGACGTCGAAGGCCGCCTCGTCGCGGCCCGACTTGACCAGAACGCTGCGCAGGCCGTTGAGCGCCTCGACATTGCGCGGGTCGGCGGCGACGGCGCGCCGGTAGAGCGCCTCCGCTTCCTCGTCCCGCTCCAGGTCCAGCCGCAGGTTGCCGAGGTTGACCAGCGCGTCGTCGTTTTCCGGATCGATCTCGATGGCGCGCAGGTAGCATGCCTCCACCTCGTCGAAATCCTGCATCTCGTGCAACGCCAGGCCGAGCTTGTTCCAGGCATCCGAATCCCGCGGCGCCAGCGCCAGCAGACGGCGCAGGCAGGGCACGGCCTCGCCGAAGCGGCGCAGGCGCATCATCACCGCCACAAGGTTCTTCAGTCCGTGCAGGTAATCCGGCCGCAGGGCGACGGCCTCGCCGAAATGCACCAGCGCCCGCTCGGCGTCGCCGGCGGCATCGAAGATCACGCCGAGGTTGTTGTGCGCCTGGGCGTGGCCGCGGTCCAGCTCGATCGCCCGGGCATAGCTCTCGATCGCCTCCGCCGTCCTGCCGGCCAGCTGCAGGGCGCGCCCGTGATTGAAGCGTGCCTGCGCCGAGCCGGGATGGCGGCTCACGGTTTCCTCCAGTTGCCGCAAGGCCTGGTCGTAGCGTCCCAGGTCGGCCAGCACGCCGCCGAGCGCGACGGCCGCCTCGGCGAAATCCGGCTGCAAGGCCAGGGCCCGGGCATGCGCCTGCGCCGCCTCCTCCAGCCGTCCAAGCCGGGCAAGCGTGCTGCCGCGGTTCTTGTGCATGACCGGATTGGCAGGGTCGCGCGCGATGGCCTTGTCGATCCAGTCCAGGGCCTTCGCCTGGTCTCCCTGCTGGCCGACGACGAGGCCGAGCAGGTGCATGGCTTCGGCATTGCGCGGATCGCGGCCGAGGATCCTGCCATAGAGCTGCGCCGCCTCGCGCAAGGCACCCGTCTTGTGCTGCCTCAGCGCCCTCTCGAGCATCTGGCTGGTGTTCATGCGCTTCAATCTAGCAGGAAGCAGGCCAGGCCCGATCCGCGGAATACAAACGAAAATCGCCGGCTAACCGGCGCTTACCCCGCGGCGTTTGTCCTCCGCCCTGCGCATCAACAGCGCCAAGTGAAAACGCCGGCAAAGCCGGCGTTTTCACTTCTCGGGAGTCCTATTTGCTTCAGACGCAAGGAGACGTCTACTGGCATTTACGGTACGGCCTGATGGAACTTGAGGAATATTTTTTGCAGTCCCCGGAAAAATCCTTAGCGCACAAAGAATTAGGGCGGAACCTTGCGACTCCGCCCTAAAGTTTTCCTGGGGCACTCCGTTAAGGCATTTGACGGCGACATCATCGCCCGCCGGATCGGGAGTCTAGGGGCGACAGGCTGTCTGAACCCTCAAACTTGCAAGGAGAAACGAAATGCCTCAGGTAATTAACGCTAACATAGCTTCGCTGAACGCGCAACGCAACCTCAACACCTCCCAGGCGTCGCTGGCGCTTTCCCTGCAGCGTTTGTCCTCCGGCCTGCGCATCAACAGCGCCAAGGACGATGCCGCGGGTCTGGCCATCGCCGACCGGATGAGCGCCCAGGTGCGCGGCCTCAACCAGGCCGTGCGCAACGCCAACGACGGCGTCTCGCTGGCGCAGACGGCGGAAGGCGCGCTGTCCCAGTCGTCCAATCTGCTGCAGCGCATCCGCGAACTGGCCATCCAATCCGCCAACGCCACCAACAGCGCAACCGACCGCGCCGCCCTGCAGTCCGAGGTAAACCAGCTGAAGAGCGAATTGAACCGCGTTGCCAGCACGACCACCTTCAACGGCATCAAGGTTCTCGACGGCACCTATTCCAACCAGGCCTTCCAGGTCGGCGCCAACGCCAACGAGACGATTGCCGTGACCATCTCCGGCGCGGCCGCCACCGACCTCGCCAACTATTCGGTCACGGGCAGCAACGCCACCGCCGGCGCCGGCACCGGCCAGGCCATCGCCGAGACGACGACGGTCGCCAGCGTCACCAACAACATCACTGCGCAGACCCTGACCATCTCGGGCTCGACCGGCACGACGACCATGTCGGTTTCCGCCGGCGACACCGCCTATGCGATCGCCGCGGACATCAACGACCTGTCCGGCGTCACCGGCGTCACCGCCAAGGCGACGACGACCGCCACCATGGCCAGCCTGAGCGCCAGCGGCACGGTGACCTTCACCCTGGGCAGCGGCAGCAGCACCAGCACGATCCAGGCCGCGGTCACGACCTCCGACCTGTCCGCCCTGCAGAAGGCCATCAACAACACCAGCGGCACCACCGGCGTCACCGCCACGGTGAGCGGCGGCACGCTGACCCTGACCCAGGCCGACGGCAAGGACATCCGCATCGAGGGCTTCGACATCTCCGGCTCGACCGGCAGCACCATCCAGGTGATCGGCGCCGGCGGCGATGCCTCGACCCTGGTCGATGACGGCAGCGACAGCACGGTGGTGGCGGGCAAGGTGACCTTCAACTCGTCGAACACCTTCTCGGTCAGTTCCAGCGTGGCCGACTCGGCCGGCAGCATCCTCGACACGGCCGCCAGCACCTCGGTGTCGGCTTCCGCCAGCTACGTCAGCGCGATCGACATCAGCACGGCCTCAGGCGCCCAGTCGGCGATCGACGTGATCGACTCGGCCTTGGCGAAGGTCTCGAGCATCCGCGCGGATCTCGGCGCCATCCAGGCCCGGTTCGAGTCGACCATCACCAACCTGCAGGCGACTTCGGAAAACCTGGCCGGCGCAAGATCGCGCATCCAGGATGCCGACTTCGCCTCGGAGACTGCGAACCTGACCCGCGCGCAGATCCTGCAGCAGGCCGGCGTGGCGATGCTCGCCCAGGCCAACGCCCTGCCGCAGAACGTGCTGGCGCTGGTCCGCGGCTAAGCGGCAATTCGCAGGTAAGGAAACGCGCGGCGGCCATATCGGCCGCCCGCGTTCCGCCAAGGTTCAAGGAGCAAGGACATGGCGATTCAACCGTTGCCCGGATCGGTAGGCGCAGTGCAGGCCGGGACGGCCAGGCCATCGCGCAGCGCCGATGGCGCGCCCGCCCCCCAGTCGAAACCGCCGCCCAAGCCCAGCGCCGAGCAGGTCAAGCAGGCCGTGCAGGAGATCCAGCGCGTATTGGCGCCCGTGGCACAGAATTTGCAATTCACGGTCGACAAGGAAACCGGCAAGACCATCGTAAGGGTGGTGGATGCGGAGACCGAGACAGTCATCCGGCAAATGCCCTCCGAGGAAGTCCTGGCCATAGCCAGGGCGCTGGACAGACTGAAAGGCGTGCTGATCAGGCAGGAAGCCTGAAGAAACCTAGGCGAGGCAACACGGGATGGCGCTCTCTTCACCGGGCATCGGATCGGGACTCGATGTAAGCGGCATAGTCAGTCAGCTGATGGCGCTCGAGCGCCGTCCGCTTTCCCTTCTCGACAAGAAGGAGGGGGACTACCAGTCCAAGCTCAGCGGATTCGGCGCCCTCAAGGGGGCGCTTTCCTCTTTCCAGAGCGCCGCGCAGTCCCTCGCCGACCCGGCAAAGTTTTCCGCCCTGAAGGCAAGCATTGCCGATGCCGAGGCGGCAACAGTCGCCGCCTCGTCCTCGGCGGTCGCCGGCAGCTACAGCCTGGAGATCAGCACCCTGGCCAAGGCCCACTCCCTCAAGAGCGGCACCTTCTCGACCACCTCGACCACCGTCGGCAGCGGCACCCTCAGCATCGAATTCGGCACCTGGGACGGCAGCAGCTTCACCGTGAACGGCGACCGTCCCGCGCAAACCATTGAAATCGATTCCGGCAACGGCACCCTGTCCGGGGTGCGCGACGCCATCAACAACGCCAACGCCGGCGTCACGGCCAGCATCGTGAACGACGGCAGCGCCTACCGGCTGGTGCTCGTCTCGCAGTACTCGGGCACGGAGAACAGCCTGAAGATCACCGTCGACGACGACGACGCGACCGACACCGACACCTCGGGCCTGTCGCAGATCGCCTACGATCCGGCGGCAAGCGCGGGCAGCGGCAAGAACCTGACGCAGTCCGTCGCGGCGCAGGACGCGGCCTTCACCATCAACGGCGTCTCCATCACCAGCGCCACAAACACGGTTACCGAGGCCATCGACGGCGTCACCCTGACCCTGCTCGCCACCACCGATGCGGCGACCACCGTCACGGTCTCGCGCAGCATCACGGCGGTGAAGAGCTCCATCGAGGCGTTCGTGAAGGGCTACAACGACCTGTACAAGACGCTGAAGAACCTCTCGGCTTACAACGCCACGACCAAGCAGGCCGCCATCCTGCAGGGGGAAACCACCGTGCGCGGCATCGAGACGCAGTTGCGCGACTCGCTCAACACCGCGCTGCGCTACGCCGGCGGCGGCCTGAGCATGCTCTCGGAGGTCGGCATCGGCTTTCAGAAGGACGGCACGCTGGCGCTCGACGCCGCCAAGCTGCAGGAGGTCTTCGACGACACCTCGAAGGACATTTCCACCCTCTTCGCCTCGGTGGCCAAGTCCACCGACAGCCAGGTCGAGTTCGTCAGCGCCGCCAGCACCGCCGAGGCGGGCGCCTACGCCGTGAGCATCACCCAGCTCGCCTCCCAGGGCAGCGCCGTGGGCGCCGTGACGCTGGGCGGCTCGACCACCATCACCAGCGGCGTCAACGACACGCTGACCGTCGACGTCGACGGCACCACCGCCACGGTGACGTTGACGGCCGGCAGCTACACCGCGGCGCAGATGGCGGCCGAGATCCAGGCCAGGATCAACGGCGACGAGAACATCGTCGACGTCGACGGCGGCGTCACCGTCAGCACGTCCGGCGGCATCCTCACCATCACCTCGAACCTCTACGGCTCGGATTCCTCCGCCAGTGTCACCGGCGGCACCGCCCAGGCCACCCTCTTCGGCACCACCGTCGACACGGTCGGCGTGGATGTCGCCGGCAGCCTCGGCGGCGTGGTCGGCACCGGCACCGGCCAGCAGCTTGCGGCGGCCGGCCTCACCGTGGACATCACCGGCGGCAGCACGGGCGAGCGCGGCACCCTAAACTTTGCCCAGGGTTTTGCCGTATTAGTGGACAAGCTGGTCACGAAGATGCTCGCCAGCGACGGACTGATCGCCGGGCGCACCGACAGCCTGGACGATTCGATCGAGCAGATCGCCACGCGGCGCGAGGAACTGCAAAGGCGGCTGGAAATCATCGAGAAGCGCTATCGCGCGCAGTTCAGCGCCCTCGACAGGCTGGTCGCCAGCATGAACCAGACCAGCAGCTTCCTGTCCCAGCAGTTGAGCAACCTGCCCGGCAGCGGCTCATAATCGAATAACGAGGAGACGGCATGTTCGCAGCAATGCACAACCCGAAGGCGGCCTACGGCAAGGTCGAGATCGAGACGCGCGTCGAAACCGCGGATCCGCACAAGCTGATCCTCATGCTCTTCGACGGCGCCCAGCTGTCGATCGCGGCGGCCTCCCTGCACATGCAGCGCGGCGATGTCGCGCGCAAGGGGGAATCGATCTCCAAGGCCATCAACATCATCGGCAACGGACTGAAGGCCAGCCTCGACCTGGAGGCGGGGGGGGAACTGGCCGGCAAGCTGGCCGCGCTGTACGACTACATGGTCCTGCGCCTGCTCCATGCCAACCTGCACAACCAGCCTGCCGTCCTCGACGAGATCAGCCACCTGATCGCCGAGCTGAAGGGCGCCTGGGAACAGATCGGAAACAGGCCGTGAGCACGCTCGACCTGTACGAGTCGATGAGCGCGATTTCCGCGCAGATGGCGCAGGCGGCCTCCGCCTGCGACTGGGACAGGCTGGTGGCGCTGGAGCAGGACTGCGCCGGGCTCGCCCGGCGCCTCGAGGCGTGCGGCGAACCGACCCCGCTCTCCGAAGCGGAAAAGGCGCGAAAATTTGCATTGATCCGCCGCATCCTGGCCGACGACGCCGAAGTGCGTCGCCATACCGAGCCGTGGATGCAGCATGTGCGGCAGTTCCTCGGCGGCGGCGCGCGCGAGCGCAGGATGCGCCTGGCCTACGGCGCCCACAACGGCCAGTAACGTACCGCGCCCTGTCCGGAGCGACCATGTCTGAGCGGGACTGCCATGATTCCCAGCGATCTTGCAGTACGCCTGCGACTCCTCGCTGAGTCGCAGATCAATCCGGTCACGCCGGCTCACGAAATCCCCCCGGATCTGCCCGAACTGCCGGTCGGCCAGCGTTTCATCGCGCGCATCGAAAGCCCCCTGCCGGACGGCACCTTCCGCGCGCTCGTCGCGGGCCGCAGCCTGACGCTGGCGCTGCAGCAGCCTGCCCGGCAGGGCGACACCCTCGAACTGATCGTCGCCGGACGCTCGGCCGGACTGGTCGTCGCCGAGCGGGCGGACGAGGCTGCGGCAAGGCAATCCTCCGCCCAGCCGACGCCCACCCTGTCCCATGCCGCGCGGATCATCGGCGCAGTGCTCGCCGGAGAAGAGCACGCCCCCCGGCCGGCGACGATCGTCCGCGCCGCGCCCCTGCTGGCCACGCCGCCCGCGCAGGCCGCCGAGCTGGTGCCGGCCCTGCGGCAGACGATCGCGGAAAGCGGCCTGTTCTACGAATCCCACCAGGCCCTGTGGGTGGCGGGACGCTATCCGGCCGAAGCCCTGGCGCGGGAACCGCAATCGCGACACGCCCCTGCCCGCACTGCGGCCCAGACCGCCGCCGCGGCGCAGCCCGAGGCAGCGATCGAGGCGCCGCCGCCCCCTGCCGAGAACATCGAGCAGGGCGCCGCACGCGGCGGCGCGGCGCCCCCGCCCGCCCTCCCGGCCGAACTGCAATCCCTCGTGCAGCAGCAGCTGGATGTCGCCGCCACGCAGCACGTCGTCTGGCGCGGAGAGATCTGGCCGGGCCAGCGGCTCGACTGGGAAATCGAGGCGGAGGAGCGGCCGCCCGACCGCGCCGGGGAGGAGCCCGCCGAAACCTGGTCGACCACCCTCCGGCTGTCCCTGCCCGGGCTGGGCGATGTCGATGCGGCGCTCAGGCTGTCGCCGGGAAAAGTCAGCCTCGCCATGACGGCGGCGGCGGAAGGCGCCGAGACGCTGCGCGCCGGCCTGCCCGCGCTCGCCGCCTCGTTCGCTGCCGCCGGCCTGCCGCCGCTCGCCGCGGAGATCGGATCGCATGAGCCCGCATGAACCTCGGCAGGAGGCGGTCGCCCTCGCCTACTCGGCGGCGGACAGCGCGCCGCGCGTCGTCGCCAAGGGGCGCGGCCTGATCGCCGACGAGATCGTCGCGCGGGCGCGCGCGCACGGCGTGTTCGTGCACGAGTCGCCGGAGCTGGTTGCGCTGCTCATGCAGGTCGATCTCGACGCACGCATTCCGCCGCAGCTGTACGTCGCCGTGGCCGAATTGCTCGCCTGGATCTACCGCATGGAGCGGGGCCTGGAACCGCCACAAGCCGGGCAATAATGATTAAACTTGCGGCATGAACAACGCCAACGAGAACGGGCTCCAGGAGGACCGCCAGCTCCGCTTCGAGCTGATGCAGGCCGACGACTACGGCAAATACCTGCTGCACTCGAAAAAGGAAATTCTCTTCATCCTGCGGGCCATGCGCGAGAAGGGCTCGCTGCTTACCGTCTACTTCAACCAGGGCAACGACTTCCTGCTCACCAGCCTGCTCGCCGTCACGGCCGACGGCGCCGGCATGCTGCTCGACCCGGGCAGCAACGCCGAGTCCAACCGCAAGGCGCTGGCAAGCGACAAGCTGACCTTCATCGCCTCCCACGAGAAGGTCAAGATCCAGTTCACCGTCAAGCGCATCGTCAGGACGGAATACCAGGGGCGGGAAGCCTTTCGCGCCGCCGTTCCCGACGAACTGCTGCGCCTGCAGCGCCGCGAGTTCTACCGGCTGACGACGCCGATCGCCCATCCCCTGCGCTGCGTCATTCCCGTCAAGCTGGCCGACGGCTCGAAATCCATCATCGAGTCGACGGTGATCGACCTCAGCGGCGGCGGCCTGGCCGTCATCGCGCCGCCCGAAGGGGTGGAATTCGAGACCGATCACCTCTTCGAGAACTGCCGCATCGATCTGCCGGACGTGGGCACCGTGACGGCCACGCTGCGCGTGCGCAGCCTGTTCGAGTTCACGCTGCGCAGCGGGGCCAAGTCGAAACGGGCGGGCTGCCAGTTCGTCGACCTGCCCGGCCACATGCTGACCCTGATCCAGCGCTACATCATCCGCGTCGAGCGGGAGCGCAAGGCGAGGGAAACCGGGATGATGTAGGGCGATGAGCGGTGAGCGGAAGAAGCCCCGAGGGTTTTACCGCTCACGGCTTGCTGCTCGCCGCTTACCGCCTTTCAAACCTGCATGTTCATGATGTCGTGATAGGCCGAGACGAGCCTGTTGCGCACCTGCACCATCTGCTGGAACGACAGGTTGGCCTTCTGCAGGGACATCATGACGTCCTGCAGGCTGGCGCTGCCGCTGCCCGTGGAAAAATCCTGCGCGAGCTGCTGCGCATCGACCTGGGCCCGGTTCACCTGTTCCAGCGTGTTCTTCAGCACCTGGCCGAAATCCACCGATCCGGCTTCGCCCGCCTGCCTTGGCTGGAGCGCCTTGCCGGAGGCGATCTGCGCCGTCGAGCGCAGTTCCGAGAGCATCTGCTCTATGCCGCGTGTGTCCATGTCCTGGTTCCTCGTGTCTCCGCGCTGACAGCAGCAAGCCGTGTGCCAGCATCCGGCGGATCAGAGGGCTCCCGCCATGCGGTACTGCTGCAGCTTGTAGCGCAGGGTGCGCTCGGAGATGCCGAGCAGTTCCACCGCGCGCTTGCGCGAGCCGTTGACCGCCGCCAGGGTCTCCAGGATGTGCTGGCGCTCCAGGTCGCGCATGTTCGACGGTGCTGCCTGCGAACGCCGCGCCGCCTGGATTTCCTCAATTGCGGCAGGCGGTTGCGGCAGCCCGGCGGGCGCCGCCAACTGCCGGGAAATAATCAGGTGGGACGCCTCGACCGCATCGCCCCCGGCGAGGATGATGGCGCGCTGCACCGTGTTTTCCAGCTCGCGCACATTGCCGGGCCAGGCATGCGCCGTCAGCAGCGCCTCCGCGTCGGCGGCAAATCCTGCCGCCGGGCTGCCGTGCAGGCGGGCGAAATGCCGCGCCAGCGGCACGATGTCGGCCGGCCGCTCGCGCAAGGCCGGAATCTGCAGGGGGAACACGTTGAGCCGGTAGTAGAGGTCTTCGCGAAAGCGGCCGGCGGCCACCTCCTTCGCCATGTCGCGGTTGCTGGTGGCCAGCACGCGGATGTCGAGGGCGATCGGCTTCCTGCCGCCGACCCGCTCCACCTCGCGCTCCTGCAGCACGCGCAGCAGCTTGGCCTGCAGTGCCAGCGGCATCTCGGAAATCTCGTCGAGCAGCAGGGTGCCGCCCTGGGCCTGCTCGAACTTGCCGGCCTGGGCGGCCTGGGCGCCGGTGAATGAGCCCTTCTCGTGGCCGAACAGCGTGGCTTCCAGCAGGTTCTCCGGAATCGCCGCGCAGTTGATGGCGACAAAGGGCGCGCCGGCGCGCGACGACTGGGCGTGCATGTAGCGGGCGAAGACTTCCTTGCCGGTGCCCGATTCTCCGGTGAGCAGCACCGTGGCCTCGGTCCGCGCCACGCGCATCGCCAGCGCCAGCAGGTTGCGCGTGCGCGGGTCGGCCGAGATCAGCCCCTCGGACTGAACCGGCCGCGCCGCATGGCGGGCGACATGCTCGATCAGCACCCTCGGCTCGAAGGGCTTCAGCATGAAATCGCAGGCCCCGGCGCGCATCGCCGTAACCGCCTTGTCCACGTCGCCGAAGGCCGTCATCAGCAGCACCGGCAGGTGCGGCTCGCGCCCGCGGATGGCGCGCAGCAACTCGATGCCGTCCATCGGCTGCATGCGCAGATCGCTCACGACCAGGTTGAACGCCTCGCGTTCGAGCAGGCGCAGCGCCGCCGGCCCGTCGGCGGCACCCAGCACGCGGTGGCCTTCGCATTCCAGGGTCAGGCACAGCGCGTCGCGCAGCTGCAGGTCGTCCTCGACGACCAGGATGTTCAGCGGTTCTGACATGAAGCCCTCCGTTCCATCGTTTGCTGAATTTCGGAAACGCCGGCGCAGGCCGGCAGGGTCAGGCTGAAGACCGCCCCGGCGCCGGGGGCGGATTCGACCTCGATGCCGCCGCCGTGCGCACGGGCGACGCCGCGGGCGATCGCCAGGCCCAGCCCGGTGCCTTCGGCGCGGGTCGTGAAGAAAGGCTCGAACAGCCGCGCCTGGGTGGCCGCATCCATGCCGCGGCCGTTGTCGCGCACCTGGAGACAGACCGCGCCCGCGGCCATGCGCGCGCCCAGCTCGATGCGGCCGGCGGGGGCGCAGGCGTCGAGCGCGTTTTCCATCAGGTTCACCAGCGCGCCGCAGAGCGCCTTGCGGCTGCCGCTGACGGCGGCGCCCTGGCTGTCGTCGGCCACGACGAAGGCCGTCTCGCGACGGCGCGCCAGCGGTTCGAACACCTGCGCCGCCTCCGCCAGCAGGGCAGACACGGACACGGACTCGCCCCCGCCCGCCTCGCCGCGGGCGAAGGTCAGCATGTCGCGAATCAGACGTTCCAGGTGCTGCAGGCGCTCGACCACCCTTGCGCCGCAGCGCGCGCGCTCGCCCTCCGGCAGGCGCGGGTTCTCCAGCGCGCCCGCATACAGCAGCGCCGCAGCCAGTGGCGTGCGCAGCTGGTGGGCAAGGCCCGCCGCCATCTCGCCCATCGCCGCCAGGCGCTCGTTGCGCGCGGCCAGGGCCTTCATGCGGTGCGCCTCGGTCACGTCGTGGATCAGCACGATGCGCCCGCCGCTCGTCGCCAGCCGGGTTTCGGTGACGGCAACGCGGCGGCCCTGGCGGCGCGGCATTTCCCATTCCCCCGGCGTCGCGGTCGCTTTCAGGCAGGAGACGGAAAACTCGTCCCAGAGGCGGCCCTCGACATCGGCGCCGAGAATCGTCGCCGCGGCCGGATTGGCCTGCTCGATGCGGCCGAGGGGATCCAGCACCGCCACGCCGGCCGGCAGGGTATCGAGCAACAGCGACAGCCGCTCGGTGAGGGCCGTCTTTTCCTCGATCTCGCGCTTGAGCCGGCCGTTGGCCAGGGCCAGTTCGGCCGTCAGGCCGGCCACCTGCTCCTGCAGGCTGGTATACGCGCCGGACAGCTCCTCGGAGGCTTGGTTGAAGATGCGAAAGGCCTCGGCCAGTCGCCCGGCGTCGATGCGGTGTGCTGTCTGGTCAGGCTGCATTCGGTTCCCTTTCGAGATGGCCGCAGATTACGCCCCCCCGGCAAGACGCCAGACGGCAAATAGGAGGCAAAAATTGCCGCTTATTCCGAGACCGCTTCTTGCATGGGATGGGCAGAATGCCGCCAGATGCCCGGGACCCGACCCGGACGACCCGATCGAACGGTGGTGCACATGGCCAACACGGATTTCTCCCCTGCCGCTTTCCTGCGACTGCCCTTGCAGCAGAAGATGCTGACGATCATTGCCCTGTCCATGGTGGCGGCCATCGTCATGGCCGGCTGGAGCTGGACGCGCACGCCGACCTTCGCGGTGCTGTTCACCAACATCTCGGAAAGGGACGGCGGCAACGTCATCGCCGCATTGCAGCAGATGAACGTGCCGTTCAGGTTCTCGGAATCCGGCGGCGCCATCCTGGTGCCGCAGCAGCAGGTGCACGAACTGCGCATGCGGCTCGCCTCCCAGGGCCTGCCCAAGGGCGGGCTGGTCGGCTTCGAGCTGATGGAGACGCAGAAGCTCGGCATGTCCCAGTTCATCGAGCAGATCAACTTCCAGCGCGCGCTCGAAGGCGAGCTGTCGCGCTCGATCCAGTCCCTCGCCGCCGTGCAGGGGGCGCGCGTGCATCTGGCCATCCCCAAGCAGACCGGCTTCATGCGCGACGAACAGAAGCCCTCGGCCTCCGTCGTGCTCAACATCCATCCCGGCCGCAGCCTCGAGGCGAACCAGGTAGCCGGCATCGCCCACATGGTGGCCGCCAGCGTGCCGCACCTGCCCGCCGCCAACGTCAGCGTGATCGACCAGAACGGCAACCTGCTCTCCGCGGTGGGCGGCAATGGCAAGGGGACCGGCCTCGACGCCTCGCAGCTGAAATACGTGCAGGAAATCGAGGCCAGCACCGTGCGCCGCATCGAGGCCATCCTGGCGCCCCTGGTCGGCCCGGGCAACTTCCGCGCCCAGGTCACGGCCGACGTCGACTTTTCCCAGTCGGAGCAGGTCGCCGAGATCTACAAGCCCAACCCGTCGGCGGAGGCTTCGGTGCGCAGCCAGCAGGTGAATGAGAGCGGCGCAGGCAGCCCGCCGGCGGCGGGCGTGCCCGGCGCCCTTTCCAACCAGCCGCCCGCCGCCGCCGCCGCCCCGATCACGACGGCGGGCGCGCCCGCCGCCGGCGCGGCGGCAGCGGCGGCAGCGCCCGGCGCACGCCGCGAGGCGACGACCAATTACGAGCTGGACAAGACCATCCGCCATGTGCGCCAGCCGGTCGGCGCCATCAAGCGGCTGTCCGTCGCCGTCGTGGTCAATCACCGCAGGGAAGTGGCGCAGGACGGCAAGGCCAGCTTCAAGCCGCTTGCCGCCAAGGAGATGGCGCAGATCGGCGACCTCGTCAGGGAAGCCATGGGCTACAGCAAGGAGCGCGGCGACACGCTGAACGTGCAGAACACCCCCTTCGCCAGCGGCGAGAAGGAGGTCGTGCCGGAAACGCCGATCTGGAAGAACCCGACGCTCATCGGCTGGGCGCTGGAGGGCGCCAAGTACCTGGTCTTCGCAGGCCTGGCCGGCTACCTCTTCTTCGGCGTGGTGAAGCCCTTCCTGCGCAAGCTGATGGAGCGCGCCAGCCAGATCCCGGTGATGCCGGAGGAAACCGCCGTGGCCGCGTCGCATGGCGCCGCCAGCTACGACCAGAAGGTGCAGGCCGCGCGCGATTTGGCCCGCCAGGAGCCGAAGGCAGTGGCGACGCTGATCAAGGACTGGGTCGGCGGCAGCCAGCCGACCGGCAAGGTGCAATGACCGAGGGAGCGCAAGGCCATGGGTAGCGAGGACGGCATCACCAAGAGCGCCATGCTGCTGCTCACCCTCGGCGAGGACGAGGCGGCGGCGGTGCTCAAGCATCTCGGCCCGCGCGAGGTGCAGAAGCTGGGCGCCGCCATGGCGGCGCTAAAATCCGTGCCGCGCGACCGCGTCGAGGCCGTCGTCGACGAGTTCTATGCGGAGACCCAGCGCGGCGCCCCCGTCACCGCCGACGAGGAATACATTCGCGGCATGCTGACCAAGGCGCTCGGCGACGACCGCGCCGCCAACCTCATCTCGCGCATCCTGCAGGGCGGCGACACCGCCGGCATCGAGAGCCTGAAGTGGATGGACGCGGCCACCGTCGCCGAACTGATCAAGAACGAGCACCCGCAGATCATCGCCACCATCATGGTGCACCTCGAGTTCGACCATGCCGGGGAAATCCTCAAGCAGTTCTCGGATCGCCTGAGGAACGACGTCCTCCTGCGCATCGCGACGCTCGACGGCGTGCAGCCGACCGCGCTGCAGGAACTCAACGACGCGCTGACCCGCATCCTGTCCGGCTCGGCCAGCATCAAGAAGACGGCCATGGGCGGCATACGCACCGCGGCGGAAATCCTCAACTTCGTCGGCACGGCGCACGAGACGTCGATCCTCGACAACGTGCGCGAGTACGACCCCGACCTGGCGCAGAAGATCCTCGACGAGATGTTCGTCTTCGAGAACCTGATCGACGTCGAGGACCGCGGCATCCAGCTGCTGCTGCGCGAAGTCCAGTCCGAATCGCTGATCCTCGCCCTCAAGGGTGCCAGCGAGGGAATGCGCGAGAAGGTCTTCAAGAACATGTCGCAGCGCGCCGCCGAGATGCTGCGCGAGGATCTCGAGTCGAAAGGGCCGGTGCGCCTGTCCGAAGTCGAGCGCGAGCAGAAGGAGATCCTCAAGATCGCCCGCCGCCTCGCCGACGAGGGCCAGATCCAGCTCGGCGGCAAGGGGGAGGACGATTATGTTTAAGCCGTTGGCGGCAGGCCGCCGCCCGCCGCCGCCATGAGCGCCCCGCTCGGCGCACCGAAGGAGGATGTCAGCGCCTGGCAGCGCTGGGAGCTGGGCAGCTTCGACGAGAGGAAGCCCGGCAGCGGCGCTGCACAGCGCAGCGGCGCCGGCAGGCTGCCCACGGCCGATGAGGTCGAGCGCATCCACCGGGACGCGCACAAGCAGGGCTACGATGCCGGCTACAAGGAAGGCACGGCGCGCGCGCGCATGGAAGCCCTGCGCCTGCACACCCTGATCGAGCAGCTGAATGCCGCGCTCGGCGAATTCGACCAGCAGGTGGCCGAGGAACTGCTCAACCTCTCCGTCGAGATCGCGCGCCAGGTCGTGCGCCAGACGGTGGCCGTCCGGCCCACCGCCATCCTCGACATCGTGCGCGAGGCGCTGGCGCAGCTGCCCCACCAGCATGCCGCCCTCTACCTGCATCCGGAGGACGCTTCGCTGGTGCGATCCTATCTGGGCGACCAGCTCGCCCACCTGGGCCATCGCATCCTCGAGGAAACCGCCGTCGCCCGCGGCGGACTGCGCCTGGAGGCAGGCGGCAGCCACCTCGACGCCACCCTGGAAAACCGCTGGAGACGGGTCATCGAGGGCATGGGCGCGACCGACGACTGGGTCGAACCGGCGCAATCGTGAATCCGCACCATGAAAAATGGGCCGGCTTCCTCGGCGACTGCCGCGGGCTCGCCGCCGGCGCGAATCCCTTCCAGATCAGCGGCCGGCTCACCCGCATCAACGGCCTCGTCATGGAGGCGGCCGGACTCAAGCTGCCGCTCGGCTCGGGCTGCCACATCGCACTGCCCGGCGGCGCGGCGGTGGAGGCCGAAGTGGTCGGCTTCTCCGGCGAAAAACTGTTCATGATGCCGACCGACGACGTCTACGGCCTCGCGCCGGGCGCCCACGTCGCCCCGCTGGAGAGCCGGCAGGAACTGCCTTCGGTGGCCGAACGCCAGCGGCCGAGCCGCCGTCTGTCCGACCGCGCCAAGCACCTGCCGGTGGGCAACGAGCTGCTCGGGCGCGTGCTCGACGGTGCCGGGCGGCCGCTCGACAGTCTCGGCCCGCTCGACACCAAGCACACCCGTTCGCTGCAGAGCCGGCCCTTCAATCCCCTGCAGCGCGCCACGATCGCCACTTCGCTCGACGTCGGCATCCGCGCCATCAACTCGATGCTGACGGTCGGCCGCGGCCAGCGCCTGGGCCTGTTCGCCGGCTCCGGCGTGGGCAAAAGCGTGCTGCTCGGCATGATGGCGCGCTTCACCGCCGCCGAGGTCATCGTCGTCGGCCTGATCGGCGAGCGCGGGCGCGAGGTGAAGGAGTTCATCGAGAACATCCTCGGCGCGGACGGCCTCAGGCGCTCGGTGGTGGTCGCCGCCCCCGCCGACACCAGCCCGCTGATGCGCCTGCAGGGCGCCGCCTACGCCACCAGCATCGCCGAGCATTTCCGCGACCAGGGACGGCACGTGCTGCTCATCATGGACTCGCTGACCCGCTTCGCCATGGCGCAGCGCGAGATCGCCCTGGCCATCGGCGAGCCGCCGGTCACGCGCGGCTACCCGCCTTCGGTGTTCGCCCGTCTGCCGCAGCTGGTCGAGCGCGCCGGCAACGGCCCCGAAGGCGGCGGCTCGATCACCGCCTTCTACACCGTGCTGGCCGAAGGCGACGACCAGCAGGACCCGATCGCCGACGCCGCACGCGCCATCCTGGACGGCCACATCGTCCTCTCGCGCCATCTCGCCGAGCAGGGCCACTACCCGGCCATCGACATCGAGGCTTCCATCTCGCGCGCCATGACCAGCCTGGTGAAGCCGCTGCACCAGGATACGGTGCGCCGTTTCAAGCATCTCTATTCGCGCTACCAGCGCTCGCGCGACCTGATCTCGGTCGGCGCCTATGCCGCCGGCTCCGACGCCACCCTGGACCAGGCCATCGCCATGCAGCCCGGCTTCGAGGCCTTCCTGCAGCAGGGCATCAACGAGCGCGAAAACTACCAGGATGCGGTGCTCAAGCTGCACAGGCTGTTCGGCCTGGAGCCGTGAGACGAAACGCCGAGGAATCCCTAAAGTCCGGGCGCCCTCACGCCGTAATAACCGACTGGAGCAGATGAATGAAGGCTTTTCCCCTGCAATCGCTGCTTGACCTGTCGCAGGTCCGCATGGACGACGCGGCGCGCAGGCTCGGCCAGCTGCTGGCCAGCGAGCAGGAGGTGGAAAAGACCCTCCTCCTTCTGGAACAGTACCGCGAGGAATACGAGGCGCGCTTCCGCCAGGCCGCCTGCAACGGGCTGACCCGGGACGAATGGGGCAATTACCAATCCTTCCTGGGGCGGCTCGACGAGGCCATCGCCCAGCAGCGCGCCCTGGTCGAGACTTCCAGGCAGCGCACGGTCGACGGACAAAAGGAATGGCTGGACAAACGCAACCGGGTGAAGGCCTTCGATGCCTTGTCGCAAAGGCACAAGGCCCAGGAGGTGCGCAGCGAGGCGAAGACCGAACAGCGCGCCCAGGACGAGCACGGCGCGAAAAGCTTCCGCGGCGAGGAGCAATAGCACCCCGCTTTGGCACGTCCCTTGCTGTAATTGAGGCGTGAATACCGTGCCCCCGAGGAATCTTCGATGACGCAACTGTCCGTCGCCCCCCAGCAGCCTCCCATGCTCTCCCCGCAGCAGGCCGCGCCGGCGCCTGGCGCCGAGCCCGATCCCGATCCCGCCGCAGCGGCCGGAGAAGGCCTGGACTTCGCCAGTGTGCTGGGCCAGCACATCGCCTTGCCGGCAAAGGCGGCCGCCGATACAGCAAATATTGCCGCCCTGTTGCCGTCCGGGCCGGCGGAGGCTGCCGACGACACGGTGGCGGCCGAGGCGCCCTTGCCGGTCGCGCCGGATCTTGCCGGTCTGCTGGCCTTCCTTGCCGGCCAGATGGCCAAGGAGCCGGAAGCCGTCGCCCAGCCCGAAAGCGGGATCGAGACCGACGTTCAGCCGCTCCCCGGCATGACCGCCGAAGTTCCTGCGCTGCCCCAGGCCGCCCCGCTGCAACTCGCCGCCGACGCTCCGCGCGGCCCGCAGAACCTGTCAGTGGCCGAGGCGGGCGCCGCCACGACGCATCCGAAATCCGCGCCTGCCATGCTCCAGGCCGCCGTCTCCCCCACCGCGATCGGCACGGACCCCGCCCCGGCGGCGCCGGTGCCGCCGGCCTGGCTGAGCGGCGCAGCCGGCCAGCCGCAGCGGGCTGATGCCGCGAGCGCCGTCGTGGCCGAGGCGAGCGCGCCGCTCGCGCCGGCTGCCTTCGAGCAGGCCGACCCGCTCGCCGCCGGACGCAGCCTGCAGGCCTCCGCCGCGACCGCACGCGAGTCCCGCGAAGTCCTGCGCATCGACACGCCGGTGGGCGCCCGCGGCTGGGACGGCGAAGTCGCCAACAAGATCGTGCTGCTTGCGGGCCGCGAGGAAGGCCGTGCCGAACTGACGCTGACGCCGCCCCAGCTCGGCAGGGTGGAAATCACCATCTCGGTGCAGGGCGATCAGACCAGCGCCGCCTTCGTCTCGGCCAGCCCGGCCGCGCGCGAGGCGCTGGAGCAGGCCCTGCCGCGGCTGCGGGAAATACTCGCCGAAGCCGGCATCACCCTCGGCCAGGCGAGCGTGAATGCCGAATCCGCCCGGCAGGGGCGGGATGACGCCCCCTCGCATGGGCCGGGGGAAGGACGCGGCCGGGAAAGCGCAAGGAGCGGCGAGGCGCCCGCGCAATGGCTGCGGCGCAGCAACGGACTGATCGACACGTTCGCCTGAGGGCGTCCAACGGAATGAGGGAATACTCATCCTCATTTCCGCGCATCGGGCGGCGACAGGGAACGCGGATAATGAAAGCCATCGTTCAGGAGTGAGTCATGGCGAAAGCGCCAGCCAAGACCGAGGAAAAGAAAACAGGGGAAGCCGCCGAGGGCGAAGAGCAGCCGCCGAAGAAGAAAGGCAAGCTGCCGCTGATCCTCGGCCTGGCCGTCCTGCTCGCGGGCGGGGGCGGCGGGGCCTGGTTCTTCATGTTCAAGGACAAGGGCGCCGAAGCCGCGCCCCAGCAGGCCAAGCCCCAGCCGCTCAAGCCGCCGGTGTTCGTGCCCCTCGACGCCTTCACCGTCAATCTTGCGTCCGAGAACGAACAGTATCTGCAGATGGCAGCCACGCTGAGGGTGCTCGACCAGCAGGCGGCCGATGCCATCAAGCAATACATGCCGGAAATCCGCCATAAGGCCCTGGTGCTGCTGTCCTCCAAGCAGGCTTCGGCGATCTCCAGCGGGGAAGGCCGCGAGCGCCTCGCCGAGGAACTGCGCCAGACGACGAACAATGTGCTGCTTGCCGCCGCCGGCAGGCCGGCCAGGCCGATCGTGCTCGACGTGCCGAAGACGGAGGACGCGCCGCCGCCGGCGGCTGCCGAGGAAGCAAAGCCGGCGGAGGATGCGGCGAAGCCCGAGGAAGGCGCCCCGGCCGGCGAGAAGCCGCCCGTCGCCGTCCCCGCCGCCGTCCCGGCCACGGCGCCTGCGGCGAAGCCGGCGACCGTGCTGTCGAAGGCGGCGGCCGACGATCCGGTGCAGAGCGTGTACTTCACCTCCTTCATCATCCAGTGATGCCCGACATGAACGCTCCGCGCGGCGCGCGCCCCGTCCCCGCCTCACCAGCGGCGATGACGGGCGGGCGCCGCGCGCCGCTGGCGCGGCTGGAGTAGGCATGGCACAGGACTTTCTTTCCCAGGAAGAAGTCGACGCCCTGCTGAAGGGCGTCACGGGCGAGTCCGACGAACCCGCCAAGGAGGAGGAAGGCGGCAGCATCCGCACCTACGACATCGGCCGCCAGGAGCGCATCGTGCGCGGCCGCATGCCGACCATGGAGCTGATCAACGAGCGCTTCGCCCGTTACCTGCGCATCGGGCTGTTCAACTACATGCATCGCACGACGGAGATTTCCCTGGGGCCGATCCGCGTGCAGAAGTACAGCGAGTTCATCCGCAACCTGGTCGTGCCGACCAACCTCAACCTGGTGCACTTCAAGCCGCTGCGCGGCACCGGCATGGTCGTCTTCGACCCCAACCTGGTGTTCCTCGTGGTGGACAACATGTTCGGCGGCGACGGCCGCTTCCACACCCGGGTCGAGGGGCGCGATTTCACGCCGACCGAGCAGCGCATCATCCAGGGCCTGCTCAACGTCGTCTTCGCCGAGCTGGAGAAGGCCTGGAAGCCGGTCTTCGAGATCAAGATGGAGTACATCCGCTCCGAGATGAACTCCCAGTTCGCCAACATCGCCACGCCGAGCGAGATCGTCGTCACCCTCACCATTTCGCTGGAGTTTTCCGGCGCCACGGCGGAGATGCATCTCTGCCTGCCCTACTCCATGGTCGAGCCGATCCGCGACCTGCTCTACAGCACGATGCAGAGCGACCACCTCGTCTCCGACAAGCGCTGGATCGGCACGCTGACGCGCCAGCTGCAGACGGCGGACGTCGAGCTGGTCGCCAACCTCGGCACGACGCAGATCACGCTGGGGCAGATCCTCAGGATGAAGGTGGGCGACATCCTCCCGTTCGAGATCGAGGAGACGATCCTCGCCGAGGTCGATCGCGTTCCGGTGATGGAATGCCGCTACGGCCTTCAGCACGGCCAGTACGCCCTGAAGGTGGAACGCTTCATGTCGCCCGAAAAGCCCGAGAAACGCTAACCGCGCAGAAAACGCCAGAAGGAGTCCATCATGCCCGACACCGACACCGCCAGCCAGGTCAGCGACGACGACTGGGCCGCCGCCATGGGCGAGCAGGCCGGCGCCAATGCGAAGGCGCAGCCGGCCAACATTTTCCAGCCGCTCGCCGAGGGGGCCAAGGCCGCCGCCATGCAGGACTTCGACATGATCCTCGACATCCCGGTGCAGATGACCGTCGAGCTCGGCCGCACCAAGATCTCGATCCGCAACCTGCTGCAGCTGGCGCACGGCTCGGTGGTCGAACTCGACGCGCTGGCCGGCGAGCCGATGGACGTGCTGGTGAACGGCACCCTCATCGCCCAGGGCGAGGTGGTGGTGGTGAACGACAAGTTCGGCATCCGCCTCACCGACATCATCACGCCGGGCGAGCGCATGCGGAAGCTGAACCGGTAGCGGTTTCCCTCTCCTCTGCCCCCGCTCCCGCTTGCGGGAGCGGGGAGCATCGCGAGTCGCTTGCGCGACGACTTATGAAAGAATGCGGCAATTTTCGCCGCCTAATCCCCGTCTCGCCGCACCGCATGCGGCGGTAATCTGCCGCCATGCGCATGCCTCTCGTCCTCCTTTCACCCTGGCTGCCGGGCATCGCCCTGGCGCAGTCGGCCGCTCCCGCCGCCGTGCCCGAGGCGGGAGCCGGTCTGCTGCAGGTCGTGCTCGGCCTCGGCGTCGTGATCGCCGCACTGGTCGGCGGCCTCTGGCTGCTGAAGCGCCTTGCCGCCCCGCACGGCGCCGCCGCCGGGGCGCTGCGCGTGGTCGCCGGCACCGCGGTCGGCGCGCGCGAGCGCGTCGTGCTCGTCGAGGTCGGCGAGACCTGGCTGGTGCTGGGCGTCGCCCCCGGACAGGTGAGCGCCCTGCACCGGATGCCGAAGGGCGAATTGCCGCACGCGCCGCCGTCGGCCGCGGGCAGGGAATTCGGCGCCTGGCTGAAGCAGGTCATGGAGCGGAAGCATGCGGGCTAGCCGGCTGCTCCCTCTCGCCCTCCTGCTCGCCCCGCTCGCCGCCGTGGCGCAGGGCCTGCCGACCCTGACCAGCACGCCGGCGCCAGGCGGCGGACAGACTTACACGCTGTCGATCCAGACCCTGCTCGTCATCACCGCGCTCTCCTTCCTGCCGGCGGCCGTCCTCATGATGACCTCCTTCACGCGCATCATCATCGTGCTCTCGCTGCTGCGCCACGCGCTCGGCACGCAGACCTCGCCGCCGAACCAGGTGATGGTCGGGCTGGCGCTGTTCCTCACCTTCTTCGTCATGGCCCCGGTGGCGGACAAAATCTACACGGACGCCTACCTGCCGATGGCAGAGAACAGGATCGGCTTCAACGAGGCGCTGGGGCGCGGCGCGATGCCGCTGAAGGACTTCATGCTCAAGCAGACGCGCAGCGCCGACCTGGCGCTGTTCTCGCGCATCGGCCAGGCGCCGAAGGTGGACAAGGCCGGGGACCTGCCGATGCGCATCCTCATCCCGGCCTTCGTCACCTCGGAGCTGAAGACCGCCTTCCAGATCGGCTTCATCGTCTTCATCCCCTTCCTCATCATCGACATGGTGGTGGCGAGCGTGCTGATGTCGATGGGCATGATGATGATGTCGCCGGTAATCGTCGCCCTGCCCTTCAAGCTGATGCTGTTCGTGCTGGTCGACGGCTGGAACCTGGTGATCGGCTCGCTCGTGCAGAGCTTCGGATAGAAAGGGCGCGCAGAGATTATGACCCCCGCAACCGTCATCGAACTGGGCCGCGTCGCCATCGAGGTCACCCTGCTGGTGGCCACGCCGGTCTTCCTCGCCGCCCTCGTCACCGGCCTGGTCGTGAGCGTCTTCCAGGCGGCCACCCAGATCAACGAGATGACGCTCTCCTTCGTGCCGAAGCTGATCGCCATGTTCATCACCCTGGTACTGGCCGGCCCGTGGATGCTGACCGTGCTCACCGACTACATGCGCCGCATGTTCGAGTCGATCCCGGCCATGATCGGGTGAGCCGGAAAACAGCGGGCGGTAAGCGGTGCACAGGGAGCGGCAAACCGCTCATCGCTTACCACTCACCGCTTACCACTCGCCACCCCCCCCAATGCTCTCCATCACCGACGCCCAGCTCGATGCCTGGCTCGCCGCCTTCATGTTCCCGCTGGCGCGCGTGCTCGGCCTGATCGCCGCGGCACCGGTGTTCAACAACGCCGCCCTGTCGATGCGCGTCAAGCTCGTCATCGGCCTCGCCGTCACCTTCGCCCTGGCGCCGGCGCTGCCGCCGCTGCCGCCGATCGCGCCCGGCTCCTGGAGCGGACTGGCCGTGCTCCTGCAGCAGGGCCTGATCGGCGTCGCCCTCGGCTTCGCCATGCGCGTCGTCTTCGCCGGCGTCGACCTGGCGGGCGAGCTGATCGGCCTGCAGATGGGCCTCGGCTTCGCCGTCTTCTACGATCCGCAGAACGCCGCGCAAGCGCCCGTCGTGGCGGAGCTGGCCGGCCTGCTCGCGCTGCTGGCCTTTCTCGCCCTGAACGGCCACCTGATGATGCTGGCGCTGCTGGCAGAGAGCTTCGCCGCGCTGCCGGTCGGCGCCTCGCCCTTTCCCGCCGTCGGCTGGGAAACCCTGCTGCGCTGGGCTAGCGCGGTGTTCTCGATCGGCGTGCTGCTCTCCCTGCCCATCATCAGCGCGCTGCTGATTGCCAACATCGCGCTGGGCGTGCTGACCAAGGTGGCGCCGACGCTCAACCTCTTCGCCGTCGGCTTCCCCGTCACGCTGATGGCCGGCTTCGCCATGCTGGCGCTGTCCATGCCCTATTTCTCGCCGACGCTGGAGGGCCTCTTCGAGAAGGGTTACGCCGCAGTCGGCGCGGTGATGCAGGCCGGCGCGCCGCCGGGCCGCTGAGCGAAGGAAACCGCCTTTCTCCCCGGACCTTCGGAGGAGCTATTTGCGCGAGAGGCGGATGCTGCCCTCGGCGTAGCGGTAGGCGCCAAGCACCTCCGATTCGATGCCCTCGGAGAACGACAGCAGGTCGTAGCCGGCAAAGCCGCCCTCGCGCGCGATCTGCTCGGCGTTGCGCCGGAAGACGCGGCCGGCCTCGCCGTCGCCGCCCGTGCTGCGGAAACGCTTGGAGCGCATGGCGATGCTGAAGGTGTCCTGGCCGGTGCGGCGCATTTCCCCTTCCCAGTTGGGCGCCAGCGGATCGACGAAATAGAAGACCGCCGCGCCGATCAGCAGGTTTTCCAGCGACAGGCTGAAATTCGGGGTCAGGCGCAGGTTGGCGTTGGGAACGATCGGGTTGGCCGGCAGGTTGTAGCGCAGATTGCCGGCGGCGTCGGTGCTGCGCGAGACCAGCACCGGGTCGGAGGCCGAGTCGATGCGCTCGGCCGCGTGGTAGCAGCCGCCCGCCAGCAGCGCGAGGCCGGCAAAGGTCAGCCTCCCCAGCACGGCGAGCCGCCCCTCAGACATAGTTGAAGAGCGACAGGCTCGACACCCTGAGGAAGGACTTCTGCGCCGCCTCGAGGTAGCCCTGTTCCTGCGTCAGGCGGGTGATCGCCTCGGCATAGTCCAGGCCCTGCAGTCTCGAGAGGGCGTCCTCGTAGTGCTGGTTCAGTTCCTCGCCGACGCTGGCGAGGGCGTCGACCTCGTTCTGCCGCGCCCCGATCGCCGCGCGCACGCGCAGGACGTTGTCCTGGGCCTGATCGAGGTTGGAGAGGGCGGCGCCGATGCCGTTGGCGAGCTGGGTGTTGCCGTTGCCGGCGCTGGTGCCGGTTTCCAGCGCATCGATGAGGTCGGCGAGCGTGGCGAACAGGCTCTGGCTGGTGCTGGCGTCGAGGTCGAAGCTGTCGCCGTCGGCGGGATGGCCGCCGATCAGCACCCGCGCGCCGTAGTCGAAGGCGGGCTCGGCGCCCTGGCTCTTCAGGATGATGGCCTCGCCGGGCGTGAATACCCGCGGATAGGGCGCCGCCCCGGCGGCCGCCCCGGTCAGCAGCGAATCGCCGCTGGCGTTGTCCACGATGTCGTAGGTCGTCACCGGCGGCACGGCGCTGCTGACGGCAAACACGATGCTGAAGTCCTTGCTGTTGCCCGTGTCGTTCCACAGGGAAGGATCCGTCACCGTGCCGGCGTCGATGACGCCGCTGCCGTCGTTGCCGGAGCCGGCCGTGGCGGCGAAACTGCCGTTGCCGTTGCGGATGCGCATGAAGATGTCGTTGCCGGAATCGCTCACGGCGATCTGGCGCGAGGCGGAGACCTGCATCCGGCGCTGGCCCTCGTCGCCCGCGTAGTCGACCCCCGTGGCCACCGTGCCGGAGAAGGGCGCCGTGTCGCCCATGTAGCCGGAGAAGAGGTACTGGCCTTCGCCGTCGGTGGCGTTGGCCAGGCCGATCAGCTCGTCGAAGCGCTGGCGCAGTTCGGAGGCGATGCTGCGCCGGTCGCGGTCCGTCAGCGCCCCGCCGCCGCCCTGCACCGCCAGCGTGCGCACGTTGCGGATCAGCTCGCCGACGCCGACCAGGCGGCTTTCCTCCAGGCCAAGCGCCTCGCCCGCCGCCTTCTGGTTGTTCAGGTACAGCGCATTGGTGTTCTTCGCCTGCTCGACTTCGAGGGCGTGCGCAGCGGCGACCGGGTCGTCCGCCGGGGTCAGGATGCGCCGGCCGCTCGCCACCTGCTGCTGGGTATGCAGCAGCGAGGAGGTCTGCTTCTGGATCGACTGCACCCCCGCGCTGAAGATCATTCCGGACGATACGCGCATGCTCATCTCCCGAGGTCGAGCAGGGTGTCGAACAGCCGGCTGGCGATCTCGATCATCTTGCCGGCGGCCTGGTAGGCCTGCTGATAGCGCAGCAGGTTGGCGGCCTCCTCGTCGAGGTTCACCCCGGAGAGCGACTGCTGGGCGTCCTGCGCCTGCTGGAGGATGTTCTCCTGCGCGGTGATCGTGACCTCCGTCTCGCGCGTCTTGTTGCCGACGTCGCTGACGATCTGCGCGTAGGCCGACTGGTAGCTCGCCGTGCCGCCGGCCAGCGTCTTGTCCGTCTGCAGTCCGGCCAGCAGGAGCGCGTTGCGGTTGTCGGAAACGCCGGCGCTGTTGGCGGAGACCGTGAACACGTCGCCCGCGGCCGGCGTGCCGCTGATGCGGATGGTCCAGCCGTTGTAGCTGATGTCGCCGCCGGCGGTGTAGGCGACGTTGGCCGGGTTGCCGGTGCCGGTGCCGGCGACGTCGAAGGTGGTCGGCGGGTCGTCGAAGGTGATGGTCACCGTCTCTGTCAGGTTGGCGTCGACGGGCGGCGGCGCATCCACGCTGCCGGCGCTGATGCTGCCGCTGCCGGCGTTGGCGTTGCTGGCCGCGCTGCGGATCGGCGCGGCGGCGGCGATGCTGCGCGCGTCGGTGAGCGCCAGCCCGATGTCGGTGGCGGCGGTGCGCGTCGGCTGGATGAGGAAGGAATCGCCCACCGCCGCCGCGCCCGCCCAGGCCAGGGTGAAGCCCTGCGCCGGCGAGATGTCCGCCAGCAGGTCGGCGAAGGCCAGGGCCTGCGAGGCGCCGGTGCCGCTCCAGGTCTCGTCGTCGGAGAGCCGGCGCAGCGTGAAGGTGTTGGCGGCGGTGTAGGTCAGCCGGTAGTCGCTGGCGGTCAGGTCTGCGGCGCTGTCGATCGTCGCCGTCGGCGCTCCGGAGCCGGTATTGCCGGTGTTGTCGAGCACGCTGGCGGTCGGCTCGCTGAAGAAATCACCGCCGAGCGCGCCTGTCAGGTCCTGACCCAGCTGGTGCTGCGCGTTGAAGGTCATGGCGAGGCCGACGGCGATGCGCCCGAGCGCGTTCTGCGCCGTATCCAGGCTCTGGCTGCGGAACGAGAGCAGCCCGCCCAGGGTGCCGCCGGTGAGCAGGGACTCGGACAGCGCCGAGGTGCTGCCGTCCGCCTGGACGATGCCGACCGTCATGCGCGAGACGTCGGCGCTGGACTGCATCGCCGCCAGCTCGAATCGCTGCACGCCGACGACCAGGGCCTGGCCGTTGCCGATGAAGACGTTGACGCTGCCGTCGGTCTCGGCAACCGTGGTGACGCGGACGTTCTTGTTCAGCTCGGCGACCAGCAGCTCGCGCTGGTCGAGCAGGTCGTTGGCCGGCTGCGAGGCGCCGGCTGCCTGCGCCAGGATGACGCGCTGGTTCAGCTCGGCAATCTGCGTGGCGTAGGAATTGATGTCCTCGATGGCGCTGCCAAGCTGGGTGTCCACGCCGTCGCGGATCTCGTTGAGCCGGTTGTCCACGCTCTGGAAGCGCCCGACCAGCGCCTGGGCCGTCGACAGCATCGACTGGCGCGCCGGGATCGAGGCCGGGTTGGCGGCGACCTCGTGCGCGCTGCTGAAGAAGCTGCCGAGCGCGGAAGACAGGCCGGCGCTCCCGTCGGCGAGCAGGCTGTCGATCTGGCGCACCTGGTCGGCATACGCGTTCAGCTCGGACAGGCGCGTCTGCGCGGTGAGCGACTGGGCGGCGAGGAACTGGTTGTAGGCGCGCTTCACGGTCACCACGCTGGTGCCCTGGCCGAGGAAGCCGGCGCCGGAGAACTGCGGCGTGTTGGTGCTCTGGACGACCTGCTGGCGGTTGTAGCCGGGCGTCGTGGCGTTGCTGATGTTGTGGCTGGTCGTGAGCAGGCCCGCCTGGGCCGCCGACAGGCCGGTGATGCCGATGTTGTAGACGCTCGATCCCATATCAGATCCCGCTTTCAGTCATTAACGGCATGTCCCCGCGGAACTTGCGTCAGCCGACCATCCCGGCCCGCAGTGCCTGGCCGCCGATGATGCGTTCCAGCTTGGCGGCATACATCGGATCGCTGGCGTAGCCGGCCCGCTGCAGGCCGCGCGCAAAGCCGGACGCATCCTGCCGGTTCAGTACGGCGGCGTAGCGCGGGCTGGAAGTCAGCAGGCCGGCGTAGTCGCGGAAGGCCTCGGCGTACGAGGGGTAGGCGCGGAAGCGCTCGACCGTCCTTTGCGCGACCCCATTCACGTATTCGGTGGTGACCGCCTCGGCCACCGGGCCCTCCCAGCCGCGGCCGGCCTTGATGCCGAACAGGTTGTGGCTTGGCGTCCCGTCCGCCAGGCGCGGCTCGTTGCGGCCCCAGCCTGTCTCCAGCGCCGCCTGGGCGATCATGAAGTGGGGCGGAATCCCCGTCGTTCCGGCCGCCTCCAGGGCGTGCGGCCACAGGCGGCCGACGAATGCCCGCGCCGGCGCCGGCACGGCCGAGGCCTCGGCCGGAGCCGGCGGCGCGGCCGGGGCCGGACGCGCGGGCGGGGCCTGCCTGAGCGCCGGAGGCAATCCTGCCGGCGCAGCATCGCCCGCCGCCTGTGCCGGCAGGCCGCGCGCCAGCTGCTTCTCGATGATGGCGGCGAGGCCCGTGCTGCCGCGCGCGGAGAGGGTCTGCGCCAGCTGCTGGTCGAACATCGACTGGTAGAGCCGCGACTGTTCGCTGTCGAAGAGGCCTTCCCTGGGCGAAGCGTCGCGCATGGCCTTGAGCACCATCTGCAGGAACACCGCCTCGAACTGCTGGGCGGCACCCTTCAGCGCTGCGCGCGGGTCGTCGTGCGCCAGCCGCCGCGTCTGCGCCAGGCTGTTGACGTCGATGGCGAGCTGGTTGGCGACGTTGGCCGGGGTCACAGGATTTCCAGTTCTGCGCGCAGCGCGCCGGCGGCCTTCATGGCCTGCAGGATGGAGATCAGGTCGAGCGGGCTGGCGCCGATGGCATTCAGCGCCTTCACCACCTCCGCCAGGGAGACGCCTGCCTTCAGGCTGAGCAGGCTGCCGCCCTGCTGCGCGACCTGGATGTCGGTGCGCTCGGTGACCACGGTCTGTCCGCCCGAGAACGGCGCCGGCTGGCTCGCCTGCTGCTCCGTGGACACGGTGACCGACAACCCGCCGTGCGCCACGGCGCAGGTGTCGATGGTGACCGACTGGTTCATCACCACCGAGCCGGTGCGGCCGTTGACGATGACCTTGGCGGCGCCCTGCGCCGGCTGCATGTCGAGGTTCTCCAACTGGCCGAGGAAGGCCACCCGACCGTCCGGATCGGCCGGCGCGCGCACGCGGACGCGGCGGCCGTCCTCGGCGCGGGCGAGGCCTGCGCCGAGGCCGCGGTTGATCGCCTCGACCATGCGCTGCGCCGAGCCGAAATCCGTGCTGTTCAGCTCGAGGTAGACGAACTCCCCCTCGCCCAGCGGCGTCGGCACGATGCGCTCGACGGTGGCGCCGCCGGCGATGCGGCCGACGGAGAGGTGGTTGATCTGCACCTTGGCGCCGCCGCCGGAAGCGCCGGCGCCGCCCACAAGGAGGTTGCCCTGCGCGACGGCATACACGTTGCCGTCGGCGCCCTTCAGCGGCGCCATCAGGAGGGTCCCCCCGCGCAGGCTCTTGGCATTGCCGATCGAGGAGACGGTGACGTCGATCTGCTGGCCCATGCGGGCGAACGGCGGCAGGCTGGCCGTCACCATCACCGCGGCGACGTTCTTCAGCTGCAGCGAGGTCCCCGTCGGCAGGGCGATGCCCAGGTTCGACAGCATGCTGATGATGCTCTGCACGGTGAACGGCGTCTGCGTGGTCTGGTCGCCGCTGCCGTCGAGGCCGACCACCAGGCCGTAGCCGATCAGCTGGTTCTGCCGCACGCCCTGCACCGTGGCGAGGTCCTTGATGCGCTCTGCGCCGGCCGGGCAGGCCCAGGCAAGGCCGCAGGCCAGCAGGGTGCAGAGAAGGCTTCGGGGCGCGCGCATGCCGGCCGCGCTAGAAGGGCAGGACGTTCATGAAGAAGCGCCCCAGCCAGCCCATGACCTGGGCCGAGTCGATGAAACCGTTGGCCTTGTACTCGATGCGGGCGTCGGCCACCTGCACCGAGGAGACCGTGTTGGCGCCGGATATCGTGGCGGGATTCACCACCCCGGAGAAGCGGATGAACTCCTCGCCCTGGTTGATCGCGACCACCTTCTCGCCGGAGACCAGCAGGTTGCCGTTGGGCAGCACCTCGACCACCGTGCAGGTGATGGTGCCGGTGAAGGCGTTGTTGGCGCCCGATTCGCCCTTGCCGGCAAACTTGCTGTCGTGGCCGGCGTCGATGCTCAGCCCCTGCACGAACTTGCCCGGCACCTTCGAGAGCACCGGCACGGTGACCTCGAAGTCCTGCGAGCGCTCGCTGTTGGTGTTCGACTTCTTCGTCGCCTGGGTCTTCTCGACGATGTTGATGACCAGCGTGTCGCCGACCATGCGCGCGCGCCGGTCCTCGTAGAGCGGCCGCACGTAGCCGGCCTGGTAGATGGCGCCGTTGGGCGGCGGCGCCTCGTTGCGGGCGGCCGGCCGCACCGTCATCGGCTGGTGCACCGCCGTCGGCGGCGTGCTGGCGACGCAGCCGGCCAGCAGCGCCGTGCCGAGGAGACTGACTATTGCGTGGCGCATGGCTTCCTCCCGGCGGGTTACAGCTGCGTCAGGCGCGCCAGCATCTGGTCGGATGTCTGGATCGAGCGGGAATTGATCTCGTAGGCGCGCTGCGTCGTGATCATGCCGACCAGCTCCTCGACGATGTTCACGTTCGAGGTCTCGACATAGCCCTGGTTGAGCAGGCCGGTGCCGTTGGTGCCGGGGGTGTTCGGCGTGGCGGTGCCGCTGGAGGCCGTCTCCAGGTAGAGGTTCTGCCCCATGCCCTGCAAACCGCCGGTGTTGACGAAGCTCGCCAGCTGGATCTGGCCGACCTGCACCGGCGTCGTCGAGCCTGGCTGCACGACGTTGACGATGCCGTCGCTGCCGACCGTGATCGAGGTGGCGTTCGAGGGGATGGTGATCGCCGGCGAGAGGGGGTAGCCGTTGGCGGTGACGATCTGCCCCTGGCTGTCCTTCTGGAAGGCCCCGTCGCGCGTGTAGCCGAGGGTGCCGTCGGGCAGCTGGATCTGGAAGAAGCCCTCGCCCTGGATGGCCACGTCCAGGCTGTTGCCGGTCTGCGTCAGGTTGCCCTGGGTAAACACGCGCTCGGTGGCGATCGGACGCACGCCGGTGCCGATCTGCAGCCCCGAGGGAATCTGCGTCTGCGCCGAGCTCGATGCGCCCGGCTGGCGCAGCGTCTGGTAGAGCAGGTCCTCGAACACGGCGCGGGCGCGCTTGAAGCCGTTGGTGCTGACGTTGGCCAGGTTGTTCGAGGTGACGTCGAGCTGGGTCTGCTGGGCGTCGAGTCCGGTCTTGGCGATCCAGAGGGAGCGAATCATTTCACGTTCTCCTGTCTATCGGATGGCGAGCAGCTGCGCCGCCAGGCGGTCGTTCTGCTCGGCGGTGCTGAGCAGTTTCAGCTGGGTTTCGAACTGGCGCGAGAGCGAGATCATCGAGACCAGCTGGTCCACCACGTTCACGTTGCTGCCTTCCAGGTAGCCCGCGGCCACCTGCACGTTGGGGTCGGCCGGCGCGGCGCTGCCGTCGCGCAGGCGGAACAGGCCGTCGGCGCCGCGCACCAGCTCGGCCTCCGGGGGATTGACCAGCTTCAGCGTGCCGACCTGGGTGACGGTGTTCTGCGCGCCGCTGGAGGGCTTGAGCGAGATGATGCCGTCGGCGCCGACGCTGATCGCGTTGTCGGGCGGGATCGAGATCGGCCCGCCGTCGCCCTGCACCGGAATGCCGCTGCGCGTCTGCAGCACGCCGTTCACGCTGACCTCCAGGCTGCCGTTGCGGGTATACGCCTCGGTGCCGTCGGGCAGGGCGAGGGCCAGCCAGCCCTGTCCCTGCACGGCAACATCGAGGTCGCGCCCGGTTTGCGCGAGCGGGCCGGGCGTGAAGTCCGTCGCCACGCTGGCGTCGACGGCAAGCACGCGCGTCGGCAGCGTCCCGCCCGTCACCGGCACGGCGCGCAGCCGATGCTCCTCGGCGCGATAGCCCGAGGACACCGCGTTGGCCAGATTGTTGGCGATCGCGGCCTGGCGCTCGAACAGGTGCTTGGCGCCGCTCATGGCCGTGTAGATCAGCTTGTCCATCGATCGCTCCGCGCGCCGGCTCCGCCGGACCTCAGCGCATGTTCACCAGCGTCTGCATCACCGCGTCCTGGGTCTTGATCGACTGCGCGTTGGCCTGGTAGGCGCGCTGCGCGGTGATCATGTTCACCAGCTCGGCGGTGAGGTCGATGTTCGACTCCTCGACGGCGGCCGACTGCAGGGCGCCCAGGCTGCCGGTGTTGGGCGCGCCGACCAGCGGCTGGCCGGAGGAGGGCGTCTCCGCCCACTGGTTGCCGCCCAGCGACTGCAGGCCGCTCGGATTGGCGAAGTTGGCCAGCACGATCTGGCCCAGGTCGCGCGACTGTCCGTTCGAATAGCGGCCCTGGATCACGCCGTCCTCGGAGATGCTCAGGCCGGCGAGGCGGCCCGAGGTGAGGCCGTCCTGGGTCAGGCGGTTCACGCCGAAGGTGGAGCCGTACTGGGTGGAGCCGGTGAAGTCCATCTCGATGGACAGGTCGGCGGCGCCGTTGGTCAGGGTGTAGGTCTCCGCCGTGAGCGGCATGGCGGTGGTCATCACGCCGCTGCTGTCGAAGTCGAGGGAGGTCGGTCCGGTCTGCGAGGCGGAGTCGCCGTCGATGACGGTGTACATCTCCCAGGAGTTGGCGGTAGCCGACTTGCGGAAGTACAGCGTCAGCACGTGGCTGTTGCCGAGGCCGTCGTACACCGACAGCGCCGTCGAGCTGTTGTAGGAGGTCGGATCGGTGTAGTCGAAGGCGGCGGTCGGCTCCGTCTCGCGCGAATCGAGGTTCATGCCGATGGTGCCCGAGGTGGTCGCCTCCGGCGACAGGTCGGAGCTGCTCACCACCAGGTCGACCGGGCTGGACGGCACGATAACGCCGTTGGTGTCGGCCTGGTAGCCGGTCAGGCGGTGGCCGGAGCCGTTGACGATGTAGCCGTCCCGGTCGACCAGGAACTGGCCGTTGCGCGAATAGGCGATCGAGCCCGCGTTGCTCATGCGGTAGAAGCCCTGGCCGTTGATGGCCACGTCGAGCGGGTTGTTGGTGACGGTGATGTTGCCCTGCGTGAAGTTCTGCTTGACGTCGCTCATGCTCACGCCGATGCCGGTCTGCGCCGAGCCGCCGCCGGAAACCGCCGCGAAGACGTCCTCGAACTGCACCGAGGCCCCCTTGAAGCCGACGGTCGAAGAGTTCGACACGTTGTTGCCGATGGCGTCCAGGTATTTCGACGCCGCATTCAGTCCGCTCAAGCCCTGCTGGAAGCTCATGGTGTCCTCCTTGACTTACATGATTTGCCGGATGTCCGACATGCTGAAAACGCCGAGGGCGCCGACGTTGAGGCTGACGCCCTGGCTCGTGCGCGTCACGCTCGAGACGACGCCCAGCTGCAGCGCCGTCGCCGCCACGCTCGCCTCGCCGCGCCGGGCGCTGGCCGAGACGGTATAGGCGCCGTCGGCCGCCTGGCTGCCGGCGTTGGTCAAGCCGTCCCAGGCGAAGCCGTGGCTGCCGGCCGCCTTGCCGCCCAGTTCCAGGGTGCGCACGGTGTTGCCGCCGGCGTCCTTGATGGTGACGGTGACGCGGTCGGCCGGCTCCGCCAGTTCGATGCCGCCCACCGCCACGCCGCCGGCGCGCACCAGGCCAGAGCCCGGCACCAGCACGTTGTGGCCGACCAGCGCGGCCGCCTGCAGGGCCTGGTTCTCGCCGCTGCCGTCGAGGATCATCTTCAGGGTGGCGTTGAGCCGCTCGATGCCGTCCACCGTGCTGATCTGCGCCATCTGGGAGGTCATCTGCGAGTTGTCGAGCGGGTTCAGCGGATCCTGGTTTTTCAGCTGCGCGATCATCAGCTTGAGGAAGCGGCCTTCCTGGCCGGTCATGTTCTGCGCATCGGCGTCCCGTGCCGCGCCGTTGAGGCTGGCGTAGAGGGCCTGGGTCGGGTTGGCGCCGGTCGTCTGTGCTGCGGCGGTCATTGGGCGTCCTTTCTCACTGTCACTGGCCGAGGGCGAGGGTCTTCTGCATCAGCGTCCTCGCGGTGTTCATGACCTCGACGTTGCTCTGGTAGGCGCGCGAAGCGGAAATCATGTTCACCATCTCCTCGACGACGTTCACGTTCGGCATCGCCACGTAGCCCTGCTCGTTGGCGGCCGGGTTCTTCGGATCGTGCAGCAGGCGCGGCGGCGCCGAACTCTCCGCCACGCCGAGAACGCGCACGCCGACGGCGTTCTCCGCCACGGGCCGCGCGGCGAACAGCACCTGGCGGGCGCGATACGGCTGGCCGTCGGGCCCGGCGACCGAGTCGGCGTTGGCGAGGTTGCTCGCCACCGCGTTCAGCCGCGCCGACTGGGCGGCGAGGGCGGAACCGGCGATGTTGAAAACGTTCAGCATGCTCATGGCGGCGCCTTATCTTTCCTGCAGCGCCGACTGGATCTGGCGCATCATCAGGTTCACGAAGGTAATGCCGGCCTCGTACTGGACGGCGTTCTCGGCGAAGGCCGCGCGCTCGACATCCATGTCCACCGTGTTGCCGTCCACGCTGGACTGGGTCTCCGTCCTGTACAGCAGCCTGACGCCGTCGGGCGCGCCGCCGCCGGCCGGGAGGTGACGCGGGGCCGTGCGGACCAGGTCCGCACGGCCGCCGCGGCCGCCCATCGCTCCTTGCAAGCTAGCCTTGAAATCGAAATCGCGCGCCTTGTAGTTCGGCGTATCCGCATTGGCGATGTTGGAGGCGAGCACCTGCTGCCGGTAGGCGCGCAGGGAAAGCGCCTTCTGGTAGAACCCCAACTCGTTGTCGATCTGGCCGATCATGCGCATTCCGATTGTGTTGTGTGCGCCGTTCGCTTTGCATCATCCATGCCAGGCATCCTATGCCCGGTGCGGCGGCGTCGATTTGCCGAAAAGCGGCGGAAAGCGCGGGCATTCCTCGCCGCGGCCGGCAAGCGCAGGCCGCCGCCGGCAATAATTGCCGTCCGACAGCGCCGGCTTGCCAGCGGGCCTTGCTCATGCTTGAATCCGCACACATGCCGAAGCGCCTTCTTCTTCTGCTGATTGCTGTTCCGCTGCTTGCCGGCAGCGTCTACGCGCGCCAGGATCCGGCCGAGGTGAAGCGCGCCGTCGAGGCGTTCCTGCGCGTGCAGACGCGCGGGCTGCCCGGGGAGGCCGACTTCACGGTGGGCGCCATCGACCCGAACAACCATCTCGCTCCCTGCCCCGCCCTGGAGGCCTTCCTGCCCGCCGGCGCCCGGCCCTGGGGGCGCATCAACGTCGGCGTGCGCTGCCAGGCGGTGGCCGGCTGGTCGATCTACGTGCCGGCCCAGGTCAGGGTGATGGGCGAATACCTCGCCACCGCCCGGCCGCTGGCGCGCGGCCAGGTCCTCGCCGCCGGAGACCTGGTCCGCCGCCGCGGCGATCTCGCCGAACTGCCCGCCGGCATCGTCACCGAGGAAGCCCGCGCCGTCGGCCATGTGCTGGGCGTCAGCGTGCAGTCCGGCCAGGTCCTGCGCAGCGACCTGCTGCGCGCCCCCCTCGCGGTGCAGCAGGGTCAAAGCGTGAAAATCGTCTCCACCGGCAAGGGCTTCCAGGTCTCCGCCGAAGGCAAGGCGCTCACCGGCGCTGCCGACGGACAGGTCGTCCAGGTGCGCACCGCCTCGGGCCAGACCCTCACCGGCATCGCCCGCACGGGCGGCACGGTCGAGGTCGGCCATTGACATGGCAATTTGTTTTCGGCGTAGAATCATCGCATTGCAATTTGCCGCTAAAGATTTTCCGCATTCAGCCGTAAGGAACACCTGAGGTCATCCAGCAGAAGGAAGCCAATCGTGAAAATCGAAAATTCAGTGGGATCCGTAGGGGGCCTGCAGAGCGGCGAATCGCGTTCGCGCCCCGGCAAGAGCGCCGCGACGCCGAGCGCCTCCACGGACGAAAAAGTGGAACTGTCCTCGCTCTCCTCCCGCATGCAGGAGATCGAGGCCGTGCTGGCCAACGTTCCGGTCGCTGACGCAAGCCGCATCGCCGAAATCAAGCAGGCAATGGCCGAAGGCCGCTTCAAGGTTGACGCCAACAAGGTGGCGGACGGGTTGATCGACAGCGTGCGCCAGATGATCGCCTCGCAAGCGCGCCGGGCGTGAGCGGCAGCGCAAGCCCGCCCGCCACATCGCTGGAATCCCTCCTTGACGAGGAAGCGGCGCGCCTGCGCGACTTCCTCGCGCTCCTCGAAAGGGAGCAGCAGGCCCTCGCCCAGGGCGACATCGACCGCCTGCTCCCGCTCTCCGCAGAAAAGACCGAACTCTGCGCCGTCCTCGCGCAACTGGGCGAGGCGCGCGCGAAGGCGCTGGCCGCGGCCGGACTGGCGGCCGGCCGGCCGGGCATGGAAAGCTGGATCGGACGCCAGCCAGAATCGGGCGGCGCCAGGCGCAACTGGCAGGCCCTGCTCGCCATGGCCGACAAGGCCCGCGCCCTCAACCAGACCAACGGCACGCTGATCGCCACGCGGCTGGCCAACAACCAGCTTGCGCTCGCCGCCCTCATGGCCGCCGCCGACCAGGCCGCCCTCTACGGCCCCGACGGCCAGGCACGGCCGCCCGGCGGCGGCCGCTTTTTGGGAAGCGGTTAGTATTGTTGTTGAGCCGTTAGCGGCAACGGCTCGCCGCTCACCGCCAACTCCTTCACGTCGTCCGGATGCTGCGCCTCGATGAGGATGGTGACGCGGCGGTTGCGCGCACGGCCTTCCTGGGTCTCGTTGGACGCCACCGGCCGCTGCTCGCCGAAGCCGGTCGCCGTCAGGCGCTGCGGCGCCACGCCGGACTCGACGAACAGGCGCACCACGCTGGAGGCGCGCGCCCCCGACAGCTCCCAGTTCGAGGGATACTGCGGCGTCGCGATCGGCGTCGGATCGGTGTGCCCCTCGACCGTGATGGGAAACTCCGCTGCGGCGGCCACCTCGGCCACCGCGCGCAGGGCCTTCACGGCCGCAGGCTGCAGCCGCGCCTCGCCGAGCGGGAACAGCACGCTGGCGTTGATCTCGACGGTGATGCCCTTCAGGCCCTCGCTGACGCGCACCTTGCCTTCCTTCACCAGCGGCGCCAGCGCGTCCATGATGTCGCGGGCCATCTCGCGCATCTTTTCGCGTGCCTGGCGCTTGCGCTCCGCCTCGCGGCCATTGCCGTTCGCCGCCAGCGGCTTCGCCTTCAGCTGCGGCAGGGCCGGCGCGGCGGCGGACCTCGTCCCGGGCGCGATCTGCTCGCCCCGCGCATTCAGGTTCACGCTGCGGAAGGCCGCCACCAGCGAATCGGACAGGACCCGGTACTTGCCCTCGTTCACCGTGGAAAGGGAATACATCACCACGAAGAAGGCGAACAGCAGGGTGATGAAATCGGCGTAGGAAACCAGCCAGCGCTCGTGGTTCTCGTGCTCTTCGGCGTAGGCGCGTCGGCGCATGTCAGTCCGGTCTGAGGGGGCTGACTGGATTAACGGCCGCAGATGGCGAAACTTGAACGGTCGCCGACACGGATGAAACCGCATGCCATCGGCACACGCCATCAACCTTGCCAAGCGCCACCCGCGGGAATATATTGAAATTGAACGCGCGCCAAGAAAGGCCTGATGCCTCCCTCAAATCCGAAAGCCGAGCGCGATCGGCAGAACACCCCGCCGGCAGCCGAACTGCAGCTCGGCAAGGAACTGCTGGTGAAAATCTGCGGGCTCGTCATGGCGACCACGGCGGCGATGGCCGCCATGATGACCCTCTCCGGCGTCTTCGAACTCAGGCGCTTCATCGGCCAGCTCCTTCTCGGCGGCATTGCCCTGATCGGCCTGCTGCTGGCCCGCAGCGGCCGCCCGCAAATCTCCTCCGCCTTCATGGCCTGGGGGTTCCTTGCAACGATCACCTACTTCAGCGCAATCAGCGGCGGCCATCTGTCGCCGGCAACGATGGGGTATTTCGTCGTGATCGCGGCAGCCGGCTGGTTTCACGGCCGCAGCACCACCATTGCCCTGACCCTGGCCGCCGCCGTGGTGCTGGGCGGGCTGGCCTATGCCGAAGCGGCGGGCTGGCTGCCCCGGCCGGCGCCCAGCAACCCGCTCTTCCGCTGGTTCACCCAGGCGATCATCTTCATCCTCGGCGCAATGCTGGTGCTGGCGGCCAGCCGCGCGATGGCCATCCGCCTGTGGGAGCTGGAGCGGGCCCGCCTCGACCTGTCCCAGGCCCTGTCGGACATCTCGGAGCATGAAGCCCAGCTGATCACCATCGCCAACAACGTGCCGGCGATGATCTTCTACGGCGACCGCGACATGCGCTGCCGCTGGGCCAATCAGGCCTACGCCGAATTCACCGGCTTTACCACGGACACGATCATCGGGCGACACGTGCGCGACATCATCGGCGAGCCGCTGTTCGCAGCGGTGAAGCCCAACCTCGAGCGCGTCCTGGCGGGCGAGCGGATGCGTTACGAGGGAACCCGCCTGAGCGCGGCAGGCGAGCCGCGGCAGATGGAAATCGAACTGGTGCCGGACCGCAGCCAGGGCAGCCAGGTGCTCGGCTGGTTCGGGCTGATGCGGGACATCACCGAGAGGCGCCGCCGCGAACAACTGCTCCCCTCCCTGGTGAAAGGCACTGCGCGGACGATAGGCGATGCCTTCTTTGCCTCGCTCGTTTCGCAGATCGGGCCGGCGCTCGGCACTGCCTTTGCCATGATCGCAGAAACCGCCGGCGCCGGAACGCAGGCGCGCAGCCTGGCTTTCTGGTCGGCAGACGGCTTCCTGGCCAATGTCCATTACGATCTCGCCGGAACCCCCTGCCAGGATGTCCTGCAACACGGCTCGGCCTTTTTTCCGACGGGCGCGGCGCAGCGCTTTCCCGCCGACCGGCCGCTTGCGGCCCGCGGCATCGAGGGCTATTACGGCATAGCCCTGCGCGACAGCAGGGGCGAGCCGATCGGCCTGCTGGTCGTGATGCATACGGCAGCGCTGCGGCTCGACCCGGAACAAATGGCCACCATGGAGATATTTGCCAGCCGCGCCGCCGTCGAACTCGAGCGCCTGCACATGGAGAACAGCCTGCGCGAAAGCAACGTCCTGCTGGAACAGCGCGTCGAGGAGCGCACGGCCCAGCTGGCCGCGGCCAATCGCGAGCTGGAAGCGTTTTCCTATTCCGTCTCGCACGATCTGCGCGCGCCCCTGCGCCACATCGGCGGCTATGCCCGCATGCTGGCCGAGGAATACGCGGACCGGCTGGATGCGGAGGGAGGCAATTATCTCCGGCGCATCCAGCGCTCGGTGCAACACCTCGACAACCTGATCACGGACCTGCTGGAGCTGTCCAGGGTCGGGCATGTCAAACTGAAACGCGAGCCCGTCGATCTGTCCCATCTCGCAAACGACATCGCCAGCGAGCTGGCGCATGCCCACGCCGACAGGAGGATCGAGTGGCATATTTCCGACGGCATGGTTGCCAGGGCGGATGGCCGTCTGGTGCGCATCCTCCTGCACAACCTGATCGGCAATGCCTGGAAATACACCGGCCGGCAGGCCTGGCCGCGAATCGACATCGGCCCCGGCGATGACGGCGCCTTCTTCGTGCGCGACAACGGCGCCGGTTTCGACCCGAAGTTCGCCGCCAAGCTGTTCCGGCCCTTCCAGCGCCTGCACGGCGCCAGCGAGTTCGAGGGCACCGGCATCGGACTGGCGACCGTGGCCCGCATCGTCGAGCGCCATGGCGGGCGGATCTGGGCCGAGGCGGCTGTCGGCCAGGGCGCCACCTTCCATTTCACCCTGCCCGCACCTGCAGCGCCGTCCTGCGGAGACTGACTGTTCCGCAGGGCAGCGTGCATCCGGTCGTCACCTCGCCGCCCTACTGGACGCTGAAGGACTACAACCCCGGCGAAGGCCAGATGGGCTGCATCGAGGACTACGAACGCTTCCTGAACGAACTCGGCAGGGGCTCTTAGAAAAAGAGGGAACAAGGGGGATTTTCGACGGTGACCAGTGCGCGAGCGGCTGACAAATCCCCCCTCGCCCCCCTTTTTCAAAGGGGGGAACAGGGGCGGCTGCAGCCCCTGACTCAAGCCAGGAACTGAGCTGCGCCAGACGCTACGAACTGGTCTGCGAGCGCCTGGGGCGCGAACTGCTCTACGACGCCGCCTGCTTCTTCACTTCCAGCGCGAAGACCGGCATTCGCGAAGCTGCGCCAGGACCTGTCCTCGCCGTATTGAGGCGGCTGACTTTTCGCGGCGCATCGTCCGCTGCCTTCAAGGCAACAGCGGCTCACACGATATAGCCCTGCAGCCGGCTCTCGATGATCCGTGGATTGTCCCCGTTGGCGATGCCGATGAGGCCGTCCACGTACATCTCGCGCATCAGGGTCAGGCGCGAGACGTGGGCGAGGAGCTTCTTCGCGACGGGCAGGAAGATCAGGTTGGCGGAGCCGACGCCGTAAATGGTGGCGACGAAGGCGACGGCGATGCCCCCCCCCAGGCGGGAGGGGTCGGTCAGGTTCTCCATGACATGGATCAGGCCCATCACGGCGCCGAGAATGCCGATGGTCGGCGCATAGCCGCCGGCCGATTCCCACACCCTGGCGGCCAGCTTGAGCTGCTCCTCCTGCACGCCGATCTCGACATCCAGCACCTCGCGCACGCGCTCCGGTTCGGCGCCGTCCACCAGCAGCTGCAGGCCCTTGCGCAGGAAGGAATCGTCGAGTTCGGCCAGATAGCCTTCCAGCGCCAGCAGGCCCTCGCGACGGGCGGTGTGGCCCCACTCCGCCACACGGTCGATCAGTTCGCGCTGCGCCAGCAGCGGCGGGGCGAACACCCATTTCGCCATGGCCATGCCGCGCAGGAAGACGGGAAAGGGGCTTTGCAGCATGACCGCGCCGAAGGTGCCGCCCATGACGATGACGAAGGCCGTCGGCTGCAGCAGCGACGAGACGTGTCCGCCTTCGAGCAGCTGCCCGCCGAGGATGGCGGCCAGTCCGATGAGCAGTCCGAGGATGCTGATGACGTCCATGTCGGGCGGCTCAGGCGGCGGGGAGCGTCATGCCTTTTTCATGATCCGCGCGCGCAGGCGGGCGATGGCCTGGCTGTGCAGCTGGCAGACGCGCGACTCGGACACGCCGAGGATCTCGCCGATCTCGCGCAGATTGAGTTCTTCCTCGTAGTACAGGCCCATCACCGTCTTCTCGCGCTCCGGCAGGTCCTCGATGGCGCGGATCAGCACGTCGCGCATGTTCTTGTCGAGCAGCGCCGTCAGCGGATCGGCCTCGCTCGCCGGCAGGTGGCGGTCGAGGTAGTCGTCGTCGCCGTCGCCGCCGAAATCCTCGAGATGGAGCAACTGGTAGCCGCGCGCCTCCTGCAGCATCTTCTGGTAGTCGCCGAGCGCCATGTCGAGCGCCTTCGCCAGCTCGCCCTCGGTGGGCTGCCGGCCGTAGCGCTGCTCGAGCTGGGTGACCGCCCCCTCGATGCGCCGCATGTCGCGCCGCAGGCTCCTCGGCAGCCAGTCGTTCTCGCGCAGGCCGTCGAGCATGGCGCCGCGGATGCGCTGCACGGCATACGTCTCGAACTGGGCGCCCAGCCCCGCCTCGAAGCGGCCGACGGCGTCGATCAGGCCGAGCATGCCGTTCTGGATGATGTCCTCGGCCTGCACGCTGGCGGGCAGCTTGGCCATCAGGTGGTACGCGATCCGCTTCACCAGCGGCGCGTACTGCATGATGATCTGGTCCTTGTCGAGTTTGCCGGTGGCGGTGTACATCCGCGCGCTGCCCGTGAAGTTCGTTGCAGCCAACTATACCACCGGAGATGAGGCCGCCGGGCCGTGCGCGAAGCGCGCGAGGGCGGGAAACACCCCCCCGGCCGCGGCGCCGGGCCGGGCGTCCAGAAACGCCTCCGCCAGCGCGCGGCCGGCCTCCTCCGGATCGCCGCGCCCTGCCGCGCCGCCGAGCCGTTCCAGTTCGGCGTCGAGATGGCGGCGCGCCACTGCCTGCAGGTTGGCGAAGGCGGTGCGGGCCTCGTCCTCGCCGGCGCGCAGGAGGGCGATGCCGAAGCGGCGGCAGTCTCCCAGCTGGGCCAGGCGCTTGATGCGGGCGTAGGCCTCGGTGATCGACTGGGCGTCGGGGGTCAGCGCGACGACGAGGCGCTGGGGCTGGGGCAGCAGCGGCGAGAGGCCGTCCTCGGCGCAATCGAAGGCGTCCGCCAGGACGAAATCGGCCTCCTTGCGCAATCGCCACAGCCACTCGCCGAGGGCGCGCCGCTCCATGGCGTCGAGCCGGTGATGCTGCCGGGCCGCCCGCGCCGCGGGCAGGATGCGGATGGCGGGGCCGGCCTGCAGCAGCACCCGGGCGGCGGAGACGTCGCGATTGACCGCCTGCAGCAAGTCGAAGCGCGAGCGCAGCCCGAAGGCCGCGGCGACGCTGCCGGCGCCGGCATGCTCGTCGACCACCAGCACTTCCTTGCCGGCCGCGGCGAGCCCGCTCGCCAGGCCGGCCAGCAGCCGGCCGCGGCCCGCACCGAGGCCGGCGAAGGCCAGCGTCGCCGGCCCGTGCCCGCCGGCGAACAGCCGCCGCAGGCCCGCCGCCTGGTCGTTGGCCAGGCTAAACACGGAACTCTCCCGGCTCCCCGCGCGCGGCGCCGGCGGCGAGCACCAGGCCGGCCTCGTCGCCGACCAGGTGGTGCGGCGAATGCTCGGGCAGCCCGCGCAGGGCGCGGTGCAGCAGGTAGGCGCGGTTGGGCAGGTGCAGGTCCTCCGGCACGCGCTGGCCGTTGGCGACGTAGAACAGCTCGAGCCGGTGGCGGATGGCCGCGTCGAGCGCCGGCGCCAGGCTCGCCGCCTCGTCCACCTTGGTGAGGATGGCCCCGGCGAGCGCGCTGCCCGCCTCCAGCCCGTAGGCGCGCACGACATCGTCGAGCGTGTCGCCGCGGCTGGTGGCGTTGAGCAGCAGCAGGCGCTTCACGTCGCCGGCGCCATCGAGCATCGCCGCCTGCTCGGCCACCAGGCGGTCGCGCTGGCTCATGCCGATGGTGTCGATCAGCACCATGTGCCTGCCGGCGAGGTCGGCCAGGGTGCGGCGCAGGTCGGCGGCGTCGCGCACGGCATGCACCTGCACGCCGAGGATGCGGCCGTAGATGCGCAGCTGCTCGTGCGCGCCGATGCGGTAGCCGTCGGTGGTGAGCAGCGCCACGCTGTCGGCGCCGTGGCGCACCACGCAGCGCGCCGCCAGCTTGGCGGTGGTGGTGGTCTTGCCCACGCCGGTCGGCCCGACCAGGGCATACACGCCGCCGGCGTCCACGATCTCGTCGTTGCTGCCCGCCGTTTGCAGGTTGCGGTTGAGCACGCCTTTCAGCCAGCTCCGGCCCTCCTCGCGCGTGGCGCCGGCCGGCAGGCTGTCGACCAGGCGCCGCGACAGCTGGGCGGAGAAGCCGGCATCGAGCAGCTCGGTCAGCAGCAGGGTCTTCAGCGGCGCGCCGTGCGACAGCCCGGCCCAGGCGAAGCCGGCCAGCTGCTGCTCGATCAGCCCCTTGATGCCGGCCAGCTCGCGCAACAGGCGGGCCTCTTCCGCGGCGCCGGCGGCGGGCGGCGCCTCGGCCGACCGCTCGGCGGCGGCCGGGCGCGCGCGCGGCGCCCCGGGCTTCGCCGCCTCCGGCCGCCAGGGGCGGACAACCTTGCCCTCCGCCGGCGCCGGCCGGCGCGCCCCGCCGGAGAGGCTGACGGTGAAATCCTCGTCCCGCTCGATGCGCGGGGCGGGGGGCGGCGGCGCGGCCGGCGCCGCCTCCGGCAGCTCGCTCGCCAGGATGGCGGCAATCTCGACGCCGTCGTCCACGCTGCGGTTCGACAGCACGATGGCATCGGGGCCGAGCTCGTCCTTGAGAAGGCGCAGGGCCTCGCGGGCGGTGGGGGCGAAATAGCGCTTGATGTTCATCATTTACCTCCGATGATCGCTGTAACCTTGATGGTGCGCGAATCCGGCACTTCGGCGTTCGCGATGACTTTCAGCGCCGGCCAGGCGCGCCGCAGGAAGCGCGACAGCAGCCAGCGCAGCTGGCCGGGCACCAGCAGCACGGCGGGCAGGCCGACCTCTTCCTGGCGCTGCGCGGCGGCGGCAGTCTGCCTGAGCAGCGTGTCGGCCAGCCCCGGCTCGATGCCGCTGCCGTCCGGCCCGACCGTCTGCACCGCCTGCAGCAGCACGCGCTCGAGCGAGGGGTCGAGCGCCATCACCGACAGCTCGGCGTTGCCCGGGTAGAACTGCTGCACGATGGAGCGGCCGAGCGCCACGCGCACCTGCGCGGTGAGCTCCGGCGGGTCCTGCGTGCGCGTCGCCTGCTCGGCCAGCGTCTCGACGATGCTGCGCATGTCGCGCAGGGTGACGCCCTCCTCCAGCAGGTTCTGCAGCACGCGCTGGACGACGGCTAGCGGCAGCTGCTTGGGCACCAGGTCCTCGATGATCTTCGGCGCGTCCTTGGCGAAGTGGTCGAGCAGCGCCTGCGTCTCCTGGCGGCCGAGCAGTTCCGCGGCATGGGAGAGGATCAGGTGGTTGAGATGCGTGGCCACCACCGTGCTGGCATCGACCACCGTGTAGCCGAAGGCATGCGCCTGCTCGCGCAGGCTGGCGTCGATCCACACCGCCGGCAGGCCGAAGGCGGGATCCTTGGTCTGCGTGCCGGGCAGGGTGCCGGCGACGCGCCCCGGATTGATGGCGAGGAACAGGCCCGGCCAGGCTTCGCCCGAGCCGACCTCCACCCCCTTCAGCGCGATGCGGTAGCCGTTCGGCTTGAGTTCCAGGTTGTCGCGGATGTGCACCGGCGCCGAGAGAAAGCCCACTTCCTGGGCGAACTTCTTGCGCAGCCCGCGGATGCGCTTGAGCAGCTCGCCGTCCTGGCCGCGATCGACCAGCGGGATCAGGCGGTAGCCGACTTCGAGGCCGAGCACGTCGACCGGCGCCACGTCGGCCCAGCTCGCCTCCAGCGCTTCGGTCGGCGCCGCCGGTGCCGGGGCGGCGGGCTTCTCCTCCGCCGGCAGGCGCTTGCGCTGGACCATCCACCAGGCCAGTCCGCCGACCGCGCCGGCGAACAGCAGGAAGGCGAAATGCGGCATGCCGGGGATCAGCCCGAGGATGCCGAGGATGCCTGCGGTCAGCATCAGCACCTGCGGGTTGGAGAAGACCTGGCCGACGAACTGCTGGCCGATGTCCTCGTCGGTGGCCACCCGGCTCACCACCAGGCCGGCGGCCGTCGAGATGATCAGCGCCGGGATCTGCGCCACCAGGCCGTCGCCGATGGTCAGCAGGGTGTAGTTCTGCGCCGCCCGCGCCAGCTCCATGTCGTGCTGCAGCACGCCGACGATGAGGCCGCCGATGATGTTGATGAAGAGGATCAGGATGCCGGCCACGGCGTCGCCGCGCACGAACTTCGAGGCGCCGTCCATCGAGCCGAAGAAGTCCGCCTCCTGGGCGATCTCGGCGCGGCGCTTGCGCGCCACGTCCTCGCCGATCAGCCCGGCGTTGAGGTCGGCGTCGATGGCCATCTGCTTGCCCGGCATGGCATCCAGGGTGAAGCGCGCCGACACTTCGGCGATGCGGCCGGCGCCCTTGGTGATGACGACGAAGTTGATCACCACCAGGATGGTGAACACCACCAGGCCGACGGCATAGTTGCCGCCGACCAGGAAATGGCCGAAGGCCTCGATCACCTTGCCGGCGGCATCCCCGCCGGTGTGCCCCTCGAGCAGGATGATGCGGGTCGAGGCGACGTTGAGCGACAGCCTGAGCAGCGTGGTCACCAGCAGGACGGTCGGGAAGATGGAAAAGTCGAGCGGCTTCTTGGTGTACATCGACACCAGCAGCACCATCACCGCCATGGCGATGTTGAAGGTGAAGAACAGGTCGAGCAGCACCGGCGGCAGCGGCAGCACCATCATGGAAAGGATCATGACGATGAGCAGCGGCGCGCCGAGCTGGCGCAGGTTGCCGCCGGCGAACATGCTTCTCAGGGTCAGTTCGCCGTTCATGCGGATACTCCGGGATCGAGTTCCGCCGGCACCGGCAGCGCGGCCGGCATCTCCGGCGCCCGGCCGCCGCGCGCCAGGAAGTCGTTCAGCCGGTACACGTAGGCCATCACCTCGGCCACCGCGCGGTAGAGCCCCGGCGGGATGACGTCGTCCAGCTCGGTGTGCGCGTGGAGGGCGCGCGCCAGCGGCGGCGCCTCGAGCAGCGGCACGCCGTGCGCCAGGGCGATCTCGCGGATCCTCTGCGCAATCACGCCGCGGCCCTTGGCCACCACGCGGGGGGCCGGCATCTTCTCGTCGTAGGCGAGCGCCACGGCGAAGTGCGTCGGGTTGGTCACCACCACCTGGGCCTTCGGCACCGCGGCCATCATGCGGCGGCGGGCGATCTCGCGCTGCTGGGAGCGGATGCGCGCCTTCAGCTGCGGATCGCCCTCCAGCTCCTTCATCTCGCGGCGCACCTCCTCCTTGGTCATGCGCAGCTTGCTGTAGAACTGCCACAGCTGGAAGGGCACGTCCGCGGCGACGATGAGGAGCATCGAGGAGACGATGGCAAGCGTGCTGAAGAGGACGACATGCCCCATCGAGCGCAGCCCGGCATCGAGCGGCTGGGTGAACAGGGAAAGCAGGCTGTCCTTCTCGTGCAGCACCACCCAGACCACGACGCCGCCGACCAGCAGCGACTTCGCGATGGCCTTCACCAGCTCGCCCAGGCTCTGCACGGAGAACATGCGGCCGATGCCCTTCAGCGGGTCGAGCCGCTGCCAGTCCGGCGCCAGCGCCTTGCTCGAGAACACCAGCCCGCCCAGCATGAAGGGGCCGGCCAGCGCCGCCAGCACGAGAAACAGCAGCAGCGGCCCGATGGAGGCGAGCGCCTCCCAGGCCTGGGCCAGGAAGACCGCCGGCAGGGCCGCTGCGTCGAAGGCCGCGTTGCGGTCGAAAGTCAGCCCCCGCGACACGGCGCCGCCCATGCGCTGCGCCATCCAGGCGCCAGTCGCCCACAGCGTGCCGATGCCGGCCATCAGCACGAGAAAGGCCGACAGCTCCCGCGACTGCGGCACCTGCCCTTCTTCGCGCGCCTGCTCCAGCCTTCGCGGCGACGCCGGTTCTGTCTTTTCGAGATCGGATTCTTCCGCCATGGTCTACTCCATGGCGGCAATTATTGCCGCCCGCGCCAGGCGGCGGCAGCGGAAATAGGCGTGGATTACGCCTTCATTTCGTCACTTAAGGACGTGACAAGAGGGGTTCTTCAGGGTTACGCGGATCATCTGCGCGAATAGCACTCCCTCGGAGGGTTGATTACCAATGAAACTCAGCCGAGATTGCGCGAACGGTGCCGTGCATTTTTGCTTGAGCCGTGAGGCCGCTCTCCCCCTTTGAACAAGGGGGATTTTCGACGATGGCCTGTGCGCGAGCGGCTGACCAATCCCCCTCGCCCCCCTTTTTTGGCCGAAGGAAATCCCTGTGGGACAAAGGAGGGAACCTGCCAACCGTGCCTTGCACGAGTTCAAATGCAATCGCCCTGCCCGCCCTCAGACCTTGAACCGCGTCACCGTCGTGCGCAGCACTCCGGCCAGGCGGTCGAGCTGGACGGCCGTCTCGCTGCCGGAGGCGGCCGCGGCGCTGTTCTCCTCGGTCATCTGGGCGATCTTTTCCATGTTGGCGGCGACCTGCTGGATGGCGGTGTCCTGCTCGCGGATGGCGTCGGCGATGCTCTGCACGTTGTCCGCCACACGGCGCGAATTCTCGCCGATCTCGCGCAGCGCCGTTTCGGTGCGCGCGACCAGTTCCAGGCTGCCGGCAACCTGCGTATTGGCCCGCTGCATGCCGCCGACCGAGCCGTCGACCTGCCCCTGGATGTTCTCGATGAGGGAGGCGATTTCCTGCGTCGCCCGCGATGTGCGCTCGGCCAGGCCGCGCACCTCGTCGGCCACCACGGCGAAGCCGCGCCCCTGCTCGCCGGCGCGCGCCGCCTCGATGGAGGCGTTGAGCGCCAGCAGGTTAGTCTGGTCGGCAATCTCCTTGATGACCTGGACGATGCCGCCGATCTTCTTCGAACTCCGGTCGAGCGCCTCCATGTTGTCGCCCGACTCCCGGATCAGGCCGGCGACGGCTTTCACGTTGCTCACCGTCCTGGCCATCTCCGCCAGCGCCTGCTCCACCCCGGCGCGGGCATGGTCGACCACTTCCGCGGCCGAGCGGGCGCTGCCGGCCGTCTCGCTGACGCTGACCGAAGCCTGCTCGATCGCCGCGGCGACCGAGGCCGCCGCATCCGCCTGGGCGGCCGTGCTGCGGGTGACTTCCGCGCTGGTGACGGACAGTCCGTTCGAGGCCTGCGCGATGCTTTCGCTCGATCGACCCGTCTCGCCGAGGATGGCCCGGAATTTCTCCAGCAGGCGGTTGATGGCCTCGCCGACGCGGACCGTCTCCTGCGTGCCGCCGACGGGGATGCCGCGGCTGAAGTCGTCGCTGGCGACGGCCTGCTCTGCCGCATCGACGACCGCCGCCAGGGGCCGGCGGACGCCGCGCGCCACCCAGGCAAACAGCGCCGCGCCGAGGCCGATGCACACGGCCAGCACCAGGGCCACCGAGCCGAAGCGGCCGGCGATCTGCGCCTCCATGGCGCCGATCGGGATGGACACCGCCAGCGCGCCGCGCACGTCGCCCACCTTCCAGTCGCGCCGGGGCGAGTCCGGATGGCTGTTGTGGCAGTTCGTGCAGCCCTCGCTCGTCATGACGTCGGCCTTGGCCAGCCGCATCACCGGCGCGCCGTCGCGCCGCTCGATGCGGTAGAACTCGCCCTTCGGGTTCTTTTCCAGCCAGGCCAGGGCCTCCTTCTCGAAATCGTCCTGGCGCGTCTCCGCCGCGCTGCGGAAGCTGAACGGCAGCCGGGAATACAGCCGCAGGCCGTTGCCGGACTTGTCCGCCTCGGCCAGCGCGCCGATGAGGGTGGCCGGGACGGGAATCCTGTCGTCCTTGCCCTTGAAGTCGTGGCTGACGACGACGCCCTTCGCCTGCGCCTTGGGCACGATCTCGCGAGCGTAGAAGATGCGCGCCTCCTCGGCGGCCTTGAGCGCGCTGCGGGCAGCGGCCAGTCCGGCCTGCTCCAGCGTCGCCTCCTTGAGTGCCAGGCCGTTCCAGGCCAGGGCAGCCACGATCAGCAGGCCAACGCCGCCGGCAGCCAGCAGCAGGCGGGTCGTGAGCGTCGTGCGGGCATAAGCCCGTGCAGGCGTCTTGGGGACGGAATCCATTTTTTCCTCCTAACGATAGGGGCCGCCGCCTCCGGGCGCCGGTCGAACCGTCAGCAAGGCCTTGCCCCTCGCGCGGGACAGCAGGATCCGCGGCATCTGGGCGCATCCTTCCTGACGAATGCTTTAGGTATCGGCAATTCCGGCGCTAACTTTAGTGATAGTTCCGGCGCCTTCCCGGCATCGATCGCGCCGCCGGGCGCATGCCGCCGCCGCTGCCGCGCGATCAGTCTGCGCCCGCGCTGCCATTCATCAGGGCACCGGCGATGTGCTGCAGGGGCATCACCCGGTCGGCCGCGCCGAGCTTCACCGCCTCCTTCGGCATGCCGTATACGACGCAGGTCTCCTCGTCCTGGGCGATGGTGCGCGCGCCGGCGTCGTGCATCTCCTTCAGGCCGCGCGCCCCATCGTCGCCCATGCCGGTCATGATCACGCCCAGCGCGTTGCGCCCGGCGTGTTTCGCGACCGAGCGGAACAGCACGTCCACCGACGGGCGGTGGCGGTTGACCACCGGGCCGTCGACCACCTCGACGTGGTACTGGGCCCCGCTGCGCCTGAGCATCATGTGCTTGCCGCCCGGCGCGATGAGGGCGCGTCCCGGCACCACGCGCTGGCCGTCCCTCGCCTCGAACACGTCGATCTCGCACAGGCCGTTCAGGCGCTCGGCAAAGGAGGCGGTGAACTTCTCCGGCATGTGCTGGACGACGACGATGCCCGGCGCCACGCGCGGCAGCGCCGCCAGCACCGCCTCCAGCGCCTGGGTGCCCCCGGTCGAGGTGCCGATGGCGACGATGCTCTCCGTCGTCTTCGCCATCGCCAGGGGCTCGGCAGCGGGCCCCGCCTGCGCCGGCCGCGCGGCCGGCCGCGGGGACAGGTTGCGCACCTTCGAGGCCGCCGCCGCGCGCACCGCGGCGACGACGTCGTTCGAGGCGTCGCGCAGGAAGTCCTTCAGGCCGAGCGTCGGCTTGGCGATGATGGAGACGGCGCCCGCCGCCAGCGCCTGCATGGTCGTCTCGGCGCCGGCCTGCGCCAGCGAGGAGCAGATCACCGTCGGCGTCGGCCGCTCGGCCATGATCTTCCTGAGGAAGGTGACGCCGTCCATGCGCGGCATTTCCACATCCAGCGTGATGACGTCGGGCCATTCGCGGCGCATGCGCTCCAGGGCGAACAGCGGGTCGGACGCCGCGCCGATGACGCGGATGTCCGGCTCGCGGCCGAGGATTTCGCCCATCACCTGGCGCACGACGGCGGAATCGTCGACGACCAGCACCTTGATCTCGCCCTTCATTGCGCTTCCTTTTCTTCCGGACCGGCGAACAGGCGCGCGTGCTGGCTGTCCAGGATCTCGACGCCCGTCGCGAATCTCGCCTCCCATTCGATCGCGTCCGTCATGATCAGCCTGCGCCGCGGTCGTCAGGCCGCCTTGCGCAGGCCGGCCGGCTCGGGCATGTGCCTGACCCAGACATCGCCGCTCGCCAAATCGAAGACGATGCTGCGGTGCCCGCTGCCGGCGAGATGCCCGCCGGCCGGCTCCAGCCCGTGCCGGCGCAGCAGGCGCCGCCCCGCCTCGACGTTGCGCCTGCCGATGTCGGGCACACCCCGGCCGGCGTCGAAGGCGAACATCCGGCCGCCGCCGAACAGCTTCGCCTGGTATTCGTCCGGCCGCGTGCCCGCGTCGCGCATCGCGCCGAACAGCAGGCCGAGCGCCTCGTCTGCATAGCGGCCGTCGGGCCCGGCGCCCGCCGCCGTGCCGCGCTCAGGCAGCATGTAGTGGCACATCCCGCCGAGCAGCCGGTGCGGGTGCCAGAAGGTGATCGATACGCAGGAGCCGAGCACCGTGCGCAGGCGCATGCCGCGCTCGCCGAAATACACCTCCCCCGGCTGGATGAAGATGTCGATGGGGGCGGGATCGATCGGGGTCATGCCTCGCGCTCCTTGCGGTAGATGGTCGGCCGCACCGGGCGGAAGCGGTCGGTGACGCCGTTCAGGCTCTCCGCGTGGCCGATGAGCAGCCAGCCGCCGGGCTTGAGCTGCCGGTGCAGCGCGGCCGCGACGCGGCGCTTCATGTCCATGTCGAAATAGATCATGACGTTGCGCAGGAAGATCACGTCGAACACCCCCGCCGCGGAGAGGTCGCCGTTGAGGTTGAGCTGCGCGAAGCGCACGCGGTTGCGCACAGGCGCATCCACGCGCAGCCGGCCGGACATCTCGCCCGTGCCGCGCAGGCAGAAGCGCCTGCGGTATTCCGGCGGGATGGCTTCGTTGCGCGCCTCGTTGTACGTCGCCGCGCGCGCCCGCTCGACCACGGCGCTGTTGATGTCGGAGCCGAACACGTCCCAGGATTCCCGCCCGCCCAGCCGGTCCATCAGCACCATGGCGATGCTGTAGGCCTCCTCGCCGGTGGAGCTGGCCGCGCTCCAGGCGCGGAAGCGTTCTCCGGGCCGCACCGCCGGCAGGATTTCGCTCGCAAGGAACTCGAAGTGCTGCGGCTCGCGGAAGAAATACGTCTCGTTGGTCGTCAGCAGGTCGACCGCCTTCTGCAGCTCGGCCGGCTCGCCGCCGCCGGCGATCAGCCGGTAGTAGGCGTCGAAGGTGCCGACGCCGCGCTCGCGCAGCCGTCTCGACAGGCGCCCGCTCACCAGGGCCATCTTCGTGGGCGGCAGGTGGATGCCGGCCACCTGCTGCATCAGGGCCTGGAAGCGGCGGAACGCCGTCTCCGAGATGGCGGTTTCCGCGACGGCGCTCAATTCGCCGCCCGTTCCGGCAATGCCGCGTGGCGCGCGGCCTCCTCCGCGCCGCCGACGATGTCCGACAGCTCGTCGATGGAGAGGGCATGGCCCATCTCGAGCAGGATGACGAACCTGCCGCCGACCTTGCCCATGCCCTCGATGAAATCGCTGCGGATGCGCGCGCCGAAGGAAGGCGGCGGCTCGATGTCCTGGGCCGGGATGTCGAGCACCTCGTTCACGGCGTCGACGATGACGCCGATCGTCTGCGGCTGGCCCGGCTCGGCCTCGATCTCGACGATCACGATGCAGGTGCGCCGCGCGATCCGGGTCGGCGCGCGGCCGAAGCGCACGGCGAGGTCCACCACCGGCACCACGGCGCCGCGCAGGTTGATGACGCCGCGCACCAGCGCGGGCATCATCGGCACCTCGGTCAGCTGGCCGTACTCGATGATCTCCTTGATGCTGCGGATGCCGATGGCGAAGGTCTCGCCGCACAGCGCGAAGACGAGGCACTGGCGCGACTCCTCCGCGGCGGCGGCGGCCGGCGCCCGGGCCGGCGCGCCGGCGGCGGGTGCGGCCAATTGCGTCTGGTTCATGGCCGCCTCCCTCAGAAGCGCACGAACTCGGCGTCGTCCAGGCCCAGCCCGAGGGCCGGAGTCTCCTCGCGCGGGCGCTGCGCCGCCTTGCGCGCCTTCGCCGGCTGGCGCGCGGGCGCCCGGGCGGCCTGCGCCCCGCCCTCGCCGACGCGGAACATCGCCATCATCTGCTGCAGCTGCTGCGCCTGCCCGCTCATCTCCTCGGCCGTGGCGGAAAGCTCCTCGGAGGCGGAGGCGTTCTGCTGCGTGGTCTGGTTGAGCTGGCTCATCGCCGTGTTGATCTGGCCGGCGCTCTGCGACTGCTCCTCGGAGGCCGCCGTGATCTCCTGCACCAGCTCCGCCGTCTTGCGGATGTTGGGCACCATCTCCTGCAGGAGCAGGCCGGCCTTCTCGGCGGTCTTCACGCTGGAGCCGGCCAGCTCGCCGATCTCCTGCGAGGCGACCTGGCTGCGCTCGGCAAGCTTCCTCACCTCGGCGGCCACCACGGCGAAGCCCTTGCCGTGCTCGCCGGCGCGCGCCGCCTCGATGGCGGCGTTCAGCGCCAGGAGGTTCGTCTGGTAGGCGATGTCGTCGATGATGCCGATCTTGTCGGCGATCGACTTCATGGCATCCACCGTCGCGCGCACCGCCTCGCCGCCCTCGGCGGCGTCCTTCGCCGCCTTGTTGGCGATGCCGTCGGTGACCTTGGCGTTCTCGGTGTTCTGGTTGATCGAGGCGCTCATCTGCTCGATCGAGGCGCTGGTCTCCTCCAGGCTCGCCGCCTGCTCGCTGGCGCCCTGCGAAAGCGACTGCGAGGTGGCCGAGACCTGCTCGGAGGCGGAAGAGAGCTGGTCGGCCGAGGAGCGCACCTCGCCGATGACCTGCGACAACTTCTCCACCATGCCGCGCATGGCGAAGAGCAGGCTCGACGTGTCGCTGGCCTTGGTCGCCACCACCACCGTCAGGTCGCCCTCGGCCACCTTGCGGGCGACATCCGCCGCGTAGTCGGGTTCGCCGCCGAGCTGCTTGAGCAGGCCGCGGGTGATGAGCAATCCGATCGTCACGGCGATCAGCAGCGCCGCGACGACGCTGGCGATCATCGTCAGGCGCGCCGTCTCATAGGTCTCCTTCGCTTCCTTGACGCCGGTGTCGAGCAGCTCGCCCTGGAATTTCGAAAGCCCGGCGGCGGATTCCTGATAGGCGCGCAGGATGGGCCTGAGCTCGCTGTTCAGGAAGGCGCGCGAACCCTCGGCGTCGCCGGCCTCGATCAGGGCGATCAGCTTGTCCTGGCCGGCGACGTAGCGCTGCCGGTTTTCCGCGATCTTCTGCAGCAGCTCCTTGCCCTTCGGATTCTGGATCTCGGCCTTGAGCTTGTCCAGGATGCCGCCGAGCTTGCGGCGCGTCTCCATGATCGCCTCCTTCTGCCGCGCGATATCCTCGCGGCTGCTGGTCAGCATCATGTTGCGCAGGGCCATGCCGATGACGCTGCCGCCCTGCACCACCTCGTTGGCGAGACTGGCTCTCGGCCAGCGCTCCTCGCCCACCATCCGCAGCGACTCGTTGAGCTGGGCCATGCGGGTGATGCCGATGAACGACACCGCCAGCAGGAACAGAATGACCACGCCGAAGCCGAGCCCGAGCTTCATGCCTACTTTCAAGTTTTTCATTGCCGTCTCCTTTTCCCTGCTAAAAACCGATCTGGAATTGAGGGACGCGTTGCCGCGTCGCGCTGTCGAGCCGATGACTTTCCCGGCCCGTTGCCAACTGAATCAACTGCGGCACGTCCAGGATCAGCCCCACCTCGCCGCTGGCGAGGATGGTCGAGCCGGAAATGCCGCGCAGTTTCTCGAAGAGCGCGCCGAGCGGCTTGATCACCGTCTGGCATTCGCCCATCAGGCCGTCCACCGCAAGGCCGGCCTGGCGTCCCGCGTACTGCACCACCACCACGTTCTGCCGCCGCGGCGCGGCGCCCGGCGTCTCGAACAGCTCGCGCAGGCGCAGGAAAGGCAGCACCTGGCCGCGCAGATTGAGATAGTCGCGGCGCGCGCCGTCCGCACCGTCCGGCAGCTCGATGCACTCGACCACCATCTCCAGCGGCAGCACGAAGCGCGCGCCGCCGACGCCGACGAGGAAGCCGTCGATGATCGCCAGGGTGAGCGGCAGCGTGAGGCGCATGCAGGTGCCCCCGCCGGGCCGGCTGCGGATATCGATGCCGCCGCGCAGCGCCTCGATGCTACTCTTGACGACGTCCATGCCGACGCCGCGGCCGGACAGATTGGTCACCTTTTCCGCCGTGGAAAAGCCCGGCTCGAGGATCAGCCGGTAGACCTCGCCGTCTTCCAGCGACTGACTTTCGTCCACCAGCCCGCGCTCGACCGCCTTCTTCAGGATCTTGTCGCGGTCCAGGCCGCGCCCGTCGTCGCTCACCTCGATGACGATGCTGCCCGACTCGTGACGGGCGGCCAGGCCGACCGTGCCGCGCGCCGGCTTGCCGCGCGCCAGGCGCTCATCGGCCGTCTCCAGGCCATGATCCATGGCGTTGCGCAGGAGGTGCATCAGGGGGTCGCCGAGGCGCTCCACCATCGACTTGTCCAGCTCGGTCTCCGCGCCGCTCACCTTCAGCTCGATGTCCTTGCCCAGCTCGCGGCTGACGTCGCGCACCACGCGCGGGAAGCGGCCGAACACCTCGCCGATCTGCACCATGCGCAGGCGCAGCGCGGCATCGCGCACCTCCTCGACCAGGCGCATCGCCTGCGCCGCGGATTCCATCAGCTCGCCCTGGCGCGAGCGGCTGGCCAGCAGCTGCGTGCCGGCGCCGGCGATGACCAGCTCTCCGACCAGGTCGATGAGCCGGTCGAGCTTCTCGGCCGGCACCTTGACGCTGCGCGCCTCGGCCGCGCGGCGCTCTTCGGCGCGCTTCTGCTTGTCCAGCGCCGCCTCCACCACGGGAGGGCTGACCGCCCCGCTGCCGACCAGCATCTCGCCCAGGCGCAGCCCGCCGGCCGCCCGGGCCTGCGCCGCCAGGGCCTGCTCCAGCTCGCGCCGCGTCAGGGCGCCGCCGGCGACCAGGATCTCGCCCAGGCGCGCCGCGTCCTCGGGCAGCGAGCGGATCAGGGCGGCGTATTCCTCGGTCCGCGCATGCGGCGGCAGGATGCGGATCTGCGCATCGTCCTGCACGAACTCGAACACCGCCTCGATCTCCTCGCGGCTGGCCGCGCTCCTCAGGTCGATCTCGAAGCCGAGGTAGCAGGCCTCCGGATCGAACTCCTCGAAGGACGGCAGCGAGTCGCCCAGCGTCTCCAGGTGGACGATGTCGCCCAGCGTGGTCAGGTAGCGGATGAACGCCAGCGGATCCATGCCCTGGCGCAGCACATCCGCGCCGAAGCGCAGCGACAGGTGCCAGGTGTCCGCGCCGAGGGGGCCTCCGCCGGAGGCCGCCAGCACGGCCTCCGGCTCGGGCCGTTTTTCCGCCAGCGGCGGGTTCCCGGGCGACGGCGGCAAAAACACCTTCAGGCGATCGAGCAGTTGCTCGCCCCGTGCAGACTCATCGGGAGCGGGCGCGGAGTCCGCTGCCGCGGCGGCGACCAGGGCACCGATGTGGTCCCCGCTGTCGAGCAGGACGCCGACCAGTTCCTCGCCGGCGGCGAGCGCCCCGCCGCGCAGGCGGTCGAGCACGCTCTCGACGACATGCGCGAAGCGCACCACCGCGTCGAAGCCGAACAGGCCGGCCGAGCCCTTGATGGTGTGGGCGGCGCGGAACAGGCCGTTGACCGCCTCGGCGTCCTGCGCGCCGGACTCGAAGGCCAGCAGGATCTCCTCCATGCCGCGGAGCAGCTCCATGCTTTCCTCTACAAAGGTCGCTTTCGCGGCATCCAGGTTCATGATGCTTCTCCTTGCGGACGGGATTTTCCGCGCGACGGGATCAGCAGCGGGTCGCCGAACTGCGCCGCCGCGTTGCCGAGGTCGAATATCTGCAGCACCGCCTGCGAGTGATTGACGAGGCGCAGGCCGGGGCCGCACTTGCGCTTGAGCTGCAGCATCAGCTGCAGCCCGGCGGTGTCCATCTCGCCCACGCCCGCGAGGTCGACCTCGATTCCGGCGCCGCCCTCCCGCGGCAGCGCCGCCAGGATCTCGTCGCGCAGACGGGCGGCCGAGGAGACGGTCATCTCGCCGTCGATGCGCAGCCGGCAGCCGGCGGCGCTGCGTTCCAGGCTCAGGCTCACGATGCGCTCCTCACATGACGAGTTTCGAGACCGCCGCCAGCATCTGCTGCGGCTGGAAGGGCTTCACCACCCAGGCCTTGGCGCCGGCGGCCTGGCCTTCCTGCTTCTTGTTCTCGCCCGCCTCCGTCGTCAGCATGATGATCGGGGTGAACCTGTAGCTGGGATGCTGCTTCACCTGCTTGAGCAGGCTGATGCCGTCCATGTTCGGCATGTTGACGTCCGAGATGATGAGGTGGACCTTCTTGCCGTCGAGCTTGGCCAGCGCGTCCCGGCCGTCGCAGGCCTCGATGACGTCGTAGCCGGCGCTCTGCAGGGTGAGGTTGACGACCTGCCGCAGCGAGGCGGAGTCGTCGACGACGAGTATGGTTTTTCCCATGGCTAGGCCTCCTGGCGGACCGCCCCCTCGGGGAGCGGCGAACGAATGCGGGCGTGTGGATCCATGTCTTCTCCCTAGAAAAAGGTGATGTCGGTTGCTCCGGCGCGCGCGGCGCCTTCGTGGCGGGGGGCGTCTTGCTGCTCGAGCGTGGTGTAGCCGGATTCGAGCTGGCGCAGCCATTCGGCGGCATCGATCGGCCGGGGCCGGCCGCCCGCGGCAAAGTCCCGGCGGTCGCCGCCGAGCCTGTCTTCGAGGCGCCCGATGTCGCGTTCGATCAGCGCCAGGATCTGGCTGACGCGATCCTGGAACTGCAGGTCGACCAGGACGCGGGAGACCTGCTCGCGCACCTCATCGCTTTCCCGCTCGAGCTGGCCCGCCGTGAGCGCCAGCGCGCCCGCCGATTCATTGAAGCGGCCGATGACGCGCCGGATGACGGTTTCGGCTTCGGCGATGGCCTCGTCGTCCTTGGCCGACAGCTGGTCGGCGCACTCGAGGGTCCTGACGATGGCCGAGGCGACGAGTTCGACCTTGTGGCTGATCTGCTTGCCCGTCTCGCCCGACTTGGAAGACAGCTTGCGCACCTCGTCGGCCACGACCGCGAAGCCGCGGCCCTGCTCGCCGGCGCGCGCCGCCTCGATGGCGGCATTCAGCGCCAGCAGGTTGGTCTGGCCGGCGATGCTGGCCACGTCCACCGCCATCCGCTTCAGCTCGTCGATGAAGGCGGCGAGATTGCGGATCTCGCCCAGCATGGACACCTTGGCATCGAGCGCCGCCCTCAGCGAACCGACCAGGGACAGCAATTCCTCGCGCACGGTATCGATCGTGCCGGTCATGCCCGACTCGCCTCCGGCCAGGCTGCCTGCCGTCGAGCGCGAGGCGGCGACGGCGCTCTCGAGCCGGCCGGAGATCTCGTTGAATTCCTGCGCCAGGCCGGTGACCGCCTGCTCGGTCTGCCGGCGCGAAAGGTCGATGTGGCGCTTCCAGCGCGGCAGGACGCCGCCGCACACTTCCTGCATGCCGGCCAGGTAGCCGGCCAGTTCCGCCTCGGCCGAAGCGCGACGTCCCTGCCGGTCGCGGCAGACGGCCTCGGCCAGCGCGGCGGCATGCCGCCGGCGCAGTCCCAGTCCGCTCGCCAGGCCGGCGCCCGCCAGCAGGCAGGCCATCAGCAGGGTTCCCGTGCCGATGCCGCCGGCGGCCAGGCCGAAGGCGGCGCCGGCCAGGGCAAGGGCCGTCGCTGCGGCGACCTCCGGCGACCCGGCGGCAGCCAGGGTCCCGTTTGCTTGCGATTTCAAATCGTCGGAATCAGGATTCACGTCAAAACTCTCTGTTGGGTTACCGCCAAGCGACCTTGAAATCTACCGGACAGATGTGACCGCCAAGTGACCTTGAAATCTGCCGGGCAGAATATGCGGGGCGCCTGCAGCGCCCGTTGGCAAAGGTATCGGCCCGCAGGGCGGGCCATGAATCCGGAATTTCCCTGATAGACGAAAGTTATAGGCCTGGGGGGATGTCCTGCCAGGCGGCCAGGCGCACCAGCTCGGCCAGCGAGCGCGTCTTCATCTTGCGCATGATGTGAGCGCGGTGGTCCTCGACCGTCTTGGCGCTGATGCCCAGCTCGGCGGCGATGGCCTTGTTCATGCAGCCCTTGACAAGAAGGCGGAGCACCTCCCGCTCGCGCGGGCTGAGGATGGCCAGCCGGCTCTCGGCGCTGCGGCGCCGCTCGGCCCCCTCCCGCAGCTCGCGCCCGCGCGCAATGGCCTGCCGCACCCGCGCCAGCAGCGTCCGGTCGTCGAACGGCTTCTGCAGGAAATCCACCGCGCCGCCGCGCATCGCCTCGACCGCCATCGGCACGTCGCCGTGGCCGGTGATGAAGATCGCCGGCACCGCCAGGCCGCGCTCGTTCATCCTCGCCTGCACCTCCAGGCCGCCCAGGCCCGGCATGCGCACGTCGAGCACGACGCAGGCGTAGCTGCCGCACCGCGGATCCTCCAGAAAGGCGACGCCGGATGCGTGGCTGCGCACCTCGACGCCCAGCGTCCCGATCAGCATCGCCAGCGACTGCCGCACCATGGCATCGTCCTCGACCACGCAGACCGCGTCCCGCTCGCTCATCCTGCATTCCTCGGTTGGGAGCCTTTCATGGCTCGATACGCCGGTCCTGGGCTTGTCGAAGGGAAGCGGCTGCCGTTTTCAGGTTCAAGGCAACAGCGGCAGCGTGAAATGGAAGACGGTGCCGCCGCCCTCGCGGGGCGCCGCCCACAGCCGGCCGCCATGCCCTTCGACGATGCCGCGGCTGATCGACAGCCCCAGGCCCAGGCCGCCCGGCTTGGTCGTGATGAACGGCGTGAACAGTTCCGTGGCGATATGCTCCGGCAGGCCGCAGCCGCGGTCGCCCACGGAAAGGCGCACGGCCGCGCCGTCTGCGGCGATGCGGCTGGCGAGCGTCAGCCGCTGCTCGCCGGCGACGCCTTCCATCGCCTCGAGGCCGTTGCGGATCAGATTGAGCAGCACCTGCTCGATCTGCAAGCGGTCGACCGGCACCGGCGGCAGCTCCGCCTCAAGATCGTATTCGTAGACGACCCCGCGCGGCTTCGCCGCGATGTCGGCCAGGCGCACCGCGCCGTCGACCAGCGCGTTCAGGTCGGCCGGCTCGCGCTCGGCGGCCTGGCGGCGGGAGAACTCGCGGACGCGCCAGACGATCTCCCCGGCGCGCAGCGCCTGGCCCTTGATGGTGCGCAGCACTTCGCGCGCCTGGTCGAGGTCCGGCGGCGCGGCCTCCAGCCGGTGCTCGGCCACGCCGCTGAAACTGGCGATGGCGGCGAGCGGCTGGTTCAGCTCGTGGGCCAGCGCCGCGGCCATCTCCCCCATCGCCGCCAGGCGGGCATGGTGCAGCATCTGCTCCTGCCGCAGCTGCTCGCGCGCGGCGAGCTCCTTGCGCAGCGTGATGTCCTCCTTCACGGCGAGATAGTTCGTCACCGCGCCGTCCTCCGACACGAGCGGGATGATGCGCACGAACTCCCAGAACAACTCCCCGTTCTTCCTGCGGTTGTGCAGCTCGCCCGACCATTCCTCGCCGCGGGAGATGGTTTCCCACAGGCGCCGGTACTCTGCCGCGGGCGTCTCGCCGGACTTGAGGATGCGCGGATTGCAGCCGCGCACCTCGTCGAGGGCGTAGCCCGTGCTCTGGCAGAAGCGCGGATTGACGTACTCGATGCTGCCGCGCGTGTCGGTGATGATGATGGAGGCCGGGCTCTGCTCGATCGCCGCCGACAGCTTGCGCAGCTGCGCCTCCGCTTCCAACTTCTCCGTCACGTCGGCGATGGCGCCGACGAAGCGCGTCGTGCGGGCATCGCCGCGCACGGCGATGCCGCGTCCGTGGAACCAGCGATAGCCGCCGTCCTTGCGGCGCAGGCGATAGACCTGGTCGAAGCGCGCGCCCTCTTCCAGCAGCCTGGCCTGCGCCGCCAGCGCCCGCGCCCGGTCGTCCGGATGCAGCGCCTCGGAGAAGGCGAACGCGCGCTTCAGTTCCCGCTGGTCGGCATAGCCCAGCAGCTCGGCGAAGCGCGGGGAAAAATAGGTCGTCCCGCCCTGAGCATCGTAATCCCACACCCCTTCGCTGGTGGCCTCCAGCACCCATTGCAGGCGCGCCTCGCTTTCGCGCAGCGCCGTCTCCATCCGCATGCGCGCCGTGATGTCGCTGCCGACCCCGCGGTAGCCCCTGAACGCCCCCGCCGCATCGAACACCGGCTCGCCGCTGACGCTGACGAAGACCGTCCCGCCGTCCTTGCGGTACTCGATGCCGTATTCAAAGCCGCGGAAGGGCTCATGCCGTTCCACCCGGGCGCGATGCGCCGCCCACTGCGTGGCGTCGGGCCAGACCGAGGGCACCTCCCAGCGGCGCTGGCCGATTATCCCGTCGTTGACGATCGCGCCGATCCTGCCGGCGGGCGCGCCCGTGATCTCGATGAACCGGTATTCCGCGTCCTGTTCCCAGTACCAGTCCGCGGAGAGTTCGGCCAGCGAACGGAAGCGCGCCTCGCTATGCATCAGCCCCTCGACCAGTTCGCGCACCGGCGTGATGTCCGACAGGATGCCCGTCAGCCGCCAGGGCCTGCCGTCGCCGCCGCGCAGCAGCCGGCAGCGCTCGCGCAGCCAGCGCACCGCGCCGTCGCCGCGGCGGATGCGGTATTCCACGTCGCCGCGGTCGCTCTGCGCCACTTGCCCGGCCAGCGCGGCGACCCTCGGCCGGTCTTCCTCCAGCACGCTCGAGTGGCGCAGCGCCGGGTCGGCCGAGAAATGCCTCACGTCGGCGCCATACAGCCGCTCTGCACCCGCGCTCAGGTACAGCAGCGCTGCGCCGTCGGCGGACAGGGCAAACACCACTTCATCGATCGAGGCCAGCACAAGGCGCAGCTCTTCCTCGCTGTGCCCGGCGCGGCGCCTTTCCGCCTCGAGGGCGTCGAGCATGCGGTTGAAGGCCCGGCCCGTCGCCGCGACTTCCGCCGCACCCTCGGGCGCGACGCGGGTCAGCGTTTCGCCGCCGGCGATGGCGGCGGCGGATTTGGCCAGGCGGTCGATCGGCGCGACGACGGCCCGCTCGATGCGGCGGGCCAGCCACAGCCCGCACAGCAGGCCCAGCGCGGACAGCCCGCCGTAGAGCAACCCTTCCTGCCAACTCCCGGCCCTGAGCGGCGCTGCGTCGGTTGCCGCCACCACAAACCAGGCGGTTCCCGGCACCGGGGCGCGGGCATACAGCCGCCGGGAGCCGTCCGGGCCCGCGATCGGAACCCAGTTGCTCCCGCCTGCCGACGACAGGCCCGCCAGCACGCTTGCATCGAGGCGCATGCCGACTTTCAGGGCCGCCCCCTCGCCGGCGGCCAGCACGAGGCCCCCATCGCCGACCAGCAGCAGGCCTTCGGCCCCGGTCGCGTCCGCGGCGTACGAGCCCAGCAGGCGCAGGCGCTCCAGATCCACCCCCACGCCGATCGCCCCCAGAAATCCGCCCTCGCCGTCGCGCACCGGCACGGCGACGGGGAAAACCCAGCGCCCGGATAGAAGACCGATCTCCGGCTGGCCGACCGCCGGCTTGCGTTCATCCCTGGCGCGCTGGAAGACCTCCCTCATGCTGGCCGAGGCGGCGCTGCGGACATTCCGCGCCAGCGCCGAGCAGCGCACCATGCCGTCGCCATCCGCCAGCAGGAGGTTGGTGAAATCCGGGTTCTGCACGGTGAAGGTGGCAAACACGGCGTCGCAGCCCTGCCTGCCCATGGACAGGATGTCGGGACGGGCCGCCAGCCGCGCCAGCAGCGCCTCGGTCCTGCGCAGGAACTGCGCGGTCTCGGCCGCCGCCGCCTGGGCCAGGGTGGCCAGTCGCTGCACCGCCGATGCCTCGCGCTCCTCGGCGGCGCGCCAGAGGTGGAAGGCCAGCAGCACGGCCAGAGGCAGCGCGAGGGCGGCGATGATCAGGTTGATCTGGGTTCGAACCTTCCTGCCCCGGAAGAAATCGCCCCCCCGCCACCTCGCCGCGAAGGATGGCGGGCGTTCGCCGCAGCGCAACGCCATGTCGCCGTCGGCGCCTTCCTGGAGGGCCGGGCCGGCGGAATCAGGACTCATCCCTGCATGCCCAGGGTGAAATGGAACGTGGCGCCCTCACCCGGCGCCGACTCCGCCCAGATGCGTCCGCCATGGCGCTCGACGATGCGCTTGGCGATGGCCAGGCCGACGCCGGTGCCGGGAAAATCCTTCTCGCTGTGCAGGCGCCGGAAGACGCCGAACAGGTGCTGCGCGTACTGCATGTCGAAGCCGGCGCCGTTGTCGCGCACGAAGAAGACCGTCTCCCCCGCTTCCTGTCGCGCGCCGACCTCGATGCGCGGCTCGGCCGCCTTGCCGGAGTACTTGAATGCGTTGCCGATCAGGTTCGCGAACACCTGTCTCAGCATGGCGCGATCGCCGACTGCCTCGGGCAGGTCGGCAACGATGGCCAGCGTCCGCGGGTAGAGCTCCTGCAGCTCCTGCACCACTTCCGCCGCCGTCCCGGCGAGACTGACCTTGCGAGGGTTCAGGGCGCCGCGGCCGATGCGGGCGAACCTGAGCATGTCGTCGATGAGCTCGCCCATGTGCAGGGCGTTGTGCTTGATCCGCCCCAGGTGGGCGCACCCCTTCTCGCTGAGCGCCCCCCCCTCGCTCTCCTCGATCAGGTGCACGTAGCCGTTGATGGCGCGCAGCGGCGCGCGCAGGTCGTGCGAGACCGAGTACGAGAACGCGTCGAGCTCCTGGTTGGCGCGCTCCAGCTCGGCGGTCCGCTCGGCCACCCGCCGGTCCAGCGTGGCGTTGAGTTCGAGGACCTCCCCCTCGCGCCGCTTGCGCAGGGTGATGTTTTCCTTGACGCCGACATAGTGCGAGGCGTTGCCCTCCTCGTCGAGCACCGGCGATATGGAGACGAATTCCCAGAACAGCTCGCCGTACTTGGTCCGGTTGCACAACTCGCCGCACCATTCGCCGCCGGCCGCGATGGTGCGCCAGAGCTCCTCATAGACCGCAGGCGGCGTCAGGCCGGACTTCAGGATGCGCGGGTTCTTGCCGAGAACCTCCTCCTGGGCATAGCCGGTGACCGCCTCGAAACCCGCGTTGACGTATTCGATGTTGCCCTGGATATCCGTGATCACCACCGAAGCCGGGCTCTGTTCGACGGCGCGCACCAGCTTGCGCAATTCGCTCTCGGCATGCCGGCGCGCCGTGATGTCGAAGAGGGAAACCAGCATGAGTCCCTGGCCTTCCGATTCGATGAGGCCCGGATGCGCCTCGAGGATGCGCGGCTTGCCGTCCCGCCCGATGTAATCCAGCTCCCGGGCCTGCGGCGTCGCGGCCGCCAGGCAGGCCGCCGCCGCCATGGGACTGCCGCGCGGCCGCAGGCCCAGCTCGTCCAGCCCCAGCTGGACGAGCAGGGTGCGCGAGTGGCCGAAGAGGGCGCAGGCCTCTTCGCTGGCCTCCACGATGCGGCCGGTGGACGGCTCGAAAAGCAGGTTGACCAGATGATTCTTGTCGAACAGGTCGCGGTACCTTTGCTCGCTTGCCTGCAGGGCGAGGCGCTGCGACAGCTCGCGCGTGACATCGGCCGCAACCCCGCGGTAGCCGATGAACGCGCCGTCGGCGCCGTGGCGCGGCACCCCGCTGATGCGCAGATAGCGCGTCTCGCCGGCCGGGGTGACCTGCCTGAACGACACGTCGTAGAACGCCTCGCGCCGCTCCAGCCGCGCCTTGAAATCCTCCCAGCTTTCTTCCAGCGGGGAATACCCCGGCAGTTCCCAGCGCCGCAGGCCGATCACCCCCTTGTAGAGGGCGGCCGCCTCGTAGGCGGCGCCTTCGACCCGGGTGTAGCGGTGTTCCGCATCCTGCTCCCAGTACCAGTCCGCCGACAGGCTGAGCAGGTCGCGCAGCCGCGCCTCGCTGGCCTCGAGCGCCTGCCGGTCGGCCGCCAGGGCGTCGAGCAGCCGGTTGAACTGCCGCGCCACGAAGTGCAGTTCCGCCGGCCCCTGTTCGGGCAGGCGGGCGTCCGGGTTGGTCGCCGCGCGCCTTGCCGCCCGCGCCGCGCCCACCGCCGGGCGCAGCAGGCGCCGGCCCAGCAGGTCCGCGATGGCAAGGCCCAGCGCAAGCGCCGCCATCGCTCCGAGTGCGATGTCCTTTCCATTCCGGAAGAGGGCCGCCTGCAGCGGCGCGGCAGGCAGGGAAGCGAACGCCACCCAGTCGGTTCCCGCCACCCGGGCAAAGCCGTAAATGAGTTCCGTGCCGTCTTCCCCATTGGCACGCAGCGTGGCTTCGCCCTGCCCGGCCAGGGCCGCCCTGGCCGCGCCGAGACCCGGCCCCGCGCCAAGCGCGGGGTTGTCGCTCGTGTGCGCCAGCAGCGCGCCGGCGCCATCCATGATGCCCGCGGAGGCGCCCTCCGGCAGCCTGGCTGCGGCGACGATGACGTGGAACTGCTTCGTATGAAGCCGTACGCCGGCATAGCCGCCGTTGCCGCCGAGCGTGAGGATGACCGGCACGATCCAGCCGCCATCGACATCCGGCTGGGCCGAGCCGACCCAGAAGCCGGCGCGCTCCCGCTCCGGCGGCAGGTAGGTATGCGCCCCGCGCGGATAGCGCAGGATGCCCGGCAGATCGCCGGAGCAGACGACGCGGCCGGCCGGATCCGCGATCACGTAGCCGCCATAGGCCTGCGCCAGCGCGGGGAAGGCGGCAAAGGCGGGATCGCAGTCCCGCCCGCCCGCGGTCACGCCCTTGTGACGGGCGGCGGCTTCGAGCATTCCTTCGGCGATGCGCAGGAAGCGTTCGGTGTCGGCGGCGGTAAAGCGGGCCAGCCGGCCCGCGACGACGGCCCCCTCGCGGAGCTCGCGCTGCAGCCGGTCATGGACAGTCCAGGCAAGCACGCCCAGCAGCGGCAGCATCGCCGCCAGGACCAGCAGGCGCAGTTCGGCGAGCATGGACAGGCGGCCCCGGCCGTCAGCCGAAATCTTCATGGTTCCTCACCTCGTTTCCTGGGAGGAGGGATCGCTGCGGAATATCGGCCCGAAAAACCGCTGTTCCGCGGCGGGAATTTAAGCACGAATTACTTTGTCATGGAGCGACATAGGAAAACATGATTCCCGTCAAAGGCCGGATAAAGATTTTTTCTTCATGAGGAGGGCCTGGCCGCCGGAGCCTGCCGAGCGGGCCGGACGCAGCGCCATGTCCGGTGCAGCCGATGCCGGCGCGTCCCTCTCACATAGCGGGCGGCGGGGCGGGATCTCACCCCGCGCCTGCCGCTTCAGATACGGTACTGCATGACCGCCTTGCGCATGCGGTCGGTCACCGCGTCGAGGCACTCCACCGTGCCCTTCGTCTGTTCCACCACGGCGATGTTCTGCTCGGTCATGATGGCGACCTTCTCCACGTTCTGCGCGAGCTGCGTCATGGCCGACTGCTGCTCGCCGGAGGCCAGCGAGATGTCGGTCACCATGCCGGAGGTGCGGTCCATTTCCTGGTTGATTTCGCGCAGCACCGCGGCGGCCTGATCGACCAGGCCGACGCCCTGCGCCACCTGTTCGGCGCCGGCGCGCATGTCGCTCACCGCCAGGGCGGTTTCGCTGCGGATGCTCTCGATCGTGGCGCTGATCTCCCGAGTGGCGTTGCCGGTGCGCTCGGCGAGCTTGCGCACCTCGTCGGCCACGACCGCGAAGCCGCGGCCCTGCTCGCCGGCGCGCGCCGCCTCGATGGCGGCGTTGAGCGCCAGCAGGTTGGTCTGTTCGGCGATTTCACGGATGACGCCGGTGATGCGGCTGATTTCCTCGGAGCGCCTGTCGAGGGTCTCGACCCGCCCGGCCGAGCAGTTCACCGTCCCGGCCAGCGAGCGGATGGCCTCGCTGGCGCTGACGGTCACCCGGGCGCCGTTGCGCGAAGCGGTCGAGGCGCCCACGGCGGTATCGCGCGTTCGCTGCGCGTTGGCGGCCACCTCGCCGATCGAGACCGTCACTTCCTCGATCGCCGCGGCGGCCGAGGAAGTGGCCTCGTTCTGCGCCCGGGCCGATCCTTCCACGTTGCGCATGCCGGCATCGACGTCCTGCGTAGCGCGGCTCACCTGGCCGGAAATGTCGCTGACGCCCTGCAGCATGGCCTGCACGCTGGAGACGAAGCGGTCGGCCTTGCGGCCGACCTCGCCCAGGGCGTCGCTGCGCGCGCATTGGAAGCGCGTGCACAAGTCGCCGGTGCGCAGGAGCTGGTCCAGCCAGCCGGAGGTATCCTCGATGTCGCGCATCAGGCGGGGCCCGAAGACGGTCAGGAAAAACAGGGCGTACAGGCCGCAGGCGACGGCGACAAGGGCGCCGGCCGCGGCCGAAACGCCGCCTCCCGACAGCAGGCCGAGGGCCAGCAGCGTCGAAGGCAGCAGGCCGGCGAGTCCTGCCAGGACCAGACGGGTGCGCAGCGACAGCAGCGCCTGCGCCAGCGCCGGCCTGTTCCGCACGACGCGTCCGTGTTCCACGCGGATCGACTTGTCGCCCGCGCGGATGCGCCGGTAGGCCGCCTCGGCGGCGGCAATCTCCTCCCGGCCGGGACGCCCGCGCACCGACTGGTAGCCGACGATCCGCCCGTTCTCGCGCACCGGCGATACGTTGGCCACCACCCAGTAATAGCCGCCATCCTTGCGCCGGTTCTTGACGATGCCGCGCCAGGGGTGTCCCTCCTTGATGTCCCGCCAGAGATCTTCGAACGCCTCGGGCGGAATGTCGGGATGGCGCACGATGTTGTGCGACTGGCCGAGCATCTCCTCGCGCGTGTAGCCGCTGATGCGGGCAAAGGCCTCGTTGGCCTCGACGATGACGCCCTTCAGGTCGGTGCGGGAGTAGATGAACTCGCCGTCGGGAAGGAAGTGCTCGTCATTGGTTACCGGGAGGTTGATTTTCATGTTGTTCCTTTTTTTTATGTTGTTCCTTTTTCCCCTCGCGAGCCCTGGCCGTTTTCATGGGCCAGGCGCTCAACCGCGGCCGGTTCCGGGCCGCAGCCGCTGCGCGACGTCCCGCAGGACGTCGATATGCCCGTCCAGCTGCTGCACATGCCCTGCCAGCGCCGCCAGGCGGTCGCCCAGCATGCCGGCCAGCTCGCGCGCCGCCTTGGCCGGGCTGCCCGAGAGCGCGCGCACATGGTCGATCTGCGACTGCAGCTCGCGCAGGCCGCGCTCGGCGTCGGGTCGCTCCGCGATGAAGGCGGAAATCGCGCGCTCGCGCTCGCGAAAGAATTCAGCCGGGTCGCGCGCCGCCAGATCGCGCCAGGCGTCGAAATCGAAACGGGACAAGATGGGTACCGTGGATGCGTGACGCCATTTCAGCAGGCTTTGGGCATGGTAACAAGCGCCTCGCCCGCTTCGATCTGCCGCAGCAGCGATTCCACGGCGCGGGCCGCTTCCTCCGCCTGACCGGCCTCCTCGACAAGGAGGTGCATCTCCGGCGCCAGGCACGCCTCGCGCCCGGCGTCGGCAATCTCCAGGGCGGCATTCAGGGCCAGCAACCGGGACTGGGCTGCCAGTCGCCGCGCCTCTTCCAGCGCCAGCCGCAGCGCGGTCTCCTGCGCGGAGGGGAGCGACGCCTCGGCGGCGTAGCGGGACGTTTCTTCGCGATGCGCGAGTGCGTTGGCCATGCGCGCGATCCTCAGGCAGCCTTGGCCAGCTGGTCGGCGGCAGACATGAAGGCCTGCCGGGCCACGCCGCGGCTGTCGCCCAGTTCGCCGAGCAGCTCCTTGATGTCGAGGATCAGCACGATCTGGCCGTTGGCGAGCGTGGTGACGCCGGCCACACCCTTCGGCCGGAAGCCCTCGAGCGATTTGATCACGGCGTCGTCGCGTCCGGCAAAGCTGTCGATGGCCAGGATGAAGCTCGACTCCGCCGTCTGCATCAGCACGCCGTACTCGGGCGAGCGATCCTGCGGCCAGCCGATCAGGTAGTTCAGCGGATACAGCGGCAGCACCTCGCCGCGCACCACCATGGTGGCGCGGCCGCCGACTTCCTGCACCTCGCCCGGCACGATGGGCAGGATCTCGCGCACCATCGACAGCGGCACGGCGAAGGGCTGTTCGCCCAGCTTGACGATCAGCACCGGCAGGATCGCCAGCGTCAGCGGCAGGGAGATGACGAAGGAGGTGCCCTTGCCCAGTTCCGACTTGATCTCGATGCTGCCGTTCAGCTTCTGGATGTTGGTGCGCACCACGTCCATGCCGACGCCGCGGCCGGACACGTCGGACACCGCCGAGGCCGTGGAAAAACCCGGCAGGAACACCAGGTTGAAGCTCTGGCGCTCGTCCATGGTGTTGGCTTCCTCGTTGCTGATGAGGCCCTTTTCCAGCGCCTTGGCGCGCAGGCGTTCCGCGTTCATGCCGCGCCCGTCGTCGGCCACCAGGATGACGATGTGGTCGCCCTCCTGGCGCGCCTCCAGGCGCACCTCGGATTTCTCCGGCTTGCCCGCCGCGGCGCGCTCGAGCGGCGACTCGACGCCGTGGTCGACGGCATTGCGGATCAGGTGGATGATCGGATCGGAAAGATCCTCGATCATCGTCTTGTCGATTTCCGTGTCCTCGCCGGCGAGGATCAGCTCGACGTCCTTGCCGAGATTGCGCGCCAGGTCGCGCGCGATGCGCGGGTACTTCTGGAACAGCCGGCCGATGGGCTGCATGCGCGTCTTCATCACGGCGTTCTGCAGGTCGGAGACCAGCAAGTCGAGCTGGCCCACGGCGGCATCGAGCGCCTGCAGGGTTTCCGCGCCGGCTTGTCCGGCCAGGATATCCGTGCGCAGGCTGTTCAGGCGGTTCTTCGTCAGGCCGATCTCGCCGGAAAGGTTGAGCACCTGGTCCAGCCGCGAGGTGTCGACGCGGATGGAATTGTCGCGCACCTTCTCGCTCTCGCGCCGGCCCACCGGCCCGGCGTAGCCCGGCTTGTCGGATGCGCGGCGGCCGATCGCCGCCTTGATGATTTCCTCCGCCGGCTTGGGCGGCTGCGGGATGCCGCGGCCCGCCTCGGCCGGGACGGCGGGCGTCCTGCCGGTGACGGCCTCGTAGTAGGCATTCCAGTCCAGCGCACCGGTCGGCGTCGTCTGCACCGCGGGAGCCGCTGCCGGCGGCGCCGGGGCGGCTGGACTGGCCTTCGCACCGGCCGCCTCGCCGGCAATGGCCTGCTTCAGGCTGGCGATCAGCTCGTCGGCGGCCGCCTGCGGCTGCACGCCCTGCTCGAGCGCGTGGAACATCGTGCGCACCGTGGCCGTGGCGTCCATGATGACGTCCATGGTCTCGGGCGTCACCTCGAGTTCGCCGTTGCGCAGCTTGTCGAACAGGTTTTCCGTCAGGTGGCACAGCGTCACCAGCTCGGCGGCGCTGAGGAAGCCGGCGCCGCCCTTGATGGTATGGAAGCCGCGGAAGATGTCGTTGAGGAGCCCGCGGTCGTGCGGGCTCTTCTCCAGGTCCACCAGCTTGTTGTCCACGCCCGAGAGCAGGTCGGTGGCCTCGACCAGGAAATCCTGCAGCAGGTCTTCCATTCCGGAAAAATCGCTCATGCTCGTCCTCCTTCAGAATCCCAGGCTTTCCAGCAGGTCGTCGACCTGTTCCTGGCTGTTCACCACGTCGGTGCGGCCCTGCGCATTCATCGCCGGGCCGTTGAGCAGGCCCTCGGGCGTGCCCGCCTTCATGCCTTCCGGCATCGCCTCGATGAGCAGCAGCAGCAGCTCGGACTCCATGCGCTGCGCCAGGTCGACGATCTTCTTGATGACCTGGCCGGTAAGGTCCTGGAAATCCTGCGCCATCATGATTTCCATCAGCTGCTCGTTGGTGGCCGCCGTCTGCGCGGGCACTGCCTGCAGGTAGTTGCGGGTGTCTGCGGCAAGCGTCCTGAACTCGTCCACCGACAGGTCCCCGCCGAACAGGCGGTCCCAGCGGCCGGTCAGCCCGGCCGCCCCGGCCTGCAGCTTGTCCTGGATGGGCCGGGCGACATCGGTCGCGTTCAGCACCCGGCTGGCGGCCTGCTCGGTCATCTGCGCAACGTAGGCCAGGCGCTGGCGCGCGTCCGGAATCGCCTTCGCCGCCTCTTCCAGCGCGCGGTCGAAGCCGAGCTGGCGCAGCGTGTCGTGCAGCTGCCGCGTCATGTGACCGATGCGCTGGAATACGTTGTCGCCTGCATGCGGCTCGTCCGCCGCCTTCGCGTGGCCGCTGGCGCTCATCTGCCCCGCGACGCTGTCGAACAGCGCCTCCAGCTCGGGCGAATCGCCCATGGCCGCGGTGCTGCCGACCACCTGGACCAGGGGTTCCCTGGGCGGCGCCTGGGCGACGCGCGCCGCCGGCTGGGCGGCGATACTGTCGAACAGCGCCTGCAGATCGTCGGAGTCGCCCGAATCGTCAAACCGGAATCGCTTCGCCATCTCGCTCTCCTTTGCCGGCGCGCCTCAGGCCGCCGCCTTCTCCATTTTTTCGAAGATCTTGTTGAGTTTTTCGTTCAGGGTCGCCGCCGTGAAGGGCTTGACGATGTAGCCGCTGGCGCCGGCCTGGGCGGCGGCGACGATGTTCTCCTTCTTCGCCTCGGCAGTGATCATCAGCACCGGCAGGTGCTTCAGCTGCGGATTGGCGCGGATCTGCTGCAGCAGCGTGAGGCCGTCCATGTTCGGCATGTTCCAGTCGGTGACGACGAAGTCGAAGACCTCCCCGGTCAGCTTGCCGTAGGCGACGGCGCCATCCTCGGCCTCGTCCACGTTGTTGAAGCCCAGCTCCTTGAGCAGGTTTCGCACGATGCGCCGCATCGTCGAGAAATCGTCCACGACCAGGAACTTCATTTTCATGTCCGGCATTGTTGTCTCCTTCGTTGCTATCCCTTGTTCGCCTTCGTCTTGCCCAGCAGCGGCCGCAGCGTGTCGGCCAGAATCTCCGAATCGAACTTGGCCACGTAGGCGTCCACGCCGACGCTCTTGCCCATGGCGCGGTTGGCCTCGGACGACAGCGAGGAATGCATCACCACCGGGATGCCGTCGAAGCGCGGGTCGCTCTTGATGTGGCGCGTCAGCACGTAGCCGTCCATTTCCGGCATCTCGGCGTCGACCAGGATGATGTCCAGCTCGTCGGCCAGGCTCGCGCCGGTCAGCTGCGCATGCGCCGCCATTCCGGAGAGCCGCGTCCAGGCCTCCTGGCCGTTCAGGGCATGCTTGTGGCTGACCCCCATCTTGTCGAGCACTTCCGTGATCTTCTTGCGCGCCACCGAGGAGTCGTCCACGAAGAAGATGTGGTGCTCCACGTCGTCCATCACCGGCGTCACGCCGGTCACCGGCGGCTCGCCGAAGGTCGTCGCCATGATCTGCTCGACGTCGAGGATGGAGACGAGCCGGCTCTTCTGCCCGGCGCTCACCTCCTCGGGCAGTTCCGTGATGGCGGTGATGAAGCTCTGCGTCGGGGGGACCAGACCGTCGGGCGCGCGCACCTTGCCCCATTCGACGCGGATGATGCGGTCCACGCCGCTGACGAGGAAGCCGAGGATGCGCTTGTTGTATTCGGTGACCATCATGGTGCCGCCCTGCTCCTGCGGCGTGCCGGAGAGGCCGAGCGCCTTGGCCAGCGACACGACCGGGATGACGTTGCCGCGCAGGGAAATCAGGCCTTCCACGCCGGAGGGCATGTTGGGCGAGCGGGTGATCATCGGCGTGCGCGTGACCTCGCGCACCTTGAACACGTTGATGCCGAAGATCTCGCGGGTGCCCAGCGAGAACAGCAGGATCTCCATGCGGTTGGAGCCCGCCAGCTTGGTGCGGGCGTCGACGTTTTCGAGCAGGGATGTGTCGGTGCGGTCCATGGGCGTTCTCGCGGTTTGTCAGGCGGCGGCAAGCACGCCCGGCTGCTCCAGCAGCCGGGCGACGGTGGCGGCAAGTTGTTGCGGTTCGAACTTGGAGACGTATTCGTCGACCCCGACGGAGCGGCCGAGCTGCTGGTTGGACATGCCGGAAAGCGACGAGTGCATCAGCACGGGAATGCCGGCAAAGCGCGGATCGCTCTTGATCAGCTTGGTGAGCATGTAGCCGTCGGTCTCCGGCATCTCGATGTCCGTCAGCACCAGGTTCACCACGTCGCACGCCCTGCGGCCGAGGGATTCGGCGTAGCTGGCCAGCTTCTGCAGCTCATCCCAGGCCTGGCGGCCGTTGATGGCTGCGACGAAATTCACGCCCATGCGCTCGAGCGTCGTCTGCACCTGCTTGCGCGCCACCGAGGAATCGTCGGCGAACACCACCAGGGCGTCGCTGCGGCCGATCGGCTTGATGTCCCGGTAGATCAGCTCGTCGTCGAAGTGCGTGGTCTCCGAGAGCACCTTCTCGACGTCGAGCAGCATCACCAGGCGGCCGTCCGCCAGCTCGGTGATGGCCGTCACCAGGCCGCCCATGCGGGCGGTCAGCATTTCGGGCGGCACCTTCATCTGCGCCCAGTCGAGCCGCAGGATGGTGTCCACCGCCTCGACCAGGAAGCCCTGGGTGTGGCCGTTGTACTCCGTGACGATCATGATGTCGCGCGGCTGGCCATCGCCGACATGGGCGTAGCGGCCCAGGTCCACCACCGGCACCAGGTTGCCGCGCAGGCTGACCATGCCCTTCACCGCATCGGGCATCTCGGGCGCGGCGGTGATCGCCGGCGTGCGCATCACTTCGCGCACCTTGAAGACATTGATGCCGAAGGTTTCACGGCGGCCGGTGCGGCCGTCGGCGCCCAGGGTGAACAACAGCAGTTCGAGCTTGTTCGTTCCCGCCAGCTTGGTTCGCGCATCGATGTTTTTCAGGAGTTCAGACATTTTGCTTTTTCCTTCCGAAAACTGTGATCTCCAGGCCGCTCGCTGTTTGCGCAGGCATTGATAGGGTTATCGGCATCCCGGGGGCAAGCTTGAGGAATCCGCCGCCGCCCATGCAACCCGTTGTTTCAGCGGAACAATCCATGTGCCCGCGGTGCCCGTCTCACACCCTGAACGCGGCCACGGCGGCGCGCGTCCCGGCGGCGAGCTGTTCGAGGCGCCGGGCCGTGTCGGCCGCCTCCCGCGTCGCCGCGCTG
>CAYYXS010000006.1:92674-124915 GCA_964475635.1 uncultured Rhodocyclaceae bacterium
GACCCGATGATCCACACTCCGATCCCCCCCGCCAGCAGCAGCGCCAGCACCACCATGCCGAGCATCGTGAGGCGCGCCCGGGCATAGTCCGCCTCGGCCTCTTGCGCGCTTCTGTCCATCGTTTCCCCCTGGAAGGCGGCCAGATCGTTCACGCGCTGGCGATAGTCGACTGCGGCTCGGCGGAAGTCCCCGGTGAGGAAGGCGCGCGCCTCCTCCAGCCGGGAGGATTCGACCAGCCGGACGACTTCGTTCTGCGTCTCGATGTAGCGCGTGCGTGCTTCGAGAATCCGCTCGAACATCTCCTTGCCGCGGGGCTGGTTCAGCATGGGCTTCAGGGCGTCCCAGGCCTGGCCGATCGCGGCGCGTCCGGCCAGGACGCGCTCCTTCGCCGACTGCCGGCCGTCCCCGGTCGCCATCAGCGTCATGTCGCGCGCGGCGATGCCGATCTCGTTCACTCCGGCCAGGCCCTGCTGCAGCAGGTGCACCTTGTTCCACTTGTCCCCGGTGATGTCCGCGAGCAGGGCATGCTGCCTGTCCATGCTGCCGATGCCGAGCCAGGACACGGCAATCAGCAGCAGCATCACCGCGCCGAAGCCCAGCGCCATGCGTTTTGCAACAGTCAGCTTGCCGAACATGGTGGTTCTCCTTTCGATGGGCGAGCCGCGGCAAGGGCAGGCGCCGTTGCGGGGCTGCATTCGTTGAAATGGCGGAAAAGGCCGCATCACGCTGTCTGGGTGACGCGGTTGGATCGTGTTATGCGACTGCTATCGGCCGCTGGACTGAAAACCTTTAGGACTGATTATTTCCGTCTGCGCCTGACCGAAGGCGCATCGCCGTATCGGGGAGGCTGACTTTTCGAGCCATGCCCTCCGGATGGGGGCGGGGCAAAGGGGAACAAGAGCGAACTGCCGGCGCAGCCGCGGAGGGGATCTGCAAGCGCAGCCTGCAGGCGGTCCGTGCTGACCGAGAGTCCTCCGGCAGCTCGCTCAAGCGCGCCGGGAAAATGGGCATGGAACTCGTCGCCACCGCACAACCCGCTTGATAACTTCACTCCCGATTAGCGACAAACCTCAGCACATGGCCAAGTGTCCCATCGAAGCCGTCATTCCGGGGCCGCCCGAAGGGTGGAACCCGGAATCCAGGGACTTTTTCAACAGCAGCTCTGGATTCCGGGTCGCGCTTCGCTTGCCCGGAATGACGAAGCTGAGGTTTCACTAATCAGGACTTCACTTCAGTCGATCACTTGAACTGTGTTTCTAGAGGAGCCATGTTCCAGCCCTCGGCATCACGAGCAAATGCAAGCACATGCCCGTCTGGATCAAGGGAATACGCTGCCGAATGGCCCCAGTTTCGCGCGCACAGAGGACTTAGCTCTGCTGCACCCGCCGCAAGTGCGCGCTTGTGCGATTCATCCGGATTGGGGACTAGCAAATACAGCTCAGCCCTAGGAATTCCCGTGCCCCGCGCCGGATCAGGCAAAGCAGAACCCAGCAATCTCCGAATGCCAGACTCAGGCATCAGACCAAGCACCGCACCGCCAGGAAGCAGGAATTCAGTCATCCCCGGCGCATCAAGGCGCGGCTCCATATTTAAAGCAGCTCTATAGAACGATGCGCTCCTGGCCTGATCAGCAACATAAAGAATGAAGTGAGTTTTGCTCGACATATCCAATGTTTTGCGACCGAACGAATGAAATGGACTCCCCCTACTCGCACCCGAAGCAGAGCGCCGGCCACTACCGGCAGAACGTTCAAGGTCAGGGGCGCTGCGCGGCTCTATCGCGCTACGCCCACTGCACCGCCGGGTTGTGTCTCGGCCGAATTCCCCATTCCCGAAATGAAATTTCTCCAGCCAGGAAATAGCATCTGTGCGGCATTTGTGCAGCCATGACGCTGGCTACCAACTGACGCTTTCGAGTTTCTTCCATTCGAGACTCGCGCCCGTCCAAGAGTTGGTCCCGCCACGATACCAAATAACATCTTTGTACCCGGCTTCGAGCGCGTGCAGTGAGGCGTTGTAAGAAAGCCAACACTCGGAGCTGAGGCAAAGAAAAACGATCGGTCGGGTCTTGTCACCGCCGGTAAGTTTTTCTAACGCCGCAGAAAACCTGCTTGTCTCTGCGGCGAAAAATTGACCATCGCCGGCGCCGGGCATCCAGAAGGCGCCGGGAATAGATTTTCGAGTCTTGGAATCGAGGACATCGACAACCACTACGTTCTTGTTTGCTTCGAGAAGTGCCTTGAGCTCGAGCGTCTTTATCACCCGCGCGCCGGGAATGGACGTAGGCGTCGGTGCATGGTATAGCGGCGCTCTTTTGGGCGTCGTTGTCGCCTCGATGCGCCAATCCTTATCCTCGAAGGCGAACGCTGCTATCGGCTGCGGTAGCTGCGGAAACGACACTTGCCCGAAGACAAGAGCCGGCGAAAAACAAACAAGGAATGCAACACATGCTCGAATCATGATTACCTCCAAATAAAACGCCCAACGTCCAGCTCAGAGGCTAGCCGCTTTTGGCGCGTCCGCTGGGCTTGTTCAACAACCGGTTCATGTCGTGGCCGCTTCGCGCTCGCAACATAACCTTCATCGCTGCCTGCACATCCGCAAGGCTCAGCTTCCTGATAAGGGCCTACCTATGGCCGCTTTGCGGGGTTTCGTATCGGAGGGGAAGCGCGGATCGTAGGAAAAGAACTTCTTTGCAGTCTTGAAGGTTCTCGCCCATCCAACGAGCTCTCCGTGCGGATCGACGTAGATGCGAATCGTTCCCCTGCCGAGCCCTTTGATCTTGTTGGACGGGTCAGCCAACCTTGTGTCGTCCGCGCCAACATACTCCTCGTTCGAATCAATGATGGAGACTTCGAATTGCTGAGTACCCGTAACGAGCGGATCTCTTGGCTCGATAGCCTTCGGATAGCTGTCGATCAGGAACACATGGCCGGTTGTTCCCGTCTGCCTTTGATCCTGGACATTCAGCATCGCATGCGCCAGCACGTCCCCCGGCTTGATGTCCCTGGCATTCCGTATCCGCGTGAAGCCGTTTCCCGTTTCGATGGAGTAGACAAAGTCTTCCGCAGCAGGCCGCGTCCTTCTTCGGGGAGTGCCGGGTAGATACTCCATCCGGGATTGCGTCGGCAACTTGGCTCTCTCGAATATCGCGAGCAGAAATCCTGAACAGTCGGCCTTTACCGAGTGCTTGCTGGGGTCCGAGTCTCCCGGAAAGCCGATGAATTGGCTTCCAAGGCTGTATCGGTTGTCTTCAGGCTTGGTGCTCTCAACCAGCTCGCGAGCGAGTGCCAAGTATTTCGGGATATCGGCCGAATCGGTCTGGGCGTTGCCGACCGAGTACCAAAGCGCTAACGAGGCGATCAGGCCAAACAACATCCTCTTGAAAAGTATGGTCATGTGCGTTATTCCCTGATGTCCGCTCTTCCTTGCCTCGGCTCGCTCTCGGGCAACGCGGAGATGACACCGATGATGCTTTTCTCGCCTTGGAGTGCGGATGGACCGAAGCGATCGAGCAAGGCCTTTGCCGTCAAGCCTGCGCGAGTGCCTCGAAACGTCGTGTTCGGATCATCGGATTGGCCGTGTACATCCACAAGCAGCGCTCCGGACGGGAATTTCACTCTGAGTTCGGAGACAAATGCGGCAATCTGACCGTGGTACGCGCGGTACGCCGGAAGCGCGTCCTGTGATTCCATTGCATCCTGTTCTGGGCGGTTCGCGTCAAGATACTTTCGACTGAACTTGGCAATAACCATGTATGGCCGCTTGCCGAGACGCTCTTCAAGGCGTGACGCCACGCGTTCAGCGAGATCCCGCGTACCTGCATCTCGCACCAGCGCGCCTTTCGTTCGTACCGGCAGAGGGCCAAGGTATTCGCCGCCGTCATGAGGGACTGTCAGTATTAGCGGGAGGGTGCCCTTAGAGGACGCCACCAGGCTCGACGCGTCATAGGCACATGCTGCAGCTGGCAGGAGCGCAGCGAGAACCGGCAGTAGCGCAGAGCGGCGAAACACGGGTGGTGATTGCTAACGAATGAAATCGACTCCCCTTACTCGGGAGGCAGCGGATAGGCCGGATTGGAAAGAATGTGTCGATTCAATCGCGAGAGAGGCGTCGTCATGATGATTACTGCCGTCTGGATCGATTTGGCAAAGAAAGTATTCATTATGCATGGCATCGGCGAACACGGCAAGGCACAGGAGCCCGGGCGACTCAATCCCGCCGCGCGCGTTCGCCGAGCGTGAAATGGAACGTGGCGCCCGCGCCCGGCGCGCCTTCGGCCCAGATGCGCCCGCCGTGCAGCCCGACGATGCGGTACACCATGGCCAGGCCGATGCCGTTGCCTTCGTAGTCCTGCAAGGCGTGCAGGCGCTGGAAGACGCCGAACAGCTTGTCGGCGTACTTCATGTCGAAGCCGGCGCCGTTGTCCTGCACTTGGAACACCCGCTCGCCGCCTTCCTCGGTGCAGCCGAAGCGGATGCGCGCCGGCTCGCGCTGTGCCGTGAACTTCCAGGCGTTGCCGAGCAGGTTCTCCAGGGCGGCGCGCAGCAGGATCGCATCGCCGTCGGCATAGAGTTTGTCCTGCACCTCGGTCTCCACCCGGCGCGCGGGCTCGGCCGCCGCCAGGTCGTCGAGGACCGAGCGGGCCATGGCGGACAGGTCGAGCGCCTCGACGACGATGCTCTTGCGCGCCACGCGCGAGAGGTCGAGCATGTCGTCGATCAGGCTGCCCATGCGCACGCTTGCCTTGCGGATTCGCTCCAGGAACTCGACGGGTTCGGACTTGTCGCAGCCCGTGCAGGTCTCCGCCATCAGGCTGGCGAAGCCGTTGATGCCCCGCAGCGGCGCGCGCAGGTCGTGGGACACCGAATAGCTGAAGGCCTCCAGCTCGCGGTTCGACTCGCTGAGCTGGCGCGTGCGCTCGGCCACGCGCCGCTCCAGCTCGGCATTCAGGCCGGCGATGGCCTCCTCGGCGCGCTTGCGCTCGGTGACGTCCTCCAGGACGGCGACGAAATGCGCGATGCGCCCGGCCGCGTCGCGCACCGGGGCAATGCTGGCCTCCTCCCAGTACAGGGCGCCGTCCTTCCTGCGGTTGAGGAACTCGCCGTGCCACTCCCGTCCCGACAGCAGCGTCTGCCACAGTTCCTGGTAGACGCGCGGCGGCGTCCGGCCGGACTTCAGGATGGCCGGCCGCCGGCCGAGCGCCTCCTCGGGCGCGTAGCCCGTGGTCTCGGCAAACTTCGGGTTGATGTACTCGATGGCCCCGGTCGCATCGGTGATCATCACCGGCACCGGACTGTGCTCCACGGCCGAGGAGAACTTGCGCAGCACCGCTTCGCGCCGGCCCAGTTCCTCCGCGCCGGCGGCCAGCTGCCGCAGGTCGCGCTCGATCTCGTCGGCCATGTCGTCGAAGGCCCTGGCCAGAAGGCCGATCTCGTCGAGCGAACGGAAGCCGCTGCGCAGCCCGCGCTGCCCGCGGGCGAAGCCGCGGCTGACGGCAGCCAGCCGCCTCAACGGATAGACCACGCGCAGGCGGACGACCAGCAGCACCGCAACGAGGATGGCCAGGTCCAGCAGCCCCAGCTGCAGCAGGTACTGGCGCGCCCCGGCCTCGATGCGCTGCGATTCCAGGGTCAGGGCGGAGGCGATCGCGTCAGCCGTGCTCAGGATGACGTTGCCCTGCTCCTGCATGCGGCGCAGGCCCCGGGCGGGGTCCGCCCGGGGTGCGGCGAGCAGCGCCTCGGCATCGCGTCCGAAATCGCCGCTGGCGCGGCGTATCACGGCGATGTCGGCTTGCAGCGCCTCGGGCAGGCCCCTGAGGGTCATGCCGCCCGTGCTGCCGCCATGCTCCAGCGAGCGGATCGTCTCGTTCATCCTGGACAGGTCGGCGAAGAGGGCCGCGCGCCGGCCCTCGTTTCCCAAGACGATCCTGGCCGCATCGAGCTGGATGCGCTGGCTCAGCCAGCGCAGGCTGCCCGCGGCATTCACCAGCGCGGTGGTGCCGCGCATGTTCGACAGCATCGCCTCGACCGCCAGCCAGTTCGCCACGGCGGTGACGGCCAGGATGGAAAAGATCAGCAGGAACTTCTTGCCGATGGTCGGCTTCAGGAGGCGGCACAGCCACATCCTGGCGAAACCATCCTCTCTCAGTTCGGCGCAATCCTGTGTCAGCAAGCTCATGGTGTCCTCTCTGCGCGAACGGGTTCGCGCAGCACACTTGCCTGCAGTTTCGGGGCAGGAGAAAAGGGAATCGTCGTATTTGTCGTCCGCGGCACGCCGAGGCATTCCGGAACGTTTTTTTGGATGATATATTGTTCAAGCCGCAACAATCAAGCGCTTGCTGGCCGCCGCGGACGGGGCTCTGAAAAGCACAAAACGCCTCGCACGAAGACTCAAAAGCACGAGGGCGTCCGGTCTCGATTCAGTGTCTTTTTTTTCGTGCCTTGGTTTCTTCGCTTGAAACCTTGAAGCGCCAGGACGCCGCCTTCCCCTTGCCGGGCGTGACGGCCGCTCAGAGGCGGAATTCGTGCACGGTGGCGTTGAGGTCGCGGGAGAGGCGCTCCAGGCGGAGCGCCTGCGCATTGGCGCCTTCGATGGCGGCAGCCCGCGCGCCGGCCAGCTCGACCATGCAGCCGACGCTCTCCGCCATGCCGCGGCCGGCCGCCGTCTGCTCGCCGGCGGCCACGGCGATGCTCTCCATGCCCGAGCTGGCCTGGGCCACCGAGCTGCTGGCTTCGGAGAGGACGACGGCGAACGCCTCGATGCCGTCCTGGCCGCGCCGGAGGGATTCGCGCCCGCGCCGGATCGCCCCCTCGACATCGGCCGTCTTGGCGCCAAGGGCATGCGTCACGCCATCGATCCGGGCTGCGGCATGGGCCGATTTCTCGGCCAGCTTGCGCACCTCGTCGGCCACCACGGCAAAGCCGCGCCCCTGCTCGCCGGCGCGCGCCGCCTCGATGGCCGCGTTGAGCGCCAGCATGTTGGTCTGGTCGGCGATGTCCTTCACCTGGCGGGTCATCTCGGCGATGGAGCGCGTATTCTCGATGAACACGCCCGCATTGCGCTCGATCTCGCTCACCGACTCGTCGATCACGTCGATCTCGCCCATCATGGCCGACAGGCATTCGTTGCCCTGCGCGGTCTTCTCGCGCGCGGCGGACGACAACGCGCCGATTTCCAGTGCGCCGCCGGCGACGCGTCCGAGGACGGCATTCGCCTGCTCGACGGCGCCGGCCACCGTGGCGGTAGCGCCGCTCTGCGCCCGCGCCTCGGCATCGATGCGCCGCGTCGTCTCGGCCAGGCCGGCCGAGAGGGCCTCCAGCTCGGCGGTGCACGCCTGCAGGCGGCGCACCCGTTCGCCCGTCGCCAGCGCGACGGCATTCAGGGCCCGCGCGATTTCGCCGCATTCGCCGCGCGGTTCGAGCCGCACGCCGAGCTCGCCCGCGGCAATCCGCGCGGCCCCTTCGCTCGCCTCGCGCAGGGCCTCGCGCAGCGAAGCATGGACGGCCAGCCAGAGGTAGCCGGCGAGGCCGACGCCGGCGAGGCCTGCCGCCGTGCGTGCGCCTCCCGCCGTCGACAGCAGCAGATAGCCTGCCGCCAGGCCGGCGACGGCGCCGACGAGCAGGAATTTCGCCCGCAGGCGCCAGTTCGCCAGGAGCGAGACGGCCGGACGCAGCATGAACGCGACGTGTTGCATGTTCTCTCTCTCCCTTTGTTGTGTTCTGATGCGCCGCCGGGGGCGCGCTTCCTTCACTCCGTCCGGTAGCCCAGGCGGAAGCCGCCCCAGTGCTGCCCCTGCACGTAGATCGGCACCGAGAGATCGTGCATGACCTCGCCGGTATCGCGGCGATAGGTCTGCAGCAGGAATGGCTGTTCGTGGCTGGCGCTCTTCTTGCCGACCGGGTCGTTGAAGATGCGCTTGGTGCGGTTGTTCACGAAATCGACCTTTTCGTCGCCGGTCAGCGGCTGCGAATAGCGCCGGTTGTGCGTCGGGAAATAGCCATTCACGTCCACCGCGCCGGCATAGGCGATTTCCCGGCCGCCCTCCAGGATCGGCTCCTGCACGGGCGGGAAGAGCTTGTCGGTGAGCGCGTCGAACCGGCTCGAGTACTTCTGCGGCCTGGTGTTGGGGATAGGCGCGTAATTGTGGTCGAACAGGTCCTCGAGCCGGATCTGGCCCGCCTTGACGGCCGCCTCCAGGGTGCGGCCGATGTCCTGCGCCGCCTTCTGCGCGATCGCCGGCATGCGGCGGTGGATGGCCATCGCCTGCTCGCCGCGCTCGCCGAGGCGGAAGACGTTGCTGATTTCCTTCAGGTTGAGCGCCAGGGTCTCGAGCTGGCCGGCCTCCTGCAGGGCGCGGGCGGCCGTCGAATTGTTCTCCTCCGCCATGCCGAGGATGTCGTGCACGTGGCCGGTGATGTTCTGCCCGTTGGCGCTCTGCTGCTGGATGGCGGCGGCGATGGCCTTGACCTTCTCCATGGTTTCCTGGGCGCCCAGGTTGATCTGCTGCAGCGAATCGGCCGCCCGGTGGGCGAGTTCCGCCCCCGATCGCGCCTGCGCGCTGCCCTGCTGGATGCTGGAGATCGCCGTCTGCGTCTCGCTTTGGATGGCGCCGATCATGGCGCCGATCTCGCCGGTGGCGGCGGTCGTCCGCTCGGCCAGCTTGCGCACCTCGTCGGCCACCACGGCGAAGCCGCGGCCCTGCTCGCCCGCGCGCGCCGCCTCGATGGCGGCGTTGAGCGCCAGCAGGTTGGTCTGGTCGGCGATGTCGTGAATGGTGCGCACGATGCCGGAGATGGCCTGCGAGCGCTCGCCCAGCGCCGCCACCACCTGGGCCGACTGCTCGACCGAGCGGGCGATGCGTTCGATCTCGGCGGAGGCCCGGTCGACGATGTCGGCGCCCTGCTTCGACAGTTCGCGCGCCGACTGGGCATTGGCGGCGGTCGTATTGGCGTTCTCCGCCACCAGGTTGATGCCGGCGTTCATCTCGTCCATGGCATGCATGGTGGCTTCGGCTGCGCTGCGCTGCCGGCCGGAGCCGCCGGCAACGTTGTTCGCCTCGCGGATGAGGACCTCGGCCGCCTCGGCCACCTGCATGGAATTGAAGCAGACCTTGCCGACTATGCCCTGAAAGCTGTCCATCAGATCGTTGAAGGCCCTGGCCGCCTCCTGCGTCGCCGCGCAGCCCGCCACCGATGAGCGGCGCGACAGGTCGCCGTCGCTGCGTGTGGACTGGATGGTGCGTCTGAGTTCCGCTAGCGGCTCGAGCAGGCTGGATTTCAGGAAATAGAAGGGCAGCAGGCCGGCCGCCAGCCCTGCGGCCAGGTAGAAGGTCACGGCACCCACGCCCGGCGTCGCGCCGGACAGGTGCGCGGCCAGCATGCCCGCCCCCGCCAGGCCCAGGCCCAGCAGGATGAATCCCATCATGATCTTTGCCGTCGTGCCCGTATGGTTCATGTTCGGTCTCCTGCATCTTCGGCCGACGGCACGAGGCCCCCGGCCTGCCTTATGATTTGAAATAACGGCACTTCCTGTAACGGCTTTAGGGAAATATTTCCTTGGTAATAGGCCGCGCGATGGCCCGGGAACTGCGCCGCCGTGCTCCGGAGACTGACTTTCAGGCGGCCTTTTCGGCGACGAGGCGGGCGACGATGCCGGCCGGGATCTGAAGCAGGGGCAGGCTTTCGTTTACCGCACCCAGCGCCACCGCCTCGCGCGGCATGCCCCAGACCACGCAGGAAGCCTGGTCCTGGGCGATGTTCCAGGCGCCCGTCCGCCGCATCGCCAGCATGCCCGGCGCGCCGTCCTTGCCCATGCCGGTCAGCAGCACCCCGACGGCATTGGCCCCGGCCGCTTCGGCGACAGAATGGAACAGCACATCCACCGAGGGGCGATGCCGGTTCACCGGTTCGCCGCGCGAGAGTTCGGTGACGTACTGCGTGCCGATGCGGCGCACCGCCAGATGCGAGTGGCCCGGCGCGATATAGGCCGTGCCGGGCAGGATGCGCTCATTGTGCGCGGCCTCCTTGACGTGCAGGCGGCACATGCCGTCGAGGCGCTTGGCGAAGGAACCGGTAAACGATTCCGGCATGTGCTGGACGATGACGATGCCCGGCATCGTCGCCGGCAGGCGCGTCAGCACTTCCCTGATGGCCTCGGTGCCGCCGGTCGAGGCGCCGATGGCGACCAGGCGGCCGGGGTTCTTGCCCAGCACGGCGGCGGGCAGGATGGCCGGCGCCGCTTCCCGCGCTTCTTCCGGCCGGGTGCCCACGCGCGATGCGGCGGCGGCACGGATGCGTTCGCGGATGTCTTCGCCGCAGCGCCGCAGGGCTTCCGCCCCGGCGCCCGCCGGCTTCTCGATCACGTCGACGGCGCCGAGTTCCAGCGCCTTCAGCGCCTTGTCCGAGCCGGGCGCGCCGAAGGCGGAGAACATCACCACCGGCATCGGCCGCCGGCGCATCAGCTGCTGCAGGTATTCGATCCCGTCCATACCCGGCATCTCGATGTCCAGGGTCATCACGTCGGGATTGAGCGCCTGCGCCAGTTCGCGCGCCGCCTGCGCATCCGGCGCCGTGCCGACCACCTTCAGATCCGGCGCGGCATTGATGATTTCCGCGAGCATCAGCCGCCAGATGCCGGAATCGTCCACCACCAGCACGCGGATCATTCGAACGGCTCCCCGGCGCCGCCCGCGCCTTCAGCGACCGGCCGCGACGGGGACATACACGGTGCGCCCCACCGGACGGAACAGGTCGCCGGCATGCAGGAAACTCTCAGAGTGGCCGGCAAACAGCAGCCCGTCCTCTCTCAGCAGCGGCCGGAAGCGCTGCAGGATGCGGTACTGCGTCGGCTTGTCGAAATAGATCATCACGTTGCGGCAGAAGATGACGTCCAGCGGCCCCTGCACGGGCCAGTTCTGATCGAGCAGATTGATCTGCTGGAAGGCGATCAGCCGCTGCAGCTCGGGCCGCACGCGCACCGTGCCCGGACCGGCGCCTTTCACGAAAAACCGCGCTACCGTCTCGCGCGGCAGCTTCTCGATGCGCTCCTCGGCATACAGGCCGGCCTGGCCGTGCGTGAGCACATGGGTGTCGAGGTCGCTCGCCAGGATGGAGACCGGCGGCGCGGGACTGTTGAAGGCATCCACCGCCGTCATGGCGATCGAGTAGGGCTCCTCGCCGGTGGACGCCGCGCTGCACCAGATGCGGATCGGCCGCTTGGTGCCGATGCCGGCAAGATGCTCGGCCAGCGTCTCGAAATGATGGGATTCGCGGAAGAACGCCGTCAGGTTGGTGGTCAGCGAATTGACGAAGACCTCCCATTCCCGCCGGTCGCCGCGCTCGATGCGCGCGAGATACTGGGCGAAGGTCCTGTCGCCGACGGCGCGCAGGCGCCGCGCCAGGCGGCTATAGACCATGTCCTGCTTGGCCGACGTCAGGGCGATGCCGGCGTGCTCGTGGATGAGCTTGCGCACGCGCTCGAAATCGGCCGCCGTGAACTCGAATTCCCGCACCTGCGCCGCCTCGCTTCTGCGAGCCGTGTCGGTACCCGGTCCGGCCGCGGCGGAGGCGAGAGGCGTGTCTGCGGATGGCAGGGCTTTCATGCTCAGGTTTTCCTGTCCGCGCCGGAGGCCGGCGGCTCGGGCGGCATCAGGCCGTCGCCGAGGATGGCCTCCTCGGTGCGCTTGTTGAGCACGACGATGCCGATGCGCCGGTTCTGCGGGTTGAAGGGGTCGGCCTTGTCGAACAGCACGGTCGAGGCCTGGCCGACGACGCGGAGCACCTTGGCCTCCTCCATGCCGCCGGCGATCAGCTCGCGGCGCGAGGCGTTGGCACGGCTGGCCGACAGCTCCCAGTTGCCGACGCCCCGGTCGCCGCCGGCGAAAGGCTTGGCGTCGGTGTGCCCGGCCAGCGCGATCCTGTTGTCGACGTCGTTGAGCGCGCGGCCGATCTCGCGCAGGATGTCGCGCATGTAGGGCTTCACCTCGGCGCTCGACAGGTCGAACATGGGCCGGTTCTTCTCGTCCACGATCTGGATGCGCAGGCCCTCGTTGGTTATGTCGAGCAGGAGCTGCTTGCGGTACTGGCCGAGCGCGGGATTGGCCTCGATGGCCTTCTCGATCCTGTCCTTGAGCTCGCCCAGCCGCTCGCGCTCCTTGCGCTCCAGCTCGGCCTTCAGCGCCTGCAGGTTGATGGTCTTTCTCTCCGCCTTGATCTCGCCCTGCTTGACCTGCCCGGCGGTGCGCGTCAGGTCCTTGCCGCCGCCCCTGATCACGCTGGAGGCATCGCCCGAGCCGGATCCGCCCTGCATGGCGACCTTGAGCGGCGTGGAGAAGTAGTCGGCAATGCCCTGCAGGTCGCCCTTGGTGGTTGAGCCGAGCAGCCACATCAGCAGGAAGAAGGCCATCATCGCCGTGACGAAATCGGCGTAGGCGATCTTCCAGGCGCCGCCGTGTCCGCCGCCGCCGCCCTTCTTGATCCGCTTGACGACGATCGGCTGCTGGGTGTCGTCGCTCACTTATGCCCCCCCCAACCCCCGCCTCGCGGGCGGGGGTGACGGTAGTTCGCAGGAAACACGCTCCATGTCGTTGGCCGTGCCGCCCTTCGGACGGCCGGGCGGACGGCGCTCACTTGCCCTTCCTCTGCTTCACCTCGTCCTCCAGCTCGCGGAAGCCGGGCCGCTCCGTGGAATAGAGCACCTTGCGGCCGAACTCGACGGCCACCTGCGGGGCGTAGCCATTCATGCTGGCGAGCAGGGTCACTTTCATGCACTGGAACATCTTGGTCGACTCGTGCAGCTTCTGCTCGAGCAGGGAAGCCAGCGGCGCGACGAAGCCGTAGGAGAGCAGGATGCCGAGGAAGGTGCCGACCAGGGCGGCGGCGATCAGCTTGCCCAGCTCCGCCGGGGGCAGACCGACCGACTCCATGGTGTGCACCACGCCCATCACCGCCGCGACGATGCCGAAGGCCGGCAGGCCGTCGGCGAGCTTGGACAGGGCATGGATCGGCACTTCGCCCTCGTGATGGTGCGTCTCGATCTCGTTGTCCATCAGGTTCTCGATCTCGAAGGCGTTGAGGTTGCCGCCCACCATCATGCGCATGTAGTCGGTAAGGAACTCGATGGCATGGTGATCGTGCTGGATGCCGGGATATTTCGAAAAAACCGGGCTGGCCTCAGGGTTCTCCACGTCCGACTCGATCGACATCAGGCCTTCCTTGCGCACCTTGGACAGGATCTCGTAGAGCATGGAGAGCAGGTCGATGTAGAGGGCCTTGTTGAACTTCGATCCCTTCAGCAGGCTGGGCAGGGCCTTCAGCGTCGCCTTGACGGTCTTCGGCGAATTGGCGACGAAGAAGGCGCCGAGCGCGGAGCCGCCGATCATGATCAGCTCGACCGGCTGGAACAGCGAGGCGACGTGTCCGCCGGCCATGACGAAGCCACCGAACACTGCGGCCAGAACGATGACATAGCCGGCGATTACGAACATGCTTGTATCTCTCTGTTTTTCATGTGGCTCCAAATCGCCAGGGGGACGATGAGCTTGACAGGCATGTACCGGATATCGGCCCCTGCCGGCCGAACTTGAGCGCGAACTGCGGCGCCCGCCGGAGATCCCCCCGAAGGGGATTGGGATGCGTCATGCATGGATGAGCGGCCGAAACGATGCGGCTGCGGGGTCGGCCGGCAACCGCCCCCCGGGAGGGGTGCCCGTCCCGGGGCACCTGGCTGACGAATCGTGCGCGCGTTCGTTCTGCCTTGCTGATCCGGCTTCCTATACCTTGAACTGGACGACCAGCTGATGCAGTTGCTCGGCGAGGCTCTCGAGGCCCTCGCTCGCCTGGGAAGTCTGGCGCGACACCTCGGCCGTTTGCTTTGCGTTGCCGACCACATCGTTGATGTTGTCGGCTATGGCGGAAACGGCGCTGTCCTGCTCGCTTGCGGCCTTCGAGATATGCGCGTTCATCTGCGAAATCCGCGTGATCGAGGCCATGATCCCCTCGATGGCGCTCTGGGCCTGGTTGGCATAATTCACGCCGATATCGCTGCTCGACTTGCCGGCATCCATCGCCTCCACCGCGCGGCGGCTGCCCTCCTTGATGCGCACCACCATTTCGCGAATCTCGTGGGTCGAGTGCGTGGTGCGTTCCGCAAGCTTGCGGACCTCGTCGGCAACCACCGCGAAGCCTCGCCCCTGCTCCCCCGCCCGCGCCGCCTCGATCGCGGCGTTCAGGGCCAGCAGGTTGGTCTGGTCTGCGATGTCCGCGATGACCGAGAGAATGCCGTCGATCCGGTTGGTGTCGTCGGCCAGCTGCTGCACGACGCCGGCGGCGGCGTTGATCTGCGTGGCGAGCCCCTGGATGCTGTGTATCGATTCGTCGATCACCTGGCGGCTCTTCTGCGCTTCGGTATCGGCGGCGGCCGAGGCATCCGATCCGATTTCGGCGTTCTTGCTGACCTCGGCAACATTTTGCGTGACGCGGCGCACCGATTCGGCCATGGCATCGGTCAGCTCCTTCTGCTGCAGGACGCCGGAATTGGCGCGCTCGCTGATGTTCGAGGTGTCCTCGGCTGCGCGCCCCAGCTGGACCGAATTCTCCGATATCCTCCGGAACACCTCCTGCAGGCGCGCAATGAACACGTTGAACCAGTGCGCCACCTCGCCGAACTCATTGCCCTTGATCTCCGTCAGGCGCTTGGTGAGATTGGCCTCGCCCTCCGCGATATCCTTGAGGGCGTTCTTGATGTTCTCCAGCGGGCGCACGACGACGGCTGCAATGCCGGCCGAAAGCGCAACGATGATGATGATGTCAAGCGCGACGATCTGGCCGATCAGCCAGTACAGGTTCTTTTGCAGGGTCGCATCCAGCGTCGCGGTGGACACCGCGACCGTGACCGTGCCGACGCGGGCCGGCTTGCCGGCGTTGTCGTAGTGGATTTCGATCTTGCGCACCGGGCCGGCCGACTCGGGCATCGCGGATGCGGCGAGGATCCTGCCGTCCGCCGCGCGAACCGCGCCGCCCATCACCTTGCCGGACTCGTCGTTCGCCACGAGGAAATGCATCAGGTCGGAATTGGCCTCGGAAGTCAGCGTCTTGATCAGCAGATCCTGGTCGAGGTTCCACATGATGGTCGGAAGCGAAATCTGCAGGCGCGCCGCCACGCTGGAGAGGGCGCTTTCCACCTGCTGATTCTTGTCCTTGACCGCCTGGTAGTAGCTGATGCCGCCCGAGGCGGACAGGACGAGGGTGACGATGACCACGAACATCAGGGCCAGGCGCCCGCTAATCGTTCCCAGATATCGCATTTTGTACCTCATTGCCGGTGATTCGTCAGCCGAGGCGACCGCGGCCGCCGGCAGCAGGCCGGCGGCCGCGATCGCCTCCCGGGGATTGCCAGGAGCCGATTAATCGGCAAACGGTCTGTCGATGGGATCCATGATCCTGGCGAACTGGCCGCTGTCGCGCATTTTCTTGATCGCTTCGCTCAGGAACTTGTCCGTCGCCGCACTCTTGCCGCCCTTCGGCAGGATGATCTTGACATCGAAGCGCTTGTACAGCTGCCGCTTGACGTTGGCGAGGTTGTTCGCCTTGATGATCGGGTCGGAGGCGTTGTCCGCGAAGATGAAGCCGTCGATGCGCCCGAGGTCGAGCTTCTTGAGGCTGCTCTCGATGTTGGACGATGGCTTGATGTCGAACGGGAAATAGGCGACATGCGCGGCATCGGTCTCGATGTTCTTGCCGGCAAGGCTATTCATGTCGAGCGGCTTGGCCTTGTTCGTGTACAGGACGAAGTTGACGTGAAAGATGGTTTCCGTCGACAAACCGAAGTTCGCCTTTGTCATGTCGATCGGCTTGATCAGCGGCAGGTGGAAATCGACCTTGCCGGACTCGACGTCCGCCATCGAGCGGGCAAACGGGACGACCTGGAATTCGACCGACTTGCCCGATGCCGCCGCCAGAGCCTTGGCGAAATCCACCAGCACTCCCTTGTCCTGACTTTCTGCATATACCGGCATTTGGGCAAGGCTGGCCTTGAAATCGGCGGCGCCGGCAATCGGGGCCAGCGACGCCAGGAAACAGGCTACGGTGGTGCTGCGCAGTTGCTTGTTCATTTGTGTCCTCCCTTTATTGAGTTGTGCGACAGGTGCAAGTCCAGCTGAATTGACGGCAAGAGGACCGCTGTTCTTTAGGAGTGTTTTGCGGGGCGGGACATAGTGCACGATGCATCGAGCGGCAGCCTCCCGGAAGGTGGGGGCGGCTTTGCGGCAGCGGATGCCGGCGCTCGCCTTGCTGCCTTTGCGCAGCCTCTCATTTCCGGCAGCGCCAAAAAAACCGCCCGGACGGACCGGGCGGCTGAACCCCTTGCGGAAGCAAGGAGGAGGTCAGACGGTGCGATTCAGACGGTCATGGCGCGGGCCTCCGCGTTGCGCTTGGTCTTGCCAGCGCGCGCCGGCACGTGGCAGAGGCCGCAGGCGTAGTCCTGCGTCAGGTCGTAGGCGTGGGCGACGAAATGGCCGCCGCAATCCTTGCATTCGGCCATCTGCAGCATGTTGGCATCGAAGAAGCGCACCAGCGTCCAGGCGCGCGTGAGCGACAGCACGCACTCCAGCCCGTGCAGCTCGATGTGCTCGATGTAGAGCCGGTAGGCCTTCACCACGGCGTCGAGGCCGCGCAGGCGGGTGTGCGCGTTCATGAAGCGGTGGAAGTTCATGAAAAGCGAGGCGTGCACGTTCGGCTGCCAGGTGAGGAACCAGTCCGTGGAGAAGGGCAGCATGCCCTTCGGCGGCGAAACGCCCTTCACTTCCTTGTACAGCTTGAGCAGGCGCTCGCGCGACAGGTTCGTCTCGGCCTCCAGCAGCTGCAGCCGGGCGCCCAGCCGTATCAGTTCGGCGGCGAGCTGGATTTCCTGGGCTTCGGTGACGACGCTCTTGTTGCGCATGGCGCTCTCCTCAGGCGAACGCTTCAACCGGCCGCGAGGAGGCGATGATGGCGGCATGGGTGTGGTTGGTGCAGCGGTCGCGCTCGTGGCTGGAGAGCAGCCCGAGCAGCAGCTTGTCGTCGAAACGGAAGCGGCACAGCACCATGTTGGAGCCGGCCATCTTCAGCACCTGGCCGGGGGTCAGGCGCTCGATCACTTCGGCGATGTCGGCGCCGATGCCGAGGCGGTACTGGGCGGTTTCGCGGTCGGCGCGGATCAGCTGCTGCGCCAGCATCAGGTAGGACAGGTTGATTTCCTTGATATCGTTATACACATCACCGGCTGTGCTCATTTTGGCGCTCCTCGGTTGGCGGCACCTGGCGGTGCCCGGTTGTTGAGTGCATTCTGCAACCGGACCGGCGCATTCTGAATCGGCGGCTTTCCGTATTTCACGTACGAAATCCGAAAGGCCTCGTGTAGGAGTTTCTCCTACACGGACGAATCCCTCCCCGCTTGTTCGTTATTACGGCGAGACGGCGAAAAACTTTAGGGATTTTCTGAAAAATTTATTTCCACGGCGAATCAATGAATTGAAAGTCAGTCAGTGCAGCACGGCGTTCTGCGCGGCCTGTTCTCCGACGAGGCGCTCGGTAAGTTGGTCGATGTCCACCGGCCTGCTGAAATGGAAACCCTGGAAGCGGTCGCATTGCGCCTTCTGCAAGAGTTCGACCTGCTGCGGCGATTCGACGCCCTCGGCGATCGTCATCAGGCGCAGGCTCTTCGCCAGCGCCATGATGGTATGCACGATGGCGGTGTCCTCGTCGTTCACCCCCAGCGTGCGCACGAAAGACTTGTCGATCTTGAGGATGTCGATGGGAAAGCGCTTCAGGTAAGACAGCGAAGAATAGCCGGTGCCGAAGTCGTCGATGGACAGCTTCACCCCCATGTGCTTGAGCGCGCGCAGCATACCGACCGCCGTCTCGGCATCGTGCATGATGACGGATTCGGTGATCTCCAGCGTCAGGGCCTGGGGTTGCAGGCCGGATTCGGTCAGGGCGCGGCTGACCACCTCGAGCAGCCGCGGCTGGGCGAACTGCACGGCGGAGACGTTCACGGATATCGACAGGTCGGTGTAGCCCTGCTCGTGCCAGGCGCGGGCCTGGCGGCAGGCCTGGCGCAGCACCCACTCGCCGATGTCCACGATCAGCCCGGATTCGTCGGCGATCGGGATGAAGCGATCGGGCGGGATCAGGCCGCGCTCGGGATGGCGCCAGCGCACCAGCGCCTCGACGCCGGTGGTCCTCAACGTGGCGGCGTCGATGCACGGCTGGAACTGCAGGAACAGCTCGTTGCGCTCGACGGCATGGCGCAGCTCGCTTTCCATGGCGATGCGTTCGGCCGAAGAGGCGTTCATTTCCCGCGCATACAGGCGGTGGCCGTTGCCGCCGCCGCGCTTGGCGTTGGCCATGGCGGTTTCGGCATTCATCAGCAGATCGTAGACCTGGCGGCCGTCCTCGGGCACCTGGGCGATGCCGACCGAGCAGGTGAGGTACAGCTCGATGCCGGCATGCAGGAAGGGGGCCTCGAAGGCCTGCTTCAGCCACTCGGCGAAGTTCTGCACCGCGCGCCGGTCGGTCAGGCCGGGATAGTAGATGCCGAACTCGTCGCCGCCGAAGCGCGCCAGGATGGCGCCGGTTTCGGCCACGCACTCCTTCAGCCGGGCCGCCGCCTGGCGCAGGATGTCGTTGCCGGCTTCGTAGCCGAAGGAGCTGTTGATGCGCAGGAAGCGGTCGAGATCGATGTACAGCAGCGTGCCGCAAGGCGCCTTGCCGAGCGACTCGCATGCGGCAATGCACTCGGTGACGCGCACGCAGAAATAGTTGTGGTTGGGCAGGTTCGACAGCTTGTCGAAATAGGCCAGCTCCATGATGCGCGTGTCGGCCTGGCGCACCGCACGGCGTGCCGCCGCACCCTTCAGCTCGCGCTCGATGACGGGAAGCAGCCGCGCGTAATTGCCCTTCTGGATGTAATCATTGACGCCCCTGCCCATGGCCGAATAGGCGGCCTGGTCGCTGATGTGGCCCGAATAGATGATGAAGGGGATGTCCTTGCCGCTCTGCTTGAGGATTTCCAGCGCCGTCAGGGCATCGAACCCCGGCATGGAGTGGTCGCAGAGGATCAGATCCCACTCCCCGATGCCGAGCGCCGCGTTCATGTCCCGTGCGTTATCTACCCGGCGGTAGTCGACACGCGCGCCGCGCGAAGCAAGCTCGGAGTACAGGAGGAAGGCATCGTCCTCGGAATCGTCCACCACCAGCATGCTGATTGGATGTTCCTGCATCAGCAGATTCATGTTCGCGCGTTCCATTCGCTCATGTCCGTTTTTTTGTCCGTACTACGGGGTTGACCGGTCTACGGCGGCGCAAATGAAAACTTTAGGGGAATTTCGAGAGGAGCATTTCCTTTTGACTTCAGTGTTTTGCGTTGGCCTGCGGCGCCGCCACACGGTTGCGTCCCTGCTGTTTGGCGAGGTAGACGCCCTCGTCGGCGCGCTTGATCAGCGCATCCGCATGCGGCATCGTCTCATCGCGCACGGCCACGCCGATGCTCAGGCTGGCACGCAGGACGAGCTCTCCGGCACGCACGCCGGCCTGGTCGACGGCGCACCGCATGCGCTCTGCGACGGCCAGGGCCGCTTCCAGCGTGGTGTCCGGGCAGATGACGAGGAACTCGTCGCCGCCGGTGCGGCAGACCGCATCCTGGGCGCGCACGGCGCCGCGCAGGGCAAGCGCCACCTGGTTCAGGTAGGCATCGCCGACATCGTGGCCGTGGCGGTCGTTCACCCGCTTGAATTCGTCGAGATCGACGACCATGCAGGCCAGCGCCCGCCCGCTGCGCTGGCTGGCTGCCCATTCCTGCTGGATGCGGTCCATGGCATAGCGTCTGTTGGGAAAGCCGGTCAGCACGTCGGTCAGCGCCGCCTCCTGCAGGCGGCGGTTGGCGATGGACAGCTCGGAGGCGTAGCGCTGGGCCTCCTCATGATCGCGCTCCATTTCCCGGTGCACGCGCACGAGACGTTCGCCGGCATGCAGGCGCGCGAGCAGCAGGCGCGGATTGAGCGGTTTGGGAAGGTAGTCGTCCACTCCGGCCTCGAAGCCATCGACCAGTTCGTCCTCCTTGTCCGGCGCACTCAGCATGAGAATGTACATGCCCTTGCCGATGCGGATGTCGCGCAGCATGCGCGTCAGCTCGAAACCGTCCAGAAAGGGCAGGTTGCGGCCGGTCACCAGCACCTGCGGCTGGCATTCGACGGCGGTGCGCAGGCCCTCCTGGCCGTTGGCGGCGGCAAACACTGCATAGCCGGCCCCCTCCAGCACGCTTTGCAGCGTGGCGCGGGTCGCGCCGTCCTCCTCCACCACCAGCACGCGCAGGCCGGCCGGCGCCTTGTCCGGCTCCGCACCCGGCTCCGCCCGCGGTTCGGCCGGGACCAGACGCGCGAAGGCTGGCGCCGCCTGCGTCGTCACGCCGAGGATGGACGCCCAGTCCTTCCATTCCCGCACCACCCCGTCGCACAGCGAGCCGAGCTCCTCGCTGCCGATGCCCAGATGCTCGCCCAGGACGAACAGGCGGGACGCGATGGCCGCGCGCGCGGCCTCGTCGGCGACGCAGACCTCGGCAACCAGGCGCGCCAGCGCCAGCGCCTGCAGCAGCAGGTATTCGCGGCTGCCTTCACGCTGGGTCGCGGCATCGCAGCTCTCGTGGAGGAACGCCGCATCGTAATAGATCCTCGGCAACCCCCAGTCCTTCAGCATGGCAAGCGTAAGGTCGCGGTGGCTCAGGGCGAAGCGTTCGACCTCCAGCGCCGTCAGGTCCGCCGCCGGGTTCTTCGACGCCGTGCGCAGCAGGCCGGCATAATCCTCGGCGTACAGCGTGGCCAGCGCCAGTTCGCCCACGCGCGCCAGCAGGCCGACGGAAAAGGCCTCTTCGGCCTGAGCGGCGCGCGTGCGCAGCGTCAGCGCCTGCAGGGCGATACCGCAGGCCAGCGAAGCGGCCCAGAAGCGCAGGTAATCGAATCCCTTGCAGCCGCCCTGCCGGTACTGGGAGAGCAGCGAGAAGCCGAGCGCCAGGTTGCGCACGGCCGGCATGCCGAGCACGACCAGCGCCTCCTGCACCGAGACGACCGGCCGGCCCGGATTGGCATTCACCCCATTGGCGGCCTTGATCAGGCGCCCGACAAAGGCCGGGTCCGCCTTGATGACGCGGGCCAGTTCCGCCATCGAGGCGTCGTCCTTCTGCGTCAGGCGCATGATGGCCAGGGCCACCCCCTTGGGCGAGGGCAGGTTGCCCGATGCCTTGAGCCGTTCGAAGGCCGATATGTCTCTCGAATTCATGTTATTGGGATAAATAGGCATTCCGCTGGTTTACGGCCGGGCCAGGGTTTTCTTTAGGGCCTGTTCCCGCTCGTCCTGCCGGATCGGGCAACGGCTTGCGTTTGTAACAACGGGAAAACCATTTCACACAAGGACACACAGTAGAATACACGCATGAATTATTGCAGCCATTGCGGCGCCCCCGTCGCCCTCAAAGTGCCGTCCGGCGACAACCTGCCGCGGCATGTCTGCGAGCGCTGCGGCGCCATCCACTACCTGAATCCGAAACTGGTGGTCGGCGCCATTCCGGAATGGGAAGACCGCATCCTGCTCTGCCGCCGCGCCATCGAACCGCGCGCCGGCCTGTGGACCCTGCCGGCCGGCTTCATGGAAAACGCCGAAACCACCGCCCAGGCGGCGGCGCGCGAGACCCTGGAGGAAGCCTGTGCGCGCGTCGAGATCGGCGAGATGTTCACCTTCATCAACGTGCCGCACATCAGCCAGGTGCATATCCTCTACCGGGCGCGCCTGCTCGACCTGGAGTTCGCCCCGGGGCAGGAATCGCTGGAGGTCCGGCTGTTCGACGAAGCCGGCATCCCCTGGCGGGAAATCGCCTTCCGCACCATCGGCCTCACCCTGCGCCACTACTTCGAGGACAGGAAGAACGGCCACTACGGCTTCCACGCCAGCGACCTTATTTTTCGGGAGCGGTGAGTGATGCGCGGTTTGCGGTTTGCGGCTTACCGCTCACCGTTTCACCGTCCTCCAGATCGAACACCACCGGCAGGCGCACGCTGAACTCGCGCCCGCGCAGCGATTCCGGCGGCACGACCGCGGCGGCGGCGAGGCTCATCATGGCCAGCGCCTCGCGGTCGAGTATGTCGTGGCCGCTGGAGCGCGCGAGCAGGACTCCGCGCGCGCGTCCCTGGCGCGAGACCCCCACCTCCACCTCCGCCGTGCCCGTCCAGCCGCGCTCCAGCGCCAGCGGCGGGTAGCGGCGGTGCCCGCGCGCCTCGCGCGCCAGGCCGATGCGGTAGCGACGCATGCCTTCCGCATCGGGCGCGACCTCTTCGGCAAACGTCGCCGCGCCGGCCGCCGGAGCCGACGGCGCGGACTCGCCCGCTGTCGCCGGAGCCGGCGCAACCGGCGACGGGACGCCGACCGCCGCGGACAGGGGTTCGGCGACGGCCGCGGCGGCCCGTTGCGGCACGGCGGCACGGCGCGGGGCTGGTGCTGCCTCCCGAGGCGGGGTTGGCGGCGCTGCCGGAAGCGCTTCCGGCAGCGCCGCGGGGCGCAACGTGGCCGCCAACGGCGCCGGCTCCGCCCTCCCGGGCAGACGCGGCACGGCCACCGGCCATAGCAGCAGGGAATGAAACAGGACGGAAACGGTCAAACCCGCCAGAAGACCACCGCGGGGCGGATTGTTTTCCATTGGACTATGAAATCTCACGGCGCTCTGCTACTCTACTGCAAGGTTATGATTTTACATTGAAGATCAAACGGGTTTTAGTCAGGTCTCGATTCGATCATGTCTAGCCAGGCCCATCCCCTCATCCTCACGCTCGACATGCATGGTGCGCCGCACCGTTGGGTGACATGGCAGCATGCCTGTTTCTACTATGCCAAGAATCTGGTCGCGTGGGTGGCGGGCGACCACAGCTTCACCTTCCATGGCGGGACCAGCCGGCTGACCGGCGAGCGTTCCAGCATCACGGTAGACAGCATCATCGCCATCCGCGGCAAGACGCTGGCGCCGCGCGCGCATTCCGCCGTGCCGCCGCTCAACAACCGCGAACTGTTCCACCGCGACCGCCATACCTGCGCCTACTGCGGCCACGAGTATTCCTTCATCCGCCTCACGCGCGACCACATCCTGCCCGTCTCCCAGGGAGGGCGGGACCTCTGGATGAACGTCGTTACCGCCTGTCGCCACTGCAATCAGAAGAAAAGCGGACGCACGCCCGAGCAGGCCGGCATGGAACTGCTCTATACCCCCTACGTGCCGAACAAGGCCGAATTCCTCATCCTTTGCAACCGCAACATCCTCGCCGACCAGATGGACTTCCTCGCCCAGCACGTCTCGGCGCACAGCCGGGTAAAACCGGCCTGAGACGTCCGCGCCGGTAGAATAGGCGGATGCAGCTCCCGCCCGCAACGAAACTCCTCACCGCCTACCGCAAACACTGGGCGCACCGCTTCGGCGTGTCGCCCTTCCTGCCCATGTCGCGCGCCGAAATGGCGGCGCGCGGCTGGGACGAGTGCGATATCGTCCTCGTCACCGGCGACGCCTACATCGACCACCCCAGCTTCGGCATGGCGCTGATCGGGCGGCTCCTTGAGGCACAGGGCTTCCGCGTCGGCATCCTGAGCCAGCCCGACTGGCATTCGGCGGAGCCCTTCCGCGCGCTGGGGCGTCCGGCGCTGTTCTTCGGCGTCACCGCCGGCAACATGGATTCGATGGTCAACCGCTACACGGCCGAGCGCAAGATCCGCTCCGACGACGCCTATACGCCGGACGCCGCGCCGGGCAGGCGTCCCGACCGCGCGGTGGTCGTCTACGCCCAGCGCTGCCGCGAGGCGTTTCCCGGCACTCCCGTGGTGATCGGCAGCATCGAGGCTTCCTTGCGCCGCATCGCCCACTACGACTACTGGTCCGACACGGTGCGCCGTTCGGTGCTGGCGGATTCGAAGGCCGACCTGCTGCTCTTCGGCAACGCCGAGCGCGCCATCGTCGAGCTCGCCCACCGCCTGGCCAAGGGCGTGCCGATCCGCGACATCCGCGACCTGCGCGGCACGGCCTTCATGGTGCCGCGCGGCTGGCGGCCCGGCGCAGAGTGGACGGAGACCGATTCGACCGAGGTCGACACCCCGGGCGCCGTGCATGCGCATCCCGATCCATACGCCCACACCTCACCCCCCTTTGGAAAAGGGGGGGCCGGGGGGATTTCCCCCGCCGCGGAAAAAGTCAGTCCCCCTGGCACGGCGACTGCGGTGCCGCTGCGCTTCGCCAAGCTGGAAACCCGCCGCGCCGCGCGCGCCCATACCGTGATCCGCCTGCCCGCCTACGAGCAGGTGAAGACCGACCCGGTGCGCTACGCCCATGCCTCGCGCACCTTCCACCTTGAATCGAACCCGGGCAACGCCCGCGCCCTGGTGCAGGCGCATGGCGAGCGGGACGTCTGGCTGAACCCGCCGCCGGTGCCGCTCACCACGCCGGAGATGGACCACGTCTATGGCCTGCCCTTCGCCCGCGCGCCGCATCCTGCCTACGGCAATGCGAAGATCCCAGCCTGGGAGATGATCCGCTTCTCCATCAACATCATGCGCGGCTGCTTCGGCGGCTGCACCTTCTGCTCGATCACCGAGCACGAGGGGCGCATCGTCCAGAGCCGCTCCGAGCAGTCGATCCTGGACGAGATCGGGGAGATCCGCGACAAGACCCCCGGCTTCACCGGCGTCATATCGGACCTCGGCGGCCCGACCGCAAACATGTACCGCCTGCAGTGCAAGGACGCCAGGATCGAGGAAGCCTGCCGGCGCCTGTCCTGCGTCTACCCGGACATCTGCCCGAACATGGGCACCGACCACGGGCCCCTGGTGCAGCTCTACCGCAGGGCGCGCGCCCTGCCCGGCATCAAGAAGGTGCTGATCGGCTCCGGCCTGCGCTACGACCTCGCCGTGCGCTCGCCCGAGTACGTCAGCGAACTGGTCAGCCACCACGTCGGGGGGTATCTGAAGATCGCGCCGGAGCACACCGAAGCCGGGCCGCTGTCGAAAATGATGAAACCGGGGCTTCAGGCCTACGACAGGTTCAGGGCGATGTTCGAAAAGGCCTCGCGCGAGGCCGGCAAGGAGCAGTACCTGATCCCTTATTTCATCGCCGCCCACCCCGGCACCACCGACGAGGACATGCTGGCCCTGGCCCTGTGGCTGAAGAAGAACGGCTTCCGGCTCGATCAGGTGCAGACCTTCCTGCCCACGCCGCTGGCCCTGGCCACCACCATGTGGCACTCGGAGAGGAACCCGCTGCGCAAAGTCGGCGACGGCTCGGAGGGAGTGAGCGTGGTGCGCGGCGAACGGCGCCGCCGCCTGCACAAGGCCTTCCTGCGCTGGCATGACCCGGACAACTGGCCGCTGCTGCGCGATGCCCTGCGCCGCATGGGCCGCGCCGACCTGATCGGCAACGGCCACCGCCACCTGGTGCCGGCCTTCCAGCCGGCAGGTGCGGGCCGGCCTCGCACGGGACCCGGCCGCAAGCCGTTCCCGACACGGGGCGGGCCGCACAGGAAATAAAGTCTTTCCCGATAGCGCCGATATTCACTGTGTTGCATATTTAACGGACGCCGCCAAGCAATAAGTTATCATCCTCCACCGACGGCATTCTCAGACCATTGTGAGCGAAGAACAGGATAAAAAACCGGCCGCCGGCAAGGCCACGCTGCACCTGGGCGAAGCTCTGCCGGAGGACCAGCTGCACTATGATCCGCTGCTCGACTGCTTGGTCGAGCTGACGCGCATCCACGGCCGGCCCAACACCCGGGCCGCCCTGTCCGCCGGCCTGCCCCTGCCCGAGGTCGGCCTGACGCCCTCGCTCTTCCACCGCGCCGCCGCGCGGGCGGGCTTTTCCAGCAAGGTGGTGCGCAGGCCGCTGGAGAAGATCGAGGCCGTGCTGCTGCCGGCCATTCTGCTGCTGGAAGGCAACCAGGCCTGCCTGCTGATGCGCTGGGACGATGATGGCGCGACCGCCCAGGTGCTGTTTCCCGAGGCCGGCCAGGGCGGCATCAGCCTGGCGCGCGAGGCGCTGCAGGAGCGCTATACCGGCATCGTCATCTTCGCCCGGCCACATTTCCGCTTCGACCAGCGCACGCCAGAGATCGGCGAGGTGGTGCAGCGTCACTGGTTCTGGAGCACCTGCCTGGAACAGCTGCCGGTTTATCGCGACATCCTGATGGCCGCAGCCATCATCAACCTGCTGGCGCTGGCAATGCCGCTGTTCACCATGAACGTGTACGACCGCGTGGTGCCGAACTTTGCCGTCGAAACGCTGTGGATGCTGGCGGCCGGCGTCCTGCTCGTGCTCGGCGTCGACTATGCCCTGCGCCTGCTGCGCGGGCATTTCATCGACCTGGCCGGTTCGCGCATAGACCTGAAGCTCTCGGCCCTCATCATGGAGCGCGTGCTGGGCATGCGCATGGCCGACCGGCCGGCCTCGGTCGGCTCCTTCGCCGCCACGCTGCGCTCCTTCGAGTCGGTGCGCGACTTCATCGCCTCGGCCACCGTCACCGCCCTGATCGACTGGCCCTTCGCCACCGTCTTCCTGCTGGTGATGGCCTGGATTTCCTGGCCGCTGGTCTTCGTGCCGTTCTTGGGCGGCATCGCCATGTTGATCTACAGCTACGTCATCCAGCACAAGATGCACGAGCTGTCGGAGACCACCTACCGCGCGGCGGCCCTGCGCAACGCTACCCTGATCGAGAGCCTGACCGCCCTGGAGACCATCAAGACGCACGGCGCCGAAGGTCGCATGCAGGCGAAATGGGAAAAGACGGCCGCCTTCCTCGCCCGCACCAGCGCCGAACTGCGCCTGCTCTCCTCTTCCGCCATCAACGGCTCGAACACCCTGCAGCAGTTCGTTAACCTCACCACGGTGATCGGGGGGGTGTATCTGATCCACCACGGCATGCTGACGATGGGCGGACTGATCGCCTGCACCATGCTGGCCGGCCGGGCCATGGCGCCGATGGCGCAGCTGGTCGGCCTGCTCCTGCAGTACCAGAACGCGAACCTGGCGCTGAAGTCGCTCGAGGAAACCATGAAGCGCCCGACCGAGCGCACCGGCGAGACCTCCTTCATCCATCGCGCCGAGATACGCGGAGAGATCGAGTTCCGCGACGTGACCTTCTCCTACAGCCAGGATGCCGAGCCGGCGCTGAAGAACGTCTCCTTCAGGATCAGCCCGGGCGAACGCGTCGTCGTGCTCGGCCGCGTCGGCTCGGGCAAGACCACGCTGCAGAAGCTGATCCTCGGCCTGTACGCCCCGAGTTCCGGGGCGGTGTATATCGACGGGGTGGACCTGCGGCAGCTCGACCCTGCCGATGCGCGCCGCAACATCGGCCATGTCGAGCAGGACACCCTGCTCTTCTACGGCAGCCTGCGCGACAACATCGCCATCGGCGCGCCCTACGCCGACGATCAGACGGTGATCGAGGCGGCCGAGATGGGCGGCCTCTCGGAATTCGTCAACCGCCACCCCCAGGGCTTCGACATGTTGATCGGGGAGCGCGGGGAATCCATCTCGGGCGGCCAGCGGCAGGGAGTGGCCATCGCCCGCGCCGTGCTGCTCGACCCGCCGATCCTCCTGCTCGACGAGCCGACCAGTTCAATGGATTTCACCTCGGAGGAGCAGCTCAAGGAACGCCTGCGCCGCTTCGCCGCGCACAAGACGCTGATCATCGTCACCCACCGCCTGAGCCTGCTCGATCTGGCTACGCGCATCATCGTCATCGATGCCGGCCGGGTGGTGGCCGACGGGCCGCGCGACAAAGTGGTGGAAGCCCTGCAGTCCGGCAAGATCGGAAGGGCCGCGTCGTGAGACTGCTGTCCTGGATCCAGCGCATCGACAAGGCGCACGGCTGGCTGGAGGCCATCCGCCTGCGCCTGCAGCCTTTCGTGGAGCGCTGGCTGGGCGCCTGGCAGGCCGAGAAGGAACGGCCCGAGCCGGATTTCGTCGCCGACGCCGATCTGTACATGATCCACCAGGATCCCTTGCGCGCCCGCGTGCTGCTGAAGAGCGGCATGGTGGTCTTCTCGATTTTCGTCATCTGGGCCGCCGTCGCCGAGGTGGACGAGATCACGCGCGGCGAAGGCAAGGTCATCCCCTCGCGCCAGCTGCAGGTGCTGCAAAGCCTGGATGGCGGCATCGTCGCCGCCATCGCCGTGCAGGAAGGCCAGGTGGTCGAGGCAGGCCAGACGCTGCTGAAGATCGATCCGACGCGCTTCGTCTCCTCCGTGCGGGAAAACCGCGCGCAATTCCTTTCCCTGCTCGCCAAGGCGGCGCGCCTGCGCGCCCTGGCCGAAGGCAGGCCTTTCGAGCCGCCGGAAGAGGTGCTCAAGGACGACCCGAATACCGCCGAGGAGGAAAAACGACTCTACGAATCGCGCGCCGCCGAACTGGAGGCGCAGCTCTCGATCGCCCGGCAGCAGCTGGCGCAGCGCCAGCAGGAGCTGAACGAAGCCGTGGCGAGGCGGGCCCAGGCGGCCCAGGCCTTCGAGCTAACCGGCAAGGAACTGGCCCTGACCCGTCCCCTGCTCGGCTCCGGCGCCGTCTCCGAAGTCGAACTCCTGCGACTCGAACGCGACGTGGCGCGCTTCCGGGGCGAGCGGGACATGGCAGGGGCCCAGATCGCCCGCTCGCAGGCGGCCATCGCCGAGACCACGCGCAAGGTGCAGGAGGTGGAACTTAACTTCCGCAACGAGGCGCGCAAGGATCTGTCGGAAACCCAGGCCAGGCTGAATGCCCTCTCGGAAGGCAACGTCGGCCTCGCCGACAAGGTCAAACACTCAGACATCCGCTCCCCGGTGCGGGGGACGGTGAAGCGTCTGCTCGTCAACACCGTCGGCGGCGTGGTGCAGTCTGGCCGGGACATTGTCGAGGTGGTGCCGCTGGAGGACAACCTGCTGCTGGAAGCCAAGGTGACGCCCAAGGATATCGCCTTCCTGCGGCCGGGACAGAAGTCCATCGTCAAGTTCACCGCCTACGATTTTTCGATCTATGGAGGACTGGACGCAAAGCTGGAACACATCGGCGCGGACTCCATCACCGACGAGCGCGGCAACACCTTCTACACGGTGCGGGTGCGCACGGCAAAATCAAGTTTGGGCGATAACCTGCCGATCATTCCGGGCATGGTGGCGGAAGTCGATATCGTGACGGGACAAAAAAGCATCCTTGCCTATCTGCTGAAGCCTGTTCTAAAAGCCAAACAGGCGGCGTTCACCGAGCGATGAACCGCTATGAAACAGCCAAGACACTGTTTTCTTTCAGAATCAGGCGATCTGCTGACGCGTTGGCTGGAGGCTTTTCCGAAGGCATGCGGGCTGAGCCTTGCCGGGCCCGTGCCCAAACCCGCCCCCACCCTGTTGTGGCTGCGCCTGCCTCAGGGACGGGCGGCCGTTCCCCTGCTCGCCGAAACCCGCCGCCGATTCGGCAATCTGTCGATTGTGGTCCTCAGCGATCTGCCGGATGACGAGGAGGCCCTGGCCTGCTTCTCGGCCGCCGCCAGGGGCTATTGCAATACCCATGCCGCACCTGTCTTCCTGCGTCAAGTGGCCGAAGTGGTCGCCCAGGGCGGCCTGTGGATAGGTGAAACCCTGATGAACCGCATGGTTGAGGCCGTCGCCCGTATCGGCGCCAATTCCCCTTCATTATCAAGGGATAACTCCTGGACGGAGACGCTCACTCCGAGGGAGCAGGAAGTCGCCCGCGCCATCGCCGAAGGGGCCAGCAACAAGGAAATCGCCCGTGGCCTGGGCATCACCGAACGCACCGTCAAGCTGCACGTCGGCGCGGTCCTGGAAAAGCTCGGCGTGCGCGACCGACTGCAGATCGCCCTGATCGTCAACGGCGTACGCCAGACACAGACCGCCTGAGTCCCTACTGTACTTCGGTACAGTTCCCCGCCCGCCCGCCCGGGAGCACCATGCTCGCTGTTCCAATTCCGTCCGGAGCTTCATCATGGCGCAAGCAGGCAGCGACATCATCGGCAAAGTCATCGCGATTCAGGGTCATGTAGTCGCCCGCAACAAGGAAGGTCTCCAGCGCGCCCTCAAGGTCGGCGATGAAGTTCATGGCGACGAGATCATCGTCACCGCGGACAACAGCAACATCCAGCTGGATTTCAGCGACGGCAAGGTCTTTCTGCTGCGCGCCAGGGAAACCGTCAGGCTCGATGCGACCGTCACCGGAACCGAAGCGCCGGAGCAGCGCAATGGGGCCCTGCTCGACCGCGTCAGCGAGCTTGCCGATATCACGCGCTCCATTGTCGAAGGCAGCAGCCTGGATCGGCTGCTCGAGGAAACCTCTGCCACCCTCTCCAGCGGCAGCAATACCGACGCCGGACACAACCTGGTCCAACTCCTGCGCATCGCCGAGATCCTGGATCCCACCGGATACGACTACCGCTCCAATCTCAGCAGCGTCTCCTTCGACCCGCGGCTGAAGGACGACTTGCCCGTGACCGATTCCCCGGTCCCGGTGCCCACCATCGAACTCGACCCCCGCATCACGCCGGACGGCATCGTCAACGCGGCCGAGTCGCGCAGCACCCTCGCCATCACCGGCACGGTCGGCGGCGACGCCAGGCCGGGCGACCTCGTCACCCTCACTGTCAACGACCGCACCTATACCGGCCGAGTCGCCGCGGACCTGACCTTCAGCATCGAAGTCGCCGGCGCCGATCTCGCCGCCGATCCGGATCGCACCATCGACGCCTCCATCCGCACCACCAGCCCGGCCGGCAAGACCGGGACCGCCGAAACCGCCGAGTCCTACGAAGTGGACACCACGTTGCCCGTGCCCACCATCGCGCTCGACGGAAACATCACCGCAGACGACATCGTCAACCTGGCCGAATCGCGCGCCGCCATCGCCATCACCGGCTCGGTCGGCGGCGAGGCGAAGCCCGGCGACATCGTCACCCTCAGCGTGAATGGCCACACCTATAACGGCGCCGTGTCGCCGGGGCTGACTTTCAGCATCGAGGTCGCCGGCGCCGACCTTGCCGCCGACAGCACGATCCAGGCCTCCGTCACCACCTACGATGCGGCCGGCAACCCGGGCACCGCCAGCGACAGCGAGTCCTACGGCGTTGACATCACCGCGCCCGTGCCCACCATCGCGCTCGACGGAAACATCACCGCAGACGACATCGTCAACCTGGCCGAATCGCGCGCCGCCATCGCCATCACCGGCTCGGTCGGCGGCGAGGCGAAGCCCGGCGACATCGTCACCCTCAGCGTGAATGACCGCACTTACGACGGCACCGTGTCGCCGGGACTGACTTTCAGCATCGCGGTCGCCGGCCTCGATCTGGCTACCGACCCTGACCGCACCATCGAGGCCTCCGTCACCACCTACGATGCGGCTGGCAATCCGGGTACCGCCAGCGACAGCGAGTCCTACAGCGTCAACGTTACGCCTGCCATCCTCTCCGTCGGCAACGACGGCTCTGCGGAAGGCGGCAGTCTGTCGTTCACCGTGACGCTATCGGGCACCACACTGTTTCCGGCGAACTACAGAATGGAACTGGGCGAGAACACCGCCGACGCGGACGACTACACCCATAGTCAGATCACGTTCTCCAACGGCGTTGTGCTCTCTGGCGGTATCTTGACCGTACCGGCCGGCGTATCGAGCTTCACCGTCACCATTCCAACCGCAGACGATGCCCGGATCGAGGGAACCGAGACATTCACGCTCAAGGTGGATGGCGTCTCGGGAACCGGCACCATTTACGACAACGACGCAGCGGCCCCTCCTCCTCCGCCGCCCTCCGTCGACACCACGCCGCCCGCAGTCACCGCCGGCCAGAGCTTCAGCTACGCCGAGAACCAGTCCGCCGACGCCGTGGTGGCCACCGTGGCCGCCACCGATGCGGTCGGCGTCACAGGCTACCGCTTCGACAACGGCAACCAGACCAGCACCGACGGCTACTTCGCCATCAACAACTCCGGCCAGATCAGCATCACCGCCGCAGGCGTGGCCGCAGGCGTCGCCCAGAACGACTTCGAGACCTCACCCAACAGCTTCACCTACGCCGTCCAGGCGCGCGATGCCGCCGGCAACTGGTCCGCCGCCGAGAACGTCTCCCTCAACGTCACCGACGTGAGCGAGACCGTCCCCGACACCACGCCGCCCGCAGTCACCGCCGGCCAGAGCTTCAGCTACGCCGAGAAC
>CAYYXS010000007.1:0-57745 GCA_964475635.1 uncultured Rhodocyclaceae bacterium
GGGCGAAAGGCTCGGGCTACGGCGTGGAGTTCGGCGTAGACGGCCTGAAGGCGGTGACGCGGCCGCAGGTGATCAGCATCAAGAAGTGACGACCATCCCCCTGGCCCCCTTCCCACGGAAGGGGGTAACGGTGGTTCGGCCGCTGCGCGGCCTCCGGGCTGTTGATCCTCCTCCCTCTCCCCGCCTGCGGGGGCGAAGGCGGGGTTTCGCGAAGCATGCTTCGCGCCGCCTGAGCCGGCCGGCTGTGCAAAGCTGGCCGTGGGCGCGAAGCGGGGTTGGGGTGAGGGGCAAGCAGTTGAGTGTGCGAGCCGTACTGGCCAGACTGACTTTTGCAGCGGCGTTGCTGGCGTCTTCCGCCGTTCACGCGGGCGAGTCCGCCGCGACGCTGTACGCCCTCAACTGCATGGGCTGCCACCAGCCGCCGGAAGAAGCGAAGCGGCAGGCGCAGCCCCTGCGCGGCCAGTTCGCCCACAGCGACACCGGCCGCGTCTTCTTCATCAGCGTGCCGGCTGGCGGCGGCAAGCCGCTCGGTCCCGCCGAGGACGCGCAGCTGCTCGAGGAAATCCTCGCCTGGAAGCGCAGCTGCAGCGTCATCCTGCAGCAGGCGCCGCTGGTGCGCTACGGCACGGAGAAGGCGGGCAAGTGAAGCGGCTGCTGCTTGTCTGGCTCGCCCTCTTCGCGCCGCTTGCCGCGGCGGGAGACATGCGCCTCGTTCCCCTGCCGCCGCCGGCGCAGGTGAATCCGGCGCTGGCCGAGCTCGGCCGCCACCTCTTCTTCGAGACGCGCCTCTCCGGCGACGGCAGCCGCAGCTGCGCCAGCTGCCATGTGCCCGACAAGGGTTATGCCGACGGCCTGGCGCTGTCGCGCGGCTACAACGGCACCGAACATTTCCGCAACGCCCCCGGCCTGCTCTCGGTGCGCCTCAGATCGCGCCTGATGTGGGACGGCCGCGCCGGCGACCTCGTCGGCGCCGTGCGCGAGATGGTGCTCGACGCGCAGTTCATGAACGGCGACGCACGCATCATCGCCGAGCGCATGCGCCAGATCCCGCAACTCCATGCCCTGTGGCGGCGCGCTTTCGCTGGACAGGGCGAGAAGGGCGCACTGCGCGGCGAGCAGGCCTTCGCGGCCATCGCCGAGTATCTGCGCAGCCTGGACTTCGGCGTGAGCGCCGTCGACCGCCATCTCGCCGGCGACGCCGCGGCGCTGCCGCCGCTCGCCGCCGAGGGTCTGCGCCTGTTCGCCGGCAAGGCCGGCTGCGTGCAGTGCCACCATGGCCCGCTGCTCTCCGACGGCCGCGTGCACCGCCTCGGCCTGCCCGATCACCCGGCGCTCCGGCGCGAGCCGCTGCGCACCGTCAGCCTGCTGCGCCACCACGCCGAGCGCGGCCTGCCCGATCCGATGCGCGAGCGCGGCGACCTCGGCGCCTACGCCGTCAGCCGGAACCCGGCCGAGCGCGGCGCCTTTCTCACGCCGCCGCTGCGCGGCCTGGCGCACACCGGCCCCTACATGCACAACGGCCGCCTCGCGACGCTGGAGGAGGCGATCGATTTCCATGCGCGCGGCGGCGGCCCCGGAGCCGAACTGCGCCCGATCGAGCTCGACGCGCAGGAGCGCAAGGCGCTGGCCGCCTTCCTGCAGGCGCTCTCGGCGCCGCTCGACAAGGCGATCGCGCCGCCGGCCTACGATTACGGCAGCGCAACGACGCGCTGATGAAAACGGAACTTGATGGCCAATGAAGCTCAGTACGATTTCTGGCCGCTCCCTTCCCGTCATTCCGGCGGAAGCCGGAATCCAGAAGGTGCGGATCGCTTCGATAGCGGCTGCTCTGGATGCCGGCGTCCGCCGGCATGACGATCTGGCCATGCACCAAATATGGCTGAGTCCCCTCCTTGGTAATCGGGAAATGGAAACCACGACATGAACGAAACGCCTTTCGGCAACGGTGACGTCCTCGTCCGCGTGGACATGGCGCGCGGCGCGGTGCGCATCGAAGCCTTCCCGGCGGATTGGCAGCTGCTCGGCGGCCGCGCACTGTGCGCGCGCATCCTGCTCGACACGGTCGATCCCCGGTGCGATCCGCTCGGGCCGGACAATGCCCTGGTGATCGCGCCCGGCCTGCTGACGGGGACGGCGGCGCCGACTTCGGGCCGCCTGTCCTTCGGCGCCAAGAGTCCGCTCACGGGCGGCATCAAGGAGGCCAACAGCGGCGGCAATCCCGGCCAGCATCTGGCCAAGCTGGGCGTGCGGGCGCTCGTCGTCGCGGGCGCGCCGGCCGATGCCGCGGCGCGCTTCGGCCTGGAGATCGACGAGGCGGGCGTGCGCCTGGTGCGGGCCGACGGCTACGCCGGCCTCGGCAACTACGAAACCTGCCGCCGGCTGGCGCAAGCCTATCCCGCCGGCGCCTCCTTCGTCCTCTGCGGCCCGGCCGGCGAGCAGCGCCTGGCGGCGGCCTCGATCGCCTGCACCGACCACGACAACCGCTACCCGACGCGCCATGCCGCGCGCGGCGGCCTCGGTGCGGTGATGGGCGCGAAGGGCCTCAAGTTCATCGCCATCGACACCGGCCGGCGCTTCGCCGCCAGCCGCGCAGCGAAGAACCGGGCGGCGTTCAAGGATTGCCTCAAGCAGCAGTCGAAGCGCTATCTCGGCGGCCCGCAGCGCATGGCCAAGGGCACGGCGCGGGCGGTGGCCAAGGCCGCCTCGCTCGCCACCCTGCCGTACAAGAACCGCCAGGCCGGCAGTCCGCCGGCAGAGGATGTGCAAGGCCTCGACGGCGCCGCCATCCTCGCCAGCTTCGCGACGCGCGGCGGCGCCATGCACAACTGCATGGCCGGCTGCATCGTCAAGTGTTCCAACCGGGTGCACCGCGCGGACGGCAGCTATCTCACCTCGGCGCTGGAACTGGAAACCCTCGGCCTGCTCGGCTCCAATTGCGCCGTCGGCAAATGGGAAGAGGTGGGCGAGCTGGACCGGCTCTGCGACGACGTCGGCGTGGATACCATGGAGATCGGCGTGGCCATCGGCGTGCTGATGGAGGCCGGCCGCATGGCCTGGGGCGATGTCGCCGCCATGCAGGCGCTGATCCGGCAGATGGCGCAAGGGAGCGGCCTCGGCCGCGTGGCAGGCAACGGCGCGGCGAGCGTCGGCGCCTTCACCGGCCACCCGCGCGTGCCCGTCGTCAAGGGCCAGGGCCTGCCGGTGTGGGACCCGCGCGTGATGAAGGCCACCGGCGCCACCTATGCCACCAGCGCCATGGGCGCCGACCACACCGCCGGCATCGTCACCCTGGTCGGTCTGCCCGCCGAGGCCGTCGCCGCCCTGTCGCAGGAAGCGCAGATCCTCAATGCCATCGGCGATTCCTCGGGCTACTGCCAGTTCGTCCAGGCGACGGTGAACGAGCTGCGCGGCTTCCTGGAAGCCTTCTTCGACCGGCCGGTCAGCGGCCGCGAACTGATCGCGCTGGGCTGGCAGTGCCTGCAGGACGAGTGGGAATTCAACCGGCGCGCCGGCTTCGGCGAGGCCGACGACGATCTGCCCGAGTTCCTCAAGCGCGAGCCGGTGGGCGAATGGGGCTACGTCTTCGACGTCGATGCGGCGATCCTGCGCCAGGTGAAGGCGGCGATGCTGCCTCAGGCCGAAAACGTCTGCGACAAGCCGATCTTCTGATGCAGAAGCGTTTCGTCCTGCCGCTGCTGGCCGCCGCCGCGCTGATCCTCGGCGCCGGGCTGCTGTGGCCGGCCGCGCCGGTATCGCAGCCGCTGGCTTCGCTGCCGGCCGTGCCGGCGCCGGCCGGCAACCCGATGAGCGAGGAGAAGATTCGCCTCGGCCGCCTGCTGTTCTTCGATGCGCGCCTGTCCGGCGACGGCTCCACCTCCTGCGCCTCCTGCCACGTGCCGCAGCTCGGCTGGACGCACAGCGACGCGCTGGCGCGCGGCTATCCCGGCCACCGCCTGTGGCGCAACAATCCTTCCGTGCTGAATGCCGCGCACTACACCCGCCTGATGTGGGACGGCACGCTCGACAGCCTGGAGGTGCAGGCGCGCTCGGCCATGCAGGCGCCGGTGGAAGGCAACGGCAAGGCGCATATGGTGGAGATGCGCCTGAGGCTGATTCCCGACTACGTCGCGCTGTTCCACGACGCCTTCGGCGACGAATGGCCGCAGCTCGACCACGCCTGGCAGGCCATCGCCGCCTTCGAGCGGACGATCGTTTCCGATCCGCGCCAGGTGCCCTTCGACCGCCATCTCGCCGGCGACGCGCAGGCGCTGTCCGAACCGGCGCGCCGCGGCCTCGCGTTGTTCGAGGGCAAGGCCGGCTGCATCCGCTGTCATCACGGCGCGCTCGCCACGGACGAGGGCTTCCACGCCCTCGGCGTGCCGCGCCAGCCGCTCTACGACGCCCACCCGCTGGTGCAGATCGCCGTGCGCTGGCAGAACGGCCAGCGGGACGTGCCGCAGGCGGTGTACCGCGACGTCGACGAGGACCTCGGCCGCTACTACCGTACGCGCGAGCCGGCCGACATCGGCAAGTTCCGCACGCCGACCCTGCGCGAGCTGAAATATACCGCGCCCTACATGCACAACGGCGTCTTCGCCACGCTGCGCGAGGTGGTCGACTTCTTCGATGCCGGCGGCGGCGCCGCGCCGAACAAGTCGCCGCTGCTGAAGCCCCTCGGCCTGAGCGAGGAGGAGAAGAACGACCTGGTGGCCTTCCTCGAAGCCCTCAGCATGGACAGGCCGCTGATCGTCGAGGCGCCGCCGCTGCCGCCGCTGCAGCCGCTCGACGGCGGCCTGCAATGCGAACAACCCGGAGAGCGGACATGATCGACAACGCCTTCGAAAAGCTCGGCGGGCTGTGGAGCCGCCTGGTGATGAACCGCCGCAACTGGTGGTTGCCGCTTGCCATTGTCATGGCCGTCGGCGTCGGCAGCATGCTCTACGTCGGCACGCGCACCTACGAAGACGCGCCGCCGATTCCCGATTTCGTCGCCGAGACGGGCGAGACGGTGGTCGCCGCCGCGGCCATCCTGCGCGGCCAGGCGGTGTTCCTCAAGTACGGCCTGATGAACCACGGCTCGATGTTCGGCGACGGCGCCGGGCGCGGCCCCGACTTCACCGCCGACGCCCTGCACGCCATGGCACGCGCCATGCGCGATCACCACGCCTCGCGCCAGGGCATCGAGCCGGCCGCCGCCCTGGCGCTGGCGCAAGGCGAAATCCGCCGCAACCGCCTCGACGCGCAGACGAACCGCGTGACGCTGGGCGAGGCGCAGGCCTATGCCGCGCGCGAAATCGGGCGCCGCACCGCCGCCATGTTCCGCGGCGAGGGCGCGGAAGCCTTCCATCCCGCCGGCTACATCAGCGACGCCGGCGAACTCGCCGATCTGGCCGCCTTCTTCTTCTGGGGCGGCTGGGTGTGCGGCGCGGCCCGGCCCGGCGAAGACTACAGCTACACGCACAACTGGCCCTACGACGAGCTGGCCGGCAACCGTCCCAGCGCGCCGGTGATGATGTGGAGCGTGGCGGCGGCACTGGGCCTGATTGCCGTGCTCGGACTGGTGCTCTTCCTCTACGGCCGCTACGGCAGCCTGGCCGGCTGGCGCCAGGCGGCGGAAGAGATGCCGCCGGCGATGCGCGTCGAAGGCTTCGTGCCGACGCCCCTGCAGCGCGCCACCTACAAGTTCTTCGCCGCCGCCGCGGCCCTCTTCGTGCTGCAGATCGCCGCCGGCGTGCTGACCATCCACGACTTCCTGCGCTTCACCCACGTCTTCGGCGTCGACCTGGCCGAGGCGCTGCCGATCACCATCGTGCGCGCCTGGCACCTGCAGCTGGCGCTGATGTGGATCTCCGCCTGCTGGGTCGGCGCCTCGGTCTTCGTCTTGTCCACCGCCCTGCGCGAAGCGCCGGCCGGGCTCGTGCGCGAAGTGAACGGGCTGTTCGGCCTGTTCGTCGTCTGGGTGGCGGGCAGCCTGACCGGCATCGCCCTCGGCAGCAAGGGCCTGCTCGGCGAATACTGGAACCTGCTCGGCAACCAGGGCTGGGAATTCGTCGAGATGGGCAAGCTGTGGCAGGGCGTGCTGTTCATGGTCTTCGCCCTCTGGCTGCGCATCGTCTGGCGCCTGGTGCGCCCGCAGTGGCACGCGGGCGACGCCTGGACGCTGCCGAAGTGGCTGCTCTACGCCGTCGCCTGCGTGCTGCTGCTGTTCGTCTCCGGCTTCGTCGCGCGGCCCGACACCAATTTCGTCGTCGCCGACTTCTGGCGCTGGGCGGTGATCCACATGTGGGTGGAGGCCTTCTTCGAGGTGTTCACCACCGCGCTGCTGGCGTACTTCATGGTGCTGATGGGCTTCGTCAGCCAGGCCGCCGCCGCGCGCATCGTCTATCTCGCCACCCTGCTGTTCCTCGGCTCGGGCCTGCTCGGCATCTCGCACAACTTCTACTGGAACGCCAAGCCGGTGGCCACACTCGCCATCGGCAGCATCTTCTCGACCCTGCAGGTGGTGCCGCTGATCCTGCTCACCCTGGAAGCTTGGCAGTTCCGCAACGCGCCGCGCCGCGCCGGCGCCGCCTTTGCCCAGGGCGAGGCCTTCCTCTTCCTGCTCGGCGTGAACTTCTGGAACTTCTTCGGCGCCGGCGTGTTCGGCTTCATCATCAACCTGCCCATCGTGAACTACTACGAGCACGGCACCTATCTGACGGTGAATCACGGTCATGCTGCGCTGATGGGCGTCTACGGCAACCTGGCCATCGCCGCCATCCTGTTCTGCAGCCGCCACCTGATCGGCGCGGAGCATTGGGACGCGCGCCTGCTGCGGCGCGTCTTCTGGTCGCTCAACCTCGGCCTCATGCTGATGGTCGCCATCGATCTTTTCCCGGTCGGCATCGCCCAGCTCAACGAGGTGCTGGCGCACGGCCTGTGGCAGGCGCGCTCGCAGGCTTTCGTCCAGGGCACCGTGTTCCAGAGCCTGACTTGGGCGCGCATCGTCGGCGGCGCGCTGTTCGTCCTCGGCGGCGTGCTGCCGCTGGCGTGGTTCCTGCTCACCCGCACCCTCGCCCTGAAGCCCGCCCTGCATCTATCCGAGCCGGCAGAGTGTCCGGAAGCATCGGCAGCGCACGCGGCGAGCAAAGGCTAAACTGGAAGGGCACTCGGGCGACCGCTTCCGGACCGCGGTGGTAGTCCCGGTTCTCCGCCGCGGCAATGGAACAGCCGGTCGCCGTCGTCGGCAGACTTGAGTGAGGAAGCGTCAGGCTTGCCCCGGCTCGTGCATCCAGGCGGGGATGTCGCGCTGGCCTCATCGACGTCCCGGCTGGCCCACTCACGTGGGATAACCGGTTTGGCTTTCACCCGCGAGCGCGCCGGCGCACGCGATCGCGCAGGCCATCGAAATAAGCTGCACTGGCGGGCGCTACAGGGGCGGAGGTTGCCCCTTCGAGGAGCATGACACGCAGGTGCTGCCGATCCTGGTCCCTCCGAATCAGTTCGCGCACGTACTCACTGCTGGTGCCATAGCCGCGGCTGGCGACCTGGTCTCGGGCGACAAGCATCTGCTCGCCCTCGGCGGCGAATACCAGGGCATACGCATCGTCACTCCGGCCGAAGCGGTTCGGCTCGTCGGCGGATAGACGGGCTGCAGTCGGGCGACTCGGCGCAGCCCTCTTCGCCGTGCTGCGGGGACTGACTTTTGTTCCGCAAGTAGCTTGAGGTAAGCGACGCGGAAGTATTCGAGCCTGGTCCCTTTGGTTTCGCTTTTCGTTCTCCATCGGCTGATGTGCCACCGCTTGCAGGTTCTGGTCAATTCGCCATACGCCAAGTTCGACAGGCATGCACTCGTCCTTCTGCTGAGATTTGAAAAATTGTGAAAAATCGGGGTCTGACCCTGGGTCTGACCCCGATTTCCCGATTTCTCCGCGAGAGGCTAACCCATAGCTTGGTTCGCAGCCTTGAGTTCAAAGCGTACCTTGTATTCGAAGAGACTTACGTTCGGAACCACCAGTACGGAGTAGCGTAGGTTCTCGCTGATCGCCTTCGCCACGATTACACCACGCACCTTCTTATTCCTCCCAATGGTTTGAGAGACCCATCCCATGTAGCGCGAGAGCTGGCCGATGGCATGATCCGGGGTCCGAGCGCGCTTTAGCTCGAAAACGACGAAGTCGTCGTTGTCATCGAGCGCAAGAATGTCAATTGGGCCAACAGCCGTGGGGTATTCGATTCCGTCGCGGCCCGTTGGATCTACATAGAGCCGCAGCCTTTCGCCTTCCACCGGAATGGCCGAGAAATTCTGGGCCAGGAAATCCCGCAACTGGTATTCAAGCGCGAACGATGCGGAGAATTCTTCGTTCTCTTCTGTTGTTTCGTCCTCGCCCAGCACAGCCTCGACGGTGCTTTCGAGAGCACTGGAGCCGGGCATCATCAACCGTTCTTCGGTGGGCGTTTCCTGAACAGACCAACCGCGTTTTCGCAGCGCGTTACGCAACTGATGGGAGGTCGACATCGTAGGATCGAGGTCGGGCGGCACATGCTCCGGGTGTAGGCGCAACCAGTCCTTCATTGGGTGGACTTCCACTCCCCCGTCTTCTCTTGGGATTACGACGTTAAATCGCTTCATCGGGGCTCCAGTGGGCTAGCGGGAAGGGGGCGATATTGTCATGGCTGGACATATTGCCATAGCCTCCCATGAGGGTGCCATAGTTGGGCCCCAGCATGTCGCGTCTTGCTGCATCCGGCCACAGTAGTGCCATGGGAGCCTGGCTCGAATATTTAGATCCTGTAGCCAGCCTCCCGCTGGCCGCGCACGGCGAGGACGAAGACCGTGTCGATCTCGGCGACGTAGCGGTACAGGGCGACGTAGCCGCGGGAGCGGCGGCCGATCACGAGTTCGCGCTTGTCGCCCTGAACGGGTCGTCCGATGAGGGGGTTTTGTTCGAGCACGGCGATCGCCTCGATGATTTCCCGGAGGCGCGAGGGGGCGTCGTCCACCTCGTATTGAGCCAGGCGGTCGAGGATGCGCTCGAAGTCATCGCTTACCTCGGGGGCCAGTTCGATGCGCGACATCCTCAGCGCGCCAGCTTCCTGGGGGCAGGACGCTTGGCGGGCTTGCCGGCGACGCGGTCTTCCAGATAGCGGCGCATCTCACTCCAGGGAATGGTCTTTCCCGAGGCCACGATCTTTGCGTAGCGCTGTTCGGCGACATCGTTGAAGTCTGCGCGCCGCTCTTCCTGCTCCGCCTTTTCGGCGATGGCCTCGAGGATGAAGCTGTGGGAGGTCACGCCTGCGCGCTCGGCGGCGGCGGCGACGCGGGCTTTCAGATCGTCCGGCAGGCGGATCGTGGTCGTGGACATGGGAGGCTCCTTTCGCCAGGCGAGTGCCAACTGTAGCACAATGGTGCTACGTAAGTGGGGAAGAATTGCGGCAGGACGAGGAAGGCGTCCTGGGAGGACAGGACGGAAGGTGCGCGGCCGGTGGCGTGCCCCTTCTTCGAGGGGCATAATGGGCCATCGATCCGAAAGCCACCCCGGCCCAGCCGGCGCGGCGAGGAGAAACTCCATGACGACGATTCAAATCGAGTTGCCCGACGATCTGGCGCAACGGGCGAAGAAGGAAGGGCTGCTGTCCGATAGCGCAATTCAGCGGCTGTTGGAGGAGGCCATGCGACGCGATGCCGGGCGCAGGCTGCGGGCAGTCGCCGAGCGCGTACAAGCGGCCGGCATTCCGCCGATGAGCGACGAGGAGATCGTCGCCGAGGTGAAAGCCGTGCGCGCGGAACGCCGCGCCGCCGAGACGCGCAATCCCAAGTCCGGGTCGTGAGGTTTATGCGGTGCCACACGATGCCGACGACGAGCAGGTGATCGCCGCCGCGCTCGCCGCCAAGGCCGATCTGATCGTCTCCGGCGACAACGATCTGCTCACGCTCGGAGAGCTCCAGGGCATCCGCATCGTCACCCCGGCCGAAGCGGTTCGGCTCGTCGGCGGATAGACGGGCTGCAGTAGGGTGACTCGGCGCAGCCCTCTTCGCCGTGCTGCGGGGACTGACTTTTGATCGGCAGGGAGAAAGTCCCCTCGCCCCGCTTGCGGGGGCGGAGGCGGGGGTTCGCGGAGCACTGCTCCGCGCCGCCGCAGCCGGCCGGCTGTGCAAAGCCGGCCGTGGGCGCGAAGCGGGGCCAGGGAGAGGGGGCATTCATCCGCTTGCCCGGCGTTTGACCGCGCTCGTGCCGCTCGGTCATACTAGGACCGGCTCGCCCATGCGAGCGGCACAAGAGGAAGCACCATGACGACAGTGCAAATCAACCTATCGGATCAACTGGCGCAGGAAGCGCAGCGCGCGGGCCTGCTCACCGAGACGGCCATCGAAGGGCTGCTGCGCGCGGCCCTGCGCGCGGAACGCATCGAGCGCCTGGCGCAGGCGCGCGAACAGTTGGCGGCGCAGCCCTTGCCCCCCATGACCCCCGAGGAGATCCAAGCCGAGGTCGATGCCTATCGTGCCGAGCAGCGCCGTGCGGCTGGTGCTTGACACCAATACGGCGCTCTCCGGATTGCTGTGGCATGGCACCCCGGGCAAACTGATCGACGCAGCAAAGCGGCAGGAAGTGCAGCTGCTCAGCAGCACGCCTCTGCTGTCGGAACTACAAGGCGTACTGTCGCGCGAGAAATTCGCCAACGCACTGGCAGCGCGCGGCTTGCAGGCGCAAACCCTCTTCGAAGGCTATGCGGCGCTTGTGCAACTGGTGGCGCCCACGCCCATCCCCCTTACCGTCGTCAGAGATCCAGCCGACGACGCCGTACTCGCCTGCGCAGTCGCCGCCAAGACCGATCTGATCGTCTCGGGCGACAAACATTTGCGCGCCCTCGGCGGCGAATACCAGGGCATCCGCATCGTCACCCCGGCCGAAGCGGTTCGGCTCGTCGGCGGATAGACGGGCTGCAGCCGGGCGGCGACTCGGCGCAGCCCTTTCGCCGTGCTGCGGGGACTGACTTTTGAACGGCAAGTAGCTTGAGGTAATCGAGGGGAAGTATTCTAGCCTGGCCCCTTTGTTGCTCCTACATCCGGCCGAATTGTTGGGTAGGCGTCAGTTGCCGCCTTCCCCAGGCGAAACAACAGCTCACGGAAACCTCCACCAGTACGTGGAGCAATATATGGGCAGATTATTCATAGGTGTCCAATAGCGCGACTCCCACATGTTCGTACCATTCGAGTACTTCACCTCGTCATGCATATTGTCGTAAACACTCTTCGTGATCCACGTCGCCTTCTCCGATAAAGCGGTTAGCTTTGCCGCATAGTTGGCGGCCCGCCCTACCCAGACAAGATCGTTGTCACCGCGCACTCCGATTCGAGCAGTGCGCAAACGGCTGGTATCGACGCCAACAACATGCTTCAACGTAAATTGCTTGGATGGGTACTGTGCGCCTAATGCAGGGCGAATTATCTCGCAGACGGCATAGTTGATCTTCAGTGCGCACCGAACGGCGGATGTGTTCTTTGAGTTGCCTGTAAACACCGCCATCACGCGATCACCGTCGTAAGCCGTGATCACGCCGTTCTCGCTCTTGATAACCGCCGCCGCGCAGCGGAGGTACGTCTTGTAGACCTCTGCACTAAACATCCAGTCAAAGCCATCGACCATGTTGGTCGACCCGTCCAAGTCTGCATAGAGGACTGTTGCTGTCTCAAAGTCCTTGGCGTGGTTTGTGTTGAGACGCAACTCCTCCGGCGCCGGCACACTTGTTGCCGTTTGCACTTCCCACTGCGACGAAAAGGTTGCCCTTACCTCTGCGGCAAGCTCATCTCTTAGGCCCATAGTTGGGTCAACTCCCTGTCACTTTCTTAACAACGTGAGAATTGCAGCAAACCATGGCACCACTGAAATAAATGACCAATACATGCTGGCGCGTACCCAGGAGAATTTTTCGCAGGCGATTTGAGCATTGCGATGGATTTGCGCAGCCCAGTCCTCAAGCAGCTGCGCCTCCGATGCGTTTCTAAACTTCTCCAAGTACTCGGCTTCATCGAGAGTGCCGACACGACCGAAGAAGACAAGGGAGCGTGCTGGTCCGTTGAGTCTCGGCAACACTGCCATTGCGGCGCAGAAGATACCGGCGGCCGCCGCTACACCGGCGCCAACTGCCCACACGTAAGCCCATGGCGTTCGGGCAATAGCGTCAGCGCTGGCATACGCCGCGCCAACGCTACCAAGCAACGCTGTGTCGATTGCGACAATGACGCCGACCTTCACCTCGGCTGCCGCTACCCAAGCAAGGTTCCTCTCCAGCACCCACTGCGCGACCAGCAAGCGGTCTCTGTCACTGGCCATAGGTCGTCATCCCTTTCTGAACTTGGCGAGCCAATCCGGAATATGCAGGTCTTGGAACGTGCCCCTCCATTGGAGGCGCCGGCGGAGAACAATTGGGGTCTGACCGCGATTTCGCGCCGGTTTCGCGATTGGGCATCATGTCACCTCGCCAAGAACCTCGACGAGCGATGATACTCAAGAAATGGCAGGTGGTTTGGCGACAGACCACGGACAACTTCCTTTCCCGTAATTCCCAGCAAGAGCGCATTGACTGCGAGTAAAGGGGAAACGCGGATGCGGCCGTCGTTTTCAAACGTGATGTGCCCGGAGTCAAATGCTTTGTCAAAGACCGGGGAGAGCGCGATCCCGTTGTAGGGGTCGAGTCGCTCTTCGTCAGATGAGTCGGCCCAGGGCTTGATGTGCCCCGCTGTCAGGAACTGGGTAGCGCCGGTGACTGCGCATTGACCATGCCATACGGCAAGCACAAGTTTTCTGAACCTCTGCTGTCCGATGCGTATGGCCAACATGTCTTGCTTCTCAGTCGGAGTAATGAGCGGGTTGTTAAGGGTGCTCAGGAAGTAGAAGACCTCCGCTTCACCGGACAAACTGTTGATGTACTCCAGCAGGAAGTCCAATTCTTGAACGTGGTCTTCAACCAAGGCACGCTTGGCTGACACGGCGACAGTGGCAGCCGTCCGTGCAACGTAGTCGCGGCGGAACTCCAGTGCTTTGCAGAGAGCCTGCTTTTCCCCCAGCGAACGCACGGGAAATGACTTCTGGTCATGCTTTCCGGTTTCGTTCTTGTAGTTGGCGACCCACGCGATCTCGTGTGACCGTCCGCCCTTCTTTGGTCGATCCTCGCGGTAGAGACCAATGATCCCGGAGGTGTTACGTGGCGAGAGCTTGAGAGTTATGGGAAGGTCGGATCGGTGAGGGTTGCCATCAGGCCCCACGAACCCAAGTTCGCAGGCGGTGCGAAGAAAATCGTCGCGATAGGCCTTGGCGGCGGCAAACGCGGCCTCCTTTGAGCCGTAGACGGAGTCCGAGAAATTCTTCGATTCCTCGATTGGGTCGTTCTCGAACTGGAATTGCCATGAGTGATTCTTTGCGTCATCGCGACGCTTGATGTACTTCCGATCGGCAAAGAGATCGTCACTCATGATGCGCAATGCGAATGGAGCCCACTCTCGTAGCTGGCCATATTGCCATAGCTGTCCATGAAGTTGCCATAGATGGTCCTGGCATTTCACAGGTTGCAGCATCTTGCGCCAAGATTCATCCCCCTCCCGTTCCGTCCCTCATCGAAGGGGGAGGGACCTCGCCGCTCCACCACGACTGACTTTCGCTCACGCGGGAACCAGCGCCCGCTGGATGTCATCGAGCAGGTCTTGGAGATCCTCGAATCCGGCGGAGATTCACACCACCCCCTCGCTGATCGTGAGCGCCTGGCGCTCCTCGATCGCGTAGAACGAGTGCGCCGTGCTCGTGGGGCGCGTAGCGCCCCCTTCGGGACGAAAGACGCTGGATTCCGGGTTCCGCTTCACGGCCCCGGAATGACAAAACCAACCTGTCACAATCCGCCGACCTGAATTGTCTTGTGGGCGTCTACAACCACCGACGAGGTTCCCATGCCCACACTCCTCCGCATCGACGCCAGCGCCCGCTCCGAGGGCTCCCATACCCGCGCCCTGGCGGATCGCTTTCTGGCCGGCTGGAAGGCGCGCCATCCGGACGGCGCCGTCATCCGGCGCTCCCTGGCCGATGAGCCGGTGCCCCATCTGACCGAGGAGACGATCCTGGCTTTTCAGGCCGGCGCTTCGGCCGGCGGCCCGGCCGGGCTGTCCGACGTCCTGATCGACGAGCTGCGCTGCGCCGACCATCTGCTCATCAGCAGTCCCCTCTACAACCTGAACGTGCCTTCGCCGCTGAAGGCCTGGTTCGACCACGTGGTGCGCGCCGGCGAGACCTTTGCCGCCGAGCCCGACGGCTACCGGGGCCTCCTCGCCGGCAAGCGGGCGACGGTGATCTCCGGCCGGGGCGGGATGGCTTCCGGCGGCGAGGTGGATGACTTCCAGTCGCCCTACCTGAGGGCCATCCTGGCCTTCATCGGCATTGAGGCGGTGGATGTGGTCGTCCTGGAGGGTACCGCCATGCCGGAGCCCGTGCGGGAAGAGGCCCTGGCCCGTGCCCGGCAGGAGGTGGACCGGCTGTTGGCTCCGAAGGACGCGGGCCCGGCCTGGATCGGCGAGTTCAGCGATGCGGACCGGCGCCAGATCACCGCCCTGCGCGCCGGGCAAGCGGAGGCCATCGTCCGGGGCGATGCGCGCGGCTACAGCGCACTGTGCGCCGAGGACATCCGGCTCCTGATCCCGGGCCGTGGCATCATCTCCGGGCGGGACGCCTTCCTCGCAGCGGAGCAGGAGCTGTTCCGCCGGGCGAGGTTCGCGGATTTCCGCAAGACGCCCCTGAGCATCGAGCGCGACGGCCGCCTGGCGGTGGAGGTGGGATTGCAGGAAGTCGTTATGGCGGGTGACGAGCACAAGGGGGGCGTCTATTCCGCCCGCCAGAAGTACACCCATGTCTTCCGGCTGGGCGAAGCGGGCTGGCGCTTCGCGCTGCTCATGTCCAACCCCTGCGAGTGACCGGCATGACGATCGACAAGACCCGCGCCTTCGAAGAGAACCGCCGCACCCTGGAGGGCATCGCCTACCGGATGCTGGGCACCCTGGCCGACGCCCGCGACGTGGTGCAGGACACCTACCTCAAGTGGAATGCCGCCGATGTCGCCGGCATTGAGTCGCCGCGGGCCTGGCTGATCACCGTGTGCAGCCGCACGGCGTTGAACCTGCTGCAGTCCGCCCGGAGGCAGCGGGAGACCTACGTGGGCGAGTGGCTGCCCGAACCGCTGCCGCAAGAAGGCGGTTTCGACCAGGCCGCCCGGATGGAACTGGACGAGTCGGTCTCCGTCGCCCTCCTGGTGGCCCTGGAGAAGCTCTCGCCCGGCGAGCGCGCGGCCTGGCTGCTGCACGACATCTTCGATCTCGCGTTCGACGAGGTGGCGGCCGTCGTCGGCAAGACGCCGGACAACTGCCGGCAGCTCGCCGTGCGGGCGCGCCGGCGCGTGCAGGAAGCGCGCCCCCGCTTCCAGGCCACCCCGGAAGAGCACCGCAAGCTGCTGTCCGCCTTCTTCGACGCGGCGCGGGAAGGCCGGCTGGACCGCCTGACCGGGCTGCTCGCCGCCCACGCGGAACTGCATGCCGACGGCGGCGGGCGGGCCGAGGCCATCGTGGAGAGCCTCGCCGGCGGGGGGAACGTCGCCGAATTCATCGCCGCCGTCTTTGCCGGCTACGCTGCCCGCGGCGTTGCCCTGCGCGCCCAGCCGTGCTGGTTCAACGGCTGCCCGGGCCTCCTGGTGTTCGAAGATGGCCGCCTGGCGACGGCGTTCACGCTGGAAGTCGAGGCGGGGCGGATCCACAGGATCTACGCCATCCGGAATCCCGAGAAGCTGGGTGGGTTTGCGTGAAAGGGGTGGGGCTGGGCGTGAGACGCCTATCGCCTGGCTGACGGCGGATAAACGCTATTCGTTCGGCGTCAGCAAATGGCTCCTTCCCTAGCCATAAGAACAATTGATTGCATCTCTTATCGCCGTTATCTACAATCACACTACTGATAAAAAACCGCTCCCCCGCTGGTCATTGATCCAAGCTCGCGAAAGCGACACCAGCGGTCCGGAGCACCTCTTCTATGAATCCTAAGTTCGCGATACTTTTGGACGGAGGATTCGTCACTAAAACCATCGGAACGCGAAACAATGCATTCCCCTCCGCGCAAGACGTTGTCAACGAATGTAGTCGGATCAAAGCGCATCCGTCGCTAGCAGGATACGATCTTCTGCGAATCTACTATTACGATGCGCCTCCTTGCACCGGCCTATTGACAAATCCGATTGACGGCACCGTTATTGATCTCGGTAGCAGCAAGGTATTCAAGCGCGGCATCTCTATGCTGGACCAACTGGAGCTTGAGCCTGACTTTGCGGTCCGCAAAGGCGAAACCGTAGCTCGCGGCTGGAAGATCGGGCCATCGGCACTAAGGCAAATGCTAAAAGCGCCGCGCGTCCCAACCGCACAAGATCTGCAACCAAACGTCCAGCAAAAAGGGGTTGACCTACGTATTGGCCTTGATATCGCACTTCTGTCACTTCGCCAGCTTGCTCAAGCAATAGTTGTTGTCACGGGGGATAGCGACCTTATCCCATCGTTCAAGTTTGCCCGCCGCGAAGGGATGCGAGTTTATCTCGACCACCTTGGCGGGCCAGTGCGACGTGAATTGAAGGCACACGCAGACCTTGTTTTTTGAATGCGGTGACGGCATTCAGTTGTCGTAGCACACAAGCCGACGCCGACACTACGGCCAACAGGACCGCCGGCAAGCGCCCGGCCTCTATTGGCCGCAATCGCGCGGCGGCCTGTTACCTTCGACGATATAACCCGTCCATGCACGTCATTTCCCTGACTCATCGCGAGTACGACGAGTGCTCTCTTGTTTTTCCGAGACGATCAGTCTAATATCTGGCCATGGACGCGCAACTGCAAACCCCTCGCCGCCGCGGCAGGCCGCCCAGGCAGCGTGAAGACCTGGCCGGCACGCGGGAATTGCTGTTGCGGGCCGGGCTGGAAGTCCTTACCGAAAAGGGGTTTTCCGCCACCGGCATCGAAGAAATCCTGGGGCGCGTCGGGATTCCGAAGGGCTCCTTCTATCACTACTTCGAGAGCAAGGAAGCCTTCGGCCTCGAGCTCATCGGGCGTTATGGGGAATTCTTCGCAAGAAAACTGGATCGCCACCTTCGCAACCCTGCGCTTTCTCCCCTCGACCGCCTGCATGCCTTCGTCGATGATGCGAAGGCCGGCATGGCGCGCTTCGCGTATCGCCGCGGTTGTCTGATCGGCAACCTCGGGCAGGAGATGGGCTCGCTGCCCGAGAGCTTTCGCGCCCGGCTCAAGGACACCTTCGAAGACTGGCAGTCCCGCTTTTCCGCCTGCCTGGCAGAGGCCCAAAAGGCCGGACAGCTGGCCCCCGATGCGGACACCCGGCAGCTCGCCGCCTTCTTCTGGATCGGTTGGGAGGGCGCCGTGCTGCGCGCCAAGCTGGAGCAATCCGCTGCGCCGCTCGAAGTCTTTGCCGAATTCTTTTTCGCCAGCCTGCCGCCGGGCTGATTTTTTTGCGCTTGAATAGACGATCGGTCTAAATGCAGAGGAGATCCGCATGTTCAAGGGAATCTTGATAGAGAAGGACGAAGCGGGCCACCGCGCCACCGTGAAGGAAATCGACGAGGCGCAGTTGCCCGAGGGGAATGTGACCGTTCGCGTCAGCCACTCGACGCTCAACTACAAGGACGGCCTGGCCATCACCGGGAAAGGACCGGTGGTGCGCAAATTCCCGATGGTGCCCGGCATCGATCTGGCGGGCGTCGTCGAGGCAAGCAGCCATCCGGAACACAAGGCAGGAGACAGCGTGCTGTTGAATGGCTGGGGGGTGGGCGAGGTCCACTGGGGCGGCCTGGCGCAGAAAGCGCGCTTGAATGGCGATTGGCTGATTCCCTTGCCGGCCCGATTTTCGCCCCGGCAGGCGATGGCGATCGGAACCGCAGGCTATACCGCCATGCTGTGCGTGCTTGCGCTGGAAAGGCATGGGGTCAAACCGGCGGACGGGGAGATTCTCGTAACGGGTGCTGCGGGAGGGGTCGGCAGCATCGCTGTGGCCGTGCTGGCAAAACTCGGGTATGCGGTGGTGGCCGTCACCGGGCGTCCCCAGGACGGCGAATACCTGAAGCACCTCGGCGCGATGGAAGTGCTGGAGCGCTCGCAGTTCTCTCCCCCCGGAAAGCCCTTGGGCAAGGAGCGCTGGGCCGGCGCCGTGGATGTCGCCGGCAGCCTGCTGAACGGCGAAGTCCGCGGCCGCATCGTCGTGGACGTCAATCGATGACCGAATTGCAGCAGCCTGTCGAAACGGAAAAGCCCGGCAATCTGAGAAACCGCACATCTGGTCGGAGAGGCCGACTTCGAAACGCTGAAGGCACACGGCCTGACCGAAGACGACATCTGGGACATCGCCGGCATTTCGGCGTTTTTCGGCATGTCGAACCGCCTCGCCAACGTGACGAGCATGCGTCCCAACGCGGAGTTCTATTCGCTGGGCCGCTGAGTATCTGTGGTCTGGGTCTATTTTTGTGGCGCGCCACTAAAACAGTTTTATTTGTCGCTGAATGTGTTGTGCGCCAAATAAAATGGCGCGATACTTTGTCCCGCGACAAATAGAAGGGGTTGCCATGCCAAGAGTGATTCCAGCGGAGGAGTTTGACCAGATCGTCGAGATCATCGGCAGATTTCCCAATGGGGCAGCGCTTGACGAGGTATTGGCGGCTCTGGGCCGGGAGTTCTCGCGGCGGACGCTTCAGCGTCGCCTGGCTGGCCTGGTTGCGCAAGGGCGCATCGCCGGCAGGCGGGAGCAGAAGTCATTCAAATATCGGCTCGTACCCATAACAGGTACGCTGGAGGCCACCTCTCCCGGAATCCAGATCGAAGCGCACGGGGAGGTCTATGTCCCCATCTCCCCCGAGGGCGGCGAAATCAAGTCCTACGTCTGCCAGCCGATCCAGGGGCGCCGCCCGGTCAGCTACAACATCGCATTCCTGGAAGCCTACCGGCCGAACGCCACTTGGTACTTGCCCGAAAAGTTGCGCGAGCAACTGCATACCCTGGGCCGATCTCCTGCCGATCATGCGCCGGCGGGCACTTTTGCCCGCGACATTCTCAACCGGCTTCTGATCGATCTTTCCTGGGCCTCGTCGCGCCTGGAGGGCAACACCTACAACCGGCTCGATACGGAGCGTCTGATTCGGTTCGGAGAAGCCGCCGAAGGCAAGGATGCAATCGAAACCCAAATGATCCTGAACCACAAGGGGGCCATCGAGTATCTGGTTCATGACGCCGAACGCGTAGCCGTAAATACGGAAACCATCATCGCCATTCATGCCCTGCTGTCGGATGGCCTTCTTGCTGATCCGATGGCCTGCGGCAAGCTGCGCAACCGGGCAGTCGAGATCGGTGGCAGTGTCTATCTGCCCATGGCACTGCCGCAACGCATCGAGGAGTTGTTCGGGATCGTGCTCGGCATGGCTGCCGAAATCGAAGACCCTTTCGAGCAGGCGTTCTTCCTGATGGTGCACCTGCCCTACCTTCAGCCCTTCGAGGATGTGAATAAGCGCGTGTCGCGCCTGGCGGCCAACATCCCGCTGATCAAAAGCAACCTCAGCCCGCTGTCATTCATCGATGTGCCGGAGCGAGCCTATGTCGATGCCTTGCTGGGCGTATACGAACTGAACCGCATCGAGTTGCTGCGCGATGTGTTCGTTTGGGCCTTTGAGCGCTCCTGCCAGCAGTACGTGGCAGTCAGGAGCCAACTCGTACCACCCGATACCTTTCGGCTGCGCTACCGGGCCGCACTGGCGGAGGCGGCTTGTGCCATCGTGCGGGGCGGCCTGCCGGCAACGCTGGAGGCAGTCCGTCAGTTGATGCCGGCATCGGTCGTGCCCGACGATCGGGAAGATTTTGCCTGGCTCGTACTGGAGGAATTCAAAAGCATGCATGCTGGAAATGCAGTCCGCTTTGGCCTCCGACCGCTGGAGTTTGAGGCCTGGAAGTCACAGAACCAAAAAATGCTGTCCAGGGATAGCCCTGCGGACCGGCGATCCGAGTCATGAAACCACGACCACGGCCGACCGTTCGAGCAGATGGTCGAGGCGCACCGCTACGTAGACCGCGGCCATAAGCGGGGCAATGTGGTGATCACCTTGTAAGCGGTCACTGGGGAAAAGCGCACGGCCGGGCGGGGATGGGTACAATCCCCGCATGAGCGGGAACCTTTTCATCGTCTCGGCCCCCTCCGGCGCCGGCAAGACGACGCTGGTGAAGCTGCTGCTGGAGCGCGATCCGGGCATCGGCCTGTCGGTCTCCCACACCACGCGCGCGCCGCGGCCGGGGGAGGTCGACGGGCGCGAGTACCATTTCGTCGATGCGCCGGCCTTTCTGGCCATGCGCAGCCGCGGCGACTTCCTCGAGAGCGCCGAAGTGCACGGCAACCACTACGGCACGTCGCGCCGCTGGATCGTCGATCAGATGGCGGCCGGGCGCGACATCCTGCTGGAGATCGACTGGCAGGGCGCGCAGCAGGTGCGTGCCCTGTTGCCCGGCTGCGTCGGCATTTTTGTCCTGCCGCCCTCTGTCGCGGAGCTGGAACGGCGCCTGCGCGGACGCGGCCAGGACAGCGAGGAAGTCATCGCCCGCCGCACGGCGGCTGCCCTGGCCGAAATGCGCCATGTCAGCGAGTTCGATTATGTTATTATTAACAACAAGTTGCCGGAGGCCATCGAAGACCTCCAGATCGTCGTGCGTTCGGTTCGCCTGCGCTACGCCGCGCAGCTGGATCGCCACCGCGCGCTTTTCTCGTTTCTCGAACAGGACACATAGGAAAACAACATGGCCCGCATCACCATTGAAGATTGCATTACCCGCATCCCCAACCGCTTTCAGCTCACCCTGGCGGCCACCTATCGCGCCCGCCAGCTGACCGCCGGCGCCACGCCGATGATCGATGGCGAGAAGGACAAGCCGACCGTCATCGCCCTGCGCGAGATCGCTGCCGGCAAGGTCGGCCTGGAAGTGCTCAACCGCGGCCAGGCTTAGCCCGCAATCGTGGGCAGGGTGAATGCATATGCCGGTCGCCATGCCGTCCCCTGCCTCGCAAACCCCGCAGTTCTATGAATCCGAGCAGCGCCTCCAGCTGGAAAAGCTGAAGGAACTGCTCGCCACCTACCTCAAGCCGGACGACATCGAGCGCGTCGCCGCCGCCTTTCTCTTCTCGGCGGAGGCGCACAAGGGCCAGTTCCGCATCAGCGGCGACCCCTATTTTTCGCACCCGCTGGCGGTGGCCGGCATCCTCACCGGCTGGCACCTCGACGCCCAGGCGCTGATGGCGGCGCTGCTGCACGACGTCACCGAGGACACCGAGATCACCGTCGCCGAGATCGGCGAGAAGTTCGGCAAGGTGACGGCCGAGCTGGTCGATGGCGTCTCCAAGCTGGACAAGATCGAGTTCCAGTCGATCGAGGACGCCCAGGCCGAGAACTTCCGCAAGATGCTGCTGGCGATGGCGCGCGATGTGCGCGTCATCCTCATCAAGCTGGCCGACCGGCTGCACAACATGCGCACGCTGGACACGCTGCGGCCGGACAAGCGCCGCCGCATCGCGCGCGAGACGCTCGACATCTACGCCCCGATCGCCAACCGGCTGGGCTTGAACAACCTCTATCGCGAGCTGCAGGAGCTGGCCTTCCGCCACGTCTGGCCGCTGCGCTACAGCGTGCTGGCGAAGGCCATCAAGGCGGCGCGCGGCAACCGCCGCGAGGTGGTCGGCAAGATACTCCACGGCATCAAGGCGCGCCTGGCCGAGGCGAAGATCGAGGCCGAGGTGATGGGCCGCGAGAAGCACCTCTACGGCATCTACCGCAAGATGCGCGGCAAGTCGCTCACCTTCTCCCAGGTGCTGGACATCTACGGCTTTCGCGTCATCGTCCGCGACGTGCCGACCTGCTACCTGGTGCTGGGCGCCCTGCACGGCCTCTACAAGCCGGTGCCGGGCAAGTTCAAGGACTACATCGCCATCCCCAAGGGCAACGGCTACCAGTCGCTGCACACCACCCTGATCGGCCCCTACGGCACGCCGGTGGAAGTGCAGATCCGCACCACCGAGATGCACCACGTCGCCGAGGCGGGGGTGGCCTCGCACTGGCTCTACAAGGACGACAAGAGCCTCTCCGAGCTGGAGCAGCGCACGCACAAGTGGCTGCAGTCGCTGCTCGAGCTGCAGTCGGCCTCGGGCGACTCGGCCGAGTTTCTCGAACATCTCAAGATCGATCTTTTCCCGGGCGAGGTGTACGTGTTCACGCCGAAGGGCAAGATCCTGCCGCTGCCGCGCGGCTCGACGCCGGTCGACTTCGCCTATGCCGTGCACACCGACATCGGCAACCGCTGCATCGCCTGCCGCATCAACCACGAGCTGATGCCGCTGCGCACCGAGCTGAGAAACGGCGACCAGGTCGAGATCATCACGGCGACCCACGCCAACCCCAACCCGGCCTGGCTGTCCTACGTCAAGACCGGCAAGGCGCGCTCGCAGATACGGCACTTCCTGAAGACCATGCAGTTCGAGGAGTCCGCCGCGCTGGGCGAGCGCCTGCTGGCGCAGGCGCTGCGTCCCCTCGATCTTTCCGCCGAGCGGATCGGCGAAGCCGTCTGGGACAAGTTCGTGCTGGAATGCGGCGCCAAGTCGAAGAAGGAGGTGCTCACCGACATCGGCCTGGGCAAGCGCCTGCCGGCCATCGTCGCGCGCCGCCTGTCCGAGGGCATCGAGCGGGGCGCGTCCGCCGCCGAGCCGAAACCGCAGGGGCCGATCCTGATCCGCGGCAGCGAGGGCATGGCCGTGCAGCTGGCGCACTGCTGCCGGCCGATCCCGGGCGATCCCATCGTCGGCGTCATCAAGAAGGGCCAGGGCCTGGTGGTGCACCTGGCCGACTGCCCGAGCATTTCGCTGCGCGGCCGCGGCGAGCGCGGCAAGTGGGTGGACGTCGAGTGGGAACGCGACAGCGGCAAGCTGTTCGAGGCCGCCATCAAGATCGAGGCGGAGAACCGCCGCGGCGTGCTGGCCAAGGTGGCCTCGGAGATCGCCGAGGCCGGCTCCAACATCCAGCACGTCACCATGGACGAGGAGCAGGGCGCCTATACCTCGCTCTATTTCACCCTGCAGGTCTCCAGCCGGGTGCATCTGGCGCGCATCCTGCGGGCGCTGCGCCACATTCCCGAGGTGGTGCGCATCTCCCGCATGCGGGAGTAAAATCGCGTTTTTGCGCTTGTGAGAGCACCGACATGGCCCAGTACGAATCCGAACACACCCAATTCATGCGCGACTGGCTGGCGCAGCACCCCGAGGAACTCGAAGTGCAGCAGGCCGGCCGCGCCCTCTGGTGGGACAAGGCGCCGAAAACCGCCGAGGAGCAGCAGCGCCTGAAGGAAGCCAGGGTGCCGCGCAAGGCCTACTACTACAGCTGAGGAAAAGCCGGTCGCCGTGTTGCGGCGACTGACTTTTGGTTTTGCTCGATTCTCCCCTCGCCTTCGTCGACCTCGAAACCACCGGCGCCAACCCGGCGTTCGACCGCGTCATCGAGATCGGCATCGTCAAGGTCGCCGGCGGGCAGATCGAGTACGAGTGGTCCACCCTGGTCGATCCGGGCGTGTCGATACCGCCGATGATCCAGGGCTTCACCGGCATCGGCAACGAGATGGTGCGCGGCGCGCCGTCCTTCCGCGACATTGCCGACGAAGTCTTCGAGCGCCTGGCCGGCTGCCTGTTCGTCGCCCACAACGCGCGCTTCGACTACGGCTTCCTCAAGAACGAGTTCAAGCGCCTCGAGCGCGCCTTCCAGCCGCGCGTGCTGTGCACCGTCAAGCTCTCGCGCGCCCTCTATCCGCAGCACCACCGCCACGGCCTCGACGCCCTCATCGCCCGCCACCACCTGGCCTGCGACGCGCGCCACCGGGCGCTGGGCGACGCCCGCGTGCTGTGGGACTTCGTCCGGCTCGCCCAGGCGGAAAAATCGCCCGAGGCGATCGAGGCGGCGCTGAAGAAGGCCATGAAATCCCCCAGCCTGCCCTCCGGGCTGGAAGCCACGGCCGTCGACGCCGTGCCGGAGGCGCCGGGCGTGTATCTCTTCCATGGCGAGAACGATCTCCCGCTCTACATCGGCAAGGCCGTCAACATGCGCTCGCGCGTGCAGTCGCACTTCGCCGCCGACCACGCCGCCGGCCGCGCCATGCGCATCGCCCGGGAGGTGAAGCGCATCGAGTGGATCGAGACCGCCGGCGAACTGGGCGCCCTGCTGCTGGAAGCGCGCCTGATCAAGGAGCGGCAGCCGATCCACAACCGCCAACTGCGCAGAAACGAGGAGCTGTGCGCCTTCCGCCTTGTCGAGGGCGCAGACGTGGTGCTGGAGCGCGTGCCGCTGGACGGCATTCCGGCAGACGAACTGGGCGAACTCTACGGCCAGTTCAAGTCGAAGCGCGAGGCGAACAACACCCTGCGCGAGCTGGCCGCCGAGCACGGCCTGTGCCTGAAGCGCCTCGGCCTCGAAGCGGGCAAGGGGCCCTGCTTCAACCAGCAGCTCAAGCGCTGCAAGGGATTCTGCATCGGCAAGGAAAGCGCCGAACGGCACGACCTGCGCCTGAAGACGGCGCTCGCCGTGCTCAAGCTGCGCGCCTGGCCCTTTCCGGGACGCATCGCCCTGCGCGAGGGCGACGCCTGGCATCTTTTCGAAAACTGGTGCTACCTGGGCAGGGCGGACAGCGAAGCCGAACTGCATGAAGCCGCGCAGACCCGCTTCGACGCCCGCTTCGACCTCGACACCTACCGCATCCTGCGCCGCGAGCTGGAAAAGCGCGCCGGCTCGCCCGATATAACGCGCATTCCCTCTCCCCGCGTGCAGGGGCAGAGGCGGGGTTTCGCGGAGCATTGCTCCGCGCCGCCGCAGCCGGACGGCTGTGCAAAGCCGTCCGTGGGCGCGAAGCGGGGTTAGGGTGAGGGAAAAATGAGCGAAGACGGCAAAATCCGCATCTCCAAGCTGATGTCCGAGCAGGGCCTCTGCTCGCGCCGCGAGGCCGACGCCTACATCGAGCGCGGCTGGGTCTTCGTCGACGGCGTGCGCGTCGCCGAGCTGGGCAGCCGCGCGCTGCCGACGCAAAAGATCACCCTGAGCCGCGAAGCGAAATCGAGCCAGCTGGCGCGCGTCACCCTCCTGCTCAACAAGCCGATCGGCTACGTCTCCGGCCAGGCCGAGCCGGGCTACAAGCCGGCCGTCACGCTGATCAATGCCGCCAGCCATCACGCCGGCGACCGCTCGCCGCTGCGCTTCAGCCCGGCGCAGCTCAAGGGCCTCGCCCCGGCCGGCCGCCTCGACATCGACTCCACCGGCCTGCTGGTGCTGACCCAGGACGGCCGCATCGCCAAGCTGCTCATCGGCGAGGACTCGCGCATCGAGAAGGAATACCTGGTGCGCGTCGAGGGCCAACTCGACGAGAAGGGCCTGCGGCTGCTCAACCACGGCCTCTCCCTCGACGGCCAGGCGCTCAAGCCGGCCAAGGTCAGCTGGCAGAACGAGGACCAGCTGCGCTTCGTCCTGCGCGAAGGCAAGAAACGCCAGATCCGCCGCATGTGCGAACAGGTCGGCCTCAAGGTGACCGGCCTGAAGCGCATCCGCATCGGCAGCGTCAAACTCGGCGACCTGCCGCCGGGCCAGTGGCGCTACCTGCGCGAGGACGAGCGCTTCTGAGCGCAAACGCTCAGCGCCCGTGCCGGCCGGCGCGTCGCGTGAAGAGCTGGCTGATGCCGAGCGCAAGCAGGACGGCAAGCAGGCCCCAGACCCAGGGCAGAGTGTTGGCGATAATGCTGGAAACCATGGCTTTCTCCGCGGCAACATTGTGTGCGGAATTCTGGCCCGACGGCCGGGCGCCGTCCTGCCGCATGCGACGGAACGCCGGAAGCGGGGTGCGGAATGCGGGATGCCGGCACGATTCGTCCCGCCGCCGGCATGCAGCCGCAAATCCTGCCTAGCGCCGAGGCGCTTTCGCAGTCCGACTGGCGGCGCCTCGCCACCGGCGGCGATCCTTTCGTCAGCCGCGAATTCCTCGGCGCCGCCGAAGCGACGGGCGCGGCCGGGGAGCGCATGGGCTGGCGGGCCAGGCATCTCGCCCTGCGCGACGCCGCCGGCCGTCTCGCCGGACTGCTGCCGCTCTACCTGCGCGAGCATTCCTTCGGCGATTTCTCGCGCGACTGGAACTGGGCGGCTGCGTGGGAGCAGAACGGGCGCGCCTACTACCCGAAGCTGGTCACGGGCGTGCCCTACACGCCCTCGCCCGGGCCGCGCCTGCTCGTGGCCGACGATGCAGCGGCCGGCGTGAAGACCGCCCTGGTCGATGCCGCGCTGGCGCAGGCGCGCGAGATCGGCGCCTCGTCCTGGCAATGCCTGTTCGTGCGCGAAGCAGACCGGCAGGCGCTGCAGCGCGCCGGGCTGCTGCTGCGCCGCGGCGTGCAGTTCCACTGGCTGAACCGCGGCTATCGCGACTTCGCCGACTTCCTCGACGGCTTCACCGCGGAGAAGCGCAAGAAACTCAAGCGCGAGCGCCGCGCCGTCGCCGCGGCCGGGCTGGAGATCGAGGCGCGCCACGGCGACGAAATCGACGACGCGCTCTGGCGCGACATCCACCGCCACTACCGCGACACCTTCCTGCGCCACGGCAACCATCCCGCCTTCCCGCTCGAATTCTTCGCCCGCTCCGGCGCCGCACTCGGCCGCCGCATGGTGGTGTTCCTCGCCCGGCGGGACGGCTGCGCGGCCGCCTCCGCCATCTGCTACCGCGACGCTGCCGCGCTCTATGGCCGCCACTGGGGCGCCGACATCGACTGCCCAGGCCTGCACTTCGAGCTGTGCTACTACCGCGGCATCGAGTACGCCATCGACCACGGACTGCAGCGCTTCGAGCCCGGCGCGCAGGGCGAGCACAAACTGGCGCGCGGCTTCGAGCCGGTGCCGACCTGGTCGGCCTGCTGGATCGCCGACGCGCGCATGCGCGGGATCGTGGCGAACTACCTCGCGCGCGAGGACGACGCGATGCAGGACTATCAGGCGGAGACGGCGCGCCACCTGCCGTACAAAAGTCAGGCGCCGTGAGACGGCGCGAACCACCACATTGCTGTACTCAATCGCAGTAACCGCGAACAGCAGATTCAAAGCCAGCACGAACCAGCTGAATGACAAGGGCCCTGTCGCGACCCGCTTGTCGCAGTCTTTGCGCATGCACCGCCACAGATCGGAGACTGTGCGCGGTTCTTTGAGTTGAGCAAGGATCGGGCAAGAGGAGGATGCTGATGTCAAATGGTTGTCAAGTGGCGACAAGCGGAGCTTCAGGATCACTCGCCCTCGCCCAATCCCGCAATCCCTGTTTCCAACCAGTCGCGGAGGTCGAACCATTCCCCTGGGCAGTTCCCATTCGGCAGTCCGCCTACCCAAGCCCGGATGGCCCGCTTCTCTTCATTCCCGATGGTTCTGGCCAACGCGAGGTATTGGAACAACTCGGCGCGTACGGGGCTCTGTCCGTCCAGGAAAGAAGGGGCAATACCAAGTCTGTCGTAGATGGCCAGGGCCGCACGGCGCTGAATCCATAGATCGAGCCCATCGAAGTCCGGAACGCCGTCCGGGCCTTTCCGGACTAGCGGCAGAAGGATGGCGCGAGGATCGGAGAGTTGTGACGCGAGCAGCATCGAAAACCAGATTGCTGGAAAGCGTTCTCGCAACAGTTCAAATCGCTGGCCGAGATCCTGGTGGCGAACGGATCCCCCGCGCAGCCACCAGGCGACGTAGTCTCCAATGATCCGGGCGATCGCCTCGTCACTGCTTCTGGCGCTGCGCCGATCGAAATAGTCGGGGGCAAAATAGGTGTGTTCCTCTGTCAGCCATCCGAACTCGTCGCTTGACGGGCCTCCTTCCTTGCCGCCTACGGTTGCACGGCGGACCGAGCAGGCTGATACGATCGCTGCCCGGAACTGTTCGGCTTGCAGCAGGCGCTGATACTTCTCTGATCGATATCCGTCAGCGACAAGCAGCTCGAGGGTCCGACAGAGAACGACCAGAGCCACGTCCGGGTCTGTAGCGGTCTGCGGTGGCAAGGCTTCCAATGCGCCTGCGGCGTCCGATATCTCCTGAAGGTGGAGAGCAACACCCAGGCCCTGGATTTCGGCAAGGCCGCATTCAGCGTTTTTCCGAAGCGCCTTGAAAGCGAGGTGCTCGGTGCAATAGCCGCACATGATCATTCTCCGGGTGGCGTTTGCCGAGCGGCCATGCACTCAATTGCTCAAGACGGGAGCAGCGGCGCCTGTTTTGGCATACGCTCCGTCCGCCACCACGCCCAAACCGAAGCCGCAGGAGCCCTGCTGCGCTACCTGCACTTGTCGTTCCCCGAAGGTCAGCGTCAGCGCGCAATCCGAGGCTAAGTCCCGAAACATGGCTCGCTGTCCATCAAGTACCGCCGTCCCAGAAATGTCGCCCGTGTTGGGAATACCGCTCGGTCCCGGCTGGCCGATTGCGGCGAGCTCGAACCTGATCGCGCCATCGCCCGATTGGAGGACCTTCAGGCTGCTTCCGGCCGATGTCGCATAACTGCCCGTGAGCGCGCCTTTCCGCCCATTCGCTGGACTTGCTGCCGCCGCTGCGGACGCTGGCTCCTGCAAGCTGACGCGCAACATGCCGGCGTGGTGCCAGGGCTCCCAGCTCATCGGACTGCCGGCGAACTCCTCGGGCACCTTGAAGACGAGGAACCCGCTCTCTTGTGTGAAAGGATTGATCTGCCCAATTGGGCTCTTCAGTCCGAAGATGGTCTCCCGCGCATCGTACTTGATCTGCTTGCCGCCGACGGTCACGAAGAGATCGCCCGGGGAATAGTGCCGGCTCTCCTGGTCGATGCATTTGACGGCGACTCCGAGCAGGGCGAACACCGTGCCCGGATCGGCCTGGCGAGTGCCGAAATCCCCGCGCAGCGACCGGGCGATCTCGAAGCGGTTCACCGTCACTTCGAACCGGTCGCCCCTGCCGGTCTCGCCGAGGCGCAAGCGCAAGGGAGCGCCGGCTGATTCCCCTCCGCTTCCGGAAGGGCTGGCCGTCGAGCCCCGGCCACCCGGCGCAAATCCTGTTGCGGCCACGACGACGACGGACGCCAGCGCGACGCCGCCGGCCGCCCAGCCCCATGCGGGAAGTCCGCGCCCGCCTTCCTCAGCCTGGACAGGCTTGCCGCCAGCACCGGGCGCGGGACGTGAGAAGACGGTCAGCAGGCCACCGATCAAGGCAAGCGCCATGAAAATGGCGACCAGCGTGCCGCCGAGCACCGCGCCGGCGAGAGCGGAGGCAATGGTGCCGGCGCCGCCGATTCCGGGCCTGGCCAAGGCCACAGCGCCGAAGACAATCACCAGAAACGAGAACCCGACACCGCCCCAGCCAAGGCCGAGCACAGTATCGGCGCCGTTTGCCGAGAAGGCGGCGCTAAGGCCGCCGATGAACAACGTAGCGAGCGCCGCGAGTACCCCAAATACGCCCGCGACAATCGCGATGATGCCTCCTGCTTTTCCCATGCCTTCCTCCCTTGGGTTCGAATCGATCCGCCGGCGGATACCGGGGGTTCGATGGGAGGATAGGATGGGGTGGCGACAATGTATGTCGCTTTATTGTAAATGCAGGAAGGCAAGCCTTACGCGGACATAAACTGTGATGCTGGATGAGTGGAACACTTCATGGCTATTTAGCCCCATCCACTCTAACTCTATAGAGGGCAACACCCCAACTCCACTGCTTTCCGTCCTCGGTCATCCGAGGCGTTCGAACATCGTAACCGACTAGCTCGGCACCAATCTCCGGCCCCCACTTCTTGAATCGAGCTACTAAGGTGCTACGACCATTAGATTTCTTCCGTTGAGCGAGATTTTGAGCCGCCTCGGAATACACCAGTAAGTATCCGCACCGGACATCTTTTGCCTGGGCCTGTTTTAGATAATCAGAAATCTTCTGGCGATCTTTCTGTATAGGGGCGGTCGTGTACGCGCGCTTGATCTCAATTACCGCCCTTACAAACGCCTTCGTTTTCCACCATACAACGACATCGAATCTCTGCTGCTGATTGTTCGGCTTACGACCCTTGATAGGGCCCCACAGATCCTCTCTGATCTTCTTGGGCGAGCACTCTGGGTAGACTGAATGATCGTGCGTCCTGGCGAGGTGCAAAGCAACGAAATTCTGGAGAAACGATTCGGGCGCGTGGGACAGCCACCAGCCGTCGGTCATCTGCTCGTATTTTTCCCAAGCTCGTTTCGTTGCGTCCAACAAAGTCTTTTCGAGTGAATTCATCTGATTACATTCCAAAAATATCCGATTAACATTTACCAATTTTATTATACTACCCGGAGTTTGCTGGGCTCCAACACCTCCACCTCTTCCCCCAGCCCCCGCAGCCACGCCCGCAACTCCATCGTGTCCGCCACCGTCGCTTCGATCCGCCACGTGTCCTCGTCGAGCTCGGTTATCACCTGGTCCTCGGAAAGCGGCGTCTCCGCAAGGTGTGCTGCCGCTCCACGGTCGAAATCGGCCACGAGATGGATCGTCCCACCCTGCGCGAAACCGAACTCGCCCTTGGCGATGTGCTCGTCGACATCGTAGCCCTCGGGCCGATTGATTGGCTTGTCCAGGACTTCCGCGGACAGCATCCGGTGCAGCACCAGGTGGCGCAGATCGCTGTATTCCCACATGGTGCATACGAGGTAGGTCACCGGATGCCGGACCACGATGGAGAGCGGACTGACCTGATATTCGATTGTTTCTTTCCGGCCCGGACGGCGGTAAGTGAGCTGTAGCCGCTTCTCCTCGAGCAGGGCTTGGTAGACGGTGTCCTGTACCGCCGGATCCACCCTGGGCGGCAGCAGGGGCTGGCCACGCGGGTGAACGCGGATCTTCTCGGGCCATTTGGACAAGCCCTCGCCGTTCGCATCCAGCACGCCCGTTGCCGCGCCAAACCAGGGGCGAAGGTAATCCAGGGTCGCCGCCGGCAGGAGCGGTTTCAGGTAACTTTCCACCAGCTTGAAGACCAGGGCCGCCTGCGGGTCGAGGCCCGGCAGGCTGAGGGCGCTCGCCTCCGCCTGCCAGAACCAGCCCAGAGGCTTGCTGCCGTCGTTGGCCAGCGGCACCACGGCGGAGAGGTCGGCAAGGTTGCGCTGGACCGAGCGCAGCGTCACGTCGGCGAACCCGCGCTTCGTGAGCTCGGCCCTGAGCTGGCCTGCGCTGATGCGGCGCGGCGGCCTCGGAATCAGGCTCAGCATGACGAGGTGACGCAACAAGGTTTCCGCCACAATCCCTCCCTCCCGTTTCTTGACGGGGTCATTATGCCAGTTCAAACGACGCGATATGTCGCATCCAAGTCCGATAATGGTTTCCACAAACTCAGGAGGCCACCATGGTCATGCCGCATCGCAGGTTTCTCCGCACGGGAACGGACGAAACTCCCGACCTCGTCAAGCTGTGGGTCTTGCGCCTTCTGGTTCCCTTGGGCGGCAGCCGGAAGTTCATCAAGCAGTTCGGTATTCAAGGCGACGCACTCGCCGACATTCTCGGGCTGCATGACTGGGACGGGGATTCGGCCACCGAATACAGGAAAGCCCATGCCCATCTGAGGCAGGCTCATCTGGCTGCTGAGCAGGAATTACGCGCCGCAACATCTCCCGAGGAACTGTCCTGGAACGTGGCCCAGCTCGCGCGCTTGCTCGACTTGTCGCCGACAGACTGCAAGGTGCTGGAGTTCGCCGTCTTTCTTCACAGTGAGCCACTGCTCGCCGAAGCTGCAGACCTTCTCGGCGCGCTTCCCTCCGCCAAGGCGTTTCGCGTCGTCTCAGTGGTGCTGGACATTCCTGAGAGCGAAATTCGGTGCGCCCTGTCCGGGCAAGGGGGGCTGGCGCGCTCCGGGCTCGTATTGCTCAACCGGCACGGGGCATCCTCCTTGTGGCAAAAGCTGGAGGTGCTTTCAGAGTCGTTCGTCGATCTGATTCTGACTTCGGAGGCCGATCCGGTCGCCCTCCTGCGCGACCGGGTCGCGCCTTGTGGTGCTCCCGAACTTGCAATCGGGGACTACGGCCATATCGACCGGTCGCTGGCCATCTTGCGCCCCTACTTGCGCGGGGCGCTTCAGACGAAGCAGCGGGGCGTAAACATTTTCGTCTACGGTCCCCCGGGGACCGGAAAGACTCAGTTGGCCCGGGTGATAGCCGCGGAGCTTGGATGCGAATTGTTCCAGATCACCAGCGAAAATGCGGAAGGCGACCCGGTGGCCGGAGAACGGCGCCTGTGCGCCTTCCGGGCAGCCCAAAGCTTCCTGGCACAGAGCCGAGCCCTTATCTTGTTCGACGAGGTTGAGGACGTCTTCGACGATGGCAAGGACTTCTTTGGGCGCAAGAGCACGGGCCAGTTGCGCAAGGGCTGGATGAACCGCATGCTCGGCGAGAACCCGGTGCCGACCCTGTGGCTCTCGAACTCGGTTTCCTGCCTGGACCCGGCCTTCGTGCGGCGCTTCGACATGGTGATCGAGCTTCCGGTCCCGCCGCGGCGCCAGCGCGAACGGATCGTCCGCGCAGCCTGTCAGGGCTTGCTGCCGGAACGCTCGGTGCGCCGGATTGCCGAGGCGGAAACGCTGGCCCCAGCGGTGATCGCCCGGGCGGCTTCGGTGGTTCGCGCCGTCCGGGACGAGCTGCCCGCCGGCGAGGTGCCGAAGGCGATCGAGCACCTGATCAGCAGCACCCTGGAAGCCCAAGGGTACCGCCCTCTCGACCGCGAAGGTGCCTATCGTCTTCCCGATTTCTACGACGCCGCATTCGTCAATGCCAGCGCGGACCTTTCGGCAATCGCCGATGGCATCGCTAGCAGCCGCAGCGCCCGCCTGTGTCTCTACGGCCCATCCGGAACCGGCAAGACGGCCTTCGGGCGCTGGCTCGCCGACAGGCTGGGCGTACCCCTCCATGCGAGGCGAGCCTCGGACCTCATATCGATGTGGGTGGGCGAGACGGAGCGAAACATCTCGCGGGCGTTTCGGGATGCGGAAGAGGATAGCGCGCTGCTGCTGGTCGACGAGGTGGACAGTTTTCTCCAGGACCGCCGTGGTGCCCAGCGTTCCTGGGAGGTGACGGCCGTCAACGAGATGCTCACGCAGATGGAAAGCTTTGCCGGAGTCTTCGTGGCCTCCACGAACCTGATGACCGGGCTCGACCAGGCCTCGCTGCGCCGCTTCGACCTGAAGGTGAAGTTTGGCTACCTGGAGGCGGAGCAGGCTTGGCGCCTGCTGCTGCGCCAGTGCGAAGCCCTTGCCATCGCGCCGCCCTTGGAAGCGCTGAACGCCCGCATTTCGCGACTCGCAGTCCTCACTCCCGGGGATTTCGCTGCGGTGGCAAGGCAGCACCGCTTCCGGGGGATCGCCAGCGCCGACGCGTTCGTCGGTGCGCTGGAACAGGAATGTGCCATGAAGGAGGGCGGTCACCAGGGCGCCATCGGCTTCCTCTGACGCCGAGGCCGATGGGATAATGACGATGGCCAAGAAAGGGAATTGCCCCGTGCGCACCTTCTCGAAATCCAAGCTTCTCGCCCTGCGGCAGTGCCCGAAGCGCCTCTGGCTGGAGATCCATCGGCCCGATCTGCGCGAGGATTCGAGGGCCGCCCAGGCTCGGTTCCAGATAGGACACGCGGTCGGCGAGATCGCCCGCCGCCTCTACGACCCGGACGGCAAGGGGGTGCTCATCAATGTGCAGGATGAGGGCTTCGAGGCGGCGCTGAAACGCAGCGCGGAGTTGCTGGGTTCCTCGCAGCCTCTCTTCGAGGCGGGGTTCTCTTCGGGCGGGGGACTCGCCTTCGCGGATGTCATGGTGCCCGCGAAGCGGGGCCGCAAGCGCGCCTGGAAAGTAATCGAGATCAAGTCCTCGACCAGCGTGAAGGATTATCAGCGCGACGACGCGGCGATCCAAGCTTTCGTCCTGGCCGGCGCCGGAGTGCCGCTCGCCTCGCTCGCGCTCGCGCACATCGATAGCGACTGGACCTATCCAGGCGGCGACGACTATCGGGGCCTACTGGTGGAACACGACCTGACCGGCGAGGCCCTTGGTCGGGTGCGAGAGGTGGAGGCCTGGATCGCTGCGGCACGGAAGATCGCGGCAAAGCGTTCCGAACCCTCGATTCGTACCGGCACGCAATGCGCTAGCCCTTACGAATGCGGGTTTCTCGGCTACTGCCAGGCGCAGGAGCCCCAGGCCAAGTATCCGGTTGTCTGGCTGAGCGGCCAAAAGAGCAAGGCGCTGAAGGCCCACCTGGAACGCCCGGAGATCATCGACATGCGCCAGGTACCCGACGAGCTCTTGGGCAAGATGCAGCGGCGGATCAAGCAGCATTCGCTCTCGGGCAAGGTCTACTTCGATGGATCGGGTGCCGCCGCGGACCTCGAACCCCACGGCTTGCCAGGGTACTTCCTTGATTTCGAGACGATCGGGTTTGCCGTGCCGATCTGGAATGGCACGCGTCCTTACCAGATGATCCCCTTCCAGTTCAGTGTGCATCGCCTGTCCCGCAAGGGGAAGCTGGAGTCGCAGGCATTTCTCGACCTATCGGGGGACGATCCTTCCCTGCCTCTTTCCGAGGCTTTGGTCGGCGCCTGTGGCGAGCGCGGGCCGGTCTATGCCTACAACGCGAGTTTCGAGAAGGGGCGCATCAAAGAACTGGCCAACCGCTTTCCACGGCTTCGGCGGTCGCTGATGGCGATCGAGGGCCGGGTCGTGGACCTTCACCCGATCGTTCGCTCACGCTATTACCACCCCAGCCAGCAAGGCAGCTGGAGCATCAAGGAAGTGCTGCCCTCGATAGCGCCCGATCTCGATTACGGGAAACTGGATGGCGTTCAGGAGGGCGGCATGGCGATGGGCGCCTACCGCGAGGCGATCAGTGCCGAAACATCGGCACCACGGAAAGCGGAGATTGAACGCCAACTGCGGGCCTACTGTGAGCTTGACACGCTCGCCATGGTGCGGGCCTGGCAGTTTCTGGCTGGCTGGCAATGAGCACGGCGGCGCGGTCTGTACAGGTACAACAGCGCGTTCTGGACGGTGCTGGACGGCTTTATCTTCCTCGCGCGCTGTTCGGCGGCGAACGATCCGCCATTATCACGCTGTTGCCCGACAGGTCCTTGCTGATTATTCGGCAGGAAGTGTGGCCAAGGATTCGCCGGCAGATCGAGTGTCAGGCGGACGACTTGGTGCGCAGAATCATGCTGGGCTATACGCAGATAGCGGATATAGACGAGCGGCTCCGGGTCACCATCGCGTTCGAATTACGAACCGCAGCCAAGCTCGACCGGCGGATCGAGATCGAGGCGAAGCGCGGGTTGGTGGCGATCCGGGCATTTCCTGCGCCACCCGAATGGGCGGCCCCCGCGTTTGAGCCGCCGGTATGCGTATAGCCTAATTGGCTTGACACAATAGCGGTGTCGTTCGGCATATCCGCGCGAGATTTTCTGCAAAATTGCACATTGAGGGCATTGAGCTTTTCCGGCAAGGCCGGAATGTCGTCTCGAACGACGCTCCACAAGGTGTTGTTGTCGATGTAAAACCGCCACTCCTCCGAAATAGCGCGATGAGGTTGCCGGTCCGTCGAAAGCGACCAGCACATCGATGTCGCTTCCGCTGTCCGGCAAAATCCGCAAGTCGCAGGCGCTGTCGTGCGAATATTCGGAGCCTGCTCAGGCGACATGGCCGAGCGCCGACTCGATCAGCCGGCAGTATTTGAGGACCGTTCTGGCGAGCTTCTGCTCGTTGCCGTAGAAGCGCACGCTGGGCACCGGCACGGAGACGGCCAGGTAGCGGCCGTAGGGGTCCCGGATCGCCGTGCCCACGGCACAAATCCCCTCGCTCTGCTCTTCCCGGTCGAAGGCGACGCCCGTGTCGCGCACCCGGGCAAGTTCTTCCCGGAAGACCTTGGGGGAGGTGATCGTGTTGCGGGTAAATGCCCGCAGCCCCCCTTTGACGATGGCGTCCACGTCGTGCTCGTCGAGCTGCGCCAGCACGGCCTTGCCGTTGGCGCAGCAGTGCGGCGGGAAGGTCACGCCGATCGCCGAGACTGCGCGCAGGCGATGGGTCTTCGAGACGACCTGGTCGATGAACACCATGACGCGGCGATCGAGCACCGAGAGGTCGACCGTCTCGTCCAGTTCTTCGCACAGCCGCTGCAGGTAGGGGCGCACGATGTGGTCGAAATCCGCCTTGGCGGCGGAGCCGAGCGGGATCAGGCCCGGCCCGAGGCGGACGCCTCCCTCGGGCGAGGCGGCGATGACGAACTTCTCTTCCACCAGCGCGCCGACGATGCGCTGCACCGTCGAGCGCGGCAGGCCCACTTCCTTGGCGATGGCGCCCAGGCTGAGGCCGTCCGGCTTGTCCTCGAGCACGCGCAGGATGGCGGCGGCGCGGGCGATCACCTGGATGCCGCCGCGCTCCTCGGCGGCATCCGGCCGGGCCTGTTCGTTCTTCTTGGCGGAGGGATTCACGACTGGCGCACCTGTTCGCTCGGCGGATGGCAAGGTGCATATGCTAGCCGATAGGCCCGGCGGGGGCCAGAAAGGCCGCCGGCCTAGCGGTTCAGCTTCTGGCGCAGGGCGTCGCAGTGCGCGACCAGCAGCGCGGACAGTTCCGCCACCTTGGCCGGGAAGCGCTGCGTCGGGACGGGGATGGAGATGGCCGCCAGCTCGCCGGTCGGGCCGCGCACTGCGGCGGCCACGGCGCAGATGCCGAGCGAATTCTCCTCGCGGTCGATGGCATATCCGTCGGCCCGGATGCGCGCCAGCTCCTCGCTCAGGGCCGGCCATGACGTGATGGTGTTGGCCGTCTGCCGGGTGAGCCTCATCCGCTTCATGAGCTGCCCCAGCGCAGCGTCGTCGAGGGCGGCGAGCACCGCCTTGCCGTTGGCCGAGCAGTGCAGGGGAAAGGAGACGCCGACGGCGGAGACCGCCGTCAGGCGATGCGTGCCCGCCACCTGGTCGACGAACACCACCTTGCCCTGCTCGGCGATGGCCAGGTCGACGCTTTCCCCGGTTTCCTTGGCGATGGCCTCCAGCGTCGGGTGCAGCAGCTCGGCGATCTCGAAGCGCGTCGCCGCCGCCAGTGCCAGCAGGGCGGGGCCGAGCCGCACGCCGCTGCCAAGCGACGAGGCGATGATCAGGTTCTCCCGGTCGAGGGCGTCGACGATGCGCTGCACCGTCGAGCGCGGCAGGCCGACCAGCCTGGCGATTTCGCCCAGCGACAGGCCGCCGGGATTCTTTTCGAGCGCCCAGAGGATGGCGGCCGCCCTGGAAATGACCTGGATGCTCGGACGCTCCGGCATGGCGTCCTTCGGTGGTTCGTGCGAAATGTGTTCCGGTTTGCCCATCTTGTCGTCCTGAGTTCTGCTTCGATATACGGTACATCTGTATTATAAAGCGGGCGCCGCGTGGCGTGTATGCCGTCGTGCTTGACCGCCTTCCGGCAGCGCCCTGCGCAGAGCGGCAACCGGCTTTCGGCGCGGCCGGCCGGCGGCGCTGCGGGTCGCTTGACAAAGTTTTTTATAAAGCCATAATACGGTGCAAGCGTACCACATAACGGTACATATCGGCAGAGACCGCAAGGGCGGGCTGCCGCTTGGCAGTGCGCGGAGCAAGCCGCGCCGACGTGCGGCGGCACACGACAACGACTGACAGGAGACAAGGCATGACCATCAATGTCCGCGGCATCGACTTCGAAGAGAACCTGAAGAACAGCATGGGCCTGGAGTTCTACGACCTGAGCCATCCCTGGGGCCTCGGCCAGCCGTGCTGGCCGTACTTCGAGGACGTCAAGATCGAGCGCCTGCACACCATGGCCAAGTCCGGCGTGCTGACCCAGCGCATCACCAACTCGATGCATTCGGGCACGCACATGGACGCGCCGGCCCACGTCGTCGAGGAGACGCCGTTCATGGACGAAGTGCCGCTGCCTTATTTCTTCGGCACCGGCGTCGTCGTCTCGATCCCGAAGCAGAAATGGGAAGTCGTCACGCCCGACGACCTCGAGCGGGCGAGCCCGCAGATTCGTCCCGGCGACATCGTCATCGTCAACACCGGCTGGCACAAGTATTACGGCGACAACCAGACCTACTACGGCTACTCGCCCGGCTTCTACAAGGAGGCCGGCGAATGGTTCGCCGCGAAAAAGGTGAAGCTGGTCGGCACCGATACCCAGGCGCTCGACCACCCGCTGGCCACGGCGATGGGCCCGCACGGCCCGGCGCGGCCGAACGGCCTGCTGCCGCACGTCTGCGCCGAGTACAAGCGGGAAACCGGCCGCGACGTGCTGGAGGACTTCCCCGAATGGGAACCGTGCCACCGCGCCATCCTCTCGGCCGGCATCTGCGGCATCGAGAACGTCGGCGGCGACATCGACAAGGTCACGGGCAAGCGCTGCACTTTCATCGCCATGCCCCTGCGCTGGACCAAGGGCGACGGCTGCATGGTCCGCCTGGTGGCGATCATCGACCGCAGCGGCAAGTACCGCATCGAGTGCGGGGAGTGACATGCTGATCAAGCGCTTCCCTGAGGCCCAGCCCTATTCGGCGCCCAACCATTTCTCGATGGCGGCGATGCGCCTGCAGGGATTCGAGGCGGGCGGGCCGGAAAAGATGTGGGTGGGGCTTTCCCACTTCCTGCCGGGCGGCGGCGCCGGCCCCGATGCCTCGCCGCTGGAAAAGGTCTATGTCGTGCTGGCGGGCGAAATCACCCTGCGCTGCGGCGGCGAGACGGTGCGGCTCGGCCCGCTGGACAGCTGCTTCATCGGCCCCGACGAAGTGCGGGAAGTGAAGAACGAAGGCAATGCCGTGGCCAGCATGCTGGTGGTGATGCCTTATCCGGAGCAGAGGGCATGAGCGAGTATCTGCGCAATCCGGCCGCCCTGTTCGACATCCGCGGCAAGGTGGCGATCGTCACGGGCGCTTCCGGCGCCTTCGGTGCGCTCGCCGCGCGCGTGCTGGCCGCGGCCGGCGCGCGCATGGTGCTCGCCGCCGGCAAGGCCGGCGAGCTGGAAAGCACGGCGGCCGGCTGCCGCGAGCTGGGTGCGGAAGTGGAAACGGTATGCCGCCGCCCGAACAGCGAAGCGGACTGCGAGGCGATCATGACCGCGGCGGTCGAACGCTTCGGCGGCGTGGATATCCTGGTGGTCGGCTCGGGCCTCAACGACCCCTGCCCGATCGTCGACATGTCGCCGGAGCGCTTCCAGAACGTGATGGAGGGCAACGTCACCGGCGCCTGGCTGCTCTGCCGCGCCTTCGGCCGGCGGGCGATTCCGCAAGGGCGCGGCGGCAAGGTCATCCTGATGTCCTCGGCGCGCGGCAAGCTCGGCCATCCGGCCGGCTACAGCGCCTACTGCGCCTCGAAGGCCGCCACCGACGGCCTGACCCGCGCGCTGGGCTGCGAATGGGGCAGGCACGGCATCACGGTGAATGCCATCGCGCCGACGGTGTTCCGCTCGGCGCTCACCGCCTGGATGTTCGAGGACACCGAAAAGGGCAGGGCCACCCGCGAGGGCATGCTGGCGCGCATTCCGCTCGGCCGGCTGGGCGAGCCGGAAGACCTCGCCGGGCCGCTGCTGTTCCTCGCCTCGCGGGCGTCGGATTTCCATACCGGCCACACCCTCTACGCCGACGGCGGCTACACGGCGGGCTGAACCATGGGCGGCGAACTCCGGATCGGCATCATCGGCGCGGGACTCATGGGCCACGGCATTGCCCAGGTGTTTGCCCTGCACGGGCACGCGGTGGCCGTCCATGACAGCTCTGCCGCGGCGCTCGCCGCGCTGCACGAGCGCGTGCGCGCGAACCTGCGCGACCTGGGGCAGGAGCCGGCGGCGGCGGAGCGCATCCGGCCCTGCACGGAACTGGCCGATGCGGTGCGCACGGCCGACGTGGTCTTCGAGGCCGGCCCCGAGAACCTGGAGATCAAGCAGCAGCTGTTCCGGCAAATCGAGGACGCGGCGCCGGAACAGGCGCTGCTGGCAAGCAACACCTCGGTGATTCCGATCGGCCGCATCATGGCCGGGCTGCGGCTGAAGGGCCGCGCCCTCGGCACGCATTGGTGGAATCCGCCCTACCTGGTGCCGCTGGTGGAAGTGATCCGCACGGCGGACACCGCGCCGGCCAGCCTGCAGGCGATAAGCGATCTGCTCACCGCCGTCGGCAAGACGCCGGTGAGGGTGAACAAGGATGTGCCGGGCTTCGTCGGCAACCGCCTGCAGCACGCCCTGTGGCGCGAGGCCATCGCCCTGGTGCAGAACGGCGTCTGCGATGCCGAGACGGTGGATACGGTGGTCAAGGCCAGCTTCGGCCGGCGCCTGGCCGTGCTGGGGCCGCTGGAAAACGCCGATCTCGTCGGCACCGACCTGACGCTCGCCATCCACGAGAACGTCCTGCCCGACCTGGATCGCAGCGCCGGCCCGCTGCCCTATCTGCGGCAGCTGGTGGACAGCGGGCGGCTCGGCATGAAGTCGGGCGAAGGCTTTCGCCAATGGACGCCGCAGGCACAGGCGGCGCTGCGGCGGCGGGTGCTGGAGCACCTGAGAAGGTTCGACGCACCGGCGCCGGCAGAACAACAAGAAACATAAGGCAGCACGCAGTACGCAGGAGGAGGGATGTGCGGGCCGCCGGCCCCCATCCTGGCATTACGTCCATCGTCTAGAGGAGGCAGGAGCGTGGCCAGCAAGTCCAGCAAGGTGATCATCACGTGTGCGATCACCGGCGCAATTCATACGCCGACCCTTTCCCCGGCGCTGCCCTACAAGCCCGAGGACATCGCCCGCCAGGCGATCGATGCGGCCGCGGCCGGCGCGGCGATTCTCCATCTCCATGCGCGCGATCCGCAGACCGGCGCGCCGACCGGCAATCCGGATGTCTTCGCCCAATTCCTGCCGCAGATCCACGCCGCGACCGACGCGGTGATCAACCTGACCACCGGTGGCAGCCCGGAGATGACCGTGGAGCAGCGCCTGGCCGCCGCCCTGCGCTTCCGGCCCGAGATGTGCTCGCTCAACATGGGCTCGATGAACTTCGCCTTCCACCCGATGGGGGCCAGGGTCGGGGAGTGGCAGTTTCCCTGGGAGAAGCAGTACATCGCCGCGAGCGAGAGCTTCATCTTCCGCAACACCTTCGCCGACGTGGCGCGCATCTACGCGCTGATGTCCGACTACGGCACGCGCTACGAGCACGAGTGCTACGACATCGGCCACCTCTACAACCTGGCGTACTTCCTCGACCGCGGCCTGGTCAAGCCGCCGCTGTTCATCCAGAGCGTGATCGGCATCCTCGGCGGCATCGGCGCCGATCCGGACAACGTGCTGTTCATGCGCCGCACCGCCGACCGCCTGTTCGGCGACGACTACGTCTGGTCGCTGCTGGCCGCCGGCCGCCACCAGATGCCGCTCACCACCCAGGCGGCGATGCTGGGGGGCAACGTGCGCGTCGGCCTGGAGGACTCGCTCCACATCGGCCGCGGCAAGCTGGCGGCGAGCAACGCCGAGCAGGTGGCGAAGATCCGCCGCATTCTGGAAGAACTCGGCTTCGAGATCGCCACGCCGGCGGTGGCGAGGCAGATGCTGGCGCTGAAGGGGCGGGAACTGGTGAATCTGTAGGCGAAGGTGCAGAGCTGTCGAGCCGCTGAATTACATCCGCACGCGCAGGCGTGCATTCATCAATCAGAGGAGGAGGCACTTGAATGAGCAGAGATAAGAGAGGGAAGCCCGAATCGGCTCGATGCACCGCGCGTGCAGCGAGGCAAATCCCGGCGCGCAGCCTGACGGCCCTGGCGGTGGCCATGCTGGTGCAGTTCGGCGCAGCGCCGCAGGCCTGGGCGTTCGAGTTCGACACCGGCAATCCGGACCTGAAGGTGCTGTGGGACAACACGCTGAAGTACAGCACGGCCTGGCGGCTGCGCGATCCCTCGTCGAAGCTGACGACCCAGCCGTTTGCCACTTTTCCGAACCTCGACGACGGCGACCGCAACTTCGGCAAGGGGGTGATTTCCAACCGGCTCGACTTGCTGAGCGAGCTGGACGTGATCTACAAGGGCTTCGGCTTCCGCCTCAGCGGCGCCGCCTGGTACGACTCGGTCTATAACAGGAGCAACGACAACGATTCTCCGGGCACGGCGAACAACGTTTCCGTCCCGTACAACCGCTTCAACACGACGGTCGAGAAGCAGCACGGGCGCAAGGCGGAACTGCTCGACGCTTTCGTCTTCGGCAGGATGGACCTGGGCGAATCGAGGGCGACGTTCCGCCTCGGCAAGCACACCCTGCTGTGGGGCGAGAGCCTGTTCTTCGGCGCCAACGGCATTGCCGCAGGGCAGGCCCCGATCGACGTGGTCAAGGCCGCCACGGTGCCGAACACGCAATTCAAGGAGCTGATGCGCCCCGTGCAGCAGGTCTCCGGCCAGCTGCAGATCAACCCGGATCTGTCCCTCGGCGCCTACTATCACCTGCGCTGGGAAAGGACGCTGCTGCCGGGCGTCGGCAGCTATCCCTCTTTCGTCGACATGGTCGGCGAAGGCGCCGAACGCCTGATCGTCGGCACCCCCGGCGTGCCGTTTGCCGGCGCGCCGGCGTTCTTCCGCGGCAGCGACATCGAGGCGAGGAATTCGGGCCAGGGCGGCCTGCAGGCGCGCTTCCACATCGGCCAGATGGATTACGGGCTGTATGCCATCCGCTATCACGACACCACGCCGCAGCTCTACCTGCGACCGCAGGCGATACCCAATTTCGCGACCGGCCAGATCGGGCAGTACGTGCATGTCTATCCGGAAAACATCAAGGCTTACGGCGCCAGCGCCTCGACGACGATCGGCAACGTGAATTTCGCCGCGGAGCTGTCCGTCCGGCGCAACACGCCGCTGGAGAGCAATGCCCAGCTCGATCTGACGGGAACGGGCAACAACAGTTCCAACGCGCTCTACGCGGTCGGCAACTCGGTGCATGCGCAAATGTCCTGGCTGGCCTCGCTGGGGCCCTCGTTCATTTCGAAGGAAGCGGATTTCGTCGGCGAGATCGCCTGGAACCGGCGCACCAGCATCACCAGGAATCCGGCGGCACTCAATCCCAACGCGACGCGCAGCGCCAGCAACATCCGCTTCGTCTATGAGCCGAAATACCGCCAGGTGTGGCCCGGCGTCGACCTATCGGTGCCCATCGGCTTCGGCTACGGCCTGAGCGGCAATTCCTCGGTGGTTGGCGCCTTCAACGGCAAGCGGGTGGGCGATCTGAGCATCGGCGTGGCGGGTTCCTACCTCGACGCCTGGCGCTTCGGCGTCAACTTCACTCATTACTTCGGTCCCGAGGGCACGTTTCTCGACGCCGCCGGACACCGCTCGTTCAAGCAGGCGCAGAAGGATCGGGATTTCATTTCGGCCACGCTTCGTCGTACATTCTGATTACAGGAGGAGACTCATGAAAACAATCCATACGCCGCTGCGAGCGGCGCTGCTGGGGGCGCTGCTCGCCATTGGCCAGGCCGGCTGGGCGGCCGTGCCTGCCGAGGAAGCGGCCAGGCTGAAATCCGAGCTCACGCCGCTGGGCGGCGAGAAGGCCGGCAACAAGGACGGCAGCATCCCGGCGTGGAGCGGCGGCTATACCGCGCCGATTGCCGGATTCACCAACGGCGGGAAACGCCCCGACCCCTTCGCCGCCGAGAAGCCGCTGTTCTCCATCAACGCCAAAAACATGGGCCAGTACGGCGAGAGGCTGTCCGAAGGCGTCAAGGCGATGATGAACAAATACCCGGAGACCTATCGGGTCGATGTGTACAAGACCCATCGCACGGCCGCGGCGCCGCAGTGGGTCTATGACAATACCCTCAAGAACGCCACCCGGGCGAAGATCAACGGAGTCTCTCTCGAAGGCGCCTATGGCGGCATCCCGTTCCCGATCCCGAAGAACGGCGCCGAGGCGATGTGGAACCATCTGCTGCGCTGGCGCGGCGAGGCCTGGCACGTCGATATCCGCGGCGTGCAGACCACCGGCGACGGCAAGCACGTGCCGACCGCCGTGGCCTCGGGCAGCTTCCAGATGCCCTATTACTTCAAGAGCGGCAACCTGGAGAACTTCAAGGGCGAGCACTGGATGATCCGCATGCTCACTTCCGGCCCCCCCATCAGGGCGGGCGAGGCCATCGTCGGCCGCGAGGCGCTGGATCCGGACAAGACCCAGTCCTGGGTCTACTTCACCGGCCAGCGGCGGGTGCGCAAGCTGCCGAACGGTTGCTGCGACACGCCCACGCCGGCCAGCGCCGGCGTCTCGATGTTCGACCAGACCGACGTGTTCACCGGACGGCTGGACCGCTTCGACTGGAAGATCGTCGGCAAGCAGGAAATGTACATTCCCTACAACACCAACCGCTCCTTCCAGCGCAAGGGCAGCGAGGTGCTGCTGGCGCACCACCTCAACCCGGACGACCTGCGCTGGGAGCTGCATCGCGTGTGGGTGATCGAGGCGACCGTCGCCGCGGGCAAGCGCCATCAGTCGTCGAAGCGGCGCTACTACCTGGACGAGGACACCTGGACCGCCGTCCTCGCCGACCACTGGGACGCCAAGGGCCAGCTCTGGCAGATGGGCTTCGCCACGCCGATCGTCATGCCCGACATTCCGGCGACGGCCTCGCCCTCGGTGTTCGGCTTCTACGATCTGATCTCGGGAGTCTGGTACTACGACAGCTTGCTCAACGATGCCGGCGAGCAGTACAAGATCGTGCCGCCCTATCCGGATACGGTCTTCACGCCCGACGCCATGGTCGGCGAAGGCGTGCGCTGACCGGGAAGCAGGCCAGGGGGCGGCGCCGCCGTCCCCGCTTGATGCAGGAAGACGGAATCACCATGAGTCTGGTCGTACGCTTTTTTGCCGCGGCAGCGCTGGCGGCACTGATTCCCGCCGGCGGTGCTGCCGCCGGCGTGGCGGAACCGCCCGAGCGGCCGGCGCTGGCGGCGCGGGACGCCGCCCATGCCGTGCTGCTGTCGGCCGCCCTTGCCGGCAAGCGCCTCGTCGCAGTCGGCGAACGGGGCATCGTTCTGCTCTCCGACGATGGCGGCAAGGCCTGGCGCCAGGCCAGGGTGCCGGTCAGCGTCACCCTGACGGCGGTGGCCTTCCCGACGCCGATGCGTGGCTGGGCGGTGGGCCACTACGGCATCGTGCTGCACAGCGAGGATGGCGGCGAAACCTGGACGCGGCAGCTCGACGGCGTCACCGCGGCCAGGCTGGTGCTCGATGCGGCGCAGGCCGCTGCCGGCGCCGCGCGCCCGGACGATGCCGGCGTGCAGCGGCGGCTGGCCGAGGCGCGCCAGTTGGCGAAGGACGGGCCGGACAAGCCTTTCCTCGATCTTTACTTCGAGAACGAGCAGCGCGGCTTCATCGTCGGCGCCTACAACCTCATGTTCGGCACCGAGGACGGCGGGCGCAGCTGGCGCTACCTGGGCGACCGGCTCGACAACCCGAAGGGGAATCACATCTACGCCATCCGCGCCGTCGGCAGCGACGTCTATCTGGCCGGCGAACAGGGCCTGGCCCTGCGCTCCGGCGACGGCGGGCGCAGTTTCGCCCGCCTCAACACGCCCTACCAGGGCAGCTACTTCGCCCTGGCGGCGCTGGCGGGCGGCGAGGTGGTGCTCGCCGGTCTGCGCGGCAACGCCTACCATTCCGCTGACCGCGGCGCGAGCTGGCAGAAGATCGAGGTGCCTGCGCCGGTGTCGTTCTCGGCCGTCGCCGTTGCCGGCGACGGCAGCCTGCTGTTGGCCAACCAGGCCGGCCAGCTCTTCAGAAGCGGCGACCGCGGGCGCACCCTGCAGCCGCTGCCGGCGCCGCCGCTGCCGCCGGTGAACGGCCTCGCGCCGCTGCCGGACGGTTCGCTGCTGCTGGTCGGGCTGCGCGGCATCGTGCAGCTGCCTGCGGCGCCAGGAGGCAGGTGATGCACGCCCCCGTCCTCAGCCAGCCCGTCGTCCGGAGCCTCGCAGAGTTCGACATGCGCTCAGGCTCGCGCGTCGAGCGGGCGCTGTTCAACCACCGCCTGATCGTCATCGTCCTCTGCGCCCTCGTCACGGCGCTGCTGGGCTACCAGGCGACGCGGCTCAGGCTCAACGCCAGCTTCGAGAAGACCATCCCCACCGGCCATCCCTACATCGTCAACTACCTCAAGAACCAGTCCGATCTGAGCGGGCTGGGCAACGCCGTGCGCATCGCCGTGACCAGCCCGGCCGGCAGCATCTACGACGCACGCTATCTGGAAGTGCTGCGCCGGCTCAACGACGAGGTGTTCCTTATCTCCGGCGTCGACCGCGCCTTCATGAAATCCCTGTGGACGCCCAACACGCGCTGGATCGGCGTGACCGAGGAGGGGCTGGAAGGCGGCCTGGTCATTCCGGACGACTACGACGGCTCGCCCCGCAGCCTGCAGCAGTTGCAGGCGAACGTGCAGCGCTCCGGCGAGATCGGCCAGATCGTCGCCCTCGACGGCAAATCCTCGGTCATTCAGGTGCCGCTGCTGGCCAGGGATGCCGAAGGCCGGCCCATCGACTACGCCCGGCTCTCGGCCGACCTGGAGAGCCTGCGCGCGAAGTACCAGACGGACGGCGTCCGCATCCATATCACCGGCTTCGCCAAGATCGTCGGCGACCTGATCGACGGCCTGAAGGAAGTGCTGCTGTTCTTCGGCGTCGCCATCCTCATCGCCTCGGCGATGGTGTATTGGTACACCCGCTGCGCGCGCAGCACGGCCCTGGTGGTGGTGAGCTCGCTGATCGCGGTGGTGTGGCAGCTCGGCCTGCTGCCGACGCTGGGCTATGCCCTCGACCCCTATTCGATGCTGGTGCCCTTCCTCGTCTTCGCCATCGGCATGAGCCATGGCGCGCAGAAGATGAACGGCATCATGCAGGATGTCGGCCGCGGCACCCACAAGCTGGTCGCCGCGCGCTACACCTTCCGCCGCCTGTTCCTCGCCGGCCTCACTGCCCTGCTGGCCGACGCCGTCGGCTTCGCCGTACTGCTGGTGATCGACATCCGGGTGATCCAGGAGCTGGCCGTCGCGGCGAGCCTCGGCGTCGCCGTGCTGATCTTCACCAACCTGATCCTGCTGCCCATCCTGCTCAGCTACACCGGCGTCAGCGCCAGGGCGGCGGCGCGCAGCCTGAAGGCGGAGGCGGCCGACGAGGCGGGCCAGGACAAGCATCCGCTGTGGCGCTTCCTCGATCTGTTCACCCGGCGCAAGTGCGCCCTGCTCGCCATCGCCGTATCGGCGGGACTGACTTTTGCCGGCTTCCTCGCCAGCCAGGACCTGAAGATCGGCGACCTCGATCCGGGGGCGCCGGAGCTGCGCCCGGATTCGCGCTACAACCGCGACGTTGGCTTCATGAACGCCCACTACGGCGCGAGCAGCGACCTCTTCGCCGTCATGGTGCGCACGCCCGACGGCGACTGCTCGCGCTACGACACGCTGATGCGGGTGGATGCGCTGGAATGGGGGCTGCGCCAGCTCGAGGGCGTGGATTCGGTCAGCACCCTGGCGCTCCTCAACCGCCGCGTGCTGGTCGGCCTCAACGAGGGCAACGCCAAGTGGTACGAGCTGGTGAAGAACCAGGAGATGCTCAACAACATCACCGCCGGCGCGCCGCGCGGCCTGTACAACGACACCTGCGGCCTGCTGACGCTCTACGCCTACCTCAAGGACCACAAGGCCGACACGCTGACGCGGGTCGTCGATTACGTCAATGCCTTCGCCGCCGCGAACGACACGGCCGAGGTGCAGTTCCAGCTGGCGGCCGGCAGCGCCGGCATCGAGGCGGCGACCAACATCGTCGTGCGCCAGGCCTGGCGCCAGATGCTGTTCCTCGTCTATGGCGCCGTGATCGTGCTGTGCTTCGTCACCTTCCGTTCCTGGCGCGCCGTGCTGGTGGCGGTGCTGCCGCTGATGCTCACCTCTGTGCTGGCCGAGGCGCTGATGGTGGCCCTGGGCATGGGCGTCAAGGTGGCGACCCTGCCGGTGATCGCGCTCGGCGTGGGCATCGGCGTGGACTACGCCCTCTACATCCTGAGCATCACCCTGGCGCGCCTGCGAGAGGGTATGAGCCTGTCGGAGGCCTACTACCGGGCCCTGCTGTTCACCGGCAAGGTGGTGATGCTGACCGGCGCCACGCTGGCGGTCGGCGTCGCCACCTGGGCCTTCTCCGACATCAAGTTCCAGGCCGACATGGGCATCCTGCTCGCCTTCATGTTCCTGTGGAACATGCTCGGCGCGCTGATCCTGCTGCCGGCGCTGGCGCGCCTGCTCCTGCCGGCGGCCGGTGCGCAGCCGGCGCAGGCGCAGCCGGCGCTCGCCGAAAGCGCCGCGGAGCGCTGAGATGCCGCTGATCAAGAGCGTCGTCATGCACGACATTCCGATGGCCCACATCGCGGCCATGGAGCGCTGGTACTGCCGGGATCATGCGCCGGAGATCAACCGCCGCTTCGGCCCCTGGCTGGTGCGCCACGACAGCTACCTGCCGGTGGATGCGCCGGCCGAGGCGCGCGCCTACGGCTTCTTCAACTGGCGCGTGACCGAGGGCTGCTGGCGCGAACTGCCGGCGCCGGGGCCGCAGGGCAACCTGGCCTTCACCGTGCCGCCGCAAGTGCCGAAGGTGGCGACGGGCTTCTTTCCCGTCCAGCCGAGCGAGGATTTCATGGGCGGCCACCTCCAGCCCCACGAGAAGAACGTCCTGCGCTGGTACGTCCTGCTGCGCTATCCGCCGGGCGTGGCGAAGGAGGCAGCAGAGCGCTGGTTTCTCGATATTCACGCGCCCGAGCTCATGCGGCAGCCGGGGCTGTTCCGCTTCTTCAGCCATCGCGCGATCCGCGAACACATCCCGCTGCCGGGCGAATGGCCGGCCGCTGCGCGGCCGGCGGCCGAGACGATCCTGCATTCCTGGGACCGCCTGATCGAGCTCTGGTACGAATCCTTCGACGACTGGCGCGCCGGCGTCGTCGAAGCGCCGCCCGCCTACACGCGGCCGGCGTGGGCGACGCACGCCCACTATCCCTTCGTGGCGCCGGGCACGGACTTCGTCAGCTCGTTCCTGCTGGAACGGCCGAGCGACGAATTCTGGCGCGATTCGCGCGGCTATCTGTAGCAATCAACCGACATGGAGACGGCATGATCAAGTTCATCATCGCGGCCCGCCGCAAGCCGCAGGACACGCAGGAGCGCTATTTCTACGAGTGGGGCATCATCCATGTCGCGCTGATGGTGAGCTCGCCCGCGGTGATGCGCACCTTCCGCCGCTACGTGCAGCACTACTCGATCGCCGGCGTCGGCGACGACATGCTGATCCATCCGCTCTCCGCGATGGCCTGGGACAACATGGCCGATCACTGGCTCGACGGCCCGGAAAACATGGTCGAGTCGCTCCATGCCGGCGACTACGTGCAGCGCATGCAGCCGCACGTCTTCGGCGACAAGGAGTTCGTGCTCTCGCTCACCGGCGGCGAGGTGATCCACGAGGACGCCGACTTCACCCCCGGCGGCGTCAAGCTGATCCACTTCCTCGACAAGCGGCCCGAGCTCACGCTGGCCGAGTTCAATGCGCGCTGGCGCGCCCACGGCGATGCCGTCATGGCCGCGGCCAAGGGGCGGGTGGCGATCCGCAAGTACGTGCAGAACCCGCAGATCGCCCTCGATCCGGAACTCTTCAAGGGCACCCTCTTCGCCCAGGGCGGCGTGAACACCTATGCCGGCATCGAGGAGTTCTGGTTCGACAGCCTGGACGAGCTGGCGCAGCTGCGCCGCGATGCGCGCCTGCATGAGGCGATCCTCGCCGGCGAGGCGGGCTTCGTCGCACCGGCGAAGAGCTTCTCCATGGTGACGACCGAGCGGGTCATCTACGACTACACCCTGGGCGACAAAAGCAGCCCGCCGCCGGCGGTGCTCAACCCGGACAGCCTGGAGGCGGCCATCTACCGCCAGGGCCTGAGCGGCTGGAACCTGCCGCCCGATTCGCGCAAGCCGCGCTGACCTACAAGAGGAGGAGTCCGACCATGAACCAGCGACAGCCAGCCGGCGTGCGCCAAGCCGGCCCGATCCAGGCCTACCTGCTGCTCCTCTCCGGCTGCATGTCGGTGCTGGCGGCGGTGCTCATCGCGCCGATCCTGCCCCAGATGCAGGCCCACTTCGCCGACGTGCCGCGGGTGGAATTCCTCGTGCCGGTGGCGCTCACCGCGCCCGGACTGGTGATCGCCCTGCTGTCCCTCTTCGTCGGCGCGATCGCCGATCGTATCGGCCGCAAGCGGCTGCTGGTCGGCGGGCTGCTGTTGTACGGGGTTTTCGGCGTCGCCCCCCTGTGGCTGGATTCGCTGCACGCCATCCTCGCCACGCGCATCGGGGTGGGCTTCACCGAGGCCCTCATCATGACCTGCTGCACGGCCATGATCGGCGACTATTTCGAAGGCTTGCAGCGGGAACGCTATCTTGCCCTCAACATCACCTTCGCTTCCACGACGGCCGTGATCTTCATCGCCGTGGGCGGCGCACTCGGCGAGCTCGGCTGGCGCATGCCTTTCTCCGTCTATGCCATCAGCCTGCTCCTGGCGCCGGCCATCCTGCTGCTGCTGTGGGAGCCGCCGCGCAGGTCGGCCGGGCTGGCCGCAGCGGGCGGGGCCGCGGCGGCGGAGCCGGCCTGGCGGCCGGGGCTGCTCGCCGGCATTTGCGCCGTGACCCTGGTCGGCGGCATCGCCTTCATGGCGGTGCAGGTGCATATCGCCTACCTGCTCGGCGGCGTCGGCGTTACCTCGCCCGGTACCATCGGGCTGGCCGCCTCGGGCTCGCAGGTGGCCGTGATAACCGGGACGCTGCTGTTCCGCCTCCTGCTGCGGGCGCAGGCGACGACGGTCCTGCGCCTGGGCATCGCCTTCGGCCTCACCGGCATCGGCTTCGTCACGGTCGGCACGGCGACGAGCTTCACCGGCGTCACCGTCGGCGCGCTGGTGACCGGCCTGGGCGGCGGCATCCTGCTGCCTGCCCTGCTGTGCTGGAACATGGGCCAGCTGCCGTCCGCGCACCGCGCGCTGGGCAGCGGCGCCTGGACCGCTGCCTTCTTCTTCGGCCAGTTCCTGACGCCCATCGTGGTGATCGCCCTCGCCGGACAGGTGGGCGGCCTGGCCGAGGCGGTGAAGCTGATGGGCCTGGCGCTGCTGCCCTGCGCCGCCCTGCTCTTCGCCCTCCGCCTGGGCCGCGCCTCGCGCCAGGCGGCGGCGCCTGAGCGCGCATAGAACAACCTCACCCCGGACAAGACATGAATCGCAGCTACGACATCGTCGCCATGGGTGCCGGCCACAACGGCCTGGTGGCCGCCGCCTATCTCGCCAAGGCCGGCAAGAAAGTGCTGGTGCTGGAACGCAAGGCCTATCCGGGCGGCGGCGTGGCCACGCGCCAGCTCAACACGCCGGGCTACTGGCACGACGAGCACTCCAGCGTGCACATCATGATCCAGGGCAACCCCATGCTGCGCCAGGACGAGCTGGGGCTCATCTCGCAGCACGGGCTGAACTACCACTACTCGCCGGTGCCCCACGCCACCATCTTTCCCGACCAGTCCACGCTATTCACCTACCAGGACGTGGACAAGACCTGCGAGTGCTTCGCCAGGGTCTCGCCCAGGGATGCCGAGACCTATCGCGGCTTCGTCAAGATGAGCCGGCAATTCCTGGAAGTCTTCATGCCGGGCCTCTACACGCCGCCGCCGCCCCTCGGCGAGCTGGTGGCGATGCTCGACCGCAGCGACGAAGGCCGCGTCATGCTCGACTACATGAGCCGCGACTGCCTGGACCTGGTGAACCGGCTCTACGAAAGCGACAAGATCAAGATCCACCTGCTGCGCCTGGTGAGCGAGAACCTGCAGGTGCCCGACGAACTGGGCACCGGCATGGGCGTGCTGCTGATGCCCGGCATCATCCACACCTATGGCGTATCGCAACCCATCGGCGGCAGCGGCAAGCTCACCGAATCGCTGGTGCGCTGCATCGAGTCCTATGGCGGCGAGGTGCGCTGCAACGCCGAGGTGACGAAGATCCTCGTCAGCGGCGGCCGTGCCGCCGGCGTGCAGCTCGCCGACGGCGAGCGGATCCAGGCGCGCGACGCGGTAATCGGCGCCCTCCATCCCCATGTCATCGGCAGGTTCGTCGACGGCGTGCCCGAGCCGGTGCTGAAGCGCGCCGAGCGGGCGACCCTGGCGCCTTTCTCCATCATGGTGAGCCACTACGACCTGAAGGAGAACGCCAGGTACTACGCCGGCGAAGAGGTCGGCTACGCCACCATGCTGGAGTTCATGGCCACCGACAAGCTCAACGAGATGATGGCCGACTTTCACGCCCTGCGCCGCGGCGAAATCACGGCGCGGCGCCTGTGCGCCGGCGGCGACGAGAGCATCGGCGACAAGACGCGCGTGCCGCCGGGCAGGGGCCTGTTCCACGGCATCACCTTCGCCCCCTACCAAGTAAACGATGCGCGCTGGGCCGGGCGCCACTGGGACGATTTCAAGGAGGAGCTCGGCGATCTGTCGCTGGCCCACTACCGCAAGTTCGTCTCCAATCTCACGGCCGACAACATCGTCGCGCGCAGCATCGTCAGCCCGGTGGACCTGGAGCGCAACTCGCCCAACAGCATGATGCGCGGCGACCTGCATGGCGTGGCGCCCTACTTCTACCAGAGTGCAGGACACCGGCCTACGCCCGACCTCGGCCAGTTCACCGTGCCGGGCGTGGCGCGCCTGTATCTGGCGGGCCCCTTCCAGCACCCGGGCGGTGGCGTGTACGGCGCCGGGCGCGCCACGGCGATCAGGATGTTCGAGCAGCTGGGCATGGACTTCGGTGCCGTGGCCAAGGGCGCGCGCGAGGATCTGGGTGTCCCGCCCCAGGCGGCGGCGAAGGGCAACGGCGGAGACAGGCAGGGGATGGTGCTGCGCGGTCCCAGCGACGAGGAACTGATGAGTGTCGAAGCGCTGGAGCGCGTGGACGACGAACTGGTCATCAAGGGCAGGAGCTTCGGCACCCTGCCCATGGAAGCGCGCCTGGATGCCGCCTCGGCGCGCGCCGGGCTGAAGATGCTGGGCTGGCGCAAGCTCGCCTTCCTGGCCACCTTGCCGTTCCGCGGGAGAAAATCATGACGGATACCCTGCCGCAATCCGCACTCGACCGCCTCTTCGTCGAGGCGCGCACGCCGCAGGCCTTTTTCGACCGGCCCGTCGACGACGAAACGATCCGGCGGCTCTACCAGCTGCTCAAGTGGGGGCCGACGGCGATGAATTCCCAGCCCGCGCGCTATGTGTTCATCCGCTCGCCGGAACAGAGAGCGCGACTGGCGCCGGCAATGTTTCCGGGCAACCGCGACAAGACGCTGCAGGCGCCGCTGACCGTGCTGCTCGCCTACGACAGCCGTTTTCACGAGCGCGTGGCGGAGGTGTTTCCGCCCTACGCCGCGCGCCCGGTGTTCCACGACAAGCCCGAGATCGTCGAGCCGACCGCCCGCCTGTGCAGCGCCCTGCAGGGGGGCTACCTGATCCTCGCCGCGCGCGCACTCGGCCTGGCGGTGGGGCCGATGACGGGCTTTGATGCGGCGCAGGTCGAGCGCGCGTTCTTTCCCGACGGCCGCTGCAAGGTCTTCCTGATCGCCAACCTGGGCTATGGCGACCCGGCGAGCTGCCGGCCGCGCGCGCCGCGCTTCGCTTTCGAGGACGTGGTGCAGATGCTGTGATGAAGCCGAAACAGGGCGGGAGCGGCAAGTGAGCGGACGGCTGCGCGACAAGGTCGCCATCGTCACCGGATCGGGCAGCGGCATCGGGCGCGGCTGCGCGCTGATGTTTGCGCGCGAGGGCGCGCAGGTGGTGGGCTGCGACATCGATGCGCGCGCGGCCGCGGAAACGGTGGAACTGGCGCGTGCGGAAGGCCTGCGCATCGACAGCGTGCATCCCTGCGACCTGACACGGCCGGCCGACGTGCGGCAGCTCATGGACTTCGCCGTGCAGCGCCACGGCGGCCTCGACGTTCTGGTGAATGCCGGCGCTTTCGGTGCCTTCGCCTGGATCGAGGACATGGACTACGAGCGCGACTGGAAGCGCACCCTCGCCGGCGAGTTGGACGTGGTTTTCCTCGCCTGCCAGGCCGCCTGGCCGCACCTCAAGGCGCGCGGCGGCGGCGCCATCATCAATTTCGCCTCGGCCAACGCCTGGGCGGCCTTCAAGCCCTCGCCCGCCCTGGCCCATTGCGCCGGCAAGGGCGGGGTGCTGGCGATGACCCGGCAGCTGGCCATGGAAGGCGGGCCCCACGGCATCCGTGCCAACACCATCTCGCCTGCGCTGGTCGAAACCAGCGCCACCCGCATCCCGCTCGAATCCATTCCCGGCTTTCGCGAAGAGGTGCTGAACAAATGCATGATCAAGCGCCTGGGCCGGCCGGAAGACATCGGCTGGTGCGCCGTCTACCTCGCCTCGGACGAGGCGGGCTGGGTGACGGGCGCGGATTTTCCCATCGACGGGGGCGCCACCGCCTGGTAGCGCCCTGAAACAAAGGAGTCGTCATGAGCAAGAGCCATCGTGACCGCGTTGCGGTCGTCACTGGCGCCGCCGGCGCACTGGGCAGCCATTTCGCGCGCCGCCTGGCGGCCGAGGGCTGCCATGTCGCCATCGCGGATGTCATGTCGGCGGACGAGGTGGTGGCGCAGATCAATGCCCTCAACCGCGAGGCCTATGCGGAAGCGTGCGACCTGGCCGACAGCGAGGCGGTGCTGCGCTTCGCCGGCAACGTGCTGGCGCGCTTCGGACGCTGCGACATCCTGGTGAACAACGCCGCCTACATGCCGCTGGTGCCGCTCGATGAGCTGACCCTGGAGGAGTTCCGGCGCTTCGAGGCGGTGAATGTGGAGGCGGCCCTGCTGCTCGCCCAATGCTTCTCGCCCGGCATGGCCAGCCGCGGCTATGGGCGCATCGTGCAGATCGCCTCGAGCTCCGTGGGCACTCCCATGCCCGGCTTCGCCGCCTACGTCACCACCAAGATGGCCGGCATCGGCCTCACGCGGGCGCTGGCGGCGGAACTCGGCCCGAAGGGCATCACGGTGAATGCCATCGCGCCAGGCCTCACGCGCACGCCCGGGGCGGAGAAGAACCTGCCGCCGGAGCTGTTCGAGACGGTGCGCCAGCAGCAGCTCGTGAAGCGCACGGAAGTGCCGGAAGACCTGTGCGGCGCGCTGGCTTTCCTCACCTCGGAGGAAGCCGGCATGATCGCCGGGCAGGTGCTGTACGTCGACGGCGGCACGGTTTTTTAGGAGACGACATGAACCGCAGCGACTTCGACGACTATGTCCGCCGCTTCAACGCGGAAGACGCGTCTGCTTTCGAAAGGTATCTGGCGCCGGACGTTACGGTGCAGAACGGCAGCCTGCATTTTCAGGGCGTGCAGGCGATGATCGACCACTACGCGAAGATCTGGGGCAAGTTCCGCGAGACCCTGCATGTGCAGCGCTACGTTTGCGACGGCGAGACCCTGGCGGTGGAACTGAAGACCCACTTTCAGGCGCTGGCGGACGACTCCGCCTCGCTCTTCGGCCCGGTGCGCGCCGGCGAATGCTTCGACTACCACGGGCTGGTGATGTACCGCATCGAAGGCGGCCGCTTCAGGGACATCAAGGTGGCCTACCTGGAGTTCGCGCACACCGACGTACATGGCGCACGCAAGCAGCTCGGCATCGTCCACTGAGGAGGCAAGCCATGCAATACACCGTCAGCCACGACGCCCTGGGCGCCCATCTCGACTGGCAGCTCGAGGGGATCACGGCCCGCATGATCGACTGGTTCTGGAGCAACATGGAAAAGGGCTTCATCCTCTGGCATCCGGAGCAGCATGAACCCCTCGAATGGGCCGTGGCGCCGCAGCACGGCAACCCGATCGGCTCGATCCACATCGCGCCGCAGACCTGGAATGACGGGCGGCGCCAGAATCTCTACATCCGCTTCGAGAAGCTGGAGGACGTGCCGGCGGAAGTGCGCGACTGCATCGTCTATGAGCATGTGGTGATCGTCGCCGGCCTCGGCCTGGGCGAGGAATGCCTGGTCCGGCCGGATCCGATGGGCTACCGCATCCATCAATGGGAGAAGGCCGACTACGGCGTGGTCGGCAAGTCCTCCGGCATCGGCACGCGCCGGAAGGAGACGGTGGAGGACGGCAAGGTGTGGGCCGCCCACTGCGCCCAGGAAATCGGCAACTGGGAAGTGTTCCTGCCCCAGCTTTATGCGCTGTACAAGGTCGTCAAGGACACCAGGCGCAACCCCTATGCCGATTTGTCTGTGGAAGGGCGCGGTCGCGAGGCGCGCTACAAGTCAATCGTCTAGTGGGCGCTCCGAAGGGCCCGGGGCGATTGTGCGCGCCGTGCTGCGGAGACTGACTTTTGCGGCGGCGCGAAACACTATTTCGTTTCGGCGCCGGCGCACGCCTTCAGCACCCCCAGCATCCACTGCAGCGCCGGGTCGGCCTGGCTGTACTTGTGCCACTGGATGATCTCGACCAGGGGCGGCATCTCGATCGGCGGCGGCAGCAGGCGCAGGGGCAGGCGGTCGGCATAGTATTCGGCCAGGCGCCGATGCATGGTGGCGATGCGGTGGGTGCCGACAAGCAGCTGCGGCACGTTGTTGAAGGTGGTGGTAATGACCTCGACGCGGCGCTCGCGGCCGAAGCGGGCGAAGAACCATTCCTCGATTGCCGGCGTGCGCTGGAACATGCCGAAGCTGGGACGCACATGACCCAGATCGAGGAACTGGTCCAGCGTCAGGCTTTCCCCGACCAGCGGGTTTTCCGACCAGGTGGCGCAAACGTAGCCATCCCGGAACAGCTCCTCCCAGGGGTGGTCTTCCTGCTGGAATTTGTCCGGAATGACGAGAAAGTCGAAGGCGCCGCGGTCGAGGGCCGTCCTGGGGTCGTCCATGAGCGGCAGCATGTCGATGGTGACGCCGGGCGCCTCGCGATGCAGGCGCTGCAGCACGCCGGGCATGATCACTGTCGACACATAATCGGAGAGCATCAGCCGGAATTGCCGCCGCGACTGGGCGGGATCGAAGACCGGGCGCGCTTCGACTGTCGCGCGGATGTGGATCAGGCACTGCCTGACCGGCGCCGCGAGGCTTTCGCCCAGCGGGGTCGGCACCATGCGGCGGCCGACCGGCGTCAGCAGTTCGTCCTCGAAAAACGTCCTCAGGCGGCCCAGCGCCTCGCTGGTGGCCGATGCGCTTTTGTGCAGGCGCTGCGCCGCCCGGGTGATGCTCTTCTCGGTCAGCAGGACATCCAGCGTGACCAGAAGATTCAGATCGAGTCGATGAAAATTCACGGCAGGTTGGATCGTTCGGTCGGGCCGAAAGAATACTTCGTTTCAATCGACTTATCAAAACAGACCTGCTTCCTTATTCTGCAGCACTCCAAACAATATCGAGGGAGGACAGCGTGAAGTTCGGCATCTCATTGACTTTTTCGAACCCGTCCGGCCGGATACCGGTCGAGCATCTCATCGAGACCCAGATCGCCCAGTCCGTGCTGGCCGACGAAGCCGGCTTCGACCACATCTGGATGGCGGAGCACCACGGTTCGGAGCACTATTTTCCGGCGCAGCTGTGCATGCTGTCGGTGCTCGCCACCAGGACGCGGCG
>CAYYXS010000007.1:57845-60365 GCA_964475635.1 uncultured Rhodocyclaceae bacterium
ACTATTTTCCGGCGCAGCTGTGCATGCTGTCGGTGCTCGCCACCAGGACGCGGCGTGCCCGGCTGGGCAGCTTCATCATCGTCATGCCGCTGTATCACCCCATCCATGTCGCCGAGCAGGCGGTGGTCGTGGATCGGCTCTCGGGCGGACGCTTCGAGCTGGGCCTGGGCATCGGCAACTTCCAGGAGGAGTTCGACAACTTCGGCGTCTCGCGCAAGGAGCGCGCCTCGCGCATGGAAGAGAGCGTGCAGATCATCAGCGGGCTGTGGACGCAGAAGAACTTCTCCTTTTCCGGCAAGCACTACACCATCAAGGATTTCACCATGAACCCGCGCCCGGTGCAGCCGCAGGCGCCGATCTGGCTGGCCGGCAACGCGCCGGCGGCGATCGATCGCGCCGCCCGCCTCGGCTACCACCTCGCCGGCTCGGGAACCGGCTTCGACCTCTACGAGCAGAAGCTGCGCGAGTACGGCCGCGATCCGAAGGACTTCAACAAGGCCATGCTGGTCTATTGCGTGCTGGCCGGCACCCGCGAGGAAGCCTGGCGGCGCGCCGGTGAGCCGATGATCCGCTGGCTTAGCTACTACAAGAGCGAGTTCGACCGCCACCCCGATTTCGAGTGGTTCAGGCAGCAGCCCGGCGGCTATTTCGGCGTCGATCCCCTGCCCGATCCGGCCGACGTGGAGAGCCTCAAGCGCATGCACTTCCTCGGTTCGCCCTTCCTCGTCGGCACGCCCGAGGATGTCATCGAGCCGTTCCGGCGCATCGAGGCAATGGGGGTGACCCACCCGGTGCTGTGCCAGCATTTCGGCGGCATGGATCCTGCCCATAGCGAGGAAACCATCCGCCTGTTTGCCCAGGGCGTCATTCCCCGTTTCAGGTAAGCCTCGATGAGCGTTTCCGCCCGGCTCGAATTGATGGCCATCCCCGGCCTGCCACAGGTGGAGCCGGGCGACGATCTGGCCCTGCTGGCGGCGCAGGGCATCGAACGGGCGGGGCTGAAGCTGCAGGACGGCGACGCGGTGGTGTTCGCGCAGAAGGTGGTGTCGAAGGCCGAAGGCCGCCTGGTTGACCTGCGCACGATCACGCCGTCGCGCCGCGCCGAGGAGGTGGCGCGCGAGGTGGAAAAGGACCCGCGCCTGGTGGAAGTCATCCTGCGGGAGTCGACGCGCATCGTGCGGCAGCGCAGGGACGTGCTGATCGTCGAGCACCGGCTCGGCCTTGTCATGGCGAATGCCGGCGTGGACCAATCCAACGTGGCGCCTGGTGGGCACGGCGAGTGGGCGCTGTTGCTGCCGGAGAACCCGGATGCGAGCGCCTCGCGGCTGCGGCGGGAACTGTACGCGCACTGCCTGGCCGCTGTCGCGGTGATCGTCAGCGACAGCTTCGGCCGGCCCTGGCGGCGCGGCACGGTGGGGGTGGCCATCGGCTGCGCGGGGCTGCCGGCATTGCGCGACCTGCGCGGGCAGCCCGATATGTACGGGCGCAGGCTGCGCGTCACCGAAGTGGGCCTGGTCGACGAGATCGCCTCGGCGGCCTCGCTCCTCATGGGCCAGGCGGACGAAGCCCAGCCGGTCGTCATTGTGCGCGGGCTGAACGTGCGCGAGCCGTCGCTTCCGGCGCGATCCCTGGTGCGCTTGCCGGCGGAGGACCTGTTCCGATGAGCGCCCTCGCCGGGCCGCCCCAAGAGGGCGCAGCCAACAACATGGAGCGGGTGCGGCCCGCGAACCGCCATCACCCCCTTCCCGGGGAAGGGGGGCGGGGGGATGGCTGTCAATTCAGCGGAGAGGTGATTGCGCTCTCCGGCGGCGTCGGCGGGGCGAAGCTCGCGCTGGGGCTGGCGCGCGTGCTCGATGCCGGGCGGCTGACCGTTTTCGCCAACACCGGCGATGATTTCGTCCATCTCGGCCTGGCGGTTTCTCCCGACATCGACACCCTGCTCTACACCCTGTCCGGCCTGGCCGATCCGGAGCGGGGCTGGGGCCGCCGCGACGAGACCTGGGGCTTCATGGGGGCGATCGAGCAGTTGGGCGGCGAGGCCTGGTTCCGGCTCGGCGACCGCGACCTCGCCCTGCACGTGGAGCGGACGCGGCGGCTGGCGGCGGGCGAGACGCTGTCCGCCGTCACCGACCGCTTCCGGCGGCAACTCGGCATCGCCACGACGATCCGGCCCATGTCGGACGATGCGGTGCGCACGCGGTTGCACACCGACTGCGGCTGGCTCGATTTCCAGGACTATTTCGTGCGCCTCCGCTGCGAACCGGTGGTGCGCGAAATCGTTTACGAGGGTGCCGACGCTGCGCATCCTGCCGAGGCACTGCTGCACGCCCTGACCGACAGAACCCTGCGCGCCGTGGTGATCTGCCCTTCCAATCCCCTGCTCAGCATCGAGCCGATCCTGTCCCTGCCGGGCGTGAGGGCGGCGCTCGCGGCTTGTGCCGCGCCGGTGATTGCCGTCTCCCCCTTGATCGGCGGGCAGGCGCTGAAGGGACCGACCGCCAAGCTGATGCGCGAGCTGGG
>CAYYXS010000007.1:60465-62573 GCA_964475635.1 uncultured Rhodocyclaceae bacterium
CCGCGGCTGCGCGGTGTTCGGCGAGCAAGCCGGCGGCGGGCTGACGGCCGCCGTGATGGCCGCCGCCCGGCGGCTGGCGCAGGAGGGTTGCCGCACCATGCTGGTCCTGCCCGGCGACGTTCCGGGCGTTTCGCCGCAGGAGCTGGAGCTGCTCCTGGCCCGCCATGCTGCGGATCCCGGCATCACCCTGGTGCCGGCGCACGATCGGCGCGGAACCAACGCCGTCGTCATGACGCCGCCGGACGCCGTCCAGCTGGCCTACGGCGAGGACAGCTTCCGGCGACATCTCGATCGCGCGCGCCGGGCAGGGATCGAGCCGGCGGTGCTCACGCTGCCGGGCATCGCGCAGGACCTGGATGTGCCGCAGGACCTGGCCGCATTCCTGCGGCGGCCTTCGCCGACCCGCACTTGGCGCCAGCTGGCCGGCCAGCCGGCGTTCTTCAACTTCACCGCATAAGGAGCATCATGCTTTCATCCGACCGCATCGCTTCCCTGCTTGCCCGCGCCGCCGCGGGGAAGCTTCCCGGCGAGGACGAGGCCGGGCTGCTGGTCGGCTGCGCCGACATCGGTGCACTCATGGCCGTCGCGGCGAACATTCGCGACGAGGCTTTCGGCGACCGCATCACCTGGTCGCGCAAGGTCTTCATCCCCCTCACGCGCCTGTGCCGCGACCGTTGCGGCTACTGCACGTTCGCCCGGCAGCCGCAGCCGGGTGAAAAGGCCTTCCTCGAACCCGAGGAGGTGCTGGCCATCGCCGAGGCGGGCCGGCGCGCCGGCTGCAAGGAGGCACTGTTCACCCTCGGCGACCGGCCCGAGGCGCGCTATGGGGAGGCGCGGGAGGAACTGGCCGGGCTGGGCCATGACAGCACCCTGGACTATCTCGCGGCGATGGCGAAAATGGTGCTGGAGCGCAGCGGATTGCTGCCGCACCTCAACCCCGGCGTCATGACGCACGAAGAGCTGCAGGCGCTGCGCCCGGTTTCCGCTTCCATGGGGCTGATGCTGGAGAGCGCAGCCGAACGCCTGGGCCGGCGCGGCGGCCCCCACGCCGGCTGTCCCGACAAGCATCCTGCCGTGCGCCTGGCGGCCATCGCGGCGGCGGGCGAGGCGGCGGTTCCCTTCACCAGCGGCATCCTCGTCGGCATCGGCGAGACGCGGCAGGAGCGCATCGAGGCGCTGCTCGCCCTGCGCGCGCTGCACGAGCGCCACGGCCACCTGCAGGAGATCATCGTGCAGAATTTCCGCGCCAAGCCGGGCACGGACATGGCGGTGGCGCCCGAGCCCTCCTTCGAGGAGCATTTGTGGACCGTCGCCGTGGCGCGCATCCTGTTCGGCGCAACGACGAGCATCCAGGCCCCGCCCAACCTGAGCGCCGGCGCGCGCGCGCGCCTGATCGAGGCCGGCATCGACGACTGGGGCGGCGTCTCGCCGGTCACGCCGGATCACGTCAATCCCGAGGCGCCCTGGCCGCAGGTCGAGGCGCTGGCGCGGGACTGCGCCGGCGCCGGCAAGGTGCTGGTCGAGCGCCTGGCCGTTTATCCGCGCTATCTCGAGGCCGCAGAACACTGGCTGGCGCCGGAGGCCAGGCGGCGCGCGCTGGCGCTGATGGATTCGGCCGGCCATGCGCGCCCCGATGCCTGGGCGCCGGGCAGCGCGGCGCCGCCGCAGCCGGAGCCGCAACTTTTGTCCGGCCACCGTCCCAGCCCTGCGCGCAGGCTGCTGGATCGCGCGCTGGAGAAAGCCTGCGCCGGGCGCGAGCCGGACGAAGCGGAAATCGTCGCCCTGTTCGCGGCGCGCGACGCCGATTTCCGGCGCGTCTGCCGGGCGGCCGACGCGCTGCGGCGCGAAGTCAATGGCGAGGCGGTGGGCTACGTCGTCAACCGCAACATCACCTATACCAACCTCTGCGTCTATCAGTGCCGCTTCTGCGCCTTCTCCAAGGGCAGGCTGAGCGAGAACCTGCGCGGCCGGCCCTACGATTTCACCCTGGACGAGATCGCCCGACGCGCCGGCGAAGCGTGGGCGCGCGGCGCCACCGAGGTGTGCATCCAGGGCGGCATCCACCCTTCCTACGGCGGGCAGCATTATCTCGACATCGTCGCGGCGGT
>CAYYXS010000007.1:62673-119083 GCA_964475635.1 uncultured Rhodocyclaceae bacterium
CGGCCCATGAGCTGGGGCTGCCCACCACCGCAACGATCATGTTCGGCCACGTCGAGCAGCCGGTGCACTGGGCGCGCCACCTGCTGCATCTGCGGCGCCTGCAGGCGCGCAGCGGCGGCTTCACCGAATTCATCCCCCTGCCTTTCGTGGCCGAGCAGACCCCCCTGTTCATCAAGGGGCGCTCGCGCGCCGGCGCGACGCTGCGCGAGTCGCTGCTGATGCATGCGGTGGCGCGCCTGGTGCTGCATCCGCTGGTGCCGAACATCCAGGCCTCCTGGGTCAAGATGGGCAGGCAGGGCATGGCCTTGTGCCTGGCCGCCGGCGCCAACGATTTCGGCGGCACGCTGATGGACGAGCGCATTTCCCGCGCGGCGGGCGCCGCGCACGGCCAGGAGATGAGCCCGCGGGAGATCGAAGCCGACATCGCGGCCTGCGGGCGCCTGCCGCGCCAGCGCAGCACGCTGTACGGCGAGGTGAGCGCCGAGAGGCGCGCGCGGGCAAGCGACGGCTACCGGGCGCAGTGCCAACCGGCCGAACTGCATGGAGAACAGAGTGAGCCTGCATTGCCGTAGAAGCTTCAAGGACATGATGAACGAGGTGGTGGCGGCCGGCGCCTGCTGCGAGTGCGGCGCCTGCGTCACGGTCTGTCCGCACAACGTCATCGAATACGTGGCGGGCCGGCCGAAGCAGACCGCCAAGGCCTCCGCGCCCTTCGACCACTGCGGCGTCAGCGAAGGCGTCGGCTGCGACGTTTGCGCCGCCGTCTGCCCGCGGCTGACTCCGCGCGAAGCGCAGCTGCGCGATGCCGTGTTCGGCAACGATCGCGCCTACGAGGGCATTTTCGGGGTGTATCGGCATATCTTCGTGGCGCGCACGCGCGATCGGGCCGTGCTCGAGCGGGCGCAGGACGGCGGCATCGTCACCGCCCTGCTGGCCTGGGCGCGCCAGGCTGGCCGTATCGACGGCGCCGTCGTCGCCGCGGTGGTCGAGGGCGATGCGCCCTGCTTCCCGACGCCCAGGCTGGCGACCACGGTGGAAGAAATCCGCGCCAGCGCCGGCAGCTGGTACACCTATTGCCCCAACAACCTCGCCCTGCAGGAAGCAAAGCAGCGCGCGCTCGGGCGCCTGGCCTTCGTCGGCGTGCCCTGCCAGATCACGCCGCTGCGCAAGTCGGCGCAGGCCGACGCCACCCTGCTGCAGACGGTCGGCAAGAAGCCCCAGGTGGTTGCGCGCCAGCTCGGTTATCTGCGCGACCCAGCGCAGCGCGTGGCCTTCAGCCTCGGCCTGTTCTGCACCGAGGTGTTTCGGCCGGAACTGATGAGCGAACGGGTGGCGCAACAGATGCAGATTCCCCTCTCCGACATCGCCAAGGTCAATGTCAAGGGCGAAGTGCGCATCTATCGCAAGAGCGGCGAGCTGGCGCGCATTCCGCTGGCAGAGGCGATGCGCGACTACCAGCGCCCGGCCTGCCGCCACTGCGGGGATTTCTCCGCGGAACTCGCCGACATCAGCTGCGGCGGCGTCGGCACCGACGGCGCCACCATTGTCGTGCTGCGCACGCAACAAGGCGTGGATACCTGGCGTGCCTTCGAAGCCGGCGGGCAGGTTGACGTGTGGCCCATCGCCGAGCACAAGAAGGCCTGGAACATCCTGCTGCGCCTGGCCCGGCAGCAGCGGGAGCGCGTGCCGCCGGAGGCGCCGCCGTCGAACGAGGCAGGCGCCGACGCGGCGGGAGCGCCCATCCCCGACGACCCAGGCGAGCCGGCGACGGGCGAGAAACGCCGACTGCCGCCACCGCCGGCGCCACAGCAAGGCGGCGCTCCGCCCGATTGGCAGCCTGCCACAGAAGAGGCCGCACGACAGGCATGACAGGCGGCCGGAGGCGTCTGGCAGGGGCTGGCCGCTGCCGGTGCCCCAGCTATTCAGGCCGTGGCGATGGCCTCTGGCCGACTCGTCCTGCGCAGGTCTCTATGCACCCGCGACATCAGACTGACCGCGACGAGACTGATCAGGGATGCCGCCCAGCCGAGGCCGGCATAGCCGTGTTGTGCCACGACGATACCCCCCAGCACGGGGCCGATCGCCGAACCGATCATCATCATTGCCGGCGTCGCCGAAACGGACTGCCCCGACGGATCGATTCTCGACAACAGGCCGAAGAGAAACGTGTGCGTGAATATGACCAGGGTCACGTAGAGGGCCACCGGCACTGCATAGAAGGGAAAGGTGCTCGCCCCCGACAGCGTTAGGGCAAACAACGCCTGCAAGATGGGGCCGGCAATGCCAACGGCAGTCGGCGACAGCCGCCGCTGGAGCAGCGCCGCCGCGGCACCTGGCAGGAGGTTGATGAAGCCCATGACCACAAGGACCATCTGGATATTACCCGCCCCGAACTGTCGTGCCGCACCGACGCGCTCAACGTAGGCGAACACCATCGACTGATTCAGCGTCAGACAGATAACCGCGAATACTACGAGCTTGGCCACCAATGGCATCGCTTCGCGGCCCGGAGGGTCGCCCCCAGCGGCGAGGCCGCGCACCTCCTCGCCGACCTTTGGGAAGGCCAGCAGCGCAACGCTTGCACCTGTGGCCATGATGATTGCAAACCCCAGGAATACCGTCTGGCCCCCAAACTTGGCAATCATCCCGGGCATGATCCCGAACACCGCGATCGCGAGCAGGCCAAGGGCCACATTGGCGATGCCGAACAGCCGGTGCGGGTTGTGGGTACGGCCGATTGCACCGTGCACCATGGACAGCGCCGAGCCGACTCCCAGTCCTCCAAGCGAGTGAAGCAGCAGCAACAATGTAAAGCTGTCGGCGGCAACCGGAAGCCTCCACATCGCCAGCATGCAGATCGCAGAGACGGTAAAGCCGCCGGCGGCAACCCAGCGATGGCGTAGCCGGGTGAAGGTGCGCGCCAGTGTCCCGCTCGCGATAATGACGCCGACAAGGAACATTGTTACGACCAGTCCAGCCGACGGAGACTCCAGTCGGTAATGTTCCATCAATGCACCTAGCCAGAGCGGCAGCGCCGCCATGTCGACCATCCCGATCATGTGGCCGATGCAGAGTACCGCCGTGCCTCTGAAGCTATTCAATGTCGTCATCGTCTCCTCCTTTGTAAGCGTCCGGCTGTCAGCGTCCTGCCAAGCTATGCATGATGCATACATCGTCGTCGATTGGCGCCTCGATATTCTCCAGGCGTGGCCACTTGCCGGCGCGGGCTTGCGGTTCGTTTCCGCGACGGCGTCCGAACCGCCATCATGACTGAGCGCAAAGCTTCGAAGTGTCGATGAATTCGATCCAGAGCCCATGGACTTCTTCCGGTTGCAGGAAGGCGAGCCGGATCGGGCCTCGTGGTTCCTCGATCGCAAATTCCGCCACCGTAAACCCCCTGGCGCGCCAGGTTCCGATCTCGGCATCGTAGTCGTCGGGCACCAAGGAGAGATGAAAGAAACCCTCGCCACGTCGGTCCAGACACTGACGAGCAACATCCTCCGGCATGTCGCCCGGCTGTATCAATTCGATTTCGATGCCGGCGTATGGGTAGAAGATCATTTGTGCGCCGGTAATCGGATGGCTCATGACCAGGCTGGGGACCAGTCCGAGCGCTGTTTCGTACAGCTTACGGGCGTCGTCGATGTCGTGCACGACATGCCCGATGTGATCCAGCCTTACTGACATTGCAGACCTCGCAGATGACTGGCTGACACCAATCCGCGTCGAGCCGGAGCCGTCCCGGCCGGCAATCGGAGCAGATTCAGGCGCGGCGCCACCGTTGTTGGAATGGGCATATGGGTCAGGCCGAGTTGCCGCCGATCGTTGGCACCTCGGCCCGGCCGGCGCTTGCCGAACCGGATGGGGCGCCTGTCGCCGCGGCGTGTGCGGAAGCGGTGGAAATGATGGCGTTGCGTAGCCATTTGTGCGCGGGGTCGTCGTCAAGGTAGCGTGGCCACACGAGCACTTCCGTCAGTGGCTGCATCGTGAAAGGCGCTGCCAGCAGCTTGACCGGAAACCGCTGCGCCAGCGCCTCGGCCATCCGGCGGTGCATGGTTACGATGCGCCCCGTGCCGATGACCATCAACGGGGCTACGCTGAAACGGTCAACCGTACAGTCGATGCGACGCTGGCGGCCGTAGCGAGGCAGGAACCACTCCTCGAAGGCAATGCTGCGTTCGTCCCCGAGGCGAATGGCAACGTGTCCACGATCCAGGTATTGCTCCATGCTTAATTCCGTGATCTGCGCCGCATGGTCTTGGCACATCATGCACACGTGATCGTCGCGAAGGAGCTCCAGTTGGGGGTGCTGGAGACGCGCCGCATACTGCTCGGGCATGATCAGCAGATCGATCGAACCGCGCTCGAATGCGTCGAGGACATTTTCGGGCAGGCTCCTGATGTCCAGGCGCATGCCGGGCGCCGTGCGCGCCAGGTCGCGAACCGCCGGGGCGAGCAAGACGTCCACCATGTAGTCGGAGGCCGCGATCGAGAAGTCGCGTTCGATCAAGCCCGGCTCGAACACCGGCCTAAGCGCGATGGCGGCTCGTGCGCGCATCAGAACATCGCGGACGGGCCCGGCCAAGCTCAGGGCGAGTGGCGTCGGTTCCAGCCGGCGCCCGACCTGAACCAGAAGGGCGTCGCCGAAATATTCCCGCAAGCGAGAGAGCGCGGCGCTAGTCGCCGATTGCCCTATGTGCAGCCGGCCGCTGGCCCGGGTGACGTTGCGCTCTTCCAGCAGCGTATCGAGTACGACAAGCAGGTTGAGGTCAAATCGATCAAGCCGCACCCGACGACTCCTTTTCGGTCAATTCAGGCCGAACCGCCCGAGCGCCGACTGCGGCAGCCCGGTCCGCTGGGCGCGACTCAGTTGCCTAGAAGAGGTGACTTTGGTCATTGTCGTTGACGATCACCGCAAAGTCGGCGCTCGCCACGTCGATCCGGCCCGGCATGTTGCGCAGCTTTTCCCAATGCCCGCCGGGAGCCTCGTTCAGCGGCACTCCCTGCTTGACCAAGGCCTCGCGGACGCGGACACCGTCGAGATCCCGGGGATCGATACCTTCCTTGACGGACATCGCGGCTGCCGTTCCGGCCGCCTGCCCCATCATCATCGCGTTGGCAATGACCCGGATGGTACCCAGGGCGTGGAACTCGGCCGACACGTTTCGTCCGGCCGCCAGTAAATTGGCGACCTTCGTCGCGACCAGGCAGCGGTATGGAACCTCAGCCCAATCGCGCGGGTTGGTACGTGCCTCGTAACCGCCAGGCACGACGTACGGATGCATCTTGTAATTGTAGTCGTCGAGCGACGGTCGGCACACTGCGCTGCCCTGGGGTTCGCGAAGATGCACGTGGCGAACGGCCACAAACTCGGCACAGGTCGGGTGATGTGCATCGAAGAACTCTGGATTGCGTGCGATGCAGTCGTCGAACTTGGCACCGGATGCCATATCGGCGTCGGTAAAAACGTACTCACCGATGATGCGCCGCGAATCCCGGATGCCGTTCATGCTGGCGACGCCGGAGACAACGCAGTTCTCGAAGCCGGGAACATACTTGCGGAGGAATTTGTGGAACAGTTCGAGCACCTGGCGGCGTTGATCGACGATCTGCCGGGTACGATCCTCGGCATTATCGTTGCGGCAGTAGCCAGTTTGCGTAGCGTCAAGGGTGACATCGCCGCATTCCAGGTTGGTGTTCGGTACCGGATAGACCAGCAGGCCGGGGACAATAAGATAGGGCAAATCGCCGTTTGCGATCGCCTCATATTCCCTGGCCACGACGAGCTGCTTGCGCGTCTCCAGCGATTGCGTCTTCTGGAACTCGGCTTCGGCCGCCCAGTATTTCTTCACATCCACGTAGGAAAGTCGGAATCCCATCGTGACGCCCTGATTGAGGCCAAAGAACTCAGCATTGCCGACCTCGCACGGAACACCGGCAGCATAGGCCAGGTCGGCATCGCCAGTACAGTCCAGAAACACCTTCGCCGCGATTTCTATCGGGCCGCCATGGGAGTGGGCTGTAACCCTGGTAATGCGCCCGTCGTCGACTACGCATTCAGTCACATGCACCCCGTAGAGGATACGGCAACCCGCCTGCAGCACCATCTGCTCAAGCTCGAGTTTACCGAGTTCCGGCTCAATCAGTGGCAGGTGTGGCCGTTTGTTGGCCGCTCCCTTGGCGGCCAACCGGTCTATCCACTCCTCGCAAAGTCCTTCTACCAGACCTGCGATACCCGTGATGTAGCCATTGGTGCACATGCCACCCAGGGATTCGCGTCCTTCAATCAGCAGGGTCCGGACGCCGAGCCTCGCCGCGGCGATTGCCGCAGCAGCACCAGCCACGCCGCCTCCGCATACAAGCACATCCACATCGAATTTCTTTGTCGTTTGCATACAAGTGCTCTCACTGTCAGGTTGATTTCGGGTTCGCGATCTGCGCTTGTGCAAGAGCACGGATGCGCTTGGTTTCCGCAAGGTCAAGTTGCAGTCGCTCGATTGGTGCGCCAGCCGGCTGCAGCGCAACGCCGTAGACGTTGCGTGCGCGCGCCGGTGATACCAGTCCGTTGACGACATCCAGCAGGACGCTTTCCGGATCGCGATTGAACGGATCGCCCCAGCCCCCGCCGCCGGGGGCACGGACCAGGAAGGCTTCGCCGGGTTCAATCGGTTCGTTCACGAGCGTTCGCAAGACCCGCGTACCTCCGTCCGGGGCGGCAATCCACATCTTCAGCGGCGCCAGGTCCTCGCCGGTGGAGCCCCGGGCCGCGACGATCATGCCGTCGGTGTTGCCGGTCATAACCGACGTGGGATGGCCCGGCTTCGCGTCGCACACGGTCTCGACGAACACCGCCGGTCCGCCGCGGTATTCGCCCGCGCCCTCGCCATCGGTGACGAACTCGTAGCGCGTGACCCGAAACGGGACTTCGGTTTCGAAGTGCTCGATGTCGGGGCGGACAAAACTGGCGAGGAAAGACCCTGGACCGACGCCAGGCCAGCCGTCGAAACCCTTCATCGCGCCGCCGCTGCCGTCGGAAGCGAATGTCTCGGCCATGTACTGCTTGACGGAATGGGTGCGCGGATCGATCTCGTCGAGATCCATCCCGAACACGATGGGACACCCGTGGCGAGAAAAACCACCCGTGGCCCTATCCGGCAGCGCCTGCGCCAAGGCGATCTTGCAGGCCTCCATCATTGGTTCTCCGACGGAGATGCCGCAAGCGCCGACCGTTGCCGGATACCTGGGATTGACGACGCTGCCCTCTGGCGCGATGACCCGAACGGGAACGAAACTGCCTTGGTTCTTCGGAGCCATCGGGTCGATGAAGGCGTAAAAGGACTCCATCGCTACCGAAATCGTATTGCCCAGCGGGCTATTGACGAATGATGCCTGAGGATCGCTGCGCGAGAAGTCGAACTCGATTTCGTCGTCCGTGACCGTCAGGTCGACTCGCACCCAGACCGGTTTGTCCGTCGTGCCATCCCAGTCGGTTGCCGACTCGCCGCTGAACCTGCCCTTCTTCATTCGTGCGATCTCGGCGCGTGCTGCGCGTTCGCCGGCGGCCATCATCCCGGCCATGCACGCCTTGACGGTATCAGGCCCGTACTTGCCGACGAGCTTGACGATCTGCATTTCGGCCTGCGTCAAGGCACCGTCGATCAGCATCGCGTCCATGTCGACCTGCTTCGAGTTGCGGACGTTGCGGCAGACGAGCGCCCACAAGTCCTTGTCGAGCACACCGCCCTTGATGATCTTGAGCGGCGGAATGTTCAGGCCCTCGGCGATGATGTCGTAGGCGTCCGCGCCGTATCCGCCGGGCAGAGATCCACCGGTATCCGCCATGTGCCCCCGAAACTGGAGAAATCCGAACAGCTCGCCCTGGCAGAACACCGGTTTGACGAAGGACCAGTCGGAGAGGTGGCCGCTGCGAATCAAATGGGGGTCGTTGCCGAGTACCAGATCGCCCGGCGCAAAGGCGCCGTCAAACGGGCGCAGGATGTTTCGGGCGGACTCCGCGGAGGTAAAGATGTGGCGCGCAATGTAGGCGGCGGCAGCGACAATCTCGCCTTTCGGATTCAGCCACGACAGGCCGAAGTCGCGCACGAGCGCCATCACGAACGATTGCGTGGCGTTCAGAACTTTCTCGCCAGTGTCGTCAAGGAGGCTCTCGAACTGATTCCAGACGACGGAGAAGGTGGTGGGGTCAACCGCCGCTGGCGGGAACCCGCCAGCGCTTGTCGAAGCCGTTCCCGTGCTTGTCGTCTGATGGACGGAACGGCCGCCGTTGCTGTGCTTGTTTCTCATCACGTCACCATGTGTCCTGCGAGGTGTAGGTGCCATCGGACTCGAGGCGCACGTGATGTCCGGGCGGGAGAATCAGGGTCGTCATTGGCTCCTCGATGACGCAGGGGCCAACGATCTGATCACCGGTGCCGAGACGTTCGCCCTGGAAGATATCGACCGAGGCAAAGCCACCGAGCTCCTGGAAGTAGATTGGACGTGACCCCTTCCTGGCCTGGGAGGGGTTTCCGCCCACCGGGTTCGTCTGCGTCGGTGCGGTGGCCAGTTTGGCAACGCCGGCGAGATGGATTCTGGTGATCGCGGTCGGATAGGTGGCTTCGGCGTAGCCGATCACGCGGCGGTGCTTGTCGTGGAACCTCACCAGGACGACGGCCATGCGCTCCGGGGACAGAGGCCCGTCAGGAACCGTGACCGTCTGGTCCCGCATCTGTCCGTGGTAGCGCAGATCCATCGACTTGACGATGCTGATGTCGGACGGCAAGACGCCTTCGCGTTCGAGCGTGCGTCGAGCCTCATCCTCCATCTCAGCGTACATCGCATCAATCGCGTCAGGATCGGCCTTCGCCGCTTCCGCGACATAGGAGCGCGTGAAGTGATGCCGCAGCTCGGCGAACATCATTCCGTACGCACAAAACACCGGCGCCATCCGCGGCACCATGAAACCCTTCATGCCGAGGCCCTTGGCGAGGCTGGCCACGTGCAGCGCGCCAGCCCCCCCGGCCGCACATAATGTGAAATCGCGGGGGTCACAGCCACGGCGACTGAACATGATGTCTATGGCCCCGCTCATCTTGGCATTGACCACGTCGTGTATGGCCGCCGCCGCTTGGGCAACCGGAATGCCGAGGGGATCGGCCACCTTCTCCTTGATCACGGCTTCCGCCATGGCCTTGTCGAGCTTGCGCGCGCCGCCCAGGAAATAGTCGGGATCGATGTAGCCGAGCACCAGGTTGGCGTCGGTGACGGTCGGATTGTTGCCGCCTTGACCGTAGCAGGCCGGCCCCGGTGAGGCTCCGGCGCTGGCAGGGCCGACGTGCAGGCGGCCAACTGAGTCGACGAATGCGATGCTGCCTCCGCCAGCGCCCACGGCGTTGACGTCGACGGCAGTGAGACCGAACTTCTGCCCCTCGATGATCTTCTTGTGCGTGAGGTTGATCTGGCCGTCGGCGATGATGGAAATGTCGAAGCTGGTACCTCCCATGTCCGTAGTCACCAGGTCGTTGATGCCCCGCGCGTGCGCGAGGCGCAGGCCCAGGGACGGACCGGCGGCGGGACCGGACACCAGCAGCACGGCCGGGTTCTCGCACACGATCTCGGTGGAGGCCAAGCCGCCATTGCTCTGCATGAAGGCAAGCGAGCCCTTGAATCCCTGCTCCGCCAGCAAGGTGCTCAATCCGCGAGCATAGGCGGCGGTCTTGGGCGCTACGTAGGCGCTGAAGGCGCATGTGCTCCATCGCGCAACCTCGCCCAGCATGGGCAGGACGCGCGATGAAAGCGACACGTGGACGCCGGGTAGCTCCTCCGCGAGGATTTCCTCGATCCGAAGCTCATGTGTCTGATTTAGATGAGAGAAGAGCAGATTGACGGCGACCGATTCGATGTCGTGCTCGCGAAAGAACCGTACCGCCTGAAGTACCGACGCCTCGTCGAGCGCGGTCAGCACTTTGCCGGTGAAGTTCAGTCGCTCATCGACTTCAGTGACGAATCGGCGAGGCACCAGCGGCTGCGGATAAGTGCTTCTGAAGCTGAACAGTTCCGCCGGCGTTGCCTTGCGATCGCCGCCGAGATCCGATTTCGCCGTGTGCAGGAACGCAAGCCGATCGCGGTAGCCCTTGGTCGTGATGATGCCAGTCTTTGCGCCGCTCCGCGTTGCCACGATGTTGGTGGCCACCGTAGTGCCCAGAATGATGGTCCGGGCCGCCGCGAGCAGTCCCGGGGCCGTGGTACCGATTTTCTCGGCCAGGCGGGAGATGCAGTTCAGTGTCCCGATCTCGGGGTCGCTGGGAGTTGTGTCGGCCTTGGCAACCCAGACTTGGCCGCTGTCGCTAAGCAGGACGCCGTCGGTGAATGTGCCGCCGCAGTCCACTGATATCCGGTAGTTGGTCATGTCAAATATTCGTAGTTGTCAAGAGTCTCGATGTCCATCGACTGCCTGACGGGAGTCTGTCTCGCGGGCGCAACCAGGAATCAGGATGAGCTTGCCGGACGACTGGCGCCCTTCGAGCTGCCGGTGCGCCGCTGCAGCATCCGCCAGGCCGAACACGCCCCCTATCTCGATTCTTAAGCGGCCTTCCTTGACGAAACCAACCAACTCATCGAGAGTTTGCTCGATCAGTTCGCGATTGGAGAAGTAGTGGCCGAGGTAGAAGCCGACCACGCTTTGGGCGAGTCCTATCAAGCGGTCAGTCGGAACCAGGAATGGAGTACGGCTGGCGATGCCGAATACCACAACCCGTCCCCCGGGGGCCAGACAGTCAAGGGCCTCGCGAAACACATCGCCGCCGGTCATTTCGAGAACGACGTCGGCGCCGCGACCACCGGTACTCTCCCGAACAGCGCTCGACCAGTTCGGATGGCCATAGTCAACCGCCGAGTCAGCTCCCAGAGCGAGGACCCGGTCGCGCTTGCTGGCGGAGCTTGCTGCGCCGATGATGGTACCGGCGCCATACAGGCGCGCCAGCTGGACAGCCAGGGATCCGACTCCACCGGCGGCCCCTTCGACCAATACAGCCTCACCATGTTGCAGCCGGCCGGCGCGCTTGAGTATCAGCGCTGCGCTCAAACCTTGAATGCACAAAGCGACGCCGGACACCGGATCGATGCCATCGGGAAATGCGAACACAAGGCTTGCCGGCAGTACGCAATATTCGGCGTAACCACCGCAGGCCGGTGCTGCAAACACCCGGCGGCCGATCAACGGCGACAACGTGTCGTCACCGACTGTCTCGACGATCCCGACGACTTCCCCTCCGGAGACGAAGGGCAATGGTGTCGGCAACGGGTAGTGGTCGCCCCAGCGCCGTACCGTGTCCGCGTAGTTGACACCCGCGGCCTCGACCCGGACGAGCACCTCACCGGTTTTCGGGGCCGGCACTGGAATTTCGTCGATCTGGAGAACCTCCGGACCGCCGTTCGTGTGAAATCGTATTGCTTGCATTCTTCCTCCCGGCTGGCGAAAACAGGCCGCGCTTGGACGTCAGGAGCGGGTTTCAAACGCCCGCGATATTGGCCCGGTGTATCCGGACCAACTTCCCCCGAGTCGAGTTCTCACCTTCTAGCGCCAAAGCCCCGGGCATTGACTGGACGTCCAGGCAGAAATGATTACCTGCCTGCAATCCGGCCCCGGTTCCACTTTCGGCATAGGCCTTCTTCGCGAGACAAAGATTAATCATGTCGAATCAAACAGAAAAACAGATTGTGTTGATTGGAGCAATCGATGCCATCGATGGATAGCGCATCGAGCACTTGGCCGCGAAGCGATCGGCCACGCCGATAGCTGCCATCCGGCCTATCCATTTCAGCCTGTCGGCGATTCCGGCTAACCTCGCTGCACCCGATCGACGACACAAAGGAGTGAAAGTGCGCACCCTGGATCTCGAAGCGAGAATTGCGCGCCTGGAGGATCACCGCGACATCTGCAATCTGCAGGGTCGCTACAACCACTATCTGCAGACCGGCCAGCTGAAGGAAAAGCTGCCCGAGCTGTTCGCTCTCGACCATCCCGAAGTTCAGGCCGAGATGTGCGACAGCGGTCTGTGGCAGGGGGGCGAGGGCGTGCAGCACCTCTTCAAGCACATGGGCGCCAAATACGCCATGCCGGGCGCCCTGATGGTGCACATGCTGCTCACGCCGGTGGTGGAAGTGGATGCCGACGGCCGGCGCGCCCGCGGCATGTGGAATTCGCTCGGCACCAACACCTACAAGGCCAACGACGGCACGCTCGTAGCCATGTGGCAGGCGGGCAAGTACGACCTCACCTTCTGCAAGCAGGACGGCCGCTGGAAATACCTGGCGTTTCGCTGGTACGTCATCTTCCGCAGCCCCTTCCACGAAGGCTGGGTGACGCGCCCGATGGTGGAAGGACTGCACGAGGACGGCTTCCCGCCCATCAGTCCGCTGCACACGCCCTACGACCCGCGCCGCAGCGACAACCGCTTTCTGCCTTATCCGCCCGAGCCGGGCGCCTAGCAACGACAACACATCAAGGAGACAAAACCATGCCCATCAAGCTCATGGCAGCCTCGCGCCGCCGCCCGGGCCTCACCCGCGCCGAATACCAGCGCTATCTGGAGTTCTACCACGGCACCATCGCGCGACGTGAGCGCATGAAGATCGACAGCTACATCCAGAACCACGTCATCGACGGCGCCTTCGGCACGCTCGCCGACGAGACGCACCGGCAGGTGGCGGATCGCGACGCCGTGGTCGAGCTGTATTTCGACAACTTTCCCGACATGCTGGCCACCCTGGAGCCGGCCACGCCCTCGGCGGCCTCCCAGGACGGCAAATTCTTCGCCGACGAGTGCAACAACATCATCGTCATGGCCGAGGAAGAGGAAATCCCGGTGCCCCATCCGCTGCCGGCCTTCAACCCGGGCCTGGGCATCGTGCAGGGCGTCGGCGCGCTCAAGGTGCTGCAGTTCATCATGCGCGACGACAGCGTCTATCGCGAGGACTACCACCAGTACTGGCGCGAGGCCCACGAGGCGGCGCTGGACAAGGCGGCCTATGCGCGCGAGCAGCTGCGCCGCTGCGTGGCGAACAAGCGCTGCCGCATCAACGACAACGACGGCGCCGCGCGCAAGCATTTCAAGATGGTCGATCCGCCCGTCTATGACCTGGTGGTCAGCCACTGGTACGACACGATGGAGCAGGCCGGCGCCTTCCGCCAGTACCACGAGGCGATGCTGAAAAGCTCGCGCCGGTTCGCCGACTGGTCGAAGTCCTTTTACCTCTATACCAAGCAGATCGTGATCATTCGCGACACCCAATGAAGGAGACCGCCATGACGCAGACGACAATCGAACTGGCCGCACAGAAGAACTTCCGGGACTGGTACGCCTCGACCCCGGCCAAGGCGAAGCGCTCCGAACTGACGGCGGAGGAAAAGGCGCGGCCCTTCGCCAAGTATTACTACGAAGACATTCCGCTGCCGGACGCGGAGCATTTCGCCCTGATGGACAAGCCCTGCGATCCGGCCCGGGCGATCGGCCCCGAGCGCATGAACGACCTGCTCGACCCCGGCCATCTCGACGTGGAGATCGGCTGGTGCAATCTGCCCGACGGTGCCGGCTTCATCGCCAACCGGATGATCTATCCGGACATCACCGCCGAGATGATCGACTGGTGGTTCGCCTGGCACCCCCTGGAGGACCTGCGCTACCGCATCTGGTATCCGCCCCAGCATGGCGGCATCATGCTCAGCCCCGAGGCGCGCAGCAGGCTGCTCGATCCGGCCGTGCCGATGGCCGAGAAGAACTGGGGCGTGACGCACCACGTCACCGAAAACTGCGATTGCGGCATGGATAACATCGACATCACTTTCCTTTCGCCCAAGGAATTCGGCTTCGACATGAGCCGCTGGAAAAAGCCCTTTGTCGCCACCTTCGCCGGCGGCTACGGCTGGGCGGTCAGCGTCAACAAGACCGACGAGTCGATCACCGCGCCGGCCCTGATGTGCCACATCTTCCGCGAGACTGCGGAAGGGCTGGAGCACCGCACCCGCTTCTGGATGGGCTACCGCATGTCCGGCGGCCGACCCGAGCTGTCGCTGCCGCCCGGCGTGGCGGTTCCCGTCGAGGCCGTCCGCGGTCTCGCCCGCCACAACGTCAAGGAATTCACCCGCTTCAAATCTTTCCTGCCGCGCATTTACGCCGAGTTCGGCGGCCAGATGGCGGCGTGAGCGTCTCCTCCACCTCCCGGTGATGGATACTGCGGAGGCTTGAGCGGCGGCCTGCGTGCCGCCGTTTTTTCAAGCTGCGTCCGGCAGCGGCTCGGCCGCCTCTTTCAGCACCTGGCGCAGCCAGATGCTGCCGGGGTCGCCGTCGCGGTACTTGTGCCAGACGATGGCCTCGGTCAGGGTCGGCATTTCAAGGGGCGGCGCGACGAACTTCAGCGGCAGGTAGCGGGCATAGAAATCGGCCAGGCGGCGGTGGATGGTCGCGATGCGGCGGGTGCCGACCAGCAGCTGCGGGATCGAATTGAAGCTGGTGGCGATCACCTCGATGCGGCGGTGGTAGCCGAAATGATCGAAGAACCACTCGTCGAAGGCGGGGATGCGCTGCTGGCCGAAGCGCACCGCGACATGGCCCAGCGCCAGGTATTGCGCCAGGCTGAGGCTGTCGCCGACCAGCTCGTTCCCCGACCAGGCAACGCAGGTGTAGCTGTCCTCGAACAGCAATTCCGAGGGGTGCCCTTCGCGCAGGTATCTGGTCGGCATGATGAGGAAATCCGCTTCGCCCCGCTCCAGGGTTTCCCACTGCCATTCCGAGTAGGGCAGCAGCTCTATCGTCACCTGCGGTGCCTCCTGCTGCAGGCGCGGCAGCGCCCGGCTCATGAGTATCGTGGAGGCGTAGTCCGACATGAGCAGCTTGAAGTGGCGGGTCGAGCTGGCCGCCTCGAAGTCCGGCCGTGCCTGGATGGTGGTTTCCACCTTCAGCAGGACTTCCCGCACCGGCGCCGCCAGGCTCTCGCCGAGCGGCGTCGGCAGCATGCGGCGGCCGGCCTGGACCAGCAGCTCGTCGCCGAAATACTCGCGCAGGCGCGCCAGCGCGCCGCTCATGGCCGACTGGCTCAGGTGCACGCGCTCGGCTGCGCGGGTGATGTTCCGCTCGGCAAGCAGGGCGTCGAGGGCGACGAGCAGGTTCAGGTCGAGCCGGTTGAAGTGCATGGCCGCAGTGTCGCACGGCTGGCCGTGTCTGCGCGCTTCCGCTCAACTGGCGGCAGGCATCAGGAATTCCCAGGGCGAGGTTTCGCGCTCGCGGTCCACCCGCACTTCGATCAGCGCCGGCGCGTCCTTCGCCAGCGCCGCATCGAGCGCCTGCCGCAGTTCGTCCGGCGTGCTCACGCGCCGTGCCGCCATGCCGAAGCTGTCGGCCAGCTTGACGAAGTCGGGGTTGACGAGCTCGGAGCCGATCACCCGGCCGCCGAAGCGCTGCTGCTGGTCGCGCAGCACGTTGCCGAAGGCGCCGTTGTTGAAGACGATGCCGACGACATTAATACCGTGCTGCATCGCCGTGGCCAGCTCCTGCACGCCGAACATGAAGCCGCCGTCGCCGGAAATCGAGACCACCGGCTTGTCCGGGTTGCCGGCCTTGACGCCTAGCGCGGTCGAATAGCCGAAGCCGAGGGTCCCTTGGTGGCCGCAGGTGACGAAGCTGCGCGGGGTATACACCGGGAAGCCGTAGTACGAGGTGAACCCTGCCTGGCAGATTTCCTCGACGAAGAAGCCGTCGCGGGGCAGAACTTGGCGGATCGCCGCGAGGAAGTCGATGTGCGGCCGGATCTTGCGGATTTCGTCCTGCGTCTTCGCCTTGACGGACTCGAATTCCTCGCGGCGCGACGGCCGCCGCGGGCCGCTGCGCATCACCGCCTCGATCAGTCCACGCGTCGCCGCGCGCGCATCGCCGACGATGGGCACCGCTGGCTTGATGCGCGGCATCTGCGTCGGATCGATGTCTATATTGACGATCTCCAAGGTCTTCGGCTGGTTCGGCCAGCGGAACCACTGCAGCTCGAGGCGCGAGCCGATGCCGACGAGGACGTCGGTCTGCGCCCAGCGCTTGAATCCCGCGGCGCAGGTGAAGCCGAGGGGGTGGTCGTCGGCGACGATGCCGCGGCCGCCGCGCCAGGACACCACCGGCGCCTGCAGCAGTTCGGCCAGTTCGAGGACTTCGGCATGGGCGTGCTGGGCGCCGCTGCCGACCATGATCATCGGATTGACAGCCTCCTTCAGCAGCCTCGCCGCCTGCTCGATCCGGTCCTCGTCGGGCAGGGGCTGCGCGCAGCGCATCGGCGCCACGAGCTCCACCGGGGCCGCCGTGGTGAACACTTCCCACGGCATCTCGAGGGCGACCGGCCGCGGCCGTCCGGTGCCCATCTGCCGGAAAGCCTCGGCCACCAGGGCCGGGGCCTCGGCCGGGTGATCGATGCGGGCCGCCCACTTCATGATCGTGCGCATCGTTGCCAGCTGGTCGGGCAGCTCGTGCAGATGGCCCTTGCCCGAGCCAATGAAGTCGGACGGCACTTGGCCGGTGAGGCACAGGATCGGCGCGCTGGCGCCGTAGGCGGAGCAGATGGCCGCCGAGGCATTCAGGACGCCCGGGCCGGGGACCACCGAGAACACGCCCTGCCGGCCGGTCGACTTGGCATAGCCGAAGGCCATGTAGGCGGTGGCCTGTTCGTGGCGCGGGCCGATCGTGCGGATCCTGTCGCCGGCCTGGCAGAGGGCGTCGAAGAGGCCGTAAGTCTGAACCCCGGGAATGCCGAAGACGGTGTCCACGCCGTGCAACAGCAGGGACTGGACAATGGCTTCCCCGCCGGTCATACGATCCACCATGCCGCACCTCCAAAGTTGAAACCGAATTTGCCGAGAATCCGCAGATGACTGCATCGCGGTACCATCGTATCGCAATGCGGATGATTATGGCAAGGCGCCAGGACAGAGTGGGGCGGTTGCATACGTGATTGCATTTTGATAATGTGCAGTCACACACATCAATGCGGGGGTTTGCAATATGGCATCCATCACCGTGCGGAATGTACCCGATGAGGTGCATCGCGCCATCCGCGTGCGAGCCGCTCAACACGGCCGCAGCGCCGAGGCCGAAATCCGCGAAATCCTGGAATCCGCGGTGAAGCCGCAAGGGCGGGTCAAACTGGGTTCCCTGCTGGCCGAGATCGGCCGCAAGACCAGGTTGACCGACGACGAGTTCGCCATCTTCGATAGCGTACGCGACAAGACCCCCGCACGAGTGGCGAGCTTTGAATGATCCTGCTTGACACGAACGTGGTTTCGGAGCCGCTGCGTCGCGCGCCCAAGACCCGTGTCATCGAGTGGATCGACGCGCAACCGCTGGAAACGCTCTACCTTTCCGCGATCACCGTGGCCGAGCTGCGCGCCGGCGTGGCGCTGCTGCCGGCCGGAAAGCGCCGGGCCGGCCTGCACGAGGCCCTGGAAAAGCGGGTGCTGCCCTTGTTCGTCGGGCGTGTGTTGCCGTTCGACATCGCCTGCACGAACGCCTATGCCGAGCTGATGGCGAAGGCTCGCGCTGCCGGCCGGGCGGTTGGCACGGCTGACGGATATATCGCAGCCAGTGCCGCAGCCAACGGATTTGCTGTTGCCACCCGCGACACCAGCCCATTCCAGGCCCTCGGCCTGAGCGTCATCAACCCTTGGGAGGTGTAGCGCCAGTTTCCACCCTGACGCCGCGTGACGCTGACTGGCGGCACTCCGGCGCCGTCCTTTCCATGCGTTCGGAAACGCCGGGTCGGCCGGCTATCCCGCGATAGGGCAGGCCATCCGCCTGTCGATGCAAGGACGGAATCAGCGTGACGATCAGTCCAGGGTGAAATAGAAGCAGGCGCCTTCGCCCTGGCGGCTCTCGGCCCAGATGCGCCCGCCGCGCCGCGCCCTGGCGCCCAGGTGGATGCCGTGGACGATCCCGGTGCGCTCGAACTCGCCGAGGATGCGGCGGACCGAAGACAGCGTGACGCCGTGGCCCGCGCGCACCGCCGCCGCTTGCAGGGATTCGGCGTCGATGAAATGTCCGACGGCGACCACCGGGCGGTGCCTCCTCGCACGTCGGCAACGCCGGTGCATCCGCCCGCTGCGGAACGAATATGATCAACCGCCGGGCTCGGTAATGAACCCCAGCTTCAGCACCCCCGCCCGCTGCACTGCCGCCAACACCTTGACGACCCGCTCGTAGTCCACCTTGCGGTCGCCGCGAATGAAGATTTCCGGCTGGGGCTGCCGTTGCGCCGCCGCTGCCAGGCGCGCATTGAGTTGTGCTTCGTCCACCGCCTCCTCGTTCCAGTGGATGGCGCCGCCCGCCGTCACGGAGAGATTCACGCTCTCGGGCTTCACCACGTTCGGCGTGTTGTCAGCGCGCGGCAGGTCCAGCTTCACCGAATGGGTCAGTACCGGCACGGTGATGATGAAAATGATCAGCAGCACCAGCATCACATCCACCAGCGGCGTCATGTTGATCTCGCTGAGCATGTCGTCGCCGTTGTCGAGTCCGCCTCCGAAGGCCATGGCCCGCCCCTCAAACTTGTGTCGCCGGCGCGCGGCGCGCGGGCCTGTCGTCGCGACCGTTCGCCAGGGCGATTGCCATGGCAGCCCCCCGCGTCACCGGCGCGCCGGTCAGGAAGTACGCGTGCAGTTGCCGCGCGAAGCGGTTGAGCTTGCCGAGCATGGCCTTGTTGGCCCGCATCAGCGCGTTGTAGCCCAGGACCGCGGGAATCGCGACGGCCAGCCCGAAGGCCGTCATGATCAGCGCCTCGCCTACCGGGCCGGCCACCTTGTCGATACTGGCCTGGCCGGCCGCGCCGATGCCGATCAGTGCGTGATAGATGCCCCACACGGTGCCGAACAGCCCCACGAAAGGCGCCGTCGCGCCCACCGAGGCGAGGATGGACAGACCGCCGTTGAGCCGCTCCAGGCTTTCATCGATGGCGCCGCGCAGGCTCTCGGTGAGCCATTCCGCCAGGCTGATCTGGCCGTGCAGGTCCTGCCGGTTGCCGGCGTGGTGATCGACCGCCGCCTGCGCCTCCTCGGCCAGATGGCGGAAAGGGTTGCGTTCGGCGTCGCCATCGAGCAGGTGCAGGCCTTCGCCGAAGCTGTGGGCATGCCAGAAGTCGCCGGCGGCGCGCGCGACGCGGCGCAGCCGCAGCGCGCGCCAGGCGCGCGTGGCGATCACCGTCCACGAGGCGATGGACATCAGGAGCAGCAGCACGGCTACCGTGCGGATGACGGCATCGCCTTCGCTCCACAGCGAGACCAGGCCATAGGGGTTGTCGTTCATGGGTCGTTCCTGTTTTGGATGGAGTGGGAGGGGACTACGGCGTCAGATCGAAATGGAGCGGCTGCACGTACCAATACGGGATTGCCTCCTCGCCGCGCCTGGCCGGGATGTACCGCCAGCGGCGCACTGCATCGAGCGCCGCTTCGTCCAGGCGAGGGTAGCCGCTGGAGCGTTTCAGCCTGAGCTGCCCCACGCTGCCGTCGGCCAGGATGTACACGTCCAACAACACGCGGCCCTGTTCGCGCAGTCGGCGCGATAGCGCCGGATACACCGGCGCCGGGTTGTTGAGATGCGCAGCGTCCGAGTGCGGCGGAGTGACGGGCTGCGGCGGCGTCGTGGCTTCCGGCGCGGGTGCCGCCGGCGCCGCGGAGACCTGCTTCGGATCGGGCAGCGGCGCGGTCACCGCGCGCTCCGATGCTGGTGCATCTGGCAGCGCTGGGAGAGGTTTCGGCCGGTCTACCGGCTTCGGCTTTGGCCGAGGCGCCGGCGCCATCGGCAGCGGCTTGGATGGTGTCACCACCGGCGCGGGCATCGGGGCCGATACCAGCATGCCCACCATCGCCGGGGGCGTCGTCAGCACCGGGGTGCGGGCCCAAGCGATAGTCAGCCACCACAGCACGGCGGCGTGCGCGGTGCAGACCAGCGCCAACGGCATGCCGCGCGCCAGCCCGGCCGGTACGTCCGCAGGCGCGGTCGCGCAGGAAATGAAAGGTCGAAGATGCAAGGCCATCCGGCTCATGGTTTGTCGCTCTCGTTGGCATTGACGGATGAGAGTCGGAAACCGGTACCCGATCGCGAGTGCGGCTCGCGCATTTCACATCCAGGACCATCCGGAACGTCGGCCTCGCGCCTGCCGGCGGAGCGGATTCGCCCGCTGCGCTTCTTCGCCCAGATCGCCACGCCGGTGACACTCAGCATCGCCACCACCAGCCCGATCGTGCAGACGAGGATCCTGAACGGCATGCCCCACAGCGCCGCCATGTGCAGGCTGGCGAGCCAGGTGCGGATCGTGTCGCCGCTCGCCGCGCCGGTGGGCAGCCGAACATTTCTGAGGGCGCCGGTGTCGGCGTCGAACACCAGCCGGGTACTGCCCCGCTGGTCGCGGATGTCGAGGCTGCTCCTGGCCTGATAGCGATAGACGCCCCGCTGGGGGTCGTAGTAGAGCGCCTGTTCTTCCTGCACGGTAAAACCCTGGGCGCGGGCCTCGTCCGCCATCAGGCGGCGGCCGATTTCCCGCGCCTGCCACCAGCCGATGGCGGGTTCCGGTTCGGCTCGGGCGAGTTTCGGCAAAGCCTTCTCCTGCGGCTGATGGAGAAACAGGGCATGCATCACGGGGTCATAGACCCCGGGCAGGTTGAAAGCCACGCTGCTCCAGGCCAGGACGAACAGCATGGCCCAGGGCCACAGCCCTCCGGCGCGGTGGAGGTCGAAGTTGCGCTTGTAGCTGCCGTCGCCCCAGCGCAGTTTCCATGAAGGCCACCAGCGGACGAGCCAGTGGCGACCGCCGGCCCGGCGCCGCCCAGCCGGAAATGTCAAATACAGGGCGATGAAGCAATCGACCGTCCATAGCAGCGCGACGATGCCCATCAGGGTCTGCCCGACCGAGCCCGCCGCCAGCGAGTAGTGCAGGCGGTAGATGAAAGGCATCAGGTTCTTGAGTCCCTGCGCGAGGTCGCCCCACTTGCGCGCGCCAAGAATTTCGCCGGTGTATGGATTGACGAACACCTGGTCGTCGGCCGTTTCGTCCACACCAGCTGCCATGCCGGCGGACTGCTCGATGCGCAGCGCCAGGGCTTCGCCCGGGCGTGGCGCCAAATCCACACGATGGACGCGGGCATCCGGATACCGCGCCTGCACCGCCTCCCGCACAGCCAGCGGATCCAGGAACGCCGCCCCGGGAAGAGGCGGCTGGACCCGCAGCAGCTGCGGGTTCAGCGCCTCATCCAGTTCGCGCTCGAAGACGAGCAGGGCGCCCGTCAGCCCGGCGATGGCGAGAAAGCCCGCCAGCGCAAGGCCGAGGTAGCGGTGGATTTGCATCCATGATCGTCGCCAGGGCATCACTCCGGGACACCCAGCCTCAGAAGTCCAGCGTTGCCGAGAGCAGGAAAGTACGCGGCGCCCCGGCGATGAGCGTTCCCCAGGTGGACGAGCCGGCCCAGTAGCCCTGGTCGCTGACGTTGCGCAGATCGGCGCGAATGGTCAGCGGCTGTCCGGCCAGCGCGGTGCGGTAGCGCGCGCCCAGGTCCAGGGTCGTCCATGCCGGCAGGCGCTGGGTGTTGGCCTGATTGGCATACTGCTTGCCGCTATGAATCAGGCCGCCAGTCAGTGTCACCCCGGCTAGCAGCGGCACATCCCACTCGGCGTTCAGCGCGAGTTGGACCGCCGGCACGCCGACCGCGGTGTTGCCCAGGGTCGCCGGGTTGCTGGTCTTGGTCAGTTCGGCGTCGATCCAGGTGGCGCCGGCGTAAAGCCGCAAGCCGTCGCCCACGGCGCCGTAGGCGCTCAGCTCCACGCCGCGGTTGCGCTGCTCGCCGTCGGCGCTGAAGCGGTTGCCCGTCATCTGGCCGCTCGGCCGCGTGATCTGGAACACGCTGAGCGTAGTCATCAGGCGGCCGTGATCGACCTTGACGCCGATTTCCTGCTGCCGGGCCTTGTACGGCGCGAAGACCTCGCCCGCATTGACGGCTGTGTTCGGCGCGGTGTCGCCCTTGCTCAGGCCTTCGATGTGGTTGGCGTAGACGGAAACGCGCTGCCAAGGCCTGATTACCAAGCCGACCATCGGCGTGACGGCACTCTTGTCGTAGCTCGAGGTTTTCACCCCGCCGGTGTTGAAGTTATCCGACAGGATCTCCTGCCGGCGCAGGCCAAGCATGACTTGCAGACGTTCATCGAACATCGACAGCGTATCCGCGAGGGCAATGCCGCCGAGGCGGTTGGTCGAGCGCTTCGGTACGGTGGTTGGAGCGGCCACGTTCTGGGCGGGCCGGTCGACCGGCGCGTAAATATTCGATGCATAGGCCTGACCGGCCACTGTCCCCAGCCCGAGGCGATCCTCGTACTGGCTCCATTGCAGGGTCACCTGGTGCTTCACCGGACCAGTGGTGAAGCGACTGCGCACACCGGCTTCGGCCGAACTGCGTACCACGTCGAAGTTGGCGCGGGTCGGCGTCACGGTGGTGTTGCCCGCCGCGTTGACGATCACCGGCGTGTTGAAGAACCGGTCAATTTCGGTTTGCGCCTTGCCGAAGCTGGCAAACACGGATAACTGCTCGTGGGCCTGGTATTCGGCCCGCAGCAGCGCCGACTGCTCCCTGCTTTCGTACCATTCCCAGCGCTGGGTGACGTTCTTCCGGCTGTCCGGCGCATCCGGCACCGCCAGCCCGGCGCTCAGCCAGGGACGGCGGGATGGGGCATCGACATTCTCACGCTGGTCGATCAGATCGAGCGTGGCGCGCAGACGCTCGCCCTGGTAGTCGAGCGCCATGGCGCCGAGCGTCGCTTTCCGCGACTGATGGTCGATCGGTGTATCGCCGTCATGATGGCTGCCGTTGACGCGCACCCCAAACTGGCGCTCCGCACCGAAGCGGCGGCTGAGATCGACATGCCCGCCGACCTGGGAACGCGTCGAATAGTCGGCCCGAACGCGGGTCAGGTCGTCCTCGGCGCGTTTGGGAACCACGTTGATGCCGCCGCCGACGCCACTGTTGGGCGACATGCCATAGATCATGGCGGCGGGCCCCTTCAAGACCTCGACGCGTTCCGCGTAGTCGGCCATCAGCCGGTAGTTCGGGGCGACGCCGTAAAGGCCGTCGAAGGCGATCTCGCCGATGTTGTTGTCGCCGATGGGAAAGCCACGGATGAAAAAGGCGTCGGCGACATCGCCGCTCGGCGCGGTGCTGCGCACCGAGGGGTCTCTTGCGACGACCTCGGCAATCGTGCTCGCTTGCTGGTTCTGGATGGCCTGCGCAGTAAAGCCGGTGACATGGAATGGGGAATCCATTATGTCGACATTGCCGAGCATACCCAGGCGCCCGCCGCGCGCCAGTTGCCCGCCGGCATACGCCTTGGGCAAGGCACCCGCTAAATCGGCGCCCCCCGTGACCACCACCGCCGGCAGCGTTTTCTCGCCTGAGGATGCCGGCGGTGCCTTCTTGATGACGACCGCCGAGCCATCGACCGCCGCCGCCAGTCCGCTCCCCGCCAGCAGCCGCTCCAGCGCCTGCCGCGGCGTGAGGCTGCCGGACACCGCCGGCGCGGTCTTGCCGGCGACCAGGGCCGGCGAGACGATCAACTCGATTTTCGTCTGGCGTGCCCAGTCGTTGAGGGCATCGGCCAGCGGTTGGGCGGCAATGCGTACCTCGACCGCCGTAGCGGGCCAGTTGGCGGCCTGGGCATGGACGGCGAGCGGCGCCAGCAGCAGGGCGATGGACAGGGCAAGGGGTTTGGCGTTGAACCGGGGATGTGACATTCAGGCGGGCTCCTGGAAAGGTTGAATGAGAACTCTTTCCATGTGGACGCGCGATTTCGATTCCACCCTATGTCTCCGCCGACTTTTTTCGATACCCGGCCCGGTTCAGCGGCCGGCCACGATTTCGACCACCCCGTCCCGCTCGCGCAGGATCACCGGCAGCACTTGCGGCAGGAGGCGGGCAAAGCCGTCGGGGTGTTGCGGGTTGAAGGTGCCGGTGACACGCAGTGCGCCGACAGCCGGATCGCGCATCTCGATGCCGGGGTCGCCATAGCGGGCGAATTCGGCCAGGGCGTGCGAAAGCGGCGCGTCGTTGAAGCTGACGCGGTTTTCGCGCCATGGCGCAATGCCGAGCGGGGGGACGGCACTCACCGGGCCGGGCTGACCGTTGGGCCCGGCGGCAAGCTGCTGGCCGGCGGCGAGCTCGACCATTTGCCGTTTGCCGCTGAGCCTGTCGCTCAGCTCGGCAAGCAGCGACTGGGCGCGGCGCACGCGCACGCGACCTTCCTCCACAGCGATGCGAACCGCCGCGTCGCCGGCGATGCCGGGCGTGTTGCGGGCTGAAAAGCGGGTGCCGACCACGGTAATGCGGGTGGCGCCGGCCAGCACGTCGAAGGGCCGGCCGGCATCGGGTGCGACGTCGAAGAGCGCTTGCCCCTCGGGCAGGCGGACTTCGCGCCGGTGACGGTAGATGGCCACGTCGACCCGGGTCCGGGTATCCAGCCGCAGGCGGCTGCCGTCGGGCAGCGTGACGTCGAGTTGTTCGCCGCGCGCGCTGGCGTACTGGGCGGTGAACACGGGTTGCTGCCAGTGTTGCCAGGCCAGCCCGCCGCTGACGATGGCGATCAGGGCGAAGGCGGCGAAGGCCGCGCGAGGGGCGCCACCCAGGAGGTCGTCCCACCAGCTGCGCCGGTCGGGAGCGACGGGTGCGGCGCGGACGCTGCGCTCGGCCGCTGCGCACTGCGTCGCGGCTTCGGGCGGGTGGCGCAGCGCATTGATGCCGGCGGCCGGCAGGGCGTCGAGGGTGCACCAGTCATCCTGCCAGCGGGCGTAGGCGGTCTGGTGGGCCGGGTCAGCGACGAGCCAGACCTGGAATGCGGCTTCTTCGACGGCATCGAGACCGCCGCCGCGACGGACGAACCAGTCCAGCGCCCGGTCGTCGAGGCTGTCCTGCCGGGGAATGTCGGGGGGCAAGGTGTTCATGTCGGCTTCATGGCCTCTCTGATGAAGACGCACGAGCCGCAGCAAACCCGATGTTGCGTGAGAAAAAGCCGGGATGCGCGTTCATTCGAGGTCTCTTTTCCCGGTGCGGGCTGGCACGCTTGCGCCAGGGCTGCCGTCGATCTGCCTGCGGCAGCGGCGGCAGGCGATCAGCGCGTTCTTGACGTGCAGTTCCACCATTTTGCGGGAAATGCCCATGCGCTGCGCGACCTCGGCATGCGAGAGGCCGTCGAACTTGTGCAGGACAAAGGCCTCGCGGCAGCGCGGCGGCAGGGTGTTGATGGTGGCCAGCATGGCCTCCACGCCCTGCGCGGACATGGCCGCCGCTTCGGGCTCCCAGGCCTGCGGGGCGGCGAGAACGTCCGCCTCGTCCGCGCTTTCCTCGTCATCGATCCTCGCCGTTTCACCGCGAATCATGCTGCGGCGATGCCGGTCCACCACGAGATTGCGCGCGACCCGGTAGAGCAGCGCCCGCGGATCGGCAATCGCCTCGCCGGACTGCTGCAGCGTCAGTACCCGCGCGTAGCTCTCCTGTGTCAGATCGGCCGCGCTATCGCGGTCATTGAGCTTGCGCGCAAGGAAGTTCAACAGTTCTCGGTAGTGGTGCGCGAACACGGATGGGCCAGGATCAACATGGGAAAGACTCCCTTTCGTTAGGCTGACTCGGGACCCTGGCGGCGGCTTGGTTGACGGGTTCAGCAGATGAGAATGGTTCGCATTGTGTCAGATATCACGTCTTCTGAAAACCACAGCGAGCAGCCTGCTCCGGGGGCGCAGCCGGGTGACGGCAGCGCTCAACCCCGTCGCCGGCGCCTGGCCAGCAGGAATGGCGGCCAGGCGCAAGACGAGTTGGCCGGCAATCCCGCGACAGGGCAGGCCATCGCCTGTCGATGCAAAGACGGAAGCAGCGTGGCGATCAGTCCAGGGTGAAATAGAAGCAGGCGCCTTCGCCCTGGCGGCTTTCGGCCCAGATGCGCCCGCCGTGCCGCGTGACGATGCGGCGCACGATGGCCAGGCCGATGCCGCTGCCCTCGAACTCGCGCTCGCTGTGCAGGCGCTGGAACTGCCTGAACAGCTTGTCGGCGAAGGCCGGATCGAAGCCGGCGCCATTGTCCCGCACGTAGCAGACCTGCTTGCCTTCGCTGGACGTCGCGCCGAATTCGATGCGCGCATCCTCGCGCTTCGAGGTGAATTTCCAGGCATTGTCGAGCAGGTTGCTCAGTGCGATGCTCACCAGGCCGGGGTCGGCGACGGCGACGATGCCGGGGGCGACGATCCAGTCGGCGCGGCGCTGCGGCTCGTCCTCGGCGAGCGCCGCTGCGATTTCGCGCACCATGGCGCTCAGATCGACCGCCTGGCGTCGCAGGGGCGCCCTGCTCACGCGCGTGAGGGCCGACAGCTCGTCGATCAGCTGTCCCATGCGCTCGGTGCCGGCGCGGATGCGCCCGAGGTGTTCCAGCGCCGTGGCGTCGAGCCGTCCGGCATAATCCTCGGCGAGGATCGCGCTGTAGCCGTTGATGCCGCGCAGCGGGGTGCGCAGATCGTGGGCGATCGAATAGGCGAAGGACTCCAGCTCGGTGTTGGCGTAATCCAGTTCCTGACGGTTCTCCTGCAGTTCGACCAGGGTGGCGCGGAAACGCTCCAGCGCCTCGTTGATGTCGTGCGCCTCGGGCGTGTCCGGGGCGAGGCGGATGGCCGTGCCGATGTCGCCGGCGCGCAGGCGGCTCAGCGCCTCGTGCGTTGCCGAGAAGGTGTGCGCGATGCTCGCGCCCAGCCGGTGCAGGAGCAGCAGGAAGAATGCCGTCGCCAGGCTCAGCAGGGCGAGCAGCGGCAGCACCAGCGTGCGCAACGTTGCGCCGACCTCCCCGGTCTGCGCCTGCATGTGCCGGTCGATGTCGTCCAGCAGCGCCGCGACCGTCCGATTGACCGCCAGGGCATCCACGGAGGCCCTTGTGGCATAGCGCTCCGCCAGCGCCAGATTGACCGAGAGCATCTCCACGCTCGACACCAGGCTGCCGCGATAGGCTTTCAGTTCCGCCTCGAAGCGTCCCGCCGCTGCGGTCGGGATGTGGCCCGGAATGAATTCCGGCGCGGCCGCCTGCGCCGTCATCGCATCGATGCGGTCGAGCAGGGGCTTGCCGGTGCGGTACATGTCCTCCTCGGCCACGCGGCCTTCCCTGGCGCGCTGGATCAGGGTCAGCAGTTCGACATGCGCTTCGGCCAGCTCGCGGTTCAGCTCGGAGATGCGGTTCAGGGCGGGGATGTCCTCGATGCCGATGTCCCGACGCAGCTCCTCGTAGAGCGACAGCACATAGCCGCCGGCAGCAATGACGAGTGCCAGATTGAGCACTGCAAGCCCGGTGATCAGACGGGTTTTCCGCGCGATGTCGAGTTGGCCGAAAGAGAGCATGGGCAGGGCTGTGCGCGACGCTGTCAGCGCGCGCCGTGACTCCCCCAGATCTCGGGCGGCAGGCGGCCGACCGGGCGGAAGCTGCCGGCGCCGTCGGGCCGGAACAGCACGGCGGCACCCTCGGGCTTCGGCCAGTACCCCGTTGCCTCCTCGAGGTTGGCGGTATGGGCGACGATGACGGTATTGCTGCCGGCGGCGGGGGCTTGCGCCAGCAGCCGGCGCAACGCCGTCCCCTTGGCGGCGCGCTCCGCCTTCGCCAGGCCGATGGCGAAATACAGGTCTTCGGCGATTTCCGCCTTGCCGAAGGCCAGCTGTGCGGTTTCCACGCAGCGGCAGAACGGACTGCTCAACACCTTGCCGACGGGGATTTTCAGATCGCGCATGGCGGCGCCGATCCCGCCGGCCTGGTGGCGGCCTTCCTCCGACAGGTTGCGCTGGGTCGTGCAGTCGCCCAGCGTGACGGGCTGGCGATCCTCCTGGTCCTGGCGGGTGAGGGCGTGGCGGAAATAGAAGATATAGCCGCCCTTGCGCAAGGCGGGCAGCAGCTCCTGCAGATCCTGCTGTGTCAGCGTCGCCAGCGCAGGCGGCGCAGCGTCGCCTGCCGCCGGCAGGCCGGCGGCAGGCAATACGGCAAGCAGCAACAGCAAGAAACGCATGCCGGACAGCTTGCTGCGGAGGACTCTGGTCATGGCATGCCCGTCGCAGGGTAATGCTTTATATTTAAATAATAGTACGGCGGCGCAAAAAAACCCGAAAGGCGCTTACTCGGGGCGCGGGCCGAGCGCCTCCCAGGGCATGAGGTGAATGCTCTCCGCCAGCAGGGTGACGCGCGCGGCGGTGCCGGGGGCGATGTCGTTGCGCTCGGCGACGTGGGTCGGCACGGAGAAGGCGATGGGTTCGCCGCCGCCGTCGGGCACGAGGCGGATCTGGGTGAAGGGGCCGAGGCGCACGCAATCCTGCACGGTGCCGGGCACGGGGTTCTCCGCCTCGCCGCGCGAAGGCCGCTCGCGCCGGTGCAGCAGCACGCCCTCGGGCGGGATCACCCAGCAGACGCGCTCGCCGGCCGCGCCGGCGGGTTTGCCCACATCCAGCCGATGGCCCAGCCATTGCAGCCGCAGGCCGCCGTCGGCCTCGATCAGCGTGCCCTCGAAAAGATTCACCAGGCCGACCAGGCGCGCGATGGCGGCGCTGTCCGGCCGCGCCATCACCTCGTCCGGGGTGCCGGCCTGCAGGCTGCGGCCGCGGTGCAGGATCACCATGCGGTCGGCCAGCATGCGCGCCTCGTCGAGATCGTGCGTCACCAGCAGCATGGGGATGTTGAGATGGGCGCGCAGCCGCGCCAGTTCCTGCTGCAGCTTGCGCCGCGTCACCTGGTCCACCGCCGAGAAAGGCTCGTCGAGCAGCAGCACGGAAGGATCGCGCGCCAGGGCGCGGGCCACCGCGACGCGCTGCTGCTGGCCGCCGGAGAGCATTGCCGGCTTGCGCTGCTCCAGGCCTTCGAGATGCACGCGCGCGAGCAGCTCGCGCGCGCGCGCCGCGCGCTCGGCAAAAGTCAGTCTGCCCAGGGCGGCGGCAACGTTCTCCAGCGCGGAGAGATGCGGGAAAAGGCCGTAGTGCTGGAAGACGAAACCGATGCGGCGCGCCTGCACCGGCCGATTGATCCCGGCCGCGGCATCGAACCAGGTGTCGCCGTTGCAGCGGATGCTGCCCTCGCCGGCGGTGTGCAGTCCGGCGATGCAGCGCAGCAGGGTCGACTTGCCGCTGCCGGAAGGGCCGACCAGCGCCAGCAGTTCGCCCGGCGCGCATTCGAGTTTCGCATCGAGCGGAATCGGCGCGTGCTGGCGGATTCGCGCGTGCAATCCTTCAGCCACGCTGTCCCACCCGCCTGCCGAGCGTGTTGATGGCCGCGATGGCGGCGAAGGAGATCGCCACCAGCGTGGCCGACATCACTGCGGCGCCCCGGTCGTCGAAGGCCTGCACGCGGTCGTAGATGGCGATGGCGACGGTGCGCGTCTCTCCGGCGATGTTGCCGCCGACCATCAGCACCACGCCGAACTCGCCCAGCGTATGCGCGAAGGTCAGCACGATGGCGGTGAGCAGCCCCGGCCAGGCCAGCGGCAGCTCGACCTTCCACAGCGCTTGCCAGCGCGTCATGCCGCAGCACCAGGCCGCCTCGCGCACCTCGCGCGGAATGGCGTCGAAGGCGCGCTGCACCGGTTGCACGGCGAAGGGCAGATTGAAGACGATCGAAGCGAGCAGCAGGCCGTCGAAGGTGAACACCAGCGCGCGGCCGGTGAGCGCCCTGTAGGCGCCGCCGAGCATGGAGGCATCGCCGAGGGCGACGAGCAGGTAGAAGCCGAGCACCGTCGGCGGGAGCACCAGCGGCAGCGCCACCAGCGCCTCGGCCAGGCTTTTGCCGCGGAAGCGCCGCCAGGCCAGCGGCCGCGCGACGAGCACCGCCAGCGGCAGCAGGATCAGCGTCGTGGCCAGTGCCAGCTGCAGCGAGAGGGTGAGCGCGTCCCAGTCCATGGCGCGAGATTACTTGGCGGCGTCGGGCAGCACAAACCCGTGCCGGGAAAAAATCGCCCGCGCCTCCGCCGATTGCAGGAAGGCGTAAAAGCGCCGCGCCGCCTCGCCCGCGCCCTTCACCAGCGCCATGCGCTGCCTGAGCGGCGCGTGCCAGCCCGCCGGCAGGGTGACGAAGCCCCCCTTGGCGGCAAGGTCCTCGCTGCGCACCAGCGACAGCGGCAGGATCGCCGCCTGCGCCGAACCGCTCACCGCGAAACGCGCCGCCTGCGCGGCGTTTTCGCCGAGCACGAGCCTGTGCCGCGCCGCCTCCCAGGCGCCGACATGCTGCAGGGCCTCGCGCGCGGCGCGGCCGTAGGGCGCGTGCTCCGGGTTGGCGATGGCGAGCTTCTTCAGGCGGCCGTCCTGCGCCGCCGCGGCGAGGTCGCGCAATGCGTTGTCCGCCCGCACCGGCGAGCCGTTCGGAATGTAGAGGGCGATGCGGCCGATGGCGTAGAGCGCGCCCGGGCCTTCGGCGCGATCTTCGGCGATCAATGCGTCGACATAGGCCTCGTCGGCGGAGAGGAACAGCTCGAACGGCGCGCCCTGCGCGATCTGGCGGCGGAAGACGCCGGAGGAGCCGAAACTCAGGCTGACCCTGCCGCCGCCGGCGCGCGCATGCGCCGCGGCGATTTCCGTCAGGGCGAACTTGAGATCGGCCGCGGCGGCGACGTTGGGGGCTTCCGCGGCGCGGGCAACGGCAAGCATCTGCAGTGCGAACAGCAGGAAAGCGAGGAGGGGTTTCATGGAGCCGCCCGAAATAGCTGGCGAACTCTATCACGCGCCGCCGGGCCGCAAGCAAGCTTGATGTTCATCAAAAAAAATCTGGTTGCAAAATTGACATTTATCAATACATGCACCGCCGCTGGGGGAATAGCATTTCATTCGATATTTGCATGACCGGCATGGTTGCCATAGCAGCATGAACATCTCCAGCATCATCGTGTACGCAAAACCGGCCGAACTCGCGTCGGTGCGCGGCAGCCTCGAGCAGCTTCCCGGCGTTGAAGTCCACGCCGCCACGGACGACGGCAAGCTCGTCGTCACCATCGAAAGCGAAACCGACGGCGAGACCGCCGGCACCTTCGACCGCATCAACCTGATGGACGGCGTAATGTCGGCCGCCATGGTTTTTCATCAATTCGAATCCGATCCTGAGAGGGAGGCCTGAAATGAAACTGACGCGTCGTGACTTTATCAAGGCGAATGCGGCCGCGGCCGCGGCCACTGTGGCGGGCATCACGCTGCCCGTCTCGAAAGAGGCGCTGGCGCAGCAGGGCGCCGACGGCATCCGCTGGGACAAGGGCGCCTGCCGCTACTGCGGCACCGGCTGCGGCGTGCTGGTCGGCGTCAAGGACGGCCGCATCGTCGCAACGCAAGGCGACCCGGACGCGCCGGTGAACCGCGGCCTGAACTGCGTCAAGGGCTATTTCCTCGCCAAGATCCAGTACGGCCAGGACCGCCTGACCACGCCGCTGCTGCGCATGAAGGACGGCAAGTTCGACAAGAACGGCGAGTTCCAGCCGGTCAGCTGGAAGCAGGCCTTCGACATCATGGAAGAAAAGGTCAAGGCGACGCTGAAGGCCAAGGGGCCGACCGCGGTCGGCATGTTCGGCTCCGGCCAGTGGACCATCTGGGAAGGCTATGCCGCGGTCAAGCTGATGAAGGCGGGCTTCCGCAGCAACAACATCGATCCGAACGCGCGCCACTGCATGGCCTCCGCCGTGGCCGGCTTCATGCGCACCTTCGGCATCGACGAGCCGATGGGCTGCTACGACGACGCCGAGCATGCCGATGCCTTCGTGCTGTGGGGCTCCAACATGGCCGAGATGCACCCGATCCTCTGGTCGCGCATCACCAACCGCCGCCAGAGCGCCAAGCACGTGCGGGTGAACGTGCTGTCCACCTTCAGCCACCGCAGCACCGAGGGCGCCGACGCCGAGCTGATCTTCAAGCCGCAGACCGACCTGGCGATCCTCAACTACATCTGCAACTACATCATCCAGAACAACGCGGTGAACCAGGACTTCGTCAAGAAGCACGTCAACTTCATGAAGGGCGTCACCGACATCGGCTACGGCCTGCGGCCGAACCATCCGCTCGAACAGGCGGCCGGCAACAACGGCTATCCCGGCCTCGACGGCAAGCCCAAGGGCGCGCCGGACAAGATGGCGCCGATCGGCTTCGACGAGTTCAAGCAGTTCGTCGCGGAGTACACGCTGGAGCACACCTCGAAGCTCTCCGGCGTGCCGAAGGACAAGCTGGAGGCGCTGGCCAAGACCTACGCCGATCCGAAGACCAAGGTCACCTCCTACTGGACCATGGGCTTCAACCAGCACACCCGCGGCACCTGGGTGAACAACATGATCTACAACGTGCACCTGCTGGTGGGCAAGATCTCCGAGCCGGGCAACAGCCCGTTCTCGCTGACCGGCCAGCCTTCGGCCTGCGGCACCGCGCGCGAGGTCGGCACCTTTGCCCACCGCCTGCCGGCCGACATGGTGGTGATGAATCCCAAGCACCGCGAGATCTCGGAGAAGGCCTGGAAGCTGCCGGCCGGCACGATCCCCGACAAGCCCGGCTTCCACGCCGTACTGCAGAGCCGCATGCTGAAGGACGGCAAGCTGAATTTCTACTGGACGACGACGACCAACAACATGCAGGCCGGGCCGAACATCAACGGCGAAACCTATCCCGGCTTCCGCAACCCGGCGAACTTCATCGTCGTCTCCGACGCCTACCCGACGGTGACGGCGCTCGCCGCCGACCTGATCCTGCCTTCCGCCATGTGGATGGAGAAGGAGGGCGCCTACGGCAACGCCGAGCGGCGCGGCCAGTTCTGGCGCCAGCAGGTGAAGGCGCCGGGCGAGGCGAAGTCCGACCTGTGGCAGTACCTGGAATTCTCCAAGCGCTTCAAGGTCGAGGAAGTGTGGCCGGCCGAGCTGGTGGCGAAGATGCCCGAGTACAAGGGCAAGACCCTCTACGACGTGCTCTACGCCAACGGCCAGGTGAACAAGTTTCCGCTCGCCGAACTCGAGACGGTGAACGGCCATGCCATCAAGGGCTACACCAACGACGAGTCCGAGGCCTTCGGCTACTACGTGCAGAAAGGCCTGTTCGAGGAATACGCCGGCTTCGGCCGCGGCCACGCCCACGACCTGGCGCCGTTCGACACCTACCACAAGGTGCGCGGGATGCGCTGGCCGGTGGTCGACGGCAAGGAAACCCTGTGGCGCTTCCGCGAGGGCTACGATCCCTACGTCAAGAAAGGCGAGGGCGTGAAGTTCTACGGCAAGCCGGACGGCAAGGCGCTGATCATCGCCCTGCCCTACCAGCCGGCGGCCGAGCCGCCGGATGCCGAGTACGATCTGTGGCTGTGCACCGGCCGCGTGCTGGAGCACTGGCACACCGGCACCATGACGCGCCGCGTGCCCGAGCTGTACAAGGCCTTCCCGGACGCCGTGGTGTTCATGCACCCGAAGGATGCCGACAAGCGCGGCCTCAAGCGCCATGACGTCGTCAAGGCCGTGACGCGCCGCGGCGAGATCCAGTTGCGCGTCGAGACCAAGGGCCGCAACAAGGTGCCGGAAGGGCTGGTGTTCATCCCCTTCTTCGACGAGCACCGCCTGGTGAACAAGCTGACGCTGGATGCCACCTGCCCGATCTCGAAAGAGACCGACTTCAAGAAGTGCGCGGTGAAGATCGTCAAGGCCTAGCGAGACAAGGCATCAGGGAGCGCGACGGCGGGCGGCCCATCCTCCTCCTCAGGGCCGCCCGCCGGATGACGCAATCGCAAGATGAACACCAGGAAGCCGACCCAGTCCGCCGCCGCAGCAACGCGGCGGCAGTTCCTCTACGAGTCCGCCCGCATGGCTTGCGGCGTCGGCCTGCTCGGGCTGGGCGTCGCCCTCTACGCCAGGCAGGCAGGCGCGCTGCCGCCGCTGGCGATCCGCCCGCCCGGCGCGCTGAAGGAGCGGGACTTCCTCGGCGCCTGCGTGCGCTGCGGCCTGTGCGTGCGCGACTGCCCGTACGACATCCTCAGCCTGGCCACGCCGGAAGAGCCGGTGGCCACCGGCACGCCTTATTTCGTCGCGCGCCAGCTGCCCTGCGAGATGTGCGAGGACATTCCCTGCGTCAAGGCCTGTCCGACCGGCGCGCTGGATCATGCGCTCACCGACATCAATCGGTCGAGGATGGGCCTGGCGGTGCTGGTGGACCAGGAGAACTGCCTCAACTTCCTGGGGCTTCGCTGCGACATCTGCTACCGCATCTGCCCGGTCATCGACAAGGCCATCACGCTGGCGCCGCAGACCAATGTCCGCACCGGCAAGCACACCCTGTTCATCCCGGTGGTGCATTCCGATGCCTGCACCGGCTGCGGCAAGTGCGAGAAGGCCTGTCCGCTGGAAGTCGCCGCCATCAAGGTCTATCCGACGGAGCTTGCCAAGGGCGAGCCGGGCAAGCACTACCGCCTCGGCTGGGTCGAACAGCAGAAGGCCGGCGGCAGCCTGGTCGCACCCGACGTGCAGCACCAGTACAACCTGCCGGAAGGCATGCGCTACGAACAGGGCAGGGGCCTCGTGCCGAGCGAAGCGCCGCCGTCTTCCGCCGCGTCCGGCTCGACGCCGGCCGTGCCGCGCGCGCTGCAAGGTGGAAAACTATGAGTACCGTCCGCGCCGGAGCCGATGCGGTCGCCGCCAAGGGCTGGCTGCGCGCGCACAAGTGGCTGCTGCTGCGGCGCGCCTCGCAGCTCTCCATTCTTGCCCTGTTCCTGCTCGGGCCGCTCGCCGGCATCTGGATCGTCAAGGGCAATCTCAGCTTCAGCTACACGCTGAACGTCCTGCCGCTGACCGACCCCTACATCCTGCTGCAGTCGCTGCTCACCCGGCATCTGCCGGAGACCAGGGCCTTCGTCGGCGCCGCCATCGTGCTGGCGTTCTACCTGCTGGTGGGCGGGCGCGTCTTCTGCTCCTGGGTCTGTCCGGTGAACATGGTCACCGATGCGGCCGCCTGGCTGCGCGCGCGTGCCGGCATCAAGGGCGGCGCGCACATCTCGCGCAAGGCGCGCTACTGGATGCTCGCCATGACGCTGGTGCTGGCGGCGGCCACCGGCACGCTGGCCTGGGAGCTGGTGAATCCGGTGTCGATATTCCACCGCGGCCTGATCTTCGGCCTCGGCGTCGCCTGGGCGGTGATCCTCGCCATTTTCCTGCTCGAACTGTTCGTCATGCAGGACGGCTGGTGCGGGCGGCTGTGCCCGGTCGGCGCCTTCTACGGGCTGCTCGGAAAAGTCAGTCTCGTCAGGACGGCGGCGGTGAAGCGCAGCGCCTGCAACGACTGCATGGACTGTTTCGTGGTTTGCCCGGAACCCCAGGTGATCCGGCCCGCCCTGAAAGGCGTGGAGGGCGCGGGTCCGGTGATCCTGGCGGGCGCCTGCACCAACTGCGGACGCTGCATCGACGTCTGCGCGAAGGACGTGTTCGCCTTCGGCACGCGCTTCGGCAGCAGGATTGAAAAGGTTTCTCCGCCGGCCAAAACCATGGCTCCGGCGGCGTGAATGCAGCAAGACGGTTTCGATTAACTTTTGACGCGAAGGGAGACGATCATGAAAAGGTCTGTCACGATGATTCTGGCAGCGGCGCTGGCCGCCGCGGTGTTCGGTTGCGCCCAGTACGGCGGCGTGGCCACGTTGCGCGGCGCGGATACGGCGGCGGCCGATGTGGCGCCGGCCGAGCAGAAGGCCTATACCGGCAAGAAACCCGGCCTGCAGAAGCCGATCGAGCGCACCTTCAGCACGCAACCGCCGCTGGTGCCCCATGCCACCGACAACTTCGACGAGATCACCGTCGAGGAAAACCAGTGCATGGACTGCCACAGCCTGGCGAAATACAAGGAGAAGAACGCGCCCAAGCTCGGCGACAGCCACCTCGACGCCGGCAAGAAGCTGGTGACGATGGACCGCTACCAGTGCAACAGCTGCCACGTGCCGCAGGTGGACGCCAGGCCGCTGGTGGAGAACACCTTCGTCGGCCACATGCCGCAGAAGTAGACGCCACTCCTTCGCGTCCGCACAGGGCCGCGGCCGGCAGTGCCGGCCACGGCTTTTTTTCGACCTTGGATTGTGCCCGGATTCGGATGTGGGAGCGGCCTACTGGCCGCGATTGCAGCGAATATCGCGGCCAGTAGGCCGCTCCCACAAAGTCTGCCATTCGGAAACTTCATCAGCCACATCTGCTTTCGTGGTAGCAACTGACAAATATATGTCGGGTAGCCTTTGCGTAGTCAGCGTTCTTCGTTCGGCGCACTATTTGCCGCAAGGATCGTGACTTCCGGTTTCCAGCCTTCCGGAAGGTCCGGCGGGCTGATCGATTCCAGGTCAAGACGGATGAAAGACTTAAGGATCGACTGGAAGGTCTCTGTGTCACGTGCCCAATGAATTACGCCATCGAAATCCTTGGCGAGAAAATGCGTCAGACTCAGAGATGAACGAAGGTTGACCCCAACCGGCTTCTCCACCTGCACGATGGCAATCTTCTCGCCCCCGACCCATCGCACGATATCTTCTGGAAGCTCGTGCGCATAATTACGGCGACCGTTCCACACGGCAGTCCGGATCATCTTCCCGGCAGGAGTGGCAAGGTTGAAAATCCAAGGCGTGTCTTCCATATCATCAAATAAACGGATCGCTTTGGAGTAGTACATCTCGGCTGTCCCAGCGTCGTAGACGTCGGAGTTCGGAAAGGCGAAGAGCAAGACCTGTCCAGTGAAGTTGCGTAGATGCCGCAGCACGATGTCCCAAGCGATATCGTCATGAACAACCAGGACAACATGAAGCGCAGCGCCGGGGGCTACCATCGTCAGACGATCGATCACGGCGATACCAATGGCACCGAACCCAGTTTCGTCGCCGAGGCAGTAGCCAACATAAAATGTCCGCTCCCCAACCACAGCACGGAACGCTTGCAACATTATCTGTGTCGTATCGGGTATCGCTATCGTAGCGTCCCCGGTTAGCTCACGAATGCGCGCACCGTTGATGGCGGTGACCGGCGGCAGCATATGCAAGTCGACCATGCCGCGGGACTCGGCCCGCGGCCCGGCCATCTGCTCCCGTAGTTGATTCTTTTTTGGCTTCGCCCACCGCCTGGCTCCCGAGTTCTAGCTGAAAGCCGCGATTACCGTTTCGATGGGAAGAAACAGCGTTCTGCTTTCTTCTGGATATTCGATGAATTCCGCGCATCTCATGTAGAAGTGCTTGGCCACATCGTCCTTGGCATGAACCAGTACCGCCCCAATGCCAATGCTCTGTGAAGCGATAGCAATCCGATGTAGCGCATCCGAAAGGATGTCGGCGCCAAGCCCTTTGCCTGCATGCTTGCGGCTCACCGCCAACCGGCCGATGATCGAAACTGGGATAGTATCGGGTGCGTTGCGCCGCATCTTGCGGGGGGCGGCCGCACGCTCCACAGCACCGGCCGAAATACAGAAATAGGCGACTACCCGCCGATCGTCCTCGCAGACGACATAGGTGCGAGAGAAGCGGCTTTCATTCCGCAAGGCCCGATGAAGCAGCCAGTCATTTAGCGCAGGTTCGCCGCAATCGAAGTCCGAAAGGTCATGGTCGGCGGTCAGGTGAGTGGGGGCCGACAGTCGAGGACCGGAGCGTTTCGATGCGTCTTCTATTTCTTCCATGCCGGCACCCGGCGTAGCAGCGACCGCAGCTTCGGTCCCGGCGCAGGAGGATTGTCGAGCATGTGCATGAAGCGGTCAAAACGCTCGGAATCAAGCATGAACAGGCGTTGATCGAGTAAAACATCTATCGCCTGCCGCCGGGCACTCTCAATCATGAATTCGGTACGCGTTTTGCCGAGAATCGCCGCCGCATCGTCGATGAGTTGGCGGGTGTTGGCCTCAATGCGCAGATTGATGCTGCCCTTCGTGTCGGCAACTGAAGAGCGTTCAGCGACCGCTACGGTCTCAGCGCCAAGGCTGCCTGAAGACGAGGAATGCTTTGACATGACAATAATATGCCTCGTTGTATCTACAATGTCAATACAGCGAAGCACGTGAGGTCGAGCGGAGAGAGAACCGCCTTGTGGCTCCGGTTGCCCTCGCGCAAAATCCGGCCCGGATGGGTCGGGCAGCGTGTCTTGCTCATGGTTCGTTCCTCAATGATGGCTTTCCAGTTCGACACGGCTGGCTGGATCAAGCGGCGGTATTGAGTGCGCCGCTCATGCGCGCAGCGCCAGGTGGGCGATGAAGCCCGAGCGCGACTCGCCCGCCTCTTTGGCGGCGGCGTCGATCCGGCGCAGCACGCGGGCGGGCAAGGTGATGTTTACGCGCTCGGCCTTGTCGGAGAGTTGGGCGAGATCGACGGCCACCACGGCCCAGACCCAGCCCTTGAACTCCTTTTTCTTCTGATGTTCGGCCAGCGGGCGCGGTTCGGGCACGGCGCCGCCGTCGTCGATGACGGTTTCCAGCCACAGCTCGATGGCTTCGCGGGCGTTGTCCATCGCCTCGTCCAGCGTGTCGCCGGCCGAAAAGCAGCCCGGCAGATCGGGTACGACGACTCCATAGGCGTGCTTGTCGTCGCCCGGCTCGATGGCTATCGGATACTTCATCTTTCCGCTCCTTTCACTTCAGTCCTGCCTGTTTCATAAGCTTGTGGATCAGGCCGGCGCCCAGATCTTTCTTGGGGTGCGGAACGCTGAGGTGTCCGCCGCGCTGCGGATGCGTGTAGATGTGGTGCGAACCCTTCACGCCCCGCAGCACCCAGCCCGCCTTTCCCAGCCTCCTGATCAGTTCGGCGCTGTCCATGGTGTGTATTATACACACCGCCCGCCTTTGCTCGCGTGCCTTGAATAGATGCAGGCAGGCAAGCTATCGCCGTCCTGCGGCGGCTGACTTTTCAGGCTCAGGCCTCGTAGCCGATCAGGGTGACCTCGGCCGCCTGTTCGCGCAGGGGGATCAGCGCCTGGTAGGCCGGCGACTCGAACCAGCGGCGGAGGGAGGCGGGATCGGGGAAGCGGATCACCACCGTGTCGGTGTGCGCATGGCTGCCGCCGAGCACGGCGAAGGTTTTGCCGCGGAACACCAGTTCGGCCCGCCAGGGTTCCAGCGTGGCCGGCACCTGGCTGCGATAGGCCTCCCACTTTTCAGGGTCCTTGATGGTGATGTGGCCAATCAGGTAGGCGGCCATCGCGCGTTCAGAAGATGTGCGCCGCGGCGAGCCCGATCAGGCAGGCGGCGAAGGTGACGTTGAAGAAAGGCGGACGCGTCGCCGCGAAGTAGCGCAGGAAGGGATTCGGGAAGGCGGCGAGCGTCGGTTCCATCGACTGCGGCATGATGTTTATTTTCCTTCCAGCAGCAGCCTGGCGGCGGCCTCGATCTCGGCCTGGTTCATGGCCCCCAGTTTACTGCCGACGACGTTGCCCTTGCGGTCGATGACGAGGGTGAAGGGCACCACCGCCTTGGCGTTGCCGGTCGCCTGCATCAGGGCGATGCCGCCCTCCTTGGCGAGCAGCCCGGTGTAGCGCATCTCGTAGGCCTTGGCGAAATCCTTGGTGGACTCGACCTTGTCGTCGAGCGCGATGCCGACGACGACGAGGCCTTTCTTCGCGTACTTGTCGTGGGCGGCGGCGAGCTCGGGAATTTCCTTGCGGCAGGGGCCGCACCAGCGCGCCCAGAAATTGACGATGAGCGGCTTGCCGCGCAACTGATCGAGGGCGAAAGGCTTGTCGTCGAAGTCGTGCAGCGTGGCGGCGAAGAGGGCCGCGGTGGTGGGTTCCGCCCGCAAGGGTGCGGCGAACGGCAGGGCGAGGAGGCAGGCGAGGGCGAAGCGGCGAATCACGGAAAGACTCCTGGAGTTGTCAGGGAAATTGCCGGCGGCTGGCGGCCGGGTCGATCGTCGCCTGCAGCAGCCAGGCGCCGCCGGCGTCGACAGCCCGGCGCAGCGCCGCGCGCAATCCGGCGGCATCGGCCGCTGCGGCATGGCGCAGGCCGAAGGCCGACGCCAGGGCGGCGAAATCGACCTGCGGTGCGGCCGTCCAGCCGCGCGCGAAGAGATCGGCCGGCAGGGCCGGCGCAAACGGCAGATGGGCGAAGATGCCGCCGCCGCCGTTGTCCAGCACCACGACGATGGCATCGCGCCCGGCGAGGAGAGCGAGGCTGCCGCAGTCGTGCAACAGGGTCTGGTCGCCGACGAGCGCCGCCACCGGCCGGCCGCTCGCCGCGGCGATGCCGGCGGCGGTGGCGAGATTGCCGTCGATGCCCGAGGCGCCGCGGTTGCCGTGGCAGGCGAGCGGCTTCTCGCCCGTGCCGGAAAAGGCGTCGAAGGCGCGGATCGCCAGCGAGTTGCCGACGAAGCAATGGGCGCCGGCCGGCAGCGCCTCGACCAGGGCGCGCGCCACGCCGCCTTCGAACAGCGGGCCTTCGGCGCAGAGCGCGGCCGCCTGGCGCGCCGCGTCCGCTTCCGCCCGCAGCCAGAGGGCGCAGCTCTCCGCCGGCGCGCCGGCGGCGCCGTCCGACAGTGCCTCCACGATGGCCAGCGCCTCGCTGCGCAGCAGCGTGTCGCTGCGCCGCAACGGGTCCGGCCAGCGGCCGGCGGCGGCAACGAGGACGTGATGCGCGCCGGCCAGGCCGGCCAGCCAGCGCATCAGTGTGCGCGAGACCGGAAAGGCGCCGAAGCGCAGCACCCATTCAGGCGCCGGCGGCGGCGCTGCACGGCCCAGGAAGCGCGCCTGGTGGGCGAGCACGCGCGAGCGGTCGTGCGCGCCGAAGCGCAGGCCGGCGAGCGGCTCGGCGAGGATCGGCGCCTCGAGCCGTTCGGCGAGCCGCGCCAGCGCTGCGGCGAAGCCGGGCGGGTAAGGCGCCTCGCCGCAGACGATGACGCCGCGCCGGCCGGCGATGCGCGCCGCGACGCGCGCGACGGCGGCCGCGTCGATGCCGGCCGCCGTCACGCCGAGGTCTAGCGGCGGCGGCAGCGGCGGCGGCGCCGGAATGGCGTCCGGCAGCAGCGGCTCGCGGAAGGCCAGGTTGGCATGCACCGGGCCGGGCAGCGGCGCGCGCGTCTGCTCGATGAGGCGCGCCGCCAGGGCGCGGGCGTAGGCCGCCGTGTCGCTCACTGGACTACCCTCCCCCCGGCCCCCTTCCCGGGGAAGGGGGTGACGCTCGTTCGCGGGCTGCGCCCGCTCCGGTTCGTTGACTGCGCCCTCTTGGGGCGGCCCGGCGGGGGCGCTGATGCCGTCCGGCGCCGGCACGGCGTGGAAGGCGCGCACCTGGTCGCCGTACAGCTTGGCCTGGTCGACTGTCTGGTTGGCGCCCCAGCCCTGCGCCTCGGCCGGCCGGTCGGCGCTGAGGACGAGCAGCGGCACGCCGGCGAGGTTCGCTTCCATCACTGCCGGCAGCAGGTTGGCCGCCGCCGTGCCCGAGGTGCACAGCACTGCTGCCGGCGCGCCGGCAGCGCGGCCGAGACCCAGCGCGAAGTAGCCGGCGGCGCGCTCGTCGTTGACGACATGACAGGTGAGCTGCGGCCGGCGCAGCGCCGCCAGCGCCAGCGGCGCCGAGCGGGCGCCGGGCGCCAGCACGACATGGCGCAGCCCGGCGGCGGCGCAGGCGGCGAGGAAGGCGTCGGCCCAGGCGAGGTTAACCGTACCGCTGTTCATGCCGCCTGCTCCCCCGCGCGAGCGCCGGCGGCGGCGAGCGCCTCGCGCATGGCGGCGAACTTCGCTTCGGTTTCGGCGAGTTCCTCGCGCGGATCGGAGCCGGCGACGAAGCCGGCGCCGGCGTACAGCGTCGCCGTGTCGCCCTCGAGCAGACCGCAGCGCAGGCCGACGGCGAAGCGGCCGTCGCCCCGCGCATCCAGCCAGCCGATGCCGCCGGCGTACCAGGCGGCGCGCCGCTCGCCGTGGCGTTCGAGCCAGTCGAGCGCGGCGGCGGCCGGCGCGCCGCCGACGGCGGGCGTCGGGTGCAGGCGGGCGATCAGGTCGAAGGCGGAAACCTCCGCCGGCCGTCGCGCCGTGACGCGGCGGCGCAGGTGGCTGAGGGCGTTGAACGCCACCGCTTCCGGCGCGGCCGGCGCAGTGACGTCCGTGCACAGGGTGGCGAGCGCCGCGGCGACGGCGCGGGCGACGAAATCGTGCTCGCGGCGGTTCTTGTCGGCGTCGAGGGCCAGGGCCGCCGCCTGCCAGGCGGTGCCGGCGAGGGCATCGGCCGCCACCTGCGCGCCGTCCAGCGCCAGCAGGGTTTCCGGCGAGGCGCCGAGGAAGGCCCGGCCGCCCTGGCCGATGCCGAAGGTGGTGCAGGCGGGATGGCGCGCGGCCAGCGCGGCCAGCAGCGGCGCGGCTGGAATGGTGCGGTCGGCCTTCAGGCGGAGGGCGCGGCTGAGCACCAGCTTGTCGGCCTCGCCCGCGGCGATGGCGGCCAGCGCGGCCTCGCCGCGGGCGAGGAAGGCCTGCTCGGCGAGCGGATTCGGCGCATCGGCGAAAGTGAGTCCCGGCAAGACGGCGGCAGGGGCCGTCAGCGCCTGCCAGCGCCGCCGCCAGTGCGCCAAAGCCTCGCCGGCGCAATGCGCCGGACAGCTGAGTGTCAGGCGGACTTCGCCCCGCACTTCGCGCAGCAGCAGTTCGGGCACCCACAGCTGCGCGTTCGGCAGCGGCGCGCCGCCCTGCGGGGCGAAGGCGAAGCCGGCAAAGGCCAGCGGCGGCGGCGCCTCGGCCGTGTAGCGCCAGCCGGCGGCGAGGCCGCGCTGCGTCGCATCCAGCGCGGCGAAGCGGCCGGCGCCGGCGCTCGTCGCGACGAACGCGCAGCCGGCGCCGAGCAGGCGCTGCTCGCGCGCCGGCTGTTGCCAGGCGACCCAGTCCCCCGCCTCCGGCAGCGCGGTCTGGGGCCAGCCGGCGAGCGGCAGCGTGACGCTGAGCAGGCGGGCCGGCGCGGCCGGCGCCAGCGCGGCGAGGCGAGAATCGACACTGTGCCAGTCGATCATGCGGCGGCCTCCCCGGGGTGCTGCCCCTCCCACAAGGCCGGCAGGGCGCGGCGGTCGAGCTTGCCGGAGGCCAGCCGCGGCAGCCGCGCCAGGCGCAGGAAGCGGCGCGGCCGCCGCGCCGACGGCAGGTGGGCGCGGCACCAGTCCTCGAGCGCGGCGGTCTCGGCCTCGCCCTCGTAGGCGCAGGCGATGACATCGCCCCAGAGCGGGTCGGCGAGGCCGGCCACCGCCGCCTCGCGCACGCCGGGGCAGGCGGCCAGCCGCGCTTCCACTTCGAGCGGATGCACGTTGACGCCGGCCGAGACGAGCATGTCGTCGGCGCGGCCGAGCACCTGCACGTGGCCGCGCGCGTCGACCGCGCCGAGGTCGCCGCTGACGATCCAGGCCGGCGCGCCGCCCCCGCCCATTTCGCCCAGATAGCCGGCCATGCGCGCCGGCGTGGCGATGCGCAGCCGGCCGTCGGCGCCGGCTTCGATGCGTACGCCGGGCAGCGGCGGGCCGGCATCGCCCTCCTGCCAGTCGTCGCCGGGGCGCAGGTTGACCGTCGCCAGGGCGCAGGTCTCGCTCATGCCGTAGGTCGGGCAGACCGGCCAGCCGGCCGCCCGCGCGCGGCGGAACAGGGCGCCGCTCAGGGCGGCGCCGCCGACCAGCACGCAGCGCAGATGCGGCGCCGGCGCCACGCCGGCGTCGAGCAGCCGCGCCAGCATCGGCGGCACCAGCGAGAGATGGCTGATGCGCCGCGCCGCCAGGTCGCGCGCCACGGCTTCGACGGAGAAGCCTTCATGCACCACGGCGGTGGCGCCGGCGCGCAGGCAGCGGTAGAGGATCATCGCGCCGCCGACGTGAAACAGCGGCAGGCAGGCGAGCCAGGCATCGCCGCGGCGCAGGTCGAGCGCGCGCGCGCTCAGGCGTGCCGCCGCCGCCACCGCCCGCCACGGCAGGCGCACGCCGCGCGGCGCGCCGCTGGAGCCGCTGGTGGCGATGATCAAGGCCAGCGCGGGCGCCGCCGCCCGCCCGGCCAGCTCGATGAGCCGACGCTGCTGCGCGGGATCGAGGCCGGCCGGCAGCGGCAGGGCCGTGCCGCCGCCCAGCGCCGCGGCGACGAGGCCCTGCGCCAGCGCAGCCGCATCGCCTTCGAGCGGCTGCAGGCCGCCCCGCCCCGCCATGCCGGCAAGCCGGCCGAACGACAGCGCGCCGCCGTCGGGCAGGATCAGGGCGGGAGCGTCGGGGGCGGCTCGGGCGAGCCAGGCACGCAGCGGCAGCATGCGACGATTCTACGTGGCCGGCCGCGGCCGGAGCATGAGAAAGATCAACCGCCGGCCGGCGCCGCCTGGCCTTCGCCCTCTCCGCCGGGCGCATCAACTGCGCTGTCTGCCGGCGCTCCCCTGGCTCCTGAAGCGGCCGGCAACTGTAGTTACGAAAAGCTTGACATAAATAGTTTTTCGTAACCACAATAAGCACATGATCAGCTGGGATGAACCCAAGCGGAAAAAGAACCTCAAGGATCACGGCATCGACCTGGCTGAGGTCGCTTGTATTTTCGATGCTCCGATGGTCACGGTGGAAGATGAGCGCGAGCACTACGGCGAACAGCGCCTGCAAAGTTTGGGCTGGTTTCGCAATCGCGTGGTCTTCCTGGTATGGACGGAGCGTGATGACAGCGCCCGAGTAATTTCCTGTCGTTATGGAGACAAGCATGAAACGCGCGCCTACTTCGAAGCCCTCGACCTTTAGCAAGGAACGGATGGCGGCAGCCATTGCGGCTGCACCTGACAAGGTGCATGACCCCGAGTGCCCGTATGACCCCAACGACGCGGCTGCTGTAAAAGCGTTTTGGGCGAAGGGCAAAGTTCGTCTGCCCGGCCAGCGTGGCCCGCAAAAGCGACCCACCAAGGTGGCAGTAACGGTGCGATTCAGTCCCGAGGTGGTGGAGTACTTCCGAGCGACCGGCGAAGGTTGGCAAACCCGCATGAACGATGCATTACTGGCGTATGTGAAGCGGCATCGCACAGCGTGATCCATCGGCATCTCAGTGGCCCGACGAATTCACCGGCTTGGCACGGCTTGCTGCGATTTACTGTAATGCGGATAAACCTAGAGCAATGACGTATCTCTGGACAGCCGTCAAGGCATGCCGCAGATTCGACACGCCGATAACCTCGATGTCGTCGCGGACCAGCCAGTAGGTGGAGTGAGGTACGAAACCATGCGGAATGCCTTCCCCGCGCGCGTAACCGGCCAGTCTGGCCAGGAATGCCGGGAAATCGTGTGTCGGCAGGGCAAGGGTGAATGGAACGAGATGTTCCTTGCGGTCGACGAACTCGCGCACCAGGCCGCAATACGAGTCTTGCCATCTTGCATCCGGTGCCGCAAGCCGGAGGGCGTGGAGATCGGTCATGAGCAGTCAGCCGGCGGCTTGGCATAGGCGCGCTCGACCCTGGCGATTTTCAGTTCGTAGTGTTCGTACCAGGTGCGCCGGCCCATTTCCTGCGCGGCGAGGTGCTCGCCCTCGGCCTTCCAGGCGGCGATCGCCTCGGCGCTCGTCCAGTACGAAACCGTGATGCCGAAGCCGTCGGCGCCGCGCACGCTTTCGACGCCGAGGAAGCCCGGCTGGCGGGCGGCGAGATCGAGCATTCTTTCGGCCGTCTTGCCGTAGCCCTTGTCGCCCTCGCTGCGCTGCGAGGTAAAGATCACGGCGTAATACGGCGGTTGCGGCGTTTTCGCGAAGGGAGGCGAAGCACTCATGGCGGCGGCCTGACGGATGAAACGGCTTGCTCAGCGGCGCATCCTGCCGCAAAGCCAATGGAATATCAAGGCCGGCGCGGGCGGCCGTTCAGCACGCCGGCCGCAGCCCCAGTCCGGGCGTCTCGGGCAGGGTCAGCCAGCCGCCGGCGATGGCGGGGGCGGCGGCGACGTCGCGGGCCAGCCAGGCGCCGGTGCCGAGGCCGTGGGCGAGGCCGGGGGCGAGCGCGGCGGCGAGGTGGGCGGCGGCGGCGAGGCCGATGGCGCTGTCGACGACGGAGGTCAGCACGACGTCGAGGCCGGCCGCCGCCGCGCGCCGGGCGATCGCCTGGGTGGCGGCGTGGCCGCCGAGGCGCGCCGGCTTGAGTACCAGGCGGCGCACCGCGCGCGCCGCGACGAGGGCATCGAGGCCAAGCGCCGGCAGCGATTCGTCCACGGCGAGGGCGTAGGGCAGCGCCGCCTGCAGGGCGGCGAGGGCGGCGGGCGTCGGTGCGGCGAGCGGCTCCTCGACGGCGTCGATGGGCAGGCCGGCGAGGGCCTGCAGGAAGCGTTCCGCCTCGGCCTGCGGCCAGGCGCGGTTGGCATCGAGCCGCAGCCGCAACCGGCCGCCGGTGGCCTCGGCCACGGCGTGCAGGCCATCGAGTTCTGCAGCGAGGCCGCCCAGCCCGACCTTGATCTTGCCGATGGCGTAGCCTTCGGCGCGCGCTGCGGCGGCGCGCGCCGCGCAGTGTTGGTCGAGCGGGCCGAGGGCGGCATTGACGGCGAGGCGCAGCGCGCCGCCGGCGCCGAGCAGGCGGGCGAGCGGCAGGCCCCGGCGCTGCGCTTCCAGGTCGAGCCGCGCGGTGTCGGCCGCCCAGCGCACTTCGGGCGGCGCGGCGGCGGCATCGGGAAAATCGGGAAAGTCAGTCTCCGCGGCACGGCGAACATAGTCCGCCAGCGCGGCTAGGCACGCCGCCTGGCCGGCTTCGCCGCTGCTCGGCAGCGGCGCGCAGTCGCCCCAGCCTTGGCGGCCGTCGGCGTCGGTCAGGCAGAGCAGGGCGCCGCGCCGCTCGGCAAGGGTCGCCGCGGCGGCGATCCAGGGCCGCTTGAGCGGCAGGCGGTAGGGAACCAGCCGCGCCTGCGCGATGCGCATTGCGAGCACGCCCTAGGGCCGGCGGCGGTACTTGGAGAAGTCCGGCGGCCGTTTTTCCAGCCAGGCGTCGCGGCCTTCCTGGCCTTCGGCGGTCATGTAGAACAGGCCGGTGGCCTGGCCGGCGAGTTCCTGGATGCCGGCGAGGCCGTCGGTGTCGGCGTTGAAGCCGGCCTTGATCATGCGCAGCGCGGTGGGCGACAGGCGCAGCATCTCGCGGCACCAGGCGACGGTTTCCGCTTCGAGCCTGGCCAGCGGCACGACGGCATTGACGAGGCCCCAGGCGAGCGCCGTCTGCGCGTCGTACTGGCGGCACAGCAGCCAGATTTCCTTGGCGCGCTTGAGGCCGATGGTGCGCGCCATCAGCCCGGCGCCGAGGCCGGCGTCGAAGCTGCCGACGCGCGGCCCGGTCTGGCCGAAGCGGGCGTTGTCGGCGGCGATGGTGAGGTCGCAGACGAGGTGCAGCACATGGCCGCCGCCGATGGCGTAGCCGGCGACGCTGGCGACCACCGGCTTGGGGCAACGGCGGATCTGCATCTGCAGGTCGAGCACGTTCAGATGCGGCGTGCCGGTGGCGGCGTCGTGGTAGCCGCCATCGTCGCCGCGCACCGTCTGGTCGCCGCCGGCGCAGAAGGCCTCGTCGCCGCTGCCGGTGAAGATGATCACGCCGACGGCGGCGTCGCGGTGGGCGCGGGCGAAGGCGTCCATCAGCTCGTCGATGGTCTCGGGACGGAAGGCGTTGCGCTTCTCCGGCCGGTCGATGGCGATGCGGGCGAGGCCGTCGCCGGAATGTTCGTAGCGGATGTCGCGGTAGGTGGCGGCGGCGGTCCAGTTGACGGTCATAACAGGGTTCCGAGGGCGAGCAGCAGGCCGAAGACGAACTGGGCGCGCGCGGTGTCGGCCAGCACGGCGTTGAGCGCGGCGCCGCGGGCGGCGCGCATGCGCCCGATCACGCGCACGGCGGCGGGCAGGGCGAGCAGGGCCAGCCAGAGGCCGTGCCGCCCCGGCAGCAGCAGGGCGAGCGGCGGCAGGGCGAGGAAGGGCGCGGCCATGAAGACGGCATGGAGGCGGCGCGTCGCCGCCTCGCCCAGCACGGCGGCCAGGGTGCGCCGGCCGGCGCGCCGGTCGGCATCCAGGTCGCGCAGGTTGTTCACCAGCAGCACGGCGGCGGCCGGCAGGCCGAGCGCGGCGCCGACCAGCAGCGCCGCCGGCGACAGGCGCGCCGCCTGCAGCCAGTGGCTGCCGGCGACGGCGAGCACGCCGAAGAAGACCCAGACGAACAGCTCGCCGCTGGGGGTGTGCGAGATCGGCCGCCGGCCGCCGGAGTAGGCGAGGCCGGCGGCGAGCGAAGCCAGGCCGATGGCGACGATGGGCCAGCCGCCCGCCGCGGCCAGGCCGACGCCGAGCAGGAAGGCGGCGGCGAAGGCGGCGTAGGCGGCGCGGCGCACCGCGGCCGGGCTCGCCCAGCCGGCGGCGGTGACGCGCAGCGGGCCGAGCCGGTCGGCGCGGTCGTTGCCACCGACGAAGTCGGCGGCGTCGTTGTGCAGATTGGTGCCGATCTGGATCAGCAGGGCGGCGGCGAGCGTGGCGAGCGCCACCAGCCAGCGCGGCGCGGCGCCTTCCGCCCAGGCCAGGGCGATGCCGGCGAGCACCGGCGTGGCCGCCAGCGGCAGGGTGCGCGGCCGTGCCGCGGCCCACCAGACGCGCCAGCCGGCAGGCGGAACCTGGGCGAGGGCCGCGGGCAGTTCGGGTTTCATGCGGTCGCGCTCAGGGCAGGTCGCCGCGGCGGAAGACGAGATAGCCGGCGAAGGCCGCCAGCGCGCCGATGGCGGTCGGGTAGAGCACGGCGAAGACCTTGTAGCCGGCGGCGCCGAAGGTGTCGAGGATGACGAAGGCCGAGGGGCCGAGCACGATCAGCTGCGGATCGAACAGCGCCAGCGCGGCGGTGCGGAACACCTGCAGCGGGTTGGCGAGCGCGATGCCCACCGCCACCTCCGGCGCCACCTGGCCCTGGATCATGACGCCGAGCAGGATCAGATCGAGGAACAGCAGCAGCGTCAGCCAGACCATGAAGGCCAGTCCTTGCGCGACGTCGGTGCTGCGCGCCAGCGAGGAGACCAGCATGGCCAGGCCGAGGAAGCACCAGCCCATGGTGGCGAGCAGCAGCGTGTAGTAGGCGAACATGCCCCAGGGCACCTCGATGCCGCGCACCAGCGCCCAGCCGACCGAGCCGGCCATGGCGGCGAACACCGGCAGGAAGATCATCAGGTAGCGGCCGAGGATCTTGCCCCAGAACCAGGCGGCCAGCCCCACCGGCAGCGAGAGCAGATACTCGAAGACCCCCGCCTCGCGGTCACCGGCCACCGAGCGCACCGTGGTGATCAGCACGAAGATCGGCAGGATCGCCATGGTGAGCTGGATGAAGGTGACGAGCAGGCGCGACAGGCCGATGAAGCCGAGCACGCGCGACTCGGTCAGGCCGAAGACGAAGAGCAGCGCCACCAGGCCGCCGAAGATCAGGCAGTAGATGAGGAACCAGCGCGCGCGCAGCGATTCGACGATGTCCAGTTTCGCGGTGAGCCAGAGTTCTTTCATTTGCCTTTTGCCAGCACCTGTTCGCGCATCGCTTCAAAAGTCAGGCTGCCGGATACGGCGTCGGCGACGGCGGCGAAGTTGTAGCCCATCGGCGAGAGGCGGCTGCCGAGGTAGTGCGCCTGGCGCGGGTCGAGCCAGGTGGCGCCGCTCTGGTCGTTCGAATCGGCCACCCACATGCGCGTGGCCGGCGCCGTCATCCAGGGATGCTGCGCCGCCTTGTCGCGCAGCCAGAAGACGAGACAGCCGACGTCGTCGAACTTGAACACCGTATTCTTCTCGCCGCCGCGGATCTGGCCGGCGAAGCGCGGGTCGGAAATCACCATGTTGCAGCGGCTGCAGGTGTCGCGGTCCCACTTGATTTCGGCCATGCCCTGCGGCCAGGGGGACTTCCTGTTGCAGGCGGCCAGGGGCGCCAGCAGCAGGCCGCCGGAGAGCAGCAGGAATGTGCGACGTCGATTCACGCCGTCTCCAGCAGGCTGACTTTTTCCGTTTCGCCGAGCGAGAGCTCGGCGATCAGGGCGACGTAGCGGCTGGCCATGCCGAGGAAGCGCAGGCGGTCGGGGCCGGCCACTTCCCCGCGCCATTCGAGGCCGTCGGCCGAGGCGCGGAAATTCCAGGACGTGAGCGCCTTGGCGAAGGCGGCTTCCGTGCGCTTGATGCGGATGCGGCAGTCGAGCAGGCCGGAGAGCGAGACGTCGTCGGCAACGCGGTCGTCGAGCACGACGCGGCCCATGTCGAGTTCGACGACGCGATTGACCAGGCTGGCCACCTCGTTGAGGCGGTGGCTGGAGATGAGCATGGTGGCGTCGTCCTGGCGCTCGGCCAGCAGCTCGAAGAAGATCTTGCGCGCCTCGGGGTCGAGGTTGGCGGCCGGCTCGTCCATGATGAGCAGACGGGCGTCGCGCCCCAGGGCGATGGCGATGAGGATCTTCTGCTTCTGCCCGCCGGAGAGCTTGACGAAGGGCTGGTGGCGCACGCGCTCGACGTCGAGGCCGAGGCGCAGGGCGATGGCGGCGATGCGCTGCTCGTCGGAATTGCACAGCGCGGCGGCGAAGCCGATCAGCTGGCCCACCGGCATCTTCAGCGGCGGCGGCAGCTGCGGCACGAAGCCGACCTTCGCCAGCACCTCGGTACGGCGCGTGCGCGGGGCAAGGCCGTCGATCGTCACCTCGCCCTCGTGGGTGTATTCGCCGAGCAGGCAGCGGATCAGCGTCGTCTTGCCGGCGCCGTTCGAGCCGATCAGGGCGACGCGCTCGCCCAGCCCGACGTCGAGAGCGATGCCGTCGAGGACGCGGTTGCGCTTGAAGGTCTTGGAGACGTTGCGGAATGCGATCATGAAGGCGTCGATTATACGTTTACAACAGCCTGGAAAGCCCCTTCACGTCGTAGGTCAGCGAGCCGGTCGGGCAGACGTCGACGCACAGGCCGCAGCGCGTGCAGTCCGGCCCGATCGGCACCTCGGTGTGCACGGCGCGGCCCTTGATGACGGTGTCGAGCACGTGCGGCACCAGGCAGACCTTGCGGCAGTTGCCCTCGTGGAAGCAGCCCTCCAGGGTGTATTTGATGCGCAGCGGCGAGAGGATGCCGACCACGCCGTAGGTCAGCCCGATCGGGCAGGCGTAGCGGCACCAGGCGCGGCGCACGAAGAACACCTCGAACACCAGCAGCGCCAGCACCCAGAGCAGGGCGAGGCCGGGGCCGTAGATGAGGGCGCGCGAGACGATGCCGGTGGGCGAGATGGCCTCGAACACCGTGTAGCCGGTGAAGAGGGCGAGCAGGGCGAAAACCGCCCAGAACACCGTGCGCGTCCAGCGGTTGATGTTCTGGTCGGTGACCAGCTTCTTCCTCATCAGCCAGAGGTGGAGCTTTTCCGCCCACTCGGCCAGCAGGTGGTAGGGGCAGACCCAGGAGCAGAAGCTGCGCCCGCCGAAGAGCAGCCAGAAGACGAATACGGTGGCGGTGCCGATCACCAGGTTGGTGATGATGTGCTTGTGCGCCAGCATCACCTGCAGCGCCGAGTTGAGGTCGATCAGGTGGAAGCCGACGAAGCGCGAGGCGGTCAGCGCGCCCTCGAGGATCTGGATGTCGAAATAGAACGACACCACGAAAAACAGGTTGACGGCGACCAGCGCCGCCCAGCGCCGGTTGCGCCACTTGTGCGAGGTGCTCATGTGCGCCTCGGCGTGCGCCGACGCCGCCTGCAGCTTCTCCTTGTTGGTGGTGCGCTTGGCGAGGTGGATCTGCTTCGCCGGCTCGCTGATCGCCTCGGGCTTCTTCGGCTCGCGGCCGAACATCGCCAGAATCTGTTCGAAGAAACGTTTCTTCAGGATCGTGTTCATACTCGCCATACCTCCCGCGGCACGATTTCGATGCTGGCGGCTTCAGTGGGGCAGATCATCTCGCAGACGCCGCAGCCGACGCAGGCCTCGCGCACGACGGGCGACTGGCGCTGCGTGCCGTCCGGCGCGAAAACGGTTTCCATGCCGATGGCCCACTTGATCGGACAGGCCTGCACGCAGAGGTCGCACACGGGCGTGTCGTAGGGGTGCTGCGCCACCGGGATCGGTTTCCAGCGGTCCACCGCCATGTAGCGCAGCTTGCCCTGGTAGTCCGCGCCGCGAGTCTGTCCCTTGAAGCCCTTGCCTTTGAGTGCAAGGCAGGTCTCGGGACGCGTCAGGCGCGCCACGCCCATGCGTTCGTTGAGGTTCAGCGTCGGCTCGGGGTCTTTCTCCTTGGCGATGAGGACCGGTTTCTGCGCCAGCGCCGCGCCCGGGCGCACCTTGACGAACTCGGGCTTCTTGTAGGTGAGCGCGCCGGTCGGGCAGGCCAGGATGCACTGCACCGCGTCGCAGGAGAAATCGCAGGCCTGGTCGCGGGCGTCGATGTAGGGCACGCCGACGCCGAAGCCGTCCACCAGGTCGGCCAGCTTGATCGCCTGCACCGGGCAGACCTGTACGCACTGGCCGCACTTGATGCAGGAGGCCAGGAAGTCCTTCTCCTCCAGCGCGCCGGGCGGGCGCAGGCGCTGCCTGCGCGCATACACCGTCGGCAGGTAGCCGGAGAGGGCCGCGCCGAGCACGCCGCCGGTGAGCAGCACGGTGCGCAGGAACTTGCGCCGCAGTTCCTGGCGCTTGCTGCGCGAGAGCGGCGGCTTGGCCTTGCCGGAGGGCTGCCGGGCTTCGGGGAAGGCCCCGGGCTTTTCTTCGTCGCTCATGAGGTCTTCCTTTCGGCTTTCCGGAAGCGCGGCGCCTCGTCCTTCAGCATCAGGTCGGGCGAGGAGAAGGGCGCCAGGCGTTCGAGGAAGTCGAGCAGCTCCAGCGCCGGCGAGCTCTTGAAGAAGCGCGCCTGCGGGATCTCCATCCAGATGCGGTCGGCGAAGGCGAACAGCTCGTAGGGCGTGTCGCCGACGTTGTCGCGGTTGCGGTCGAAGCCCTGGTAGTCGTCCCAGTGGTTGCCGTGCCACTGGTTCAGGCCGTTGGTGTTGCGGCCGGCCTGGGCGACGTGGGTGAGGTTGCCCTCGAAAACGTTGTCCGTCGCCACGTTGCCGCCCAGCTCGGAGGTGAACAGCATGCCGATGCCGTTGTAGGCGATGCGGTTGCCGCGGAACTCGATCCTGGTGTCGGGCTGGAAGGGCGAGAGGTCGGAATGCACGCCGACGGCGCAGTAGATGATCTCGTTGCCCTCGATGACGGCATCGGAAGCCTCCTTGAAGCCGATACCCATGCCGGTGGCGCCGGTGGCGTGCGAGATGATGTTGTGCTTGACGTGCACGCCCTCGGTGTACATCAGGTACACGCCGACGGCGTTGTCGTAGAAGCGGTTGTGCTCGACCAGGTTGTAGGTGGCGAACATGAAGTGGATCGAGTAGCGGCTGCGCCGGCTGACGTTGCGGCTGATGACGTTGCCGTGGGAGTACCAGGCCACCATGTCGCGCGAGTCGGAAATCTCGTTGTGCTCGACACGGTTGTCGCGGCTGTACCACAGGCGCAGCGCGTCGCCGCGCACGCCGAGCGGCACCGGCTTGGAGGAGATGCGGTTCCCCCGCACGAGGTTGCCGTTCGACTGCTTGAGGTCGATGCCGAACAGGCAGTCCTCGATGACCAGCCGCTCGATCAGGTTGCGGTGGCCGCGCACGTCGAGGCAGCCGTCGTCGGTGTCGTGCGAGTCGCCGGAGCCGCGCAAAGTCAGTCCGCGCAGCACGGCGTTGTCGGTCTCCAGCGAGAACACCGTGCCCTTGCCGCCGGCGTCTATGACGACCCGGCTGCCGCCGTCGATGACGAGCGGTTTGGTCAGGCGCACCGGCCCGGCATAGGTGCCCGGCGGCGGCGTAAGGCGGGAGCCGGCGGGGGCGGCGTCGACCAGGGCCTGGAACGCGGGCAGCTTGTGGATGCGCGGGTCGCGCTCGATCAGTGTATAGGCCGGCTTGGGCCGGTCGACATCGGCGCGCACGCCGCCGTGGGCGGTGGCGTCGGCCTTGCGCGGGGCTTCTTCCCCGTCACCGGACGCCGCCGCTGCGATCAGCAGCGCGAGCAGCGCGGCGGCGCGTCGCACGGCGATTACTCCGCGCCGCCTTCGCGCAGCTGCTTGCGGCGGATCAGCAGCGCCGGCATCAGCGTGACGAACATCAGCAGCAGCAGGGCATAGCCCCAGTAGGGATAGGAGTAGGTGGAGAACTGCGCCACCTTGCCCTCGCCGAACACGGTGGGCATGAACGGTTTCACCGTGAAGGCGCCCCACGGGTGCAGGTTGTGGCCGAAGAACCACAGCCAGCCGGCGTAGGTGACGACGAAGAACAGCGGCAGCAGCGCCGGCACCAGGGCCAGCAGCAGCTGGAAATTACGGATCTTCGCCACGCCGGCGAGGACCGCCGCCATGGCCAGGATCAGGCCGGCGATGACGGCATGGGTGATGCCGCGCACGTTGCCGCCCCATTCGCGGATGCGTTCCGGTTCGCGGAAGAAGGTGCCGGTCTCCTCCATGTAGGCCTTGACGTGGGCGTCGAGGCGGCCCAGCGCGTACTGGTCGATCAGCATCCAGGCGGCGGTGGCGGCGAAGCCGGCGCCGAGCACGGCGAGGCGCAGCTTTTTCTGAGTCACGGCGAAGGCGACCATCATGGTGGCGAAGAAGGCGAAGAAGAACTTCGCCAGCGGCTTTTCCACCGGCGCGCCGGTGGCGATCGGGAACATGCCGACGTAGTGGTTGATGGTGTTCATCTCATGGACGCAATCCAGTCCCTGGGCGTCCTTGTTGAGGTCCTTGGCCTTGTCGGTGATCGGGTTGTAGCGCTCGTCCTCGTGCGAGAGGTCCTTCTGGATGATCTCGCCGGCCATGCGCGTGCCGGCGCCGGCGGCCTTGCAGCCGTTGTAGACGCCGTCGAAATGGAAGTGGATGCGGATGCCGTCGGGGAAGGCGTCCTTGGGGTAGTTCGGCGCGGTGAGCGAGACCCACCAGATCGGCGCGAAGTAGGCGGCGATCATGGCGACGAGGGCGATGCCGGTGAGCGCGGCGACGAGGAGGTTCGGGTTGTTGCGGGCTTGCATGTCGGTTTCTCTGTCAGGTCGGTGCGTTCGCTGCCTGAGAGCACGGCAATCCGTCTCCCATTCTCCCGGCGCGGGCGCTCATTGGAAACCTGCCGCCCGGTCGGGCGGGCGGCAGGGAATGCGGCTTTACTTCTTCTTGGCGCCGCCCTTCGGCTTGCACATCGCGCCGGGCATGGACAGGCTGGCCTGATAGGCCGAAATGGCCACCAGCTGGTCGTTGGTGTAAGGCTTGATGACCTTCACCATGTCCGGGTTGGCGTTGCGGCGCTTGCCGTCGCGGATTTCCGTCATCTGGCGCAGCAGGTACTTGTAGTGCTGGCCGGCGATGACGGGATAGAACTTCTCCTTGTTGCCCTCGCCGTTGGCGCCGTGGCATTCCTTGCACTGCTTCTCGTAGAGATCCTTGCCGGCAGCGATCTGCTTGGCGGCGTCGGCGCCTTCGTATTTGCCGTGGTCGACCGGAATGCACAGGCTCTGGATGTAGGCCGCGGTGTCGGCCAGGTCCTGCGGCTCGGTCATCTCCTTGGCGAAGGGATACATGGTCGGGTTGTCGCGCAGGCCCATGCGGATGTCGGCCATCTGCTTGATCAGCACCGTCGAGTGCTGGCCGGCGAGTTGCGGGAAGGTGCCGTCGGAACGGCCGGCGCCGCTGGGCAGGTGGCAGGCGCCGCAGATCTCGTAGGTGTCCTGGCCGCGCTTGATGTCGCCCTTCTTGGCCAGCGCCTCCTTCAGTTCGCCTTCCATCTTGGCCCACTGGTAGTCCTTCGACTCGATGCCGGCGGCTTTCGGCGCCTGGCGCGGGTCGGCCGCCAGCACCACGGCAGTGGTCAGGGCGAGGGTTGCGGCCAGTACGACTTTCTTCATTTCGGTCTCCTGCAACGGAATATTAGGAATGTCTGAATTATTTCCGAACGGTCAAAAGAAACATTGACTTGTGTCAATGAGGCGCCGGCCGGATGCGGCGGCCGCCATGGCCGAAGCAGGCTTATTTCAGCTTCGACAGGTAGTCGGCCAGCGCCTTGATCTCCTCGTCGTTGACGAGTCCCATGACGCCTTTCATCGCGGCGCTCTGGCCGTTCGACCGGGCGCCGCTCTTGATGTCCTTCATCTGCTGCTCGGCATAGGAGGCGTTCTGTCCGGCCAGCTTGGGATAGGGCATGTTCTTGAGCGGGGTCTTGGCATCCTTGCCGTGGCAGGACCAGCAGGTCTTTTCCTGGTAGAGCTTGGCGCCGTCGAGGGCGAGGGCATTGCCTGCGGCAAAAGTCAGTCCCGCCAGCACGGCGACTCGGGGCAGCTGTTTCATGGATGTCTCCTGGTTTCGCTAAAAAACGGGGAGCATGTTGCCATGCTCCCCAGCGGTGGTTCATCTCGCCTTACTTGATCTTCCTGGCGCCGGCCTGTTCGAGATAGGTTTTGGCTCTGAGGCCGAG
>CAYYXS010000008.1:0-115718 GCA_964475635.1 uncultured Rhodocyclaceae bacterium
CAATTGGCAGCATAATGCCGATGGGTTGGAAGGTGAAAAACAGAGGGAAGCTCACAACCGAATTATCAAACTGCTGGGCAAAATGCTTGTCAGTCGCTGGCTTGTCCAGGCCACCGACTGGAGAATCTTTAACCGTCCTGGACTGAACCAATTCACGCAGGCCGTGACGATCAATCAGCATTTCGTAGGCGCAGGCCAGTACGCTAGGCAACCGCAGAATCTTGTTGTCACTGTCCCAAAGCGTTTGCGGGAGCCGTTCCGGATTCAAAAATCGATTCGCTGATGTCATGCGCCGCTCTCGTCCCTCGCCGCGAGGACAGCCCTACCCTTTTCGGTAGTGCGATAGCGCTGCTTGCTACTGGTAGGCTTCTCCGGGACGGTCATCTCAAGCAGGCCATCGGCTAGCAAGGGTTTGAGGACTTGGTCCCGGAACTTGGTGCGGTTGGTTCGGTCAGTGACGGCCATGAGATCCGCAATCGGGCTATCGGTCAGACACTTGCGCAGGATTTCAACCTGGTCCCGACTTAGTCCCGACTTGGTCCCGACCCCAGCCACCGTCTCGCCAGCGCCGACTTTTACCGATGGAATCACCGCACTGCCGGTTGCTGACTCCGCCACCTCCAGCGCCGCCGGGTGGATCGGTAGCCGCACCATGAAATAGCTGTGGTCTTCGTCAAACTCGAACTCTGCAGGGGGCGAGCCATTTTTTGCCATCGCCTTGATGATCTTGGGGATGCCGGTGCAGCGGCCTTCAGTGAATTCCAGTTCCTTGAGAAATTCGCCGATGCGGCGGTTGCGATAACGCCGGGGCTGGGCGTGGCCCGCTTGCAGTTGTTCCAGCCTGACCGAACGATCCGGCCCGGGGTAGCTGATGATCATCATTTCATGCCGCTCAAGGCGGATTTCGACCGGTTCGCGCGTGTCGTAACCACGGTGATAGACGGCATTGACCACAGACTCTTCGATAGCATCGTAAGGGAAGTTTTCGACACGGGTTGCTTCGGCTCGGCCGTGATGCTTGATGACGGTTTCGGTAATCAGGTTGCGCTTGATGTAATCGAGCGCATCGCGGGTCATGCGGGGTATCGGGCCTTTGAATACCTTTTCCGAGAATTTGTTGCCGCCCGGCCCCTCCCTGGGAAACCAAACGACGTCGATCTGCATGGCGGGGAAGAAGCGCCACGGTTCCGGATTGAACATCATCAGGCCGACATTGAGGGGAAACGGCGATTCCTCCGGCCCGCCGATGACGCCCATCTGGCGGCCGAGTTCGACCAATGAAAGATTGGACGCCTGCCCGGCCAGATCGCTGCCCACCTGTTGCAGATAGTCCTGCATCAGTTCCCGGGAGAGGCTTTCCACCTTGGTCTGCTGGTTGACGCGGTCATCGTGGGGGATGGTGGCCGCCAACGACATCAGCTCGGTTTCATCGGCCCCCTTGGCGCGTATGGTGCTGGAGTTCTTGCGGATGTAGTAGGCGTAGTCCCTGCCCTCTTTTCCCAGGCTGGTTTTCGCCTTGTAGGGGCGCGTCGGTCCACCCAAGGCCCAGAGCACCAGGACGTGTCGCCCCTCGATTTCCACGGGCACGGCGATGGGGTGGTAGTAAGGCGCGATGGCGTTGAAGCCAAGGTTCAGCAACTCCTTCTGGATGGCGTCGATTTGGGCAGGGTCGAGGCCCACGGGGGGCAAGACGGGACGTCCCTTGTCCTCAGCGATGCCGATCAGGATGTAACCGCCCCCCATATTGTGGATGTCATTGGCGAAGGCACAGAGGGTGTGCAGGACAGCCTCGGGATTCCAGCCTTCCTTGAATTCGAGGCGTTCCCACTCGACGGGTTTGCCGTTGAGTAGGTCGTTGATGTTGATGGGGAGCGCCATGCGTCACTCCGGCAGCAGGAGGTAGATGCCAAGGAGAACCATCGGCATGACGGAATAGGCAACCTGGAAGCGCTGTTTGAAAACACCGGGGCTGAGTCCTTGCAGCGATTGGCGGGACAAAAGCTCCTGTTTGCCAAGGGCGGCAGGCAATTTCAGTCGGTGACAATTTGTCACCGACTCACTGCCTTCCTTGCCCAAGCGCTCCTTCAGCTTGTTCCAGTATTTGCGCGCCGCCTGGTAATCCATCTGCTGGGTCAGCACCTGAATGATGTCGACGACCGAGAACCACCAGATTTCTGTCGCCTCATCATAGATGCGACGAATTTCGTAGTCCTCAAAAATCGCGGGCTGATTTGGCATGATGGTCATCCTCTCGCAGCGTGACCGGGTTGTTCATGCGAACCGGTCTCCGTGGGTTGAAAGCCACTATCGATCATCGGCTCACTTTTTGCGGGTCTTTTTGGGCTTGGCGCTGATCTTGAGGCCGATCTGGTCTGCATGAGTCAGGACCAGCACCTCCACCATGGACGCGACCGAACGATGCGCGCGCTCGGCTGCCTGGCGGATCAGGTCCTTGATTTCCGCTGTCGTCCGAATGGACAGGGTTTCACACTTGTTGCGAGGCATGGCTCGATCCGGGTCTTGACGGCCTCGCCAATGTACTGCCTATTCCCCGTGCATGGCAATGTCAAATTTCTTGCCCGGACGGAAACAGGGATCGAACTCGGGAATTTAACGGGGCTGACTCGATGCGCTGTTTCTAGTGCACCGTACACACCATGCACGGATCGAACGATCTCACGACATGCTGGACGGCGACATTGCCTTCGCCCGCCGGCGTGCCGATCAGCGCCTGTTCCAGCGGGCCGGGCGTGCCGTCGGCATCGCGCGGAGAAAAATTCCAGGTCGTCGGCGAGATGATCTGATAGTTGGCGATGCGCCCGCCCTCGACGGAGATCCAGTGCCCGAGGCTGCCGCGCGCCGCCTCCACCAGCCCGGCGCCGGCGGCCCGCGCCGGCATTTCCCCCTGCGCGCAGAAAAGTTCGCCGGGCGCCAGCTGCTGCACCCACCTTTCCATTTCCGGCAGGATCACGGCGATCTCCAGCAGGCGGGCGACGACGCGGCTTTTCACGTTGCCGCCGCCGCGCCGCACCAGGTCGCGCGCCAGCGGATGCCCCGCCACCACCTGGCGCGCCAGGGCGCCGGTCTCCATTGGCAGGCCGGCCAGGCGGGGCGCCTTGCACCAGGTGTAGCCGGCGGCCTTTTCGTCCTGCGGCCTTGTCACGCCCTGCGCCGGGTGGCGCGTCTCGCCCTCCAGCCAGGCGTGCGAGATGTCCTCGGCGATGGCCTGGGCGTCGAGCGCGTGCAACTGCCCGTCCCAGACGCCGTCCCGCAGGAACCGACTGTTCTCCTGCGGATAGCCGCCGTAGCTCAAGTAGCGGTCGAGGCCGCGGCCGAGCTGCTCCAGGCGCAGATCGTCGGCGATTCCGAGGAAGGCGCCGAAGTCGCCGCGCGGCTTTTCCGCCGCCCAGCGTTCGAGGGCGGCCGCCGAGTCGAGGGCGGCGACGGCTTCCAGCGCGTCGTTGAACAGCGTCGCCTCGACGTGCCGTCGGAAGTCGCGCAGCAGGCCGAACAGGCGGATCTTTTCCGAAGCCTCCAGCGCGCGCGCCACCCCGCCGGGCTGGATCGCCAGGCTGTGCGGCCACTTGCCGGCCAGCGTGGCCATGGCGGAGAGGAAGGCCGTGCGCGCCGGCAGGATCGCCCCCGCCGCGCTGCCGTGCACGGCGCGGAAACGCTCCGCTGCATGCCCATGCCAGGCGCGGCCGGCGTATTCGGCGCGGGCGAAATCCGGCATGAAGAAGAGATAGAAATGCGTGAAGTGGTCGGCGACGTTCTCCACCGCATGGGCGAGGTTCTTCGCGATGCGGCCGTTCGGCGCGGGGGCCAGGCCCATGGCGTCGGCCAGCGCGGACGCCGCCGCCATCGACTGCGACACCGAGCAGATGCCGCAGATGCGCGGCGCGAACATCAGCGCGTCCAGCGGATGCTTGCCGCGCAGGATCTGCTCGAAGCCGCGGTAGAGCGGCGAGCCGGCCCAGGCCTCGATGACGCGGCCGTCCTTCACTTCCAGGGTCACTTCAAGGTCGCCCTCGACGCGGTTGAAGGGGCCGACGATGATGCGCGTCACTTCAACCCCGTTTTCTTGACTGCAGGAACGACCACCTGGTGGTCGGCGACGGCGTTCTCGCGCACGCGTTTCGGCGTCGCCGATTTGGACAGCGCGGCGAGCGCGACGAACCAGGCCTTCGGCATGTCGGTGGGCAGTCCGATGGGGATGCCGGCCAGCTTCGGCGTCTCATGGAAGGGATGGCCCGGCTCCTCGAAGCCCGGCTCGGTGCAGGAGATGCAGGCATAGCCGCCCTTGGTGCAGGAGCCGCCGCCGATCCACGGCCGGATATTGCAATCGGCATGGGCCTGGGTGCCCTTGCAGCCCATGTTTTCCATCAGGCAGCCAAGATCGGAGGGCTTGTGCGCGCTGGCCTTGAACTCGTAGTACTCGTTGCGCGTGCAGCCGTGGTGCACCAGGTGGTCGGCGAAGAAACGCGGCCGGTTGAGCATGTCGAGGTCCTGCGCGCCGAAGGCGCCGAGCGCCAGCGCCGTCAGCGTCTCGGTGACCCAGTCCGGGTGGCAGGGGCAGCCGGCGATGTTGATGACGGGCAGGCCGCCGCGGCTTTTCCAGCCGGCGCCGAGCAGCCCGCCGGGCTGGTCGCCCTCGTATTGCAGGCCGCAGGCGTCGGTGACGTTCTCGCCCGCCGCGGCCACCCCGCCCCAGGCGGCACAGCTGCCGACGGCCAGCGTATAGCGGGCCTGGCCGGCGAGTTTCTTCACCCATTCGGTCATGGCGATGCCGCTGCCGGCATGACGGTGGAAGTGCCCCGTGCCGCGCGGCCCGCGCAGCAGCGCGCCCTCCACGCACAAGGCATCGACGGCAATCTCGCCGCCGGCGCAGCGCTCGAAGAGGCGCTGCACCTCCTCGCCGCTCTCTTCCGACAGGCTCGGGTGCCAGAGGAAGCGCACACCCACCGCCCCGAGCGCCGCCGTCAGCTCGCGCGCGCCCGAGCAGAGCAGCGACATCGTGCAGCCGCCGCAACCGGCGGACTGCAGCCAGAGCAGGTTGAAGGATGGCGGCATCGAGAAGGTTTCTGTGTGTGCGCTCATGGGGCCGAGCTTGCCGCGGAACGGCGCGGCAGGCAAGCGGCCAGATCAACACCTGGATAGTTGGCTTCCAAGTTCCATGCCAAGCCGAGGAGCCATATTTATCAGGCAGTTGGCGATCGCTCTCGGAACGACGTGCGGATGCGATCCAGCCGAAATGCCTGCGGCATCGGAAACAGCCGTTGCAGCACTCCGGCTCAAGCCTCAACGACAACCATGAACTTGGATTTCGGTGCTTCGCAGTGCGGACAGCACCAATGGCCGGGCAGCCGGGCAAAAGGGGTTCCGGGAGCAATTTGCCGATGCGGATCGCCATTGACCGGGTCGTACACCCACCAGCAGATGCCGCATTCGAGCCGCGCGCCGGGGGCAATCCGTTCGCCGTCGCCCAGATAAGAGCCTTCGAACATGCCTCACGCCTCCGCCAGCGCGTCGAGCCACTCGCAGAGCCGCTCGACGCTGTCGGCGTGGTCCTCGCCGGCAGCCAGCGCAACTTCGGGCACGTCGCCCACCTCGATGGTATCGAGGATCGGCCTGTCCATGCTGTTGAAGTACTGCACGCGCCAGACGCTGGCCAGCCGCGTGCTGCTGATGCGGCAGTTGCCATAGCCGCGCGAGAGGATGGTTGCCGGCCCGACGCCCAGCGCCTCGGCGAGGCAGTCGATATCCTGCGGCGTCACCGGCAGCAGGGTCAGGTTGATGACATGGGGCGGCCGGCCGGGCTGCCAGCGCGCGGCGTGGTCGGCGATCTCCGCCAGCAGCGCCGGCGCGTTCATCAGGCCGGTGCCGGTCGCCGGCGCCGCCAGCCGGTCGCCCCCAAGCGCCTGCACCGAGGCGGCCACCGCCGCCGGCAGCGGCGCGACCTCGATCGCCTCGCGGACGATGGCGCCTTCGTCGCCCATCGCGCGCACGCGCCAGACGCCGGCAAACGCCGTCTCCTGGATGCGCAGCCGGCACGGCGCGCTGACCACGATACTGACCTCGCCTTCCCCCAGCGTCTGATCGAGCAGCTCCAGCGTCGCAGGCCGCAGGCCGCCGAGGTCGAAGCACGGCACGCCAAAGGGCTGCGTCCGCATGGCGCGGATCAGACGCTCCAGGAAGGCCCGCACCTCGATCAGCGCCTGCGGATCGGCCGCCTCGGGCGAGGGCGGCTGGCGGAACACCGCCATGTCGGCGGGCAGGGACAGGCAGTCGGGCGCTTCGTCGCCGGTCTGCGAGCCCGGGCCAACGCCATTCACCGGGATGGGAAAGGGTTTCATCGCGGAGATCCTCAATGGCAGGCGCCGGGGGCGCCTTCGTTGAGGATGGCGATGCCGAGCGAAGGCGCGCGGCCGGCCGGCTTGTCGAGCATGGCGGACATCTCGCGCAGGTAGACGTCCCAGTCGCGCATGCCCTCGATGGCGCCGACATAGGCGCCGGCGCGCAGGAAGATCAGCGCCGGCCAGGTGCTGAAGCCGTAGCGCGGCCCCAGCGCGCGAGCCGAGGCGACATCGAGCACGCCGGCGCGCAGGCGTCCGCCGAGGTGCTTCAGCACCTCGGGCAGCACCACCGCGACATCCCAGGTTTCCGGCACGCGCACGGGATCCTCGGCGAACAGCACGACGCGGTCGCCCGCGCCGGCGGCAAATTCGTCGTAATTCTTCGTGTCCAATTGCGCCAAGCCGTGACGCTCGGCCATGCGGTCCATGAGGGCGTCGAAGTCATCCGCCGTCGGCGACAGCGGTAGCGTGGATTCAGTCATGGTTTGCTGCTCCAAGAAGAAAGTCGGGCAGTTGCGGCTCGCGCCCAGCGAGGTCGGAAAAGTGCCGGTCGAGATCCGCCGTCTCGCCGGCCAGCACGGCTTCGAGCGCGGCGAGGGCGTCGTCGATCTGACGCGCCTGCGCCTCGCTGACGATTTCCCGCGCCGTGCCGAGAAAGCCCAGCACCCACTGGCCGGCTGCGAGCGGCCCGGTAAGCAGCGTGTCGAGGCGCGCCTCGCCGTTGCGGCCGGCGCACAGGGCAAGCTGGCCTTCCATCCGCAGCACCTGCATGGGAATCGCGATGCACATGATTCAGATGCCCCTCTCCCCCAGCCCCTCTCCCACCGGGGGAGAGGGGAGCGTCGCGGGTCGCTGCGCGCCCATATCTTCAAAACAGCGGGCGTCGCCGATGCGGCAGGCGGCGTCGGCGGAAGGCCGGCCGGACTCGTAGGCATGCATGCCGAGCGCGCCGCCGTTGAGGCCGGCCTCCGTCGCCGTACTGCGCAGACTGACTTTGCAACCCCAGGCGCGCAGGCGCCCGACGGCGATCGCCAGCGCTTCCGGGATGCGCACCCTCACCTCGGGCCGCAGGCTGCCGCCGTAGTCGTCGAGCTCCGCCGGCTGCACGCCGATCAGCAGCATCCGGGCCGGGCAGCGGCCGGTGAGTTCCGCCGCGGCGATCACCTCCTGGAAGCCGGTCTGGTGCAGGCTCATCTTCTTGGCGCCCATGAAGCGCGGCACCTCGCCGTCCTCGACCAGACGCAGCGTGCCCGGTGCGAGGCCGTAGTCGATGGCGTCGAAGACGATCAGGCGCTGCGCCTCCTGCAGATAGGGCAGCAGGTAGAGGCCCTGGGTGCCGCCGTCGAGTACGCAAACGTTGGACGGCAGCGCATATTCGGCAGCGAGCGCCTCGGCGCAGCGCACGCCGAAGCCTTCGTCGGCCCAGAGCAGGTTGCCGATGCCGAGCACGAGAATGCTTTGCCCCTCACCCCGGCCCTCTCCCCGCGCGCGGGGAGAGGGGGCAGTCGTTCGGGTTTCGCTCACTTCTTGAACATCCGGTAGCCGCTGATCATGGTCGACAGCATGCTCTGCCGGCCCATGATGTCTTCGCGGATCGCCGCATAGACGTGGAAGATGACGAACAGCACGATCACCCACATGCCGAGGTGGTGCCAGGTGTGCACATCCTGCGACTGGCCGAACAGCGGGATCACCCAGCTCGTGAACAGGGTGTGGGCCCAGTGCCCGGCCTGCGCGCCCTCGCCGTAGAGGGCGAAGCCGGTGACCATCATGAACAGCCCCGTCACGACGACGCCGAAGAACATGGAGATGCGCGCCAGCGGATTGTGGCCGACGTAGCGGTTCGGGTAGGGGCGCAGGAAGGCGTACCACTTGAGCATGGAGAACAGTTCGCGCCAGTACGGCCCGGTCAGGATCGGCACCGAGAAGATCTCGCGCGCATGGTCGTTGCCGGCGATGGCCCAATAGATGCGTGCGAGGAAACCGACGGCGAGGATGTAGCCGGCGGCGAAGTGGGCGAAGCGGATATAACCGAAGAGGAAGGCGCCGCTCGCCTCGCCCGGCAGCGACGGCGGCGGCGAGCCGATCAGGTAGCCGCTTGCCGCCAGCACGACGATCGCCAGCGCGTTGACCCAGTGCCAGATGCGCACCGGCGCCTCGTACACGTACATCGACTTGAGGACGGGCGCCTGCAATACCGCGGCGTCGTCGACGCCGGTGGCGCTGGAAGTGTGGTGGGTAGTCATGGCCGACCTCCTTGATTTAGCGGACCTTCACCGCAGCCATCTCCGCCCCGTCCGGACTCATGACGTGGGTCGAGCAGGCCAGGCAGGGATCGAAGCTGTGGATGGTGCGCAGGATCTCCAGCGGCTCGTCCGCCTTGGCCAGCGGGGTGTTCATGAGCGAGGCCTCGAAGGCGCCGATCTGCCCCTTGCCGTCGCGCGGGCTGCCGTTCCAGGTGGTCGGCACGACGCACTGGTAGTTGTCGATCCTGCCGTCGCGTATCTTGATCCAGTGGCCGAGCGCGCCGCGCGGCGCCTCGGTGAAGCCGACGCCCTGGGCGCCGCGCGGCCAGGAGGCCGGATCCCATTTCTCGATGTTCGCCGTGGTGGAGTCGCCGGCCTTGATGTTGGCGATCAGCTTGTCGTAAAAGTAGGCCAGCTTGTGCGCCGCCCACTGGCATTCGAGGCCGCGCGCCGCGGTGCGGCCGAGCGTGGAGAACAGCGCGGTGAGCGGCACCTCGAGCTTCTTCAGCACCATGTCCACCGGCTCCTTGAACTCGGGATTCTTCTGCACGTAGCCGATGATGTAGCGCGCCAGCGGGCCGACCTCCATGGCGTGGCCGCGCCAGCGCGGCGCCTTGATCCAGGAATACTTGGCCGCCTCGTCCAGCTCCTTGATGTCGGTCCGGGTTCCCTTGGCGTTCCTGCCCAGCGCGAAGTTCGGCTCGGTGACGCCATCGAAGGGATGCAGGCCCTTGGCCTCGTCCGCATACTTGTACCAGGAGTGCGTGACGAACTCCTGGATCTGCTGAGTGTCTTTCAGGTCGACCTCGTGCACCCGCGTCAGATCGCCGTCGATAATGGCGCCGCGAGGCAGCAGCAGGTTCTTCGCCGAATAGTCGTTGGCGCGGTCGGGGATGTCGCCGTAGGAGAGCACCGACTTCGACGACAGGCCGCCGCCGTGCAGCCAGCCCTTGTAGAACGAGGCGATGGCGAGCAGGTCCGGAATGTAGACCTGCTCGGTGAACTCGATCGAGCGGTCGATGATGCTCTTCACCAGGTTCAGCCGTTCCATGTTGATGGCGCCGACCGCCCCCGTGTCGTGCACGTTGATGGCGCAGGGCATGCCGCCGACCAGCCAGTTCGGGTGCGGGTTCTTGCCGCCGAAGATGGTGTGGATCTTGACGATCTCCTTCTGGAAATCGAGCGCCTCCAGATAATGCGCGACCGCCATCAGATTGGCTTCCGGCGGCAGCTTGTAGGCCGGGTTGCCCCAGTAGCCGTTCATGAAAGGGCCGAGCTGGCCCGATTCGACGAATTTCTTCAGGCGGTTCTGCAGGTCGCGGAAGTAGCCGGGCGAGGACAGCGGCCATGAAGAAATGCTCTGCGCCAGTTCGGAGGTGCGCTTCGGGTCGGCCTTCAGGGCCGAGACGACGTCGACCCAGTCGAGCGCGTGCAGGTGGTAGAAATGCACCAGGTGGTCGTGCACCTGCAGGGTCAGCTGCATCATGTTGCGGATGGTGTTGGCGTTCTCCGGAATCCTGATGGCCAGCGCGTCCTCCACCGCGCGCACCGAGGTCAGCGCATGGGTGCCGGTGCACACGCCGCAGATGCGCTCGGTAAAAGCCCAGGCGTCGCGCGGGTCGCGCCCCTTGAGGATGACTTCGAGGCCGCGCCACATGGTGCCGGTGGACACCGCGTTGCGGATGACGTTGTTGCCGTCGAGGTTCACTTCGACGCGCAGGTGCCCCTCGATGCGGCAGACCGGATCGACGACGACGCGCTTGCCGCTGTTGTCGAGTTTGAAACCCTGTGTCTCGTACACGCCCATGATCACTTGGCTCCCTGATTCTCGTCAGCGTGATTGACGCGCGCCCGCTTGATGGCGGAAACCGCCGCGTGCGCCGCCACCGCGGCCCCGACGGCCATTGCCGCCGTGCCGCCCACCTTGTCTGCGTTCTTCTCGACGCCGAACTGCTTGATGCGGGTCAGCCGGTCGTAGAACGAGCCCTTGTCCCAGAAGCCCTCCTCGGAGCAGCCGATGCAGCCGTGACCGGAGGCGATGGGGAAGGAGACGCCGCCGTTCCAGCGCGTCGTCGAGCAGGCGTTGTAGGTGGTCGGCCCCTTGCAGCCCATCTTGTAGAGGCAGTAGCCGCGGCGCGCCGCATCGTCGTCCCATTCCTCGACGAACTGGCCGGCGTCGAAATGCGGCCGGCGATAGCACTTGTCGTGGATGCGCTGGCCGTAGAACATCTTCGGCCGGCCCTGGCGGTCCAGCTCGGGAATGCGCTCGAAGGTCAGCATGTAGGTGACCACGCCGGTCATCACCTCGGCGATCGGCGGGCAGCCCGGCACCTTGATGATCGGCTTGCCGGTGATGACCTTGTGCACCGGCACCGCCTGCGTCGGGTTCGGCTTGGCCGCCTGCACGCAGCCCCACGAGGCGCAGGAGCCCCAGGCGATGATGGCCTTGGCGTCGGCCGCCATGTATTTGAGCTTCTCGACGAAAGGCTTGCCGCTCTGGATGCAGTACATGCCGTCCTCGTTCAAGGGCGGGTTGCCCTCGACGGCGAGGATGTACTGGCCCTTGTACTTCTTCTTGATCTCCTCGAGGATCGCCTCGGCCTGGTGGCCCGCGGCGGCCATCAGCGTGTCGTCGTAGTCGAGCGAGAGCATCGACAGCACCACGTCCTTCGCCAGCGGATGCGCCGAGCGGATGAACGACTCCGAGCAACAGGTGCATTCCAGCCCGTGCAGCCAAATCACCGGCGTGCGCGGCTTGGTCTCCAGCGCCTGCGCGATGCGCGGCACGAAGGCCGAGCCGAGTCCGAGCGAGGTCGCCGTCAGGCTGCAGAACTTGAGGAAGCTGCGCCGCGTGATGCCCTGCCGGCGCAAGGTTTCGTAGAAGGTTTCGACCATGGGGTTGTCTCCTGTTGGTGCCCATTCGCCTTAACCCAAGTTCCGTGCCAGCATCCAGGATGGTGCTGGATTTCCTTGCACCTCAACCGTTTGCAGGGCAGGCGCGGCCTGCGAAAAACCTGCGCGCCGATTACATTAGTTCCGAATTTTTTATATTTGCGGTAAGTCGGATTGCAGCAGTCGGCTGCGCCTACCTGCCGAACAGGCGATTCATCAGGCCCGCCTTGCGACCGGCCAGCGCCGGCAGCGCCGCGCCGTTCTCATCGACCAGGTTTCCGTCATGCGCCGCATCGTCAAGAATGGCCTGCAGCAGTTCGCGATCGAGCGGCAGGGCCTCGATCAATGCGTCGTAGGAAACGGCGCCGTGGCAGATCGACTGGACCCAGCTCATCATCTCGACCGTCACCGGGTATTTCGACAGGCTCGGCGCGCGCAGCAGGCGGATGCGGCGCCCGTGCCAGGGATGCGCGGCGTGCGGCGCGTCGGCGGCCGTGGCGGCGCCTGCGGGTGGCGGGCCCGGTGCGACGCGCGGCGCTTCGGCCGGAGCATGCGCCAGCAGCCGGTCGATGGCGCGCATCAGTTGCATGGCCTTGAGCGGCTTTGCGATCGCCTCCGCCTGCGGCAGTAGCACAGCGGCAGGATCGCTTGCCACGACAACCAAGCTGCAGGAATTCGTTGCGGTATGCGACGGCAAGGCGCCGGCCCGCTCGGCATCGACGACCCAGATATCCGCCTGCTGCGGGACGTCCACCCAGATCCATTCCTCCTTGCGCAGCTTGAGCGCCGAGCGCAGCAGCATCAGGTCCTTGTCTTCGAGACCGTCGGCGCCGATCGCAACGCTGGATTTCATCGCCTCAGTCCTCCCTGAGCCCAATAGGTGAGCCTTGCCGGCGAATTGTTATCGCTGCTTCTTACAAGTTCCGTGCCCGATCCGGCCCGGATGGACCGCTGCCGCAAGAACAACGGGTTGCCGACTCCCATCGCAAAACGACGGGGACGCTGCCGGCTGCGGCAATTGCATTTCCGGCGCCGCGCCGGAAAGCCCGGTTGCATCCGGCAGGATGGATGCTGGTATCCTTCGGCGCATCATGACCCTGCTGATCCTCGGCCTGCTGCTGTTTCTAGGCACCCACTCCATCCGCATCGTCGCCGACGGCTGGCGGGCGGATCGCGTCGCGCGCTTCGGCGAAAACCGCTGGAAGGGCCTCTACTCGCTGGCCTCCGCCCTGGGCCTGGGCCTGATCGTCTGGGGCTATGGCCTGGCCCGCGCCGAGCCGGTGGTGCTGTGGGCGCCGCCGGGATGGACGCGCCACCTCGCCGCACTGCTCACCCTGCCCGCCTTCATCCTGATCGCGGCGGCCTACGTGCCGGGCAGCCGCATCAAGGCGGCCCTCGGCCATCCGATGGTGGCAGGTGTCAAGGTCTGGGCCATCGCCCACCTGCTGTCGAACGGCAGCCTCGCCGACGCGCTGCTGTTCGGCGCCTTCCTGCTCTGGGCGGTGGCCGACTTCCGCTCGGCGCGCCAGCGTGACCGCGCCGCCGGCGTCGCTTACCGGCCCGGCACCGCGGCGCGCGACGGAATGGCGATCGCCGCCGGCACGGGCGTCTGGGCGCTGTTCGCCGGCTTCCTGCACCTCTGGCTGATCGGCGTGCGGCCGTATTGATGGCGCAACCGCTATAATTCGCGCCTTTGTGGGAGCGGCGTCTACGCCGCGAACGCCTTCCGTGTCGCGGCGTGGACGCCGCTCCCACAGCGAACCTGGATTGAAGTCATGAGCACCGCCCATTTCCCCGCCGACCTGCTGCGCGACGTCGCGCGCCGGCGCACCTTCGCCATCATTTCCCACCCGGACGCGGGCAAGACCACGCTGACGGAAAAGCTGCTGCTGTTCGGCGGCGCCATCCTGATGGCCGGCACGGTAAAGGCGCGCAAGAGCGCGCGCCACGCCACTTCCGACTGGATGGAGGTGGAGAAGCAGCGCGGCATCTCGGTGACCAGCTCGGTGATGCAGTTCGACTACGGCGGCCACACCATCAACCTGCTCGACACGCCGGGCCACCAGGATTTCTCCGAGGACACCTACCGCGTACTCACCGCCGTGGACGCCGCCGTCATGGTCATCGACGCCGCCAAGGGCGTGGAAGCGCAGACCATCAAGCTGCTGGAAGTCTGCCGGATGCGCAACACGCCGATCATCACCTTCGTGAACAAGCTCGACCGCGAGGTGCGCGAGCCGATGGCGCTGATCGAGGAGATCGAATCGGTGCTGAAGATCGACTGCGCGCCGATCAGCTGGCCGCTGGGCATGGGCAAGACCTTCCGCGGCGTCTGGCACCTGCTGCACGAGCAGCTGATGCGCTTCAAGCCGGGCGAGGAGCACGCCGGCGGCGAAACGGAACTCATCGAGGGCATCGCCAACCCGAAGCTGGACGAACTGTTCCCGCTGGAAATCGGCCGCCTGCGCGAGGACGTCGAACTGATCCAGGGCGCGAGCCACCCCTTCGACATCACCGCCTTCCTCGCCGGCACGCAGACGCCGGTGTTCTTCGGCTCCGGCATCAACAACTTCGGTGTGCGCGAGATCCTGCAGGCGCTGGTCGAATGGGCGCCGCCGCCGCAGCCGCGCGACGGCGGCACGCGCCTGGTGCAGCCGGCGGAAGCGCCGTTCAGCGGCTTCGTCTTCAAGATCCAGGCCAACATGGACCCGAAGCACCGCGACCGCATCGCCTTCTTCCGCGTCTGCTCCGGCCGCTACGTGCCGGGCATGAAAGTCAGTCACCGCAGGACGGCGAAGGAGATGAAGCTCGCCAACGCCCTGACCTTCATGGCCAACGAGCGCGTGGCGAGCGAGGACGCGGTGGCCGGCGACATCATCGGCATCCACAACCACGGCCAGCTGCAGATCGGCGACACGCTCACCGAAGGCGAGGCGCTCGGCTTCAAGGGCATCCCCTACTTCGCGCCGGAATTGTTCCGCGTCGCGCGGCCGCGCGACCCCTTCAAGTCGAAGCAGCTGGAGAAGGGCCTGCAGGAACTCGGCGAGGAAGGCGCCATCCAGGTGTTCCAGGCGACCATCAACAACAACCTGCTGCTCGGCGCCGTCGGCGTGCTGCAGTTCGAGATCGTCGCCCAGCGCCTTGCCACGGAATACAAGGTCGACGCCATTTACGACGCCGCCAGCATCTCCACCGCGCGCTGGCTCACCTACCCCGACGAGGCGACACGGCGCGACTTCGAGCGCGAGCAGGCCGCGGCGCTGGCCACCGACGTCGACGGCAACCCCGTTTTCCTCGCCGCCAACAAGTACAACCTGCAGATCACCCAGGAGCGCTGGCCCAAGGTCGGCTTCCACACCACGCGCGAGCACGGCCAGCGTCTGTAGTTCCCCCTCTCCCCGGGTACGGGGAGAGGGCCGGGGTGAGGGGCAGATTCCAGGGAAAGTCAGTCTCCCCAACACGGCGGCAATCCGCTGTCTGCCCCGCCAAAGAAAATTCTTACTTGTAAATACTAAAGTAGAGCTTTAGTATTTACATCATGACAGACCGCCACCTGACCGCCTTCGTCGCCACGCTCCTGCGCCACTTTCCCTGCGTCGCGGTGGTCGGCGCGCGCCAGTCCGGCAAGACGACCCTGCTGGGCATGCTGCCGGGCGCGTGGCGGCGATTCGACATAGAAAGCGCCGCGGACCGCCAGCAGGCGCTGGCCGATCCCGATCTGTTCCTGCGGCTCCATGCCGGCGGCGTGGCGATCGACGAGGCGCAAATGGCGCCCTCGTTGTTCCCGGCCCTGCGCGTGGCCATCGACCGGGATCGCGCGGCGAAGGGGCGGTTCATGCTCTCCGGATCGAGCTCGCCGGAACTCACCAAAAGCATCGCCGAGACGCTGGCCGGCCGCATCGGGCTGGCGGAACTGGCGCCGCTGACGCCGGCCGAGGCGTGGCGCCTGCCCCCGTCGAAGCTGTATGGCCTGCTGGCAAAGGGCGCGCCGGTTGAAGCCATCCTGAAGGCGGGCGAGCCGCGACTGTCGCTGCGCCAGCTGCTGGAATGCTGGTTCCATGGCGGCTATCCGGAGCCCTGGCTGTCCGGCGACGAGGAGTTCCGCCGGCTGTGGCATCGCAACTACCTAGACACCTGGCTGCTGCGCGACATCGCCGCGCTGTTTCCGAACCTCAACCGCGACCGCTACCGGCAGTTCATCCAGCTGCTGAGCCACCTCTCGGGCAGCATCCTCAACAATGCGGAGATCGCCCGCACGCTGGGCGTCTCGGAGCCGACGGTGCGCGACTGGCTGGCGATCGCGCATGGCACCTTCCTGTGGCGTCAGGTGCCGGCATGGGACCGCTCGCCGCACAAGCAGCTGGTGCGCCACCCGAAGGGTTACCTGCGCGATTCCGGTCTGCTGCACCGCCTGCTGCAAGTGACGGACGCCGATGCGCTGGCGACGCACCCGATGAACGGCCGTTCCTGGGAAGGCATGGTGGCGGAAACCCTGCTGCGCGGCTTCGCCAACGCAGGCATCCGCATGAATCCCTTCCACTACCGCACGCGCGGCGGCGCGGAAATCGACCTGGTCCTCGACGGCGAGGCCGGCATCCTGCCCGTGGAAATCAAGCTCGGCAGCCGGGCCGACCCGCGCGCCTTGCGCGCCCTGCGGGAGTTCGTCGCGGCGCACGACTGCCCCCTGGGGCTGGTGATCGACAACGGCGAGAAGCCGCGCCATCTCGACGAGCGCATCGTTTCGCTGCCGGCGGCATCCCTCTGAGGCAGGGCTTCATCCACGCCGCGCGCGTACGGACGGCGCGTCGCGCATGCGTAGCAAAAGTCAGTCCCTGCGGCACGGCGGCAGCGGAAGGTTGCGACCTACTTCAGGCGCCTGCGCACCAGCCCGAGCTTCTTGCGGGCGCTGCCCGACAGCAGCGGCGGCGTGACCATCCGGCGCAGCCATTTCAGTCGCGACATCGGCTGCTCGATGAAATACCGTTCCTGCAGTGCCGCGAAGCGCTGCTCGAATGCCGCCAGGGGCGGGGCCTCGCCTTTGAAGCCGATGCCGACCACCGTGTGCGGCAGCTTTTTCACGCCGACATGGCCCACGAAGCAGTGCGCGAACGGCTTCAACAGCGACCTGAAGGCCTCGGGCGTAAATCTCCAGTAGTCATAGGGATAGTCATGGATGGGGAAATCCATGACGCTGGTGAGGATGGCGATTCCCTCCGGTTTCAGGATGCGATGGATCTCCTCCACCGCCTTGTGCGGATATTCGACATGCTCCAGCGTGTCGAGGCAGAGCACCGTCCCCGCGGTAGCGTCCGGCAAGGCGACGTCGTGCAGATTGAGGATCAAGTCGACGCCCGGGCCTTCCCGCATGTCGGCGCCGACGTATTGCGCCCCGGGGAAAAGCGGGCGCAGATCCGCCAGTTGCTCCTGGCCCGGCACCAGGAACGATCCGAACTCATAGACGGGGCCGTCGAGCGGCAGGGTTTCGCGGGCAGTCGCGACAAAATCTCTGATCAGTTCTCGCATCGTTTTTCCCGTTCCGGATTGGAGGTCAGGCGGCGACCCTGGCCTGGCGTCAATGCCGGCCCGGGCCCGAACACGCCGCGCGTAGTATAAGGCGGCGTCCCGGATTCACGCACAGGCATGGGCGGCGGGCCGCGCACGCCCGGAAAATTCAGTCCCTGCGGGACGGCGATTCCATCTTGACCCTCTTGCACGAATGCGCGAAGATTGCATCGCATTTGCAACGCAAGGAACCCGCCCATGAAAACCGCCACCCTCCCCTCGCTGCGCGTCGCGCCGGAGTTACGAAAAGCCGCCGAAGCCGTCTTGCAGGAAGGCGAAACCCTGTCCAGCTTCGTCGAGGAATCGGTGCGCCGGCAGGTCGAGTTCCGCACCGCCCAGCAGGCCTTCATCGCCCGCGGGCTCGCCTCCGCCGAGACGGCGAGGATATCGGGCAAGCATGTCCCGGCTGAGGAAGTCCTGGCCAAACTGGAGAGGCGGCTCGAACAGGCTCGCAAGGGCAAGCCGAAACGCCGCGTAAGAGCGAAATGAAATACAACGTCCGCTTCACGCCCGAAGCGGAGGACGACCTGCTCCGGCTGTTCGATCACCTTGCGGAGCAGGATCTCGCAGCCGCCATGCGCGCGCAGTCCGCGATCACCAAAGGCCTGGCATTCCTGCAGCTGTTTCCCTTTTCCTGCCGCAAGGTTCTCGACGGCCCGCCCAATCCCCTGCTGCGCGAGATGATCATCCCCTTCTGCAGCACCGGCTACGTGGCGCTGTTTGAAATCGAGGATTCCGCGACGGTCACGATCCTCGCCATCAGGCATCAGCGGGAAGAGGACTATCACTAAGCCGCCATCAATACGGATTTCTCAAGGCATGCCTGGAAGCCGCCCAGGGAAAAGTCAGTCCCCGCAACACGGCGATTCCGTCGGAGCGCGCCGGCTTGCGGTCATGCACCCAGTCGCGTAAAGTAAGGAATCCTTACTTTCAGCCAAAGGATGAACATGCTCGCCAAAATGACCTCGAAAAACCAGCTGACGCTGCCCAGGAGCATCACGGCGGCCGTCGATTCCCCCGAGTATTTCGAAGTGGAAGCCCGCAACGGCCAGATCGTGCTGACGCCCGTGCGCATCCAGCGCGGCGACGCCGTGCGGGCCAAGCTGGCGGAACTGGGCCTGCAGGAGCAGGACATTGCCGACGCGGTGCAATGGGCACGGCGGGCGCCGGCAGCCAAGCCCTCGCGCAAGAAGAAATGACGCGCCCGGCCGGCCCGCCCCGGGTCGTCATCGACACCAACCTGGCTCTGTCGGCGCTGGTGTTCGCCCAGGGGCGCCTGACGCCGTTGCGCCAGGCCTGGCAGGCGCATCGCATCCAGCCTCTCGTCTCCCGCGTCACCGCGGCCGAATTGATCCGGGTGCTCGCCTATCCGAAGTTCAGGCTCACGCCGGAGGAACAGAGGGAATTGCTGGCCGACTACCTGCCTTACTGCAAGACCGTGCGCATCCCCGAGCCGCCGCCGAAGACGCCGGCCTGCCGCGACCCTTTCGACGTGCCTTTCCTGCAGCTGGCGCTTGCCGGCAAGGCCAAGGCGCTGGTGACCGGCGACCGGGATCTGCTCAGCCTCGCCCGCAGCTTCGCCTGCCCCATCCTCAGCGCCGAGCAGTTCATCGACAGCCTGGGATAGGCAGCGGAATGGATATCAGTCCGAGCTGACGGAGAACTGGACAACCATCGCGCTGACGGGTACGTTTAAGCGCGTCGCACCGCTGGTTTGAGGGCTGCAATCATGATTTGGGTTACTGAAGCCAAGGCATTGCCGGAGTTCCGCCTCTGGGTCCGCTTTTCCGACGGGACGGCAGGCGAGATCGATCTCAAGGATTTCATCGCCGGCGATTCAAGGCCAATCGTCGCCGCCTTGCGCGACCCCATCGCCTTTTCCGCTCTACGAGTAGACATGGACACGGTCGTCTGGGACAACGGCTTCGACCTCGCCCCGGAGTTCCTGCACACACAAGCGAAAGCGCACGCGACGGCATAAGCCGCGGCCGAGAGATGCTGGGTGGGATGGACAATGCCGCCGCGTTGCCGCCGACTTCGTTCAGGGCTATCCTGATGCCATCGATTTATCGCCGCCGCCCATGAACATCGCCGCCGCCATCGAAGAAGCCCGCAAGCGCCTGGTGCAGGGACTGCGTCCGGAGCGGATCATCCTGTTCGGCTCCCACGCCTGGGGCACGCCCGGCCCGGACAGCGATCTCGACCTGCTGGTGATCGTCGCCGACTCCGACCAGCCGCCGCACAAGCGGGCGCAGGCGGCCTATCGTTCCCTGACGGGACTCGGCGTGCCCTGCGACGTCATCGTCCAGACCCGTGCCGAAGCCGAACAGGCCAGCCGCGTGCGTACCTCGCTGACCAGCAAGGCGTTGCGCGAAGGGCGCGTGCTGCATGGATGAAGCCACCCGCGCCGAAGTCGATGCCTGGCTTGCCAAGGCGCAGCGCGACCTCGACTCGGCGAAGCGGCTGTTGACCGGCAGCCCGCCCTATCGCGACACGGCGGCCTACCACTGCCAGCAGACCGCCGAAAAAGCCACGAAGGCACTGCTCACTGCGGCCGACATAGACTTCCCCAGGACCCACGACCTAACTGCGCTTGTCGCGCTCGCCGAAGCCCGATTTCCTGGAATTGCGCATTGCCGCGAAGCGGCGGCCGTGCTCACGCCTTATGGGACATCGTTCCGTTATCCCGGTGCCGTAGCCGAACCAGACGACGCCGATCTGCGCGAAGCCATATCGCTGGCCGAGCGTTGGCTGGCAACCGTAGCGGCAGAGATTGGCGTCCCGTAGATGGATGGGGCGATTGCCTCTTCGGCAAAAGTCAGTCTCTGCAGCCCGGCGATTGCCGGGCTGTTGAAGAACCAAAATTGACTCCGGTACCTGTAACTGAAACTAAGAGCTTATCCGTAAATAATATATAATGCTTTTCCGAGCCGCCATCATTGACGCGGCGAGGGAGGTAGCGATGGCAACTGAGGAGAGGCGAGGAAAGAAGCGTGTGGCGTCATGGGTGGTAACCGATGATTTCTGGGCGAGAGTGGAGCCCTTGGTGCCAGTCCGAGAGCGACCGGCGGACAAGGAATACACGCGCAGGGCTGGTGGTGGGCGCAAGCCGAAGCCAGCGCGGCTGGTATTCGAAGCGATTGTGTATGTGTTGCGGACCGGTTGCCAGTGGAAGGCTTTGCCGAAGGAGCGCTTCGGCAGCGCCAGCGCGATCCACAAGCGGTTTCTGGAGTGGGAGCGTGCCGGCGTATTCGAAGCAATCTGGGCAGCCGGATTGGCGGAATACGACCAGATGGAAGGCATTGCCTGGCGATGGCAGAGTATCGATGGGGCCATATTCAAGGCTCCCCTGGCACAAGAGCAGGTCGGGCCCAACCCGACTGATCGGGGAAAAAAATGGGAGCAAGCGTCACCTGCTGGTCGACGGCCGTGGCGTCCCCTTGTCGTTCGTCGTGGCCGGGGCGAATCGGCATGACGTTACGCAACTCGACGCAGTTCTGTCGTCCATCATGATCAAGCGCGAGGCGCCGGTCGAGCGGCGCTCGAAGCATTTGTGTCTGGATGCCGGATATCGTGGCCAGCCGGCGTTGGAGATCATCGAGCGCCACGGTTATATTCCTCATGTGGCCAGCCGCACGCAGGAGAAGAAGGCAAAGCAGCAGCATCCCGGAAAGAAGACCCGTCGCTGGATTGTTGAGGTCTGCCATAGCTGGTTCAACCGTTTTCGCAAGCTACTGGTGCGCTATGAGAAGCTTGAACGCAGCTTCCTTGCGCTCAACCATCTCGCAGCCGGCATCATCGCGTTCCGAAAAGTGCATCTCAAGATAAACATTATTTACGGATAAGTTCTTAATGAGGCACCCGCGGTATGAACATTCTGAAAAAGCTTTTCGGCGGTAAAACATCAAAGTCCATACCTGAGCAACAAATGCAGGTACCGACCATGAACCCTGCGGACGACCCGAATATGATTCGTGTATTCGACGCTTATGGCCGCGAACTTTTCATCACGCGCCAGCAATGGCGCGACAACGTCCTGCTTGGTAATATCGAACAAAACTGGAATGATGCTGACAAGCTTGCCGGGTTCATCACGCATTCGCTTCACGACCAGTTCTTCGAAGAAATGGTCAAACCTGCCGAACGACTACAGCAGTTGGAAGAAGATACAGAACGCAGTGCAGTTCTACTCTCCATAGTGTATTTGAAGGTTGGCCGGCTTGACGATTCTGAGCGCGTACTTCGACATTACATTTCGAGGAATGGTGAAAGCGGAATCGTCCTAACCAACCTTGCCAAGGTGCAGGCCGAGCGTGGGGATGAGGAAAATACCCTGACTACGTTGTGGCATGCGTTGGAACTTGACCCAAATCAGGACAATGGCCTTGGCTGGTATGAAGTCATTCATCGCGAAAAAAACGGCGAAGAATCAGGTCAAGAGGCTTTACGCTGCATTGCTGCTATTCCAGGCAGTTGGCGTGCCAAAACGTGGCTTGCACGTGCGGAACTGAAAGCACAACATCTTGATCAAGCCTTGGCGTTGTATCGCGAATCGCTTGCCATTGCCAGCAAGCCAGCCCCGGCCGATCTGCTCATGCAGATGAGCGGCGACCTTGGCAACGCAGGGTATCTTGCCGAGATACTGCAACTGGCGGAGCCAGAATTCGACCCAAAGGTGCACGGCATGCAGGTGGGCAACAACCTTATTAAGGCTAATCTCGACCTCGGCCGGTTAGAGCAGGCCCGTAAAGTTCTCGATCAGCTTTATGCATTCAAGCGTCCCGACTGGCGCGAAAACCTCAGCTATTGGGATAACGAAATCGCCAAGGCAAGAATCGCACAAGGCAAACCCACAACCGAAAGCGATATCGGGATTGAACTGCTTGTCGGTACAGGGCCAGTCTGGCTAAAGACGAACACCCCGACAGCGAGCTTATATCCAGCAAAGTCCAACGATGCTCCCGTCGTGTCGTTTCTGGGCAGTACGGCCGAGACGCCCAATCAACCAGATCATGTTGAGGAACAGCTTGCCGACCCACCCGGGCGAATGAGCCGCGCGCTTCCCATATTCCTCGTTGAAGAAATTGAATTTCTTACAACTGCCCGCACACAGGCTTTCATTCCTTGGGTGGCGCGGCCACGTGGAGGTTTTCTTCTCAGTGCCAAGCCATGGGACGATACTGGCGCAGTCGAAATGGCGCAGCGATGCGAGCTTAAAAGTGACTATGTTGTTGTCACGCATCTACTTGCCGCAACGGATGTCTGGACCGTACAGCTACGCCTAGTACGGACAACTGACAGCCAATGCCTCGGCCAGATAGTTGAATCTTTTCCGATGACCACCCCAACAACCGCAATCCGGCAACTCGCGCACCAGCTACGGGTGCTGCTTGGTAAGCAGCCCGGTATCACGTCGCTGCCATGCACGCCCAACTACATGGTTCCCGATGGTACTCAATTTGCAGTGTACCTGCTGCGTCTGGAACAGATGCTGGCAGTGAGTTGTAATAGCATGGACAAGAATAAATCCCAAGGCTTGAGCGGCGAGCGCGAAATCATTGACGGCAATCTCCAGCAATGCCTCGATTTCCCATTGAGCGTAAATGCACGCATCCTGTTCGCAAAAACCTTGCTCTACATGAAAGACGTGAGACCGGACATCCTGCCAGAGTTTGCGGAGCGCATTGCGTTGCTGCAAAAGGAGAAGCCGCTGACAGAACCAGCTCACGGAGTTATTCAGAAACTATTTGACGAGGCGTTTGCCACGTGAATGGGCTACCATGAGCCTAGCAACGGTAGTCGCAAAAAACGTCGCAATCTTTCGTCCGGGCGGAACGGCCGCTTCGGGGAAAATTGAAGTTCCGCTTCGGGCACAAAGGGTGAGTTCGCGATTGTGAGCAGCAGACGCTCAACCAACAATCGCTGGGTTCCGGGGCCAACGGCCGCTCCGGCCGAGAACCTGACTTAGGCCTCACCCCGCCCCGTTCTTCCTCTCCAACCCATACCGCGTCAGCTTCGCCCGCAGTCCCACCCGCGACAGCCCCAGCTCGTCCGCCACCCGCGTCTTGTTCCAGCGGTGGCGCACCATGGCTTCCTTGAGCACGCGCGCTTCGAGCATTTCCAGGCGGTCCTTGAGCGAGCCGTTGATGCCGGAGAGCATGCGCAGCTCGGGCTCCTCTTCGAGGCTGGCGGCCTGGACGACGCGGCCGTTGAGGTATTCGGCGCCGAGCCAGTCGGAATCGCTGAGCGCCAGCATGCGGTTGATCTCGTTCTGCAGCTCGCGCACGTTGCCCGGCCAGCGGTAGGCGGTGAGGCAGTCCATCGCCTCCTGCGTGAAGCCCTTCACCGGCTTGCCGAGCGCAAGCTTCGCCTTGTCCAGCACCTGCTGCGAGATGAAGGGGATGTCCATCGGCCGCGCGCGCAGCGCCGGCACGTGCAGCGTCATGGTGGACAGCCGGTAGTAGAGGTCCTGGCGGAAGCGGCCCTGGCGCACGTCCTCCTCGAGGTCGCGGTTGGTGGCGGAGACGACGCGCACATCCACCGAGACAGTCTTGGTGCCGCCGACCGGGCGGATCTCGCCCTCCTGCAGCACGCGCAGCAGCTTCACCTGGAAGGCCGGCGAGGTCTCGCCGATCTCGTCGAGAAAGATGGTGCCGCCATCGGCCTGCTGGAAGAGGCCGATGCGGTCCTCGTAGGCGCCGGTGAACGAGCCGCGCTTGTGGCCGAAGAGTTCCGATTCGAGCAGGGTGTCGGGCAGCGCGCCGCAGTTTTCGACGACAAAGGCCTTGTCGGCGCGGCCGCTCCGGTAGTGCATGGCGCGCGCCAGCAGCTCCTTGCCGGTGCCGGACTCGCCGGTGATGAGCACGGAGATGTCGTAGGGGGCGATGCGCTCGACCAGGCGGCAGAGGTCGTTCATCGGGCTGTCCGGTGCGCGCACCAGGCGGTCGGTGTCGAAGACGCGCTTGACCTGGGCGCGCTTGGCGTCGACGCGACTCCGCGCCACCGGCCCTGCCGTGCGCAGCTCGACATTGAGACGGTGGTTCTCCTGCTGCAACCTGTACAACTCCGCGGCCGCGCGCACGGTGAGCAGCAGCGACTCGGGCTGCCAGGGCTTGAGCAGATACTGGTAGATGCCGGCCTCGTTGATGCCGGAGATGATGTCCTCGGTCTCGGTGTAGCCGGAGACGATGATGCGCACCGTGTCGGGCCAGCGGCTGCGCGCCTCCTTCAGCGTCTGCACGCCGGAGATGCCGGGCATGCGCTGGTCGCAGAGGATGACGTCGACCGGCTCGCGCTCCAGCACGGCCAGCGCCTGTTCGCCGCTGGAGGCGGTGAGCACCTCGAATTCCTCTTCGAGCGTGCGGCGCAGGGTCTCCTGCGAGCGGACCTCGTCGTCGACCACCAGGATTATCGGTAAGGTTGCCATCGTCTTCTCCTTGACTGCCTGTGTGGGAGCGGCCTACTGGCCGCGAAATCCCCGGCCCTTCGGGCCACCCCCTTTTTCAAAGGGGGTTTTATCGATGCCTCTATGCCGCCCGCGTCTTCAATACCGCCTGTTTCTGCCACATGTTCTGCCGGTGGCGCGCCAGGTGCAGCGGCGTCCACGCGTGCGGCACGCGATGCACGAAGTGGTAGCGCGCGACGTGATAGCTCGGGTCGAAGCCGTAGAAGTTGAGCTTCATGCGCGCAAGCTCTTCGACGCGGTGCACTTCGAGCGGCTTCACCGCCTCGTCGCAGGCGCGGGCGGCGCGCTTTTCTTCCAGCAATTGCGCCAGGTCGGGCCGCGCCGCGAGTTCGATGGCCTGCTGCCGCACCTGCGCGGCGAACGCCGGCACGCCGGCACCGAAGCAGTCGTCGATGAGCCCCTGCTCGACCGCCTGTTTCGCGCCGATGGGCAGGCGGTGCTGCGTGACGGCATGCGCCCGCTCCCAGCCGACGCGGCGCGGCAGGAGATAAGTCCAGTACTCCGAGCCGTAGAGGTTGCCCATGCCCTTGTAGTGCGGGTTGAGGATGACGCCCTCGCGCGCCAGCACGCGGTCGGCGGTCAACGCCAGGAAGACGCCGCCGGCGCCGGCATTGCCCTGCATGGCCGCGACGATGTAGCGGCTGCCGCAGTCGAGGATGGCGCGGCAGAGGTCGTCCATGGCGACGATGTTGGCCCAGGACTCGTCGGCGGGGCTCTCCGCCGCCTCGATGGTGTTGAGGTGGATGCCGTTCGACCAGAAGTCCGGCCCGCCCATCAGCACGATGACTTTCGTCTCGCGCTGCGCGGCTGCGACAAAGGCGTCGCGCAGGCGCAGGCAATCCGCCGTCGACATGGCGCCGTTGTAGAAGTCGAAGTGCAGGAAGCCGGCGCCGCCCTCCTCCTCGTAGCTGATGTCCTGCCAGGTCGACGCGTCCCGCAGCGGCAGCACGGTCAGCGCGGATTCCGGCACGGCGGCTGCCTCGGGCAGCGCCTGTGCCGCCGGCAGCTTGAAGGTGGGCTGCTCGGACTTGCGCCTGGCGTGGGTGAGCCACACCGCGCCGTCGACCGTGGCGCGGCACAGCGCGCCCTGGCGCTGGGCGATGATCGCGCCGGGCTGGGCGCCGCGGAGCCGGCCTTCGGCGTGACCGTTGTACAGCCAGCAGTCCACGCCGGCGATGCGGTCGGCGAGGCCGGGAAAGCTGTCGGCGGCGCGGAGCTTCCTCAGCACCGTCGCCGTGTCGTCGCGCGCCCAGTCGATGCGGCGGTCGTCCTGCTTCATGAGCGGACGCTCGGTGCCGCGCACGTTACGGTTGGCGTAATCGAGCAGCACGGGCTTGAAATTCCCTTGCTCGAAATTCTCCACGGCCTCCAGCACCGCGGCGGTCGCGGCCTCGGTGACCTCGTTGCGGTAGAGGCTGCTCTTCCGCGCCACACGCATCGGGAAGCTGCGCGTCGCCCAGATGTCGCCGCCGTCCATCACGGCGTTGGCCTGCAGCACGGTGACGCCCCACTCCGTCTCGCCGTTCAGGATCGCCCAGTCGAGCGCCGAGGGGCCGCGGTCTCCCGGAATGCCCGGATGCACCACCAGGCAGACGTGCTCGCGCCACACCCCCTCGGGGATCGCCCGCTTGAGGAAGGGGGCGACGATGAGGTCGGGTTTGAAGAGATCGACGGCCTCCACGGCAACGCTGTCGTTGATGTCGAACTCGATGGAAACCTCGTGGCCGCGCTGCGTCAGCTCGACGTACAGGCGCTGGGCGAGGCTGTTGAAGCTGTGGGTGAGGAAGAGGATCTTCATCAGCAGATTCTCGGCAGCTGCTCGCCGGTGAGCCAGTCGACGATGCGCTTGCCGCCGAAGCCGGTTTCCATCTGCACGAAGTGCTGCGGGTCTTCGTGCACCGAGCCGATGATGGCCGCCTCGCGGCCGAGCGGATGGGCGCGCATCACCGCCAGCAGTTCGTCGGCATGCTCCGGCGCGCAGATGCAGATCAGCTTGCCCTCGTTGGCGACGTAGAGCGGATCGAGGCCGAGGAATTCGCAGGCGGCCTCGACCTCCTGTCGCAGCGGGATGGCCTCCTCGCGCAGCATCATGCCGACGCCGGACTGGCGCGCGATCTCGTTGAGCGTGGTGGCCAGCCCGCCTCGCGTCGGGTCGCGCAGGGCATGGATGTCCGGCACCGCCTCGACCATGCGCGCGACGAGCTCGTGCAGCGCCGCCGTGTCGGACTGAATGGTCGTCTCAAAACCGAGGCTCTCGCGTTGCGCCATGATGGCCACGCCGTGGTCGCCCAGGGTGCCGGAGACGAGGATGGCATCCCCCGGCCGCGCCCGGTCGCCGGAAATGTTCACGCCCTCCGGCACCACGCCGACGCCAGTGGTGGTGATGAAGACGCCGTCGCCCTTGCCCTGCTCCACCACCTTGGTGTCGCCCGTCACGATGGGCACGCCGGCCTCGCGCGCCGCCTGCGCCATCGACTCGACGATGCGCTTGAGGTCGGCGAGCGGGAAGCCCTCCTCGAGGATGAAGCTGGCCGACAGATACAGCGGCTTCGCGCCGGACATGGCGACGTCGTTCACCGTGCCGTGCACCGACAGGCAGCCGATGTCGCCGCCGGGGAAGAACAGCGGCGAGACGACGTGCGAGTCCGTCGCCATCACCATGCGCCCGCCCTGCACCGCGAAGCAGGCCTGGTCGTTGGCGGCGCGCAGCCAGTCGTTGTCGAAGGCGGCGAGGAACAGCTCCTCGATCAGCTGCGCCATCGCCCGCCCGCCGCTGCCGTGGGTCATGTCGACGCGGCCGTGCTTGAAGTCGACCGGGCGGATGTAGCCTTTGCGTACGTTATTCATGCGCTCCGGCCCTCCCCCTCTCCCCGCAAGCGGGGAGAGGGCTGGGGTGAGGGGCCCAACGCCTCGTGAATGGCTTCAAGAACGCCTAGGGTGTTTTCCATCACTTCGTTGTTCCAGAATCGCATCACTTTCAACCCCTGACTGACGAGGTATGCCGTTCTCTTCTCGTCGTATTCTCTGTGTTCGTCATCATCGTGTTGGCCGCCGTCGAGCTCGATCGCCAACATTGCATCTGCGCAGTAAAGATCCATCACAAACGGCCCGATGGGATGCTGTCGTCGGAACTTCCAGCCGTCCAGACGACGATCACGCAAGTGATGCCATAGCTTTCTCTCGGCGTCCGTCTGGTTGCGTCGCAATGATCTTGCTCGTTCGCTCATCCGCCCCTCACCCCAACCCTCTCCCCGCAAGCGGGGAGAGGGGGTTAACCCGCCCGTCTCCCTCTCCCCGCTTGCGGGGAGAGGGCCGGGGTGAGGGGGCGGACGCATCCTTGTAGCGGCCATAGGTGTAATGCGCGGCGCAGGCCCCTTCCGAGCTCACCATGCAGGAGCCCATCGGGTTCTCGGGGGTGCACACCGTGCCGAACAGCTTGCAGTCCTGCGGGCGCTTGAGGCCGCGCAGGATCGCGCCGCACTCGCAGGCTCGGTTGTCGGCAACCGACTTGTATTCGATGCCGAAGCGGCGCTCGGCGTCGCAGGCGGCGTATTTCGTCTTGATGCGCAGGGCGCTGTAGGGCACCTCGTTCAAGCCGCGCCACTCGAAGCTTTTCCTCAGCTCGAACACCTCGGCCACCAGGTTCTGCGCCTTGACGTTGCCCTCGCGGGTGACGGCGCGGGAGAACTCGTTCTCCACCTCGGCGCGGCCCTCGTTCAATTGCCGCACCAGCATGAGGATGGCCTGCATGACGTCGAGCGGCTCGAAGCCGGCGATCACCACCGGCTTCTCGTATTCCTCGGCGAAATGCTCGTAGGGCTGGCTGCCGATCACCGTCGACACGTGGGCCGGGCCGATGAAGGCGTCGAGCGGCACCGTGCCGTGCAGCCTGACTTCCGGCGACTCGAGGATGTTGGCGATGGCCGAGGGTGTCAGCACGTGGTTGCAGAACACCGTGAAGTTCTTGAGACCCAGTTTCTCCGCCTGCACGATGGCCACGGCGGTGGGCGGCGTGGTGGTCTCGAAGCCGATGGCGAAGAACACCACCTCGCGCTCGGGATGGTCCTGCGCCAGCTTCAGCGCGTCGGCGCTGGAATAGACCATGCGCACGTCGGCACCGCGCGCCTTGGCCTTAAGCAGCGACAGCCCGCCCGAGGCCGGCACGCGCAGGCAGTCGCCGTAGGTGGCGAGGATGACGCCGCGGTTGAGCGCGAGATCGATGGCGTTGTCGATGCGGCCGATCGGCAGCACGCACACCGGGCAGCCCGGGCCGTGGATGAGGCGGATGTTCTCCGGCAGCAGGTCGGACAGGCCGTAGCGCGAGATGGCGTGCGTGTGGCCGCCGCAGAATTCCATGATGTGGTAGCGGCGGTCGGCGCGCGTCTCGGCGGCGATGGCCGCCGCGATGACGCGCGCGGTTTTCCCGTCGCGGAATTCGTTGATGTATTTCACGCCGGCGCCACCCCCATGCTGTCGCCCAACTCGGCGAAGAGCGCCAGGGTCTTCTCGGCCTCCTCCGCGTCGAGCTTCTGGATGGCGTAGCCGACGTGCAGGATGACGTAGTCGCCGACGACGATGCCGTCGACCAGCGCCAGGGATATCTCCTTGCGCACGCCGCCGACGTCGACCGTCGCCTGATCGTCTTCGAGCAGTTCCACCACCTTCACCGGTATTGCGAGGCACATGTTCGTATTCCTATGCGTTCATTGCGACCCAGGCCTGGCCGAGGCTGAGGCCGCCGTCGTTGGGCGGCGCCAGCCGCGCTTCCAGCACTTCGAAACCTTTTACTTCCAGCTGGCGCCGCACGCTTTCGCTGAGTATCCGGTTGAGGAAACAGCCGCCGCCGAGGGCGACTCTCGCAATGCCGCTTTCCTGGGCGGCGCGCTGCACCCACGCCGCCAGCGCCTCGGCCAGCGTGGCGTGGAACAGCGCGGCGGCGAAGCCGGCCTCGCGTTCGTCGGCCAGCCGCGCCAGCATCGGCAGCAGGTCGAGCGTGCCGTCTTCGCCGAGAACGTAACCGTCCTGCATGGCATCCACCTCACCGTATTGCGCAGCCTGACTTTCGTAGAGCATTGCCGCCTGCCCCTCGTAGGCGGCGGTCTCGCGCAGGCCGGCGAGCCCGGCGGCGGCGTCGAACAGCCGGCCGCAGCTGGAGGTCGGCGGCGTATGCGCGTTGCCGCCGAGCATCATGGCGACGGCGCCGGCGGCGCGCTGCTGCGGGAAGCGCGCCTTGATCTCGCCGCCGCGGCCGAGCGCGAAGAGCGCCGCGGCGGCCATGCGCCAGGGCTCGCGCGCCGCCTTGTCGCCGCCGGGCAGCGCCAGCTCGCGCAGGTGGCCGAGGCGGGCGAAGCGCTCGTTGTCCACCTGCAGCAGCTCGCCGCCCCAGCTCCCCTTGTCGGTGCCCATGCCGACGCCGTCCAGAGCGAGGCCCAGCAACGGACCGGTGGCGCGATGCTCGGCGGCCACTGCGGCGATGTGGGCGTGGTGGTGCTGCACGGCGATGGCCTTCAGGCCGTGGCTTTGCGCGAAATCCGCAGCGAAGCGCGTGCCGTGGAAATCGGGATGCAGGTCGTGGGCGACGATTTCCGGCTCGATCTCCAGCAGATCCATCATCCTCCGGGCGGTTTCCTCCAGCGCGCGGCAGGTCGACGCGTTGTCGAGGTCGCCGATGTGCTGGGAGAGGAAGGCTTCGTCGCCGCGCGTGAGGCAGAGGGTGTTCTTGAGGAAGCCGCCGGTGGCGAGGACGGAGGGGCCGGGTCTGGCCAGTTTGATGGCCTGTGGCGTGAAGCCGCGGGCGCGGCGGATGAACTGGGCCCCCTCACCCCTACCCTCTCCCCCGCTCGCGGGGGAGAGGGAGTGGGCGGCGCGGACGACGCTGTCGTCGACGCGCGTGACGATCTCGCGGTCGTGCTGGAGATAGGCGTCGGCGATGCCTTTCAATCTTTCCAGCGCCTCCTCGTCGTCGCGCACGATGGGTTCGCCGCCGGGGTTGGCGCTGGTCATTACCAGAGTCAGTCGCTGCGATACGGCGAGCCAATCCGTTCCGCTCGGCCGCCCGGCCGCCTCGTGGAAAAGCAGAAACTGGATCGGCGTGCACGGCAGCATCGCGCCAAGCTCGCCGAGGCCGGGCGCGACGCCGGCCAGTTTCTCGTCGCAGCCGGCGCGCTTCTTCAGCAGCACCACCGGGCGCTCGCGCGATTCGAGCAGCGTACGCTCGGCCTCGCTCACTTCGGCATACGGCGCGAGCGAGGCGACGTTCGCGACCATCACGGCGAAGGGCTTCTCCTCGCGCATCTTGCGGCTCCGCAGGCGCGCCACCGCTTCGGCGTTCGATGCGTCGCAGGCGAGGTGGTAGCCGCCGAGACCCTTGACGGCGAGGATCTCGCCGCGCTGCAGGCGCGACAGCGCTTCGGCAATCGGGTCGCCCGCAGCATTGCGCAACGACAGGCGCGGGCCACACTCCGGGCAGGCATTCGGCTGGGCGTGGAAGCGGCGGTCGGCCGGCGCGTCGTACTCGGCGCGGCAGGCAGGACACATCTCGAACGCGGCCATGCTGGTCTGCGGCCGGTCGTAGGGCAGGCGCCGCGTCACGGTGTAGCGCGGGCCGCAGTGCGTGCAGTTGATGAAGGCATGGCGCCAGCGGCGGCCGGCGGGATCGAACAGCTCGGCGAGGCAGTCCGGGCAGGTCGCCGTATCGGGCGACACCGAAGTATTCGCCGTGCCATGGAGGCTGACTTTTATTTCGAAGCCGTGTACAGCGTTGATCGGCGCTTCCGCCACTTCGACCGCGGTGACGCTGGCCAGCGGCGGCGCCTCGGTTTCGAGCCGGGCGATCAGCGCCTCGACCGCCTGCGCCGCGCCTGCCGCCTCGATGTCCACGCCCTCGCCGTCGTTGCGCACCCAGCCGGCGAGCTTCAGTTCCTGCGCCAGGCGATAGACGAAGGGCCGGAAGCCGACGCCCTGCACCTGTCCGCGCACGCGGATGCGGCGGCAGACGATGGCGGAGGCGCGGGCGGCGACAGACATTCTATGCAGCCTTGAACGAAGCACCGTCATTCCCGCGCAAGCGGGAATCCATGATGCCTCTCGGCGTACTGCTGGATCCCCGCTTTCGCGGGGATGACGAATTGTTGTCAGTCGCTTGCATGATCATCAAGCATTCATGCAGGCAGCAACGCCCCGCTCCAGCCAGGCGAGCCACTCGCCCATGCCCTCGCCGCTCTTCGCCGAGAGCTGCATCACCGCGATCTTCGGATTGACGCGGCGCGCGTACTCGATGCACTTGGCGACGTCGAAGCTCAGGTGCGGCAGCAGATCGGTCTTGGTCAGCAGCATGAGGTCGCTGGCGGCGAACATGTTCGGGTACTTGAGCGGCTTGTCCTCGCCCTCGGTGACGGAGAGGATCACCACCTTGTGCGCTTCGCCCAAATCGAACTCCGCCGGACAGACCAGGTTGCCGACGTTCTCGATCAGCAGCAGGCCGCCCGGCGCGAGGTCGAGCCGCTCGAAGGCGTGGCCGACCATGTGGGCGTCGAGGTGACAGCCCTTGCCGGTGTTCACCTGGATGGCCTGCGCGCCGGTGGCGCGGATGCGCTCGGCGTCGTTGCTGGTCTGCTGGTCGCCCTCGATCACCGCCAGCGGATGGCGGCCGGCCAGTCGCCCGATGGTTTCGACCAGCAGTGTGGTCTTGCCCGAGCCGGGGCTGGAGACCAGATTGATGGCGAACAGGCCGCGCGCCTGCCACTGCTTGCGGTTGGCGCTGGCGTAGGCGTTGTTCTTGGCGAGGATGTCCTGCTCGATCTGCACCATGCGGCCGGGCGAGAGGCCCGGCGCGTGGGCGTGCTCATGGCCGCGAGGATGGGCGTGGCGCGGGGCGTAGCTGAGGCCGCCCGGCGCATGGGGATGGTTGTGGGCATGCCCGCCGTCGTGGCCATGCGCATGGCTGTGCACCGTGCCGTCTTCGTGGCGATGCTCGTGCTCATGATCGCCTTCGATCTTCGTTTCGCCCTGCCCGCAGCCGCAAACTGTACACATGATTGTCTCCTACTCCACCTCAAGTTCCTTGACCCGCATCTCCGTGCCGCCCTGCACCTGCAACTGGTAGCCGCCGCAATGCGGGCAGGGGTCGTAGCGCTCCGCCACCGGCACCGTCACGCCGCACTGCATGCACCAGCTGCTGCCCGGCACGGCGACGATCTCCAGCGCCGCGCCCTCGGCGAGGCTGCCGCGCGTCACCGCATCGAAGCAGAAGCGCATCGCTTCGCTCTCGACGCCGGACAGCGCGCCGATCTCCAGCCACACCGTCTTCACGCGCGCGAAGCCCGCCTTGGCGGCATGGTCCTCGATAATCGCGAGCACGCCTTCGGCCAGGCTCATCTCATGCATGGACCCTCACCTCGTAAGCCACGCAGGGATCCAGCGCATGCGCCAGCAGCCCCGCCGCACCGCGCGCCTCGGACTCGCTGCGCACCGGGCAGCCCGTCAGGCCGTGCACGAAAGCGCCCTTTGGATGAAAGTTCCATTCCGTCGGGGCGACGATGCGGTAGCGCGCAACGCGCCCCTCCGACAGTTCCACCCAATGCAGGAGCGTGCCGCGCGCCGTCTCCACCGCGGCGATGCCCGTGCCCGGCCGCGGCGAGGCGCTGCGGATGCCGCTGGCGCGCGCTTCGCGCAGCTGCTCGGACAGCTGGGCCAGCTCCAGCAGGCGGGCGAGCATCCGCGTCGATGCCGTGGCGCCGTGCAGAGAAATCTCCCGCGCGACGGCCGGGTGCGCCCGCTGTCTTGCCAGCGCGCCGGTCTCCGCCGGCCCGCCTTGCCAGGTCGGCCGCAGCGTGAAGTCCGGCTCGTTCTCGATCCGGGCGGCCAGCAGCGGCAGATCGTCCTCCTCCAGCCAAGGCAGCAGGCCGTGCTCGCCGCCCAGTTGCAGGCGCCGCAGTCGCGCCAGCATGCGCGGCGTCGGCGACTCGCCGCGCGCCAGCCACGCTTCAAGCGCCGCCGGCCGCAGCCTCAGCCAGGCGCCCGGCGACATGTCGTACACGGCGCGTTCCAGCAAGTCCTCGGCCGCATGAGCCACCTCGCCCCACATGAAAGGCTCATTCGCCGCGGCGATGCGCCGGCGCAGATCGGCCAGTTCGCCCGGCCGCGCCGCCTCGCCCAGCAGCGCCGGCAGGTCGATCAGCATGCGCCAGCAATATTCCTGCAGGCATTCGCCCGCGATGGCACGTTCCCGCTCCAGCAGAACCGCCTCGCCCGCGCGCAGTCCGCGCGCCGCCTCGATCGCCGACGCCGCGGCCACGCTCTGTGCCCGGCCGCAGACGCTGAAGAGCAAGGGCACTCGCCGCAGCACCTCCTCGACGGATTTTCCTTCCAGCACACGGCTGGCCGTCACGGGGCGGGTGGAATGAACCGACACCCCGGCAATCCGCTTACCATCCCAGGTGACCTCAAATTCCAGCTTTCCTTCGACGATCATGTTCTTTCCATTCCGCAAGGTCTTAGGGATAACAAGAAGCATGCCGGCTAAACTGGCTTTTCTTGTTATTGATTAACAATAAGTTACTGACTCAGCCCTGTCGATGAACAACAAAAACTGCCGCTTGAAGGACCGAACTGGAAGGATGCTAACCGGCAGGCGGATTTGCGTTCTTTGACCCAGGTCAGTCAAAGCGCTTCCATCGTCCGGAAAGCAGGGATTCGACGAAGTCGACAGCGGCTTCCAGGTTCTCCGCGGCCTCGGCGCCCAGCGGCTCACCGAGTTCAAAGGAAGTGCCGCGCAGCCTCAGCAGCCAGGCCGGCGGCGGCTCGCGGCCGATGACCTGGCGGAACACGGCAAGCAGGGCTTCGGGCTTCATGGCATGGGTGGTGTAGCCGAAGCCGGGCTGCGGGCGCAGACGGTCGAAGACGAATGGCGCGGCGCAGGAGGCGTCGGCGTCGACGAAGAGCACGCGGCTGCGGCCCTCGAGGTCGAAGGCATGCTCGGGCTGCAGCTGGAAGTCGGTCAGCAGCCCCACCTCGCCCCACTCCGGATGCGCGGGCAGCGCCGCTGCGATGCGTTCGATCAGCGCCGGGCCGAGGGCGTCGTCGCCGCGGGAAGGATTGCCCCAGGCGAAGATAAGCATCAATCCTGCCCCCTCTCCCCGCACGCGGGGAGAGGGAGCGAACTGCGCGGACTTCACGCCCCCTCTCGAATCAAACGATCGGCCAGCGCGCCGCCGGCATCGACCAGCTCCAGCACCAGCGGCATCCTGCCCAGCGCATGGGTGGCGCAGGACAGGCAGGGATCGAAGGCGCGGATGGCCACCTCGATGTGGTTGAGCAGGCCCTCGGTCAGCGTGCGGCCGTCGAAGTATTGCCGCGCCACCTCGCGCACCGCGACGTTCATGGCCTGGTTGTTGTGGGTGGTGGAGACGATCAGGTTGGCGCTGACGATCTGGTCGTCCTCGTTGATGCGGTAGTGGTGGATCAGCGTGCCGCGCGGCGCCTCGATGACGCCGACGCCGCGCAGTTGCCGCTCGCCGCGCACGACCAGGTCGCCGCCGGAGAGGTCGTTGTCGAGCAGCAGCTCCTTGATGCCTTCCGCCGCGTGCAGCATCTCGATCATGCGCGCCCAGTGGTAGCCGAGCGGCGCCGCCAGCACCGCGCCGTCGTCGAAGGCCTTGAAGGCCCGCCGCTCGGCCTCGGCCAGCTCGGTCGGGATGCAATCGCAGTGCGCCAGGCGCGCCAGCGGGCCGACGCGGTACCAGCCGGCTGCCGTGCCCTGCCCGACGAGGAAGGGGAACTTCATGTACGACCAGGGCTTCACCTCCTCGTGGATCAGCTCGTAATAGTGCTGGTAGTCGGCGTGGTCGAAGAGCGTGCCGCCGGCGGCGTCGGTGGCGCGCAGGCCGCCGTGGTAGAGGTCGAGGGCGCCGTCGGCGCGCACCAGGCTCAGGCGATTCGACTCGAAGCGGCCGAAGGATTCGTAAAGCCCGGCGTTGTCGGCGAACAGCTTCTTCACGATGCCGACCGCCTCGCGGCTCCATTCGACGATGGTGTCGATTTCGCCGAGCAGCGCCACGCGTTCGGCGCGCGTCAGATTCTTGTTCACCCCGCCCGGCACCGAGCCGGTGCCGTGCACGCGCTTGCCGGCGGTGTGGCGGATGATCTCCTGGCCGTATTTCCTCAGCAGCACGCCCTTCTTCGCCACTTCCGGCGCGACGGCGGCGACATGGACGATGTTGCGCTTTGCCGCCTCGGCGTCGAAGCCGAACAGCAGGTCGGGCGAAGCGAGATGGAAAAAATGCAGGGCATGCGACTGCAGGATCTGGCCCAGGTGCATCAGGCGGCGCAGCTTCTCGGCGGTCGGCGTCAGCTGCTTCGCGCCGGCGATGAGGTCGAGCGCCTTCGAGGCGGCGAGGTGATGCGACACCGGACAGATGCCGCACAGACGCTGCACCAGCACCGGCACCTCCCAATAGGGCCGGCCCTGGATGAATTTCTCGAAGCCGCGGAACTCGACGATGTGCAGGCGCACCTGGTGCACGCGGTTGTCGGCGTCGAGCAGCAGGGTCACCTTGCCGTGGCCCTCGACGCGCGACACCGGTTCGATGACGACGCGCCTGAGGCCGGCGGAATCGGCGGCGGTTTCCAGCGAGGCGGCCGGCTCAGTCATAGTGCAGCATCCCGTAATCGAGCCTCGGCTCGCGCCCGGCCACGAGGTCGGTGAGAAACTTCCAGATCGCCTCGGCCGGCGGTGGGCAGCCGGGCAGGAAGTGGTCGACGCGCACCACCTCGCCTATCGGGTGCACCCTGTCGAAGGGCAGCGGCAGCTCGGGGTCGTTGGGGATCTGGCCGTTCTCCAGGCCGATGCCGTAGTGGTACACCTCCTGGAAGCAGTCCCACAGGTCGACGTTGTTCCTCCAGGCGGGGATGCCGCCGGTGATGGCGCAGCTGCCGATGGCCACCAGGATGCGGCAGTTCTTCCTGAATTCCTTCAACACATGCACGTTCTCGGCGTTGCACACGCCGCCCTCGACGATGCCGATGTCGCAGGAGCCGCAGTGCTTGATGTCGGTGATCGGCGAGCGGTCGAACTCGACGAGCTCGAGCAGCTCGAACAGCTTCTCGTCGATGTCGAGCAGCGACATGTGGCAGCCGAAGCAGCCGGCGAGCGAGCAGGTGGCGACCTTCAGCTTGGTCATGCTTACCCCTCACCCCGGCCCTCTCCCCGCTTGGCGGGGAGAGGGGGAAGGTCGGCGATGCTTTGATGGTCGTAGAGCCGCTTGCCGATGGGAATCGTGAAGCCGTGGCGCTTGCGGATGAGGGCGCCGGTCGGGCAGACCTCGACGGCGCGATCCCTCACCGACAGGTTGGTGTCGGCCAGCCGTCCGCTGGCGGAATTGACGATGAGGCGAGACTTGATGCCGCGTCCGCCGACGCCGAAGACGTTCTTGCCGTCGACGTCGCGGCTGGCGCGCACGCACAGCTCGCAGAGGATGCAGCGGTTGCGCTCCAGCAGCACGTCCGGATGCGAGGCATCGAGGTCGCGCGCCGGATAGAAATGCGTGAAATGCGGCGTCAGCATGCCGAGATGGTAGGCCACCGCCTGCAGCCGGCAGTGGCCGCTCTTCTCGCAGGACGGGCAGACGTGGTTGCCCTCGACGAAGAGCATCTGCACGAGCGCGCGGCGGTCGGCGTTGAGCGCCTCGGTCTCGCTCGCCACCGTCATGCCGGCGGCGGCCCGGTTGGTACACGCCGCGCCGAGCCGCCCGCCGATACTCACCGTGCACAACTTGCAGGAGCCGTGCGGCGTGAACTCAGGGTGGTGGCACAGATGCGGGATGTACACGCCCGCCGCGGCGGCCGCCTCCATGATGCTCTCGCCCTCTTCGAAGGGAATGAGCTTGCCGTCGAGGGTAAAAGTCTTTTGGGTCATTCGTCCGCCAGGTGTGCCCAGGGATCGTCGCGGCCGGTGATGAGGCGCGCGGTCTGCAAGGCGCCGTCGAGGTCGAAGGCCGGCTCGAAGTCGAGCCGCTTCAGCCGCCTCTCGTAGGCGTCGGGAAACTTCTCCATGGTCTGCACCACCGGGTTGGCGGCCGTGTGGCCGAGGCCGCAATGGGCCGTGCCGCGCAGGACCTGCATGATGTGCTTCATCTCGTTCATGTCGCAGGCCGAACCCTTGCCCGCCGCCAGCTTGTCCATGGTGTTCTTCAGCAGCGAGGTGCCAACGCGGCAGGGCGTGCAGAAGCCGCAGCTCTCGTCGGCAAAGAAGTGGGTGAAGCTGCGCGCCACCTCGAACATGTCGCGTTCGCGCGAGAAGACCATGAAGGCGCCCGCCGTGGGCAGATCCTCGAAGGCGATGCAGCGGTCGAATTCGCGGAAGGAGATGCAGGTGCCCGAGGGCCCGGAGACCTGCACGGCATGGGCGTCCTCGGCGCCGCAATCGATGAGGATCTGCCGCACGGCGACGCCGAAGGGATATTCGTAGAGGCCGGGCCGCCGGCAGTCGCCGGAGATCGAGATCAGCTTGGTCCCGGTCGACTGCGGCGTGCCCAGCGCGGCGAACCAGGCGCCGCCGCGCTCGGCGATCCTCGCCGCGCAGGCGAAGGTCTCGACATTGTTCACCACCGTCGGCTGATTGCGGTAGCCGCAGCGGTCGGGAAAGGGCGGGCGGTTTCTCGGCTTGCCCGGCCTGCCCTCCAGCGACTCGATCAGCGCAGACTCCTCGCCGCAGACGTAGGCGCCGGCCCCCAGATGAATCTCGATGTCGAAGTCGAAACCGCCATTTTCGTCCGTGTGGCCGAGGATGTTCTGCCCCAGCAGGCCGGCCTCGCGCCGTCTCGCCAGGACTGACTTTAGTCTCTCCAGCAGGTTCCTGTACTCGCCGCGCAGATAAAGGAAGCCCCGGCGCGCGCCGATGACGCGGGCGCACAGCGTCATGCCCTCGAAGATGAGATCGGCGTGGCGGGCGAGCAGCACGCGATCCTTGAAGGTGCCCGGCTCGCCCTCGTCGGCGTTGCATACCACATAGTGCGCCTCGCCTTCCGCCTGGCGGCAGCTCGCCCACTTGGTCGCCGTCTTGAAGCCGGCGCCGCCGCGGCCGCGCAGATTGGACGAATCGAGTTCCGCCAGCGTCGCCTCGGCGCCGCGCGCCAGGGTCGCCTTCAGCGCCGCGCCCGGCACGAACGCCTCGCCCGTCAGCGGGCCGGCCTTGCGCAGGTTATCGGCGATTTCGAACAGCATCGGCGGCCAGTCGGCGAGCGGCTTCCGCGCCCGGATCAGTTCGGCAACGAGGTCGAGGCGCGCCTTGTCGAGCGAAGGAATCGCAAGGCCGTTCACCAGCAGCGCCGGCGCCTGATCGGCCAGGCCGATGTCGGCGGTATCGTCGACGTACACCAGGCCGTCCTCGGAGAGCTTCTTCGGCTCCAGCCAGAGCCGCTCGCAGAAATACTGCTTGAGCGCCTCCCGGCCGGCCATGTGGTCGATGATGTTGCCGGAAAAGAGGACCTCGTAGGCGCCGTGCGACTCGGCGTGGAAAAAGGCGTAGAAGCTGGCCGTCGACTCGATGCGCACGCGCGGCACATCGAGCAGGTGGGCGAGTCGATCCAGCGTATCGGAGGGGATCGTGCCGCAGGATTCCTGCACGTCGCGCAGGATCTGCACCAGATTGGCGGGATCGTTATGCCAGCGGGCAACGATCCCCGGCAGGTCGCAAACGTCTTGTTCGGGCATGATCCGGCTGAGCCGTGGCTACACCCCTTTACGTTATCATAATCCGGCCGCCGCATCCCGCAGGCCGGCAACCCACCAGGAGAACGCCATGCCTTTCCGCCTTCGCTTCCCCGTCCCCCTGCTGCTCTCCGCCCTGCTCGCCGGCCCCGCCCTGGCGGCCGACGCCGCGGCGGAAAAGGATCCGATCCGCGCCGTGCTGCTGGAAAGCAAGGACAAGAACCGCGGCGTCGCCATCCACGCCAACGGCGTCAGCATCAACGCCGTCGTCGTTGCCGTGGACGAACACCACGTCATCGCTCGCAGCCAGCAGTCGAGCCGCATCGTCATCCGCCTCGAGCGCATCGACGGGGTGTCGGCGTTCTTCTGAGTTCCTGATTGCCAATGACGCTCAGCTTGAGCCAGGGGCTGCAGCCGCCCCTGTTCCCCCCTTTGAAAAAGGGGGGCGAGGGGGGATTTATCAGCCGCTCGCGCACTGGCCACCGTCAAAAATCCCCCTTGTTCCCCCTTTTCCAAAGGGGGAGACCGGCCTCACGGCGCAAGCGACAACCTGACTAGCGACAAACCTCAGCTTCGTCATTCCGGCGGAAGAACGTCACCCCGGAATGCTTGAATCCGGGGCCGGAATCCAGTACGTCCGCTGATAAGGCCACTGGATTCCGGGTTCCACCCTGCGGGTGGCCCCGGAATGACGGCTTCCGTGGAATGTCCGGTCATGTGCTGAGGTTTGTCATTAATCAAGAGCGACAATGGACGGCACCGTTCGCGCAATGTCGGCTGAGTTTCGTTGGTAATCAGGTCTGAGTTTGAAAAAGTCAGTCGCTACGACACGGCGCCGGGATCGTTGCCGCCGCAAGCGGCGCGTTCGAGGCGCCGCGCGAACACCTTCATTTCCTTCGCCGCCTGGATGTCGCCCTTCGCCTCGGCCACCGCGATGCCCTCGCGGTAGGCCGCCAGCGCTTCCGCCGCCTGCCCCGCCTCGGCCAGCGCCTTGCCGAGCAGCTTCCACGCCGCCGAGTACTTCGGATCCTTGTCCACCGCCGCGCGGAAATGCGCCGCCGCCTGCGCCGCGTCGCCGGCCTTCAGGTACTCGTTGCCGAGCGAAAAGCGCAGCAGCGCGCCATCGCGCGGCGTACCGACGAGTTTCAGCAGGTTGTCCAGAGTGGTCATGGCGGTGGTTCGGGTTGGTGGGGTCGCACTACTCTACCATTCGCTGCCCGCCGGCCCGGGCTTTGCGGTCGCTGGGCTTTCCGATAACGCTTCAGGGCGGCCTTCAGCTTGGCATTCGGCTTGGGCGGGTTTTCCATCAGGTCGAGCAACCAGTTCCAGTCGCGCGGCGATAGGCGGATGACTTCTTGCCGCTCGATAACTTCCCGTGCCTCTTTCAGCGCAGCTTGCACCAGAAACTGATTGACCGTGGCACCCGTCAGTTCGGCGGCACGGCACAAGGTTTCATAAACTTCGCGGGGCACGCGGGCGCCGATGCGATCTGGACATTCAGCAGGCAACCCACCACGGCACAGCAAGCACCCGCCGCGTGACGGGAAAAATCTCCTTGCCGCCATACAACAGCAGCCCGCCGTCGGCGAGATCGGGGTACTCGTCGAGGAAGGCTTCCAGCCCCTTGGCATCGCCGGTCGTAACACGGGCGGCGGCCTTGACTTCGATCGGCAGCAGCCGCTGCGCGCAGATCGAAGTCGTCCAGCGTCAGGCAGGGACGGTCCGCCAGTTGCGGCAGCGCGCGCACCGGCGTGCTCTTGCCGGTCCTCCGCGCGCCGAGCAGCACGACGACCGGGGCGACGCCCAGCGCGCGCTCCATGGCGGCCGTTGCGGCACGAGGCAGGAAGGATGAAGGTGGCCTCATTTTCTTGAATGTATGATTGTCATACATTGCGAGAATTGGAAGGGGTTGCGCCAGGGCGGCTGGCGCTTCTACGTCTTCATCGCCGTCGGCGGCGCCCGCCTCATGTGCGTCTGGGATAGCAGCCGGAAAGCGTCGACGCCCTGCTCAGCGATTTGCGCGAGCTTGCCGGCCAAGTCCGGGGAAAGTCAGTCGCTGCGGGACGGCGACGGAGAACTTACGACCCAAAGTGGACACCTAGACTCCGGGCTCCCAACGTCCGATAAGAGCGGTCACCGCGTTTGGAACCCTCAGAGCAGTTGATCCTCAGGAATCAGTCTGATGCGACGCAAGAGTTCAGGTAATGGCTCACTGAGTAACTGGAACCCGCCCGCGCTACTGCTGAGAGGTTCTCTTCTCAATGGCCTCGGCAAGGCGCGCCTCCGAGTAGGCCTGAACAAACACGTCGGCTGCTTCCGTTCGCGGCGTCAATCCTTTCATTAACCTCTCATTCAAAGTCGATCCAACTATCTGACCCTCCGCAGCCATGCGCGCATCAAGAACTGCCGCTTCGCGGGCGAGTTTGCGCCTAGCCTCGCGTTCCTTTTCCTCGTCCATCATGCGCCCGTGCTCGAATTCGACAAGCTCAAGATAGACCGACCAAAGTCGTCTGGCGCTGTCATCGTCCAGTATCTCAGGAGAGATAGCGTAAAGAGCGATACTGCATAGGACATGTAGGGGATTTAGCGGCGCGTCGGTACGCAGTTTTGCTTTGACAAACCAAACGCCGACGAAGGAGGAAATCGCGATGGTCGGCACATTTGGAAGCTGCACGAGCTCACGCACTACGCTTCCAACATGCCTTAGGCCGCCTACGAAATCGGACCGGACGTCCCACATTCCTCCGGCAATCAACATGAAATCTCGCGATCGTTGCAGCATGTCCACCCCGGCCTGCACGCTCCTGGCGCCGAGCACCTCCGTTGGCACAACTGCGACCTGATGCCGTAGTAACAAGTGAATACCGACGCGCCACGAGCAGAGCTGCGCAAGCTTCTTGGCGACTTGCTCAGTGGTGAAGCGCCCGGTCTCCTCCAGGGCGAGGAGCAGGTCCAGCGTGCACATGCCTCCAGGAGTGCCGTCACTCCTCAGACACCAAACGCGAAAGAGCACATCATCCGAATAGAGCAGGTAACTGTTCGTCCGAACCAGTTGCGCCAGTTCCCGCGACGCCAACGACAGGCGCGGCTCTTCATGTTCCGGTGTTGTGTGTGGTTGCAGGATTCGGTCAAGGTGTGCTTTCAACTTCTCTCTGAGTTCAAGGCACTTATCGCGCCAAATGCTGCCGGTGAATATCTGGGTCATCTTCATCAGGTCACCCAGCGTCTGTTGAGCGATTGCCACTCTCGGAAAGAAAGCGAACAGTTCGTCGATCAAATTTAGATCGCGCAAGATGAAGAGAGTGATGAGGTCAATAAGTGGCGTTTGCCCCCTCAGGCTGCCGGCAGACAAAGGCTTCCACTGGGCGCCGACCATGTTCAAGTGATACTTCTTGTCGTCGGCCCCAGAATTCTTGGTCAACTCCCAAAGGTGTGCCACGTCCTGCACGTTCGAGAGCACGTTCTTTGGCCGCCAAGCGTAGGGAATGGGAAGCTCTCCGCGCTGCAACTGCGCTTCAAGTCGCGCCTGCGCCTTCTCGCGCTCATCAGTCAAGCCTACGGCCGCTTTCATTGCCCGCAGGATCTCATTGCCCCCGGCCTGCTGTGCGACCTCGACGCGCTTGAGTACCTTCGAGTCCGGGAACTTCTGAAAGAAACTATTTGCTCTCTCGCTGAACTCGGCTTGCCGAGCCTCGGTGAGCGGCCCACGGCCGAAGCTGGTGCCGATCATCACCATAGAGATGAAGACACCTTCTTCGACCTCATTGTCTGAATCGGCCAACTCTCCCATCCTAAACGCCAAGTCGACGAGCCGAGGACTGCTTGGATCGGTGTTCTGCTCTAAGTTGAAGAGCAGGCGCACACACTCCGCTTTGCGCTCTTTAGTCTGGGCGCGTTCTAGGATCTTCTCCGCGGCATCGATGGCGCGGTCGACGTATCCCCACCGCACCATGATGTTCACGTAGGTATTCAGGGCGAGGCTGTCGGCGATCCCGCCCTCGATCATCTCTTCCAAAATAGTCCGCGCTTCTTCGGACCTGCCAAGCCTGTCGAGAGCGAGCGCTTGAAACGCTTTGAGTCTCTCTGTTGTGTCGAACTCCCTCTCGGCCTCCGCACACAGATCGGCGAGTTGCAGCCACCGTTCTAGAGCCGACAAGGCGATGCCCATGTGTAATGCTATCAAGGGAGACAGGCGGGTGCGACTGCGGAGCCGTTCTGCCACAGCGAGGAAGCGTGGCGCCTGGTCGCGACGACCTGGATCAAGCTCCTGAAAGAGCATAACCGTCGTCGGCTGGGGATGCCCTAATTCGGCGTCCACCTTCTCTAGTTCGGTGAGCGGCTCGTCGCTCTCAAGCTTGTTACGCCGCCGCGTGAGGAAATAGTCCAGCACGGCAGCGTGCGCCTGATGATCCACGGGACCGTCGCGCAACAACTCGCGCCAAGAGTCCACGAGGTCGCCCCGCGCCAGCACATCAGCCGAAACCGCAGCCATCACCAAAGCGCTCCCGAAAAGCTGATGCGAGCTGCTGATCTTGGCAATTCGCTCCTCCATCAGTTCCATGCAGGCCCGATGCTTGCCGGACTCGTGAAGAAACGCCGCCCTACGCAAGAACTTCAGGTCTCCGTCGGGGAGCCTCGCATTGACTTCCAAGGCGGCTTCGAAGTCCCCGCACTGCGCCGCGATGGTCTCAGCCGCGTTCTGCAGTTCAGCCGATAATGGCCGTTTTCTGGCAGCGGCCAGCACGCGGGCGAGGATTTCCTTCTGCTTTCCCAGCATGCTCGCCGTTGCGACCCACATGTCGACTAAGAATTCCGCGTTGCTGACCCAGCCAATCTCTTCCAGGGCTTCAGCGGCTTCTTGGATGTCGGCCCAAGCCAGACGAAGCGCTTCGGGGTCCGTTCCAGGAAGGCCAGAAGGTGGGAGAATTTCGTCCTCCTTGGAGTCTTCTTTGGTCTCGACGCGGCGCGCGTTCTTGAGTGCCAAGTTGAAGCGGGCTCGCGCGCGCAGCACGAGAAACAACTGACGCGTGTTTTCGCGAACGCCGGCCAACGTGAGCCCTTCCTTGCAGGCTCTTAGTGCCTCCTCGTGCTTCGAATACATGGTCTGGACAATGGCACGCGACGCGAGGCTCTCCGCGCCTCCGAAGCTGTCGAGCAATGCGATCGCCTCGTCGTAGCGCCGGTTCGCGGCGAGCAGCCTCGCTTTGATGGACAGTAGCATTGGCTCTTCGCCCGTAGGAAGAGCCGCGATGACCTCGGAGAAGTCTTCACTGCCGTTGAGCCGAAACCGCCGACGTAGCTCACTCTCGGCCCAGGCCGACCAGTATTTCGGCTGGGCGCCGAGCTGTGTCGCCTGTTTGAATGCGTCCGAGGCCAGTTCGTCCGCGCCGTATGCGTTGTGCAGACGGCCAGTGAGATGCCAATACTCCGCTTTCTCGAGGCATGTCGCAGAGTTCAGCTTGTCGGCCGCTTGCCGAAGGAAAGACTCGCACTTAGCAATCCTACCCACATTAATGCTGTTTCGAGCTTCAGTCAGCATCCAGGCCAAGCTGCCCTGTGGCGGACTGATCCATATGTCTCGGGCGGGCTCCGCCAACGCTTCGGTGAATGCGACATTGCGCGCAGCGATGCCCTCGGTGATGTTTTCGAGCAGCGCGACGCGCTGGCTGGCGTCAAGGTCTGGGCGCATGCCGGCCACGCGCGTATCCAGCGCGTGGCCGATCTTCGCAAGCCGGTGATACTTGCGCACGTCAGCCAACAGATCAGTGCTTCGGCTGAGCACGTTCGCGGCTGGGACGTGAACAGCGACTTCCTCCTGCGTCAATGCGACTTCGTCGATTTGGATGCGCCGGAGCTCTTCTCGAATCCAGACGTAATAGAGCGGACAGTTTCTCGGCTCCTCCCGATCAACCTTGAGATCGCAGAGCACGAGCAGAACGGGCTCTTCGGTGTTGTCGTAGTAGCGCAGCGTGGAGGCCGAGAGTACGACGGAGAGATGGGAGCCGTCCGCGCTCCGCTTGGGAGAGCGGGTGCCCTTCAGCTGCAGGCGGAAAGGGTGAATTACCTGCTGCCCTGCAGTTATCTGGACCTGGTAATCGAATCCGTAGTCGTTGTCCCCATCAAGCTGCGTCAGCTTCCAACTTCTCGGGCGGTTGGCGTTCAGGCAGTCGGCGGCGTCTTGCCCGATTTCTTGCGAATCTCCGGTCTGCGGTAGTCCCTGATCGTGCGGCATTTTCTGCTCCTGCCTGCTCTTCGCATTCTGCAATTCTGCCCGAGACGCGTTGAACTGCCATCCACCAAGTCAGCTTCGGCACCTGTTCGATGTCCGTCAAGGGCCGGTTGTTGGGGGTTCCGCTAAGCGATCATCGACGACTCGCACATATTGCTTACGACCGACCGCTATTGGCCGGAAGCGCCCCTCCAGAAACCCTCGCCGTCTCACGGCGACTGACTTTCTCCTGATCCCCGGATCCCGCTTCCGCTAATTCCCCGCCCCTGCTGCCGCCAGCATACGGCTGGTGCGCAGAAGTATCCAGAACACGGCGAGCGGCAGGATCAGGGTCTGCAGCAGGAAGACGACGATGAGGCGGATGGCGTGCTCGACGGTCTTGTCGATGGTGGCGCCGAGTTGCCCTATGTGCTTGTCGAGCTGCCACCACTTCCTGTCGGCGGCGCCCCCGTCGGGGGCGAGCGCGCCGAGGGCCTGCGAGGCCTGTTCGATGCCCTGCTGGCCGGCGGCGAGACTCAGCAGCAGCGACATGCCCCAGTGCACGCCCATATCGAGCAGCAGCAGTTGCACGCCGAAGGCGACGCTCGCCATGAGCATGAGGTCGGAGAAGCGCTCGACCAGGTCGTTGAGCGGATCGAGCATCTGGCCGGGCGTGGGTTGGAGAGGTTGGCGATGCAGGTCAGTACATCGGGGTTGCGCCCGCGCAAGGTGAAACCCGCCTGGGCTTTCATGGATTATCGCCCATCGTCCTGATGCGGCCAATCGAGGATGTGGCGGCGTTCGAGTTCGGCCCGGAGTTCCTCCTCGCTGGAGAGGACAAGACGATATTTGGAGGCGAAAAGCTGCTGGCTTTCGCGCAGGACGGAGTAGCGGACGAGAGTTTCGTCCTTGTCGGCGCAGAGGATGATGCCGATCGTGGGGTTGTCGTCCTCGCCGCGCTTGAGATCGTCGAACATCCTCACGTACATGTCCATCTGCCCGATGCCGGCGTGGGCGAGCTTGTTCGTCTTCAGGTCGATGAGGACAAAGCACTTGAGCAGGTAGTTGTAGAAGACCAGGTCGACATAGAAGTGGGTGGTCTCGGTGCTGATGCGGAACTGGCGGCCGACGAAGGAAAAGCCCTTGCCGAGCTCCATGAGAAAGTCGCGCAGGCGGGTGACAAGGGCGTCTTCAAGCTGGCGTTCGCTGAAGTCCGGTTTCTCCGGCAGGTCGAGGAATTCGAGGATGTAGGGGTCTTTCAGGAGATGCATCGGATCGGCAGCCTGAGCAGCCGGAACGGCCGACTGGGGCGCTTTCAGCAGGCGCTCGAAGCTGCAGGTCTCGATGGCGCGCTCCAAGGCCCGGGAAGTCCATTGCTGGCGGGCGGTTTCCTCGATGTAGTAGTCCCTGGCCTGCGGGTTTTCGACCCGCATGACCAGCCGCCAGTGCGTCCAGCTCAATTCTCTACGCAGTGCGTAGAGTTTTCCCGCATCGGGGAAGGTCAGGTAGAACTGCCTGAAATTCGTGAGATAGCGCAATGGCAGCACCTTGCTGAAAGCGCTCCCCAAAGAAATCCTCGCCGTCCCCCAGCGACTGACTTTCTCCCGATCTGCCCGATCCCGCTTCCGCTAATTCCCCGTTCCTGCCGCCGACAGCATGCGGCTGGTGCGCAGGAGGATCCAGAACACGGCGAGCGGCAGGATCAGGGTCTGCAGCAGGAAGACGACGATGAGGCGGATGGCGTGCTCGACGGTCTTGTCGATGGTGGCGCCGAGTTGCCCGATGTGCTTGTCGAGCTGCCACCACTTCCTGTCGGCGGCACCCCCGTCGGGGGCGAGCGCGCCGAGGGCCTGCGAGGCCTGCTCGATGCCCTGCTGGCCGGCGGCGTACTGTTCCTGCATGAAGCCGCGATAGACGAGGTCGCTCGCCGTGCCGGCCAGCGGCACGATGAAGCGCACCAGCAGCAGCGCCACCAGCACGCGGGTGAGCAGCGCGGGCGGGCGCTTGCGTAACCAGGTTTGCCAGGCCCAGCCGGCGGCGGCGAGACTCAGCAGCAGCGACATGCCCCAGTGCACGCCCATCTCGAGCAGCAGCAGTTGCACGCCGAAGGCGACGCTCGCCATGAGCATGAGTTCGGAGAAGCGCTCGACCAGGTCGTTGAGCGGATCGAGCATCTGGCCGGGCGTGAGGGTGACGCCGACGCCGAGCGGCTGCACGGAGAGTTCGGTGCCCTGGACGACGGAGATGACGGCGTTCAGCGCCCGCGCCGTGGCGAAGCTGGCCACGGCGCGCTTGAAGCCGGCCTGCGCCTGGACGCCGGCCATGTCGTCGAGCGGCCTGAGCCAGGCGCAGGCCACGGCGAGGGCCAGCAGCGCCAGCAGCAGATTGCGCCGCAACGCTTCCATCCTGACGGAACCTTGCTCGTCCATCGCCCCGCTCTCCCCTTTTCCGTGGCGCCTTCCGGCACTTTACAGCAGACGGCGGCGGCTATACTGCACGCTGGCATTGGCAACAGGGCAATCGCATTTGGACCTGCGAGGTTGCCCATCGGAGGGTCCCCTCCTTTGAAAAAGGAGGGACAGGGAGGATTTGAAGTGGTTGGTTCCTGGCGTGGGCCGGTAAATCCCCCCTGGCCCCCCTTTTTCAAAGGGGGGAATGGTCACGCGGCAACACGGCCTGGTCAAATGCGATTGCCCTGGCATGAGCGAGGATGACGAATGTCACACGGCAACTGGTATGAGCGCAATGTGCTGCCCTGGCTGATCGATTTCGCCTGCGGCATGCAGTCGGTCGCCGAGCAGCGGATGAAGGTGATTCCGCAGGCGCAGGGGCGCGTGCTGGAGATTGGCCTCGGCACCGGGCTGAATCTGCCCTTTTACGACACCGGCCGGGTGCACGAACTCGTCGGTGTCGAGCCGTCGCTCACCATGCACCGGCTGGCGATGAAGCGCAGCCGCGCGGCGCGGCTGCCGGTGGAGATCGTCGGCATCGGCGCCGAGCGCCTGCCGCTGGCCGACCATGCCTTCGACACGGTGGTCAGCACCTACACGCTATGCACCATCCCCGATCCGGTGACGGCACTGCGCGAGGTGCGCCGCGTGCTGGCGCCCGGCGGCCGGCTGCTGTTCTCGGAGCACGGCCGCGCGCCGGACGAGAGCGTGCGCAAATGGCAGTCGCGCCTGCAGCCGGTGTGGGGGAAGTTCTCCGGCGGCTGCCACCTCGGCCGCGACATCCCGGCCATCCTGAAGGAGGCGGGCTTCGATCCGCAGGTGCAGGCGATGTACATCCACGGCCCGCGCTTCGCTTCCTACCACTACTGGGGGGAGGCGGTGGCGGTTTGAAGTCGGACGTGCGGGAGCGGCGTCCAGTCTCGGCTGAAGTTTGCAGCTAATCGACTGCCGCTTTAAATCCCCCCTGCCCCCCTTTTTCAAAGGGGGGAATTTTTGCCGCGCCTGAGCACGCTCCCGAGGAATTCCCGCTTGCTCATCGGCCGATCGAGCGCGGCTTTTTGGGGGTCTTCGAAGGCTTCCTTGCCTGGCGCAGGCGGCACGGCGGCGGGATCGCTCTGCAAGGCTTCGAGCGCGGCGCGGGCAACCTCGCGCGCACCCGCCTGGTCGACGAACTCGCCCATGGGCGAGAACAGCGAGCAGGACTGGAATTCGCCGAGTTCTGCTTCGTCGCTGCCGAGGAAGGCAAAGTCGCCGGAAGGAAACCTGAGGAAGCGGCGCAGGCCCGGCGCCACGCTCTGCCAGGTTTCCGCTGCTCCGGGCACCAGCACCAGGTTCATGAACCAGGGCGTGATAAGGATGCCGAGCCAGTGATTTTGCCAACGGGCGAAGCCGACGGCCTCGACGGAGAGCGCCGGATTGAGGATGGGCACGTCGGCCATCGTCTCGGCCTGGATGCGGCGGAAGGCGGCTTCGAGGAGGGGCGCAGGGTCGTCGGCGTGGATGCGCACTGCGGCCCTCTCCCCCGAAATTTCCTCTCCCGCAAGCGGGGGAAGGGAGGAGGAAAACCCCCTCGCCCCGCTTGCGGGGAGAGGGTCGGGGTGAGGGGCGAAAATCTCACCAGGCGCGGACATCGGCGGCTCCCTGCGCGAAGGCTTCCTCCATCAGCGCCAGGGCCTCGCGGGCGCGCTCGGGGTCGACGCGCTCAAAGGCAAAGCTGCCGTGCTGGATGAGCACGTAGTCGCCGACGGCCACGTCTTCATGCATGAGCATCAGGCTGACCTGGCGCTGCTCGCCGGCGGTGTCGACCACCGCCATCAGGTCATTGATCTCCAGGACACGCGAGGGAATGGCAAGGCACATTTCAGTTGACCTCGGCCGTCGCCTTGCGCGGCGAGAGATGAATGCCGCGCGCCGCGAGTTGCGCCACGGCGGAGGCGACCATTTCCGGCACTTTCTCAGCGACGGTCTGCGTCAGTTCGGTGCCGAGCTCCAGGCTGAGGGGCTCGCAGCCGATCAGCACCAGGTCCTTCGGCGGGTCGCCGGCGAATTCGAGGCTGGCCAGCACGTCGCAGATGCTGACCTGATGCGGCGAGAGCTTGGAGCGGAAGAACACCGGCACTTCCTTGCCGGTGAGGAGAATCACCGTGCCGGGCGCGCGTTTCGCCTTGACGGCGTCGAGCACCACCAGCAGATCCGTGCCGGCGAGCGGATCGAGCAGTTCCATGCCGGCGGTGCCGCCGTCGATGACTTCGATATTCGCCGGCACCGCATAGGCCGCGCGCAGCGCCTCGGCCGCATGCACGCCGACGCCTTCGTCGCTGAGGATGGTGTTGCCGATGCCGAGGATGACGATTTTCAAGAGAGCTCCAACAAAGTCCCCTCTCCCCGCCCGCGGGGAGAGGGTCAGGGTGAGGGGCAACGGCCGTCCACCCTCACCCCGACCCTCTCCCGCCAGCGGGAGAGGGAGTGGATAGCTTACTTCGCCTTCACCGTGATCGCACTGCCGTTCTCCGTGTCGGTGACGTGGATGGCGCAGGCGATGCAGGGGTCGAAGGAGTGCACCGTGCGCAGCACTTCCAGCGGACGCTCGGGATCGGCGATCGGGTTGTCGGCGATCGACGCCTCGTAGGGCCCCGGCTCGTCCTTCTCGTTCCGCGGGCAGGCGTTCCAGGTCGAGGGCACGACGCACTGGTAGTTCTTGATCTTGCCGTCGTCGATGACGACCCAGTGCGAAAGCGCGCCGCGCGGCGCCTCGTGGTAGCCCTGGCCGACAATCTCGCCCTTCGGGAAGACCGGCTTGTTGTAGGTGGCGACGTCGCCCTTGGCGATGTTGTTCACCAGCAGTTGCCACTGGTCGGCCAGCATGTCCACCTGCACCGCGCAGGAGACGGCGCGGGCGGCATGGCGGCCGATGGTGGAATGCATGGCCTCCAGCCCGACCTTGGTCTTGGCCAGCGCCGAGACGGTGTCGAGCGCGGCGGTGGCGTACTTCTTGGTCGGCTCGTGCCCGGCGGCAAGCATGCACAGCACGCGCGACAGCGGGCCGACCTGGGCCGGCTTGCCGTAGAAGGTCGGCGACTTCAGCCAGGAGTATTTGCCGTCGTCCTTGAAGTCGGTGTACTGCGGCCTGGTCTCGCCCTTGTACGGGTGCAGCGCCTTGGAGCCCTCGTACCAGGAGTGCTTGGTGGCCTCCTCGACGCCCTTGACCCAGTATTCGTCGTTGAAGGTCTTGATCGCCTTGAAGGAGCCGAGGTCCTTGTTGGCGATGTAGCCGCCGGGCAGGGCGAACTGGGTGCCCTTGGTGTCGAGCGGGATGTCCGGCACGGCCAGGTAGTTGGTGACGCCGGCGCCGTACTTGGTCCAGTCGGCGTAGAAGGCGCCCACCGCGGCGACGTCGATGAGATAGACGTTCTTGACGAAGTCGGCCAGCTCGTCGATCCAGCCCTTGATGGCGAGCAGGCGTTCGACGCCGAGCGTCGAGTAGCTGTCGGTGGAAATGGCGTTGGAGACCCCGCCGACGGCGACGTTCTGGATGTGCGGCGTCTTGCTGCCGAGGATGGAGACGATCTTGTTGGCCTTGCGCTGCACGTCGAGGGCCTGCAGGTAGTGCGCCACGGCGAGGAGGTTCACTTCCGGCGGCAGCTTCATCGCCGGATGGCCCCAGTAGCCGTTGGTGAAGATGCCGAGCTGGCCGCCGTCCACGAAACCCTTCAGGCGCTCCTTCACCGCGCGCATCTCGAACTTGCCGTTGCCGCTCCAGGAGGAGAGGCTCTCGGCCAGGCGCGAGGTGGCGTCCGGATCGGCCTTCAAGGCGGAAACGACATCCACCCAGTCGAGCGCGGAGAGGTGGTAGAAATGCACGATGTGGTCGTGCACCGCGTGCGCCAGGATGATCAGGTTGCGGATGTACTGGGCGTTCAGCGGCACTTCCAGCTGCAGGGCGTTCTCCACCGCGCGCACCGAGGTGATGGCGTGCACCGTGGTGCACACGCCGCAGATGCGCTGGGTGATGGCCCAGGCGTCGCGCGGATCGCGGCCGAGCAGGATCAGTTCCACGCCGCGCCACATCTGGCCCGACGACCAGGCCCTCTTGACCTTGCCGCCCTCGATATCGCAGTCGATGCGCAGGTGGCCCTCGATGCGGGTGATCGGATCGATCGTGATGCGTTGTCCCATTTTTTACCTCTCCTTTAGCGCGTGGCCGGCTGCGCGGCGGGCAGCACGGGATAGTTTCTGACGATGACGATGTAGGCCAGGATCTCGAAGGCGATGATGCCGATCGTGACCATCAGCTCGGCGAGCGAGGGGAAGTAGCTCCAGCCCTCGCCCGTCATGTAGCCGACGAGATAGCCGTTGATGCGCAGCAGGAAGCCGCCCAGCATCAGCAGCACGGCGCCGGCGAACAGCTTGCCGGGGTTGCGGCGTGCCTCTTCCGTGGCGAGGAGCACCAGCGGCACGAGGAAGGAGGCCATCTCGATCCAGAACCAGAAGGCCTGCCAGGTGGCGGCGAAAGCCGTGCCGAGCGCGCCGCGCACCACGATCTCGGCGACGCGCACGGCGACGTAGGCGGCCAGCGTCAGGTACATCACCTTGGCCAGCGGCGTCAGCACCGGCGTTTCCAGCTGGCGCTTGAAGCCGGTCGCGGACAGCGTCGCCTCGAAGATCACCACGGCGAAGCCGAGCAGGATGGCCGTCAGCAGGTAGGTCACCGGCAGCATCCAGCCCGACTGCCAGAGCGGGTGGATCTGCTGGCCGAAGATCACCAGCAGGGAACCCAGCGAGGACTGGTGCATCGAGGGCAGCAGCACGCCCAGGGCGATGAAGAAGAACAGCAGCTTGTTGAGCTTCTGCTTCGCGTCCTTCATGCCCCATTTCTCGAGGAAGGCCGGCGAGAACTCGATCCACATCACGACGATGTAGGCCGAGATGCACACCGCCACCTCGAACATCACCGAATTCACCTGGGCGTAGCCGGGCCAGAAGATGTGCCAGAAGTTCCACCAGCGGCCGAGGTCGAAGATGACCGAGACGCCGGCCAGCGTGTAGCCGAACAGGCTGGCCAGCAGCGCCGGCCGCACCAGCGGGTGGTACTGCCCCTTGTTGAAGATGTAGACCAGCAGCGCCATGGCGTAGCCGCCGCAGGCGAAGGCCGAGCCGATCACCACGTCGTAGGCGATCCAGATGCCCCAGGGATAGCCGTCGCTGAGGTTGGTCACCGCGCCGAGGCCGTTGATGAAGCGGTAGATCAGGATGACGCCGGCGATCGCCGAGAGCACGCCGAGCAGCAGCGTGAACGACGAGAGCAGGCCGCCGCCGAGCGGGCGCGGCGCGTGTGCATGATCAGCCATGGTGGCCTCCTTCCCCGTCTTCGGGCTTGACGTTGCGCCGGGCGACGAAAGTCAGCGCCCCCAGTACGGCGATCGGCGCGATGAGGCCGCCGTAGAGCGTGTGCTGGATGGTTTCCGAGACCGCGGCGTCGGAGCGCGGCGGCAGGTCCGGATAGCCCAGCTTCTGGAAGGAGACGCCGGAGAGCATCAGCAGCTGCGTGCCGCCGAACTCCTTCTCGCCGTAGGTGTGATCGAGATACCTGGCGGCGACGTTCGGATAGGCGCTCTGGTCGCTCTCGACGCGCCAGCCGGCGCGGCGCACCTCGCCCTTGCCTTGCGGCGCGCCCTGAAGCGCCTTCTCCTCGGCCGCACGCAGATGGCCGCGCGGGAACGTGGCCATCTCGCCGGGCTTCATCGCCAGCCGCCGCCGGACCTCCTCGCGCAGCACGGACACCTTGCCGTAGAGCGTGGCGCCGGTCGGGCAGACCTCGGCGCAGGCGGCATACTTGCCGTCCTTGTGCCGGTGCACGCACAACTGGCACTTGCTGATCTGCGGCACGGCCTTGTCGTAGGTGAAGCGCGGCACGCCGAAGGGGCAGGCGGCGACGCAGTAGCGGCAGCCGATGCAGGCGTCCTTGTCGTAGCTGACGATGCCGGTCTTCTCATCCTTCTTCATGGCCGAGACCGGGCAGGCCGAGACGCAGGAAGGATCGACGCAGTGCATGCAGGACTTCTTGACGAAGGCGTAGCCATCCGCCTCGCTGTCCTTCCGCTTCGCCTCGCCCTGCTTGTAGACCTTGATGACGTTGAGCGTCTTGCCGGAGAGGTCGAGCGGCGTGTCCCAGTACTGCTCCTGCGTCGAGAACTCCGCCGGCATGCCGTTGGCCTCCTTGCAGGCGGCCACGCAGGCCTTGCAGCCGACGCAGAGGGTGGAATCGAAGAGCAGGCCGACCGCCTCGGGCGGCATGCCCTTGTTGTCGCGCGCCTGTGCCGGACAGGATGCCGCCCCCGCTGCGAGGGCGGCGCCGCCGGCCAGCGACGCCTTGAAGAATTTGCGCCGGTCCATGGTCACTCGCCTTTCTGCTGCGGCTTGCCTTCGGCGTCCTGCTTGCCGAGGTTCTTCGCCAGCATGGCGCCGGCGCCGGCCGCAGCGCCCGCGATGGCCGCCAGTGCGGCAGCGGCGGCAAAACTCGACTTGCCCTGCTGCTCGACGATGCCGGGGTAGGAGGCGGGCGGGCTGACGTTCTTCAGCTGCGCCGTCATGTGGATCGGCTTGGTGAAGCCCACACCCTTCTCCGAGCAGCCGATGCAGGGGTGGCCGCAGGCCACCGGCCAGTTCGACTCGCCGACGTCGCCGAAGCCGATGGTCGAGCAGTTGGCATGGGTCTCCGGCCCCTTGCAGCCGAGCTTGTACAGGCAGTAGCCCTTGCGGTGGCCCTCGTCGCCGAAGGCCAGGGCGAAGCGGCCGGCGTCGAAATGGGCGCGCCGCTCGCAGTGCTCGTGCACGATGCGGCCGTAGGCGAACTTCGGCCGGCCCAGCTCGTCGATGTCGGGCAGCTTGCCGAAGGTGAGGAAATGCACCGCCGTGGCGAGGAAGTTGTAGGGGTTGGGCGGACAGCCGGGAATCGTCACCACCGGCTTGCCGAGCACGTCGGCCACGCCGGACGAACCCGTCGGGCTCGAGTCGGCACCGGCAATCGAGGGAATCGTCGAGGGCATGCCGCCCCAGGAGGCGCAGGAACCCATGGCGATCACCGCCGCGGCATCGGCCGCGCACTCCTTCAGCAGGTCGATCGCGGTATGGCCGCCGATCTTGCAGAAAATGCCGTTCTGCTTGGTTGGAATCGCGCCCTCCACCACCAGGATGTATTTGCCCTTGTTGGCCTTCATGGCGGCCTTGCGCGCCGCCTCGGCCTGGTGGCCGGCGGCGGCCATCAGCGTCTCGTGGTAGTCGAGCGAAATCACGTCGAGGATCAGCTTCTCCAGCGTCGGATGCTCGGCGCGCAGCAGCGATTCCGAGCAGCCGGTGCATTCCTGGAAGTGCAGCCAGATCACCGACGGCCGCCTGGCCTTCTCGACCGCCTTGGCGATGGCCGCCTCGGCGCCGGTCGACAAGCCCAGCGTGGCCGCCGTCGCCGCGCAGAACTGCATGAACTCGCGCCGGTCGATGCGCAGCCGGCTCGCCACCCTGGCAGCCGCTTCGGTCGTTTCTTCGATAAAGGTTTCGCTCATGTCCTCGATCCTTCCGTTTAGCCTGTCCCCGCCCCCGGCTGGCACCGGAAGCCCTCCAACACCGATCTTCTTTTATGAACCGGATAGTTTCCGGCCACATGCGTACCGGACGAGATAGAACAAGATTCGTGCCTGCAGAGGGCATGTTGCCGGAATCATCCGGAACAAAGACTTGGGAGAAAATGCTTGAGGCTTCCAGCAATGAGGCGTGAATCCGGCTGCCAGTGATGCTTGCTTAGCGGAAACCAGCTTACCGTGCGGATCGGAGTATTTCTCGGGGTATTTCTTTAATTCTCAACTAATTACGCAGCGCAAGCTCGAGCAGGATGGGCTGGTGATCCGAGGCATCCGTTCGCTGATTCACCTCCACCCGGCACACGCGGCCGGCGAGATCCTCGCTGACGAAGAAGAAGTCGCAGCAATAGGGATGGTCCGGCCAATCCGCTCCGTGCAGGCCGACGCTGTGCGCGTGGGCCTGGAGGCCATGCGCCAGGCGCCAGGCATCGCGCAGGGTCGACGCGCCGTCGCCGAATGGTGCCTGCAGGGCGTCATGTTCGGGCGATCCGGGTTCGAAATTGAAATCGCCGCAGAACACCGCAGAGGCCGGACGATGCGAAACGTCAAAGGGCGTGCCGCGCTCGCTCCCGCCGGGCCGGGGATCGCGCGCATGGGCGCAGGCTTCGGCATGCAGGGATCGCAATGCGGCAACCTGGGCCATGCGCTGGCGCGCAGAGTAATACGCCAGATGCGTGGTGACGATGCGTACCGGTCCAACCGGCGATTCGAGCACCGCCTCCAGTGCCATGCGTTGCATGCTGGGCACCGCAGGATCGGCCGGCCAGGGCAGCAGATGGCGGAAGACTTGCCGCAGCGGAAGCCTGGTTGCCAGAACATTGCCGAACTGGCTGCGACCGCCCGGCCCGTCGGGCAGGTCCGCCGCGATGCCGAACAGCACGACAAAGCCCGGCAGCAGCGCGCGCAACGTCGCCACCTGATCCTCTCCGAGATTGCCGGGCAGTCCCTGAAAGCCGACGGCGACCTCCTGCAGGCAGAGCACGTCGAAATCGGCGGTTTCGCGTGCCGTCCGGACGATACGGGCCAGATCGACCAGGCCGTCGCACCCCCTCCCCCACTGGATGTTCCAGGAGACGATATTCATGATTGGCAGTGTAGCGCAGTGTGCGAACGGCCGAATCCGGGCGACGAACGGAACAGGGCGTGAAAAATTTTGCTGACATGATTCTCTCTCCTGTGACACCCTGAAACAATGAAACCGAATCAATGGTTCCCCGGCGCAGATCTGGGCCTGCCCGATGCCGAGCGCTTCCGCCTCTGGCTCTCCGGCCTGCCCCGGGATCGGCCCGGCTCCGCCGCACAGGCGCTGATCGACGAATTGCAGCGCTTCCGCGCAGCCGGCAGCCGCCAGCGCAGCGCGCTGCTCGAAGCCGCCCGTGAAACCGTGCTCGACCTGGTGCGGGAAGTCGAGCGCAAACTGGCCGTCAGCCCCCTCCCCCTCGAGCAGGAACTGCAACTGGAATTCCTTGCCGCGAACGCGCTGCTCAAGACGGTGGCCGCAGGCCATGCCGGCATCGCCCAGGAGTACAGGCGGAAATGGATCGGCATCGGCCATGCGAAATCCGTCCGGCTCGCTGTCGTGCAGGCCATGCAGTTCCAGGCGCAGCGACTCGTCCTGGCCTACCGTGTCTATGCGCGCGGCTCCAAATCGGCCTGGAGCGAACTGCATCGCCTTTACCGCTCGGCACGCAGCGGCGGCTTCGCCGGCCAGATTCCGCCCGGTACGGCGGCAAGCCCGGAACGTATCTACCTGGATGCCCTGCTCCTCGATTTTGCCGAACCGACCAAGCTCGCCCCGGGAGAACTGGAGCAGGTGCGCCTCTACATAGAACGGCACGCCGCACTTGCCGAAATCGAGGACGCGCAGGCCGCAGCCCGATGCCCGACGAATGCACGCTTCCTGCTCAAGGCCGGAGAAACCGGCGCCGGCCGCTCCCTGATACGCGCCGGCAAGACGCCCATCGAGGAGGGCGATCTGGTCCTGAACTGCAATCGGCTGGTCGCCCGCATCAAGGAACAGATCGGCGCCCTGGAGTCCGGTATCGACCCGGCACACCTCGGCCTGCCGCAGGCCGGTAACCCGCCGCAATGCATCGAGCTGCTGGGCAATCTCCTCCGCTTATGGAGCGCGACGCCAAAACGCCGTTTCAGCCGGCAGAAATTCAGGCCGCGCGTGGATCTCGTGGTCGGCCTGGATTCGCTGTGGTCCTACCTGGCCGGGCCCGCCAACCGCCGCCGCACCGACACCCTGCCGGTGAAGGTCGACACCAGCGAGTGGTCCATCGGCAACGAAAGCCCCGGCGGATTCTCCCTGCAGTACATTGCCGGAAACGCCGCCCCGGTGGGGGTCGGGGAAATCGTCGGTCTGCGTCCCCGGGAACTGAATGCGGTGTACATCTGCCTGACGCGCCGCGTGGTGACGGGCGACCTGCAGAGCCTGGAACTCGGGCTGCAGAAACTGGCGCCGGGCGGCATATCGACGACGATCCCGCTGGAAACGGAAGATGGGTTCGGGCGCAGGCAGGCCAGGGCCGTCCGCGTCATCGTCCTGCCCAGGCTGCCTTCGGCCGGCAACGGCCCGGCCATCATCGCCCCGGCGCAAACGCTGCAGCCGGGCGTTCCGGTCCATTTGCAGCAACGCGGAGGCACCTTGCGGATGAGGGTCGACCGGCTCCTCGACCGGAGCCACGGCTGCGAAATCTTCGCCCTGACCCCCTCCACCGGCACGCTGCGGACGCCTCGACCGCCGGATGCGCCCGCAGCGGCGGAAGGCGCTGCCTTTCCCGGGTAGCCCTGCCTGGGGCCGCCCGGGCAATCGCACGAATCACCTGGCGTCGATTTTGCAGCGGTGCAGCAACGCCAACCGCCGTTAAATCCCCCCTGTCCCCCTTTTGCAAAGGGGGGAAGACATGCCATGGACGCCTCCAGCTCCTGCTGAGTGTTGTGGGCAATCAGGATCGGGAAAGGCTATGCGGTTCCGGCATAATAGCCTGCCGACTTGCAGTACAAATGCGATGACAAGCGAAGCGGAACAGCTCCCGGAAGTATTCCTCGGCAGGCAGCCCATCCTCGACAGCCGGCAGGCCACGCTGGGTTACGAGCTCCTGTTCCGCAAGGGCCCGCAGAACCGCGCCGATATCGAGTCCCCCAAGAAAGCCACCTCGGACGTCGTCTGCAAGGCCTTCGCGGAGCTGGGCCTGTCCTCGGCCCTGGCCAACCAGCTGGCCTTCATCAATGTCGACCCGGAGTTCCTGCTCGAAGACCTGATCGAATTGCTGCCGCCGCGGCAGACCGTGCTGGAAATCGAGTCGGCGCAGGATTTCGGCCCGATCCTTCTGCAGCGCTGCAGCGATCTGGCCGCCCGGGGCTATGCCTTCAGCCTGCATTGGTCGGGGGAATCCGGCGCAGGCTTCGCCGCGCTGCCGGACCTCCTGAGCTATGTCAAGATCGACGTCGGCGCCGACATGCCGGCCACTTTCAAGGCGCTCTCCGGCCGCCTTCAGCACCGCCATGCGAGGATGATCGCCTCCCGCGTGGAGACGGCAGATGAAATGCAGCAGTGCGCCCGGCTCGGATTCGATCTGTTCCAGGGATATTTTTTCGCCAGGCCCGTCGTCATCGAAGGCCGCGAGCTGGACCCTTCGACGCGCGGGCTCTTCCGCATCATCGACCTGGCAGGCCGCGAGGAGGCCGACCAGGCCGAAATCGAGGCCGCCTTCAAGGGCGAGCCGGCGCTGCTGATCAACCTGCTGCGCCTGACCAATTCTGTCGCCGTCGGCGGCGGGCTCAGCTCGCGCATCACTTCGGTGCGCAACGCCATCACGGTGCTCGGCCAGCGCCAGCTGCTGCGCTGGCTGCAGCTGCTGCTCTTCCACCGGCCGGACACGCCGCTCAACCGCAACCCCCTGCTGCAGCTGGCCGCGCTGCGCGGCCGCCTGATGGAGTTGATGGCGGAAAAGGCCTACCGGACGCGCCGGGACCTGATGGATCTCGCCTTCATCACCGGGCTGATGTCGTTCATGCCGACGGCGCTGAGCCTGCCCATGACAGACATCCTGTCGCACATATCCGTCGCCCCCGACGCGCGGCGCGCCCTCTCGCGGCACGAAGGCGAACTGGGATTCCTGCTCGAACTGATAGAACGCTATGACGACAACGACATGGCCGGCACCGTCGGCCTGCTGCAGAGGCTGGGCGATCGCCTGACGCTGAACGACTTGGGCGGGCTGCTGACCCAAGCTATTGCCTGGGTGCACCAACTCACTGCCGACGGGGAATGAAGCCATGCCCCGGCAATTGCCCTGGCCGATGCAGGCTCGGGCCGGCCGCCCCGGCGGAAGCCGGCCTGGCAAAATAAGGACGGAGGCATCATGCGCCTCGGGCATGGCCTGATCCATCTGCTGCTTGCATTGTCGGCCGCCGGCGCGGGCGCGGGCGAACTGCCGCTCGACAAAATCAAGCTGCCGCCGGGCTTTCGCATCGAGCTGTTCGCCCGCGCGGACAACGCGCGCGGCATGGCGCTCGGCGCGGAAAACACGCTCTTCGTCGGTTCCATGCGCGCCGGCAAGGTACACGCGCTGAAGTTCGACGATGCCCACAGGGTGACGCGCACCCACCTCGTCGCCGAAGGGCTGCAGCTGCCGGTCGGCGTCGCCTTCCGCGGCGGTGCGCTGTACGTCTCGGCAGTGAGCCGCATCCTGCGCTTCGACGGCATCGAGAAGCGCCTGGAGAATCCGCCGCCCGCTGTCGTCGTGCGCGGGGACTTCCCGAGGGAAACCCATCACGGCTGGAAATTCATCGCCTTCGGCCCGGACGGCAAGCTGTATGTCCCGGTCGGCGCGCCCTGCAACATCTGCGAGCCCGACCCCGAGCGCTACGCCAGCATCCTGCGCATGAACGCAGACGGCTCCGGGCTCGAAGTCTTCGCGCGCGGCGTGCGCAATACGGTGGGCTTCGCCTGGCACCCTGGAACGAGGGAGCTGTGGTTCACCGACAACGGCCGCGACTGGATGGGCGAGGATGCGCCGCCGGACGAGCTCAACCGCGCGCCGCGCGCCGGCCTGCACTTCGGCTACCCCTACTGCCACGGCGGCAGCCTGGCCGATCCGGAATTCGGCAGGCGGCCGGAAAAACGCGGGCGCTGCGCCGATTTCGTGCCGCCGGCGCAGAATCTGGGGCCGCATGTGGCCGCCCTCGGCATGAGGTTCTACGACGGCGCGATGTTCCCGCCGGAATACCGGCACCAGGTCTTCATTGCCGAGCACGGCTCCTGGAACCGCTCGAAGAAAAGCGGCTACCGCGTCAGCCTGGTGCGCCTCCAGGATAGCAAGGCGGTCGCCTACGAGCCCTTCGCCGAGGGCTGGCTGCAGGGCGAATCGGCCTGGGGCCGGCCGGCCGACGTGCTGGTGCTGCCCGACGGCTCGCTGCTGGTCTCCGACGACCAGGCCGGCGCCATCTACCGCATCACGCATGGCGGCCGGTGATTTGTTGACTTTGCGCAATGACGCGGCAATGTCGGGGGAATAGCGTGTGAAGCACCCTGACCGACCGAGAACCGACATGGAACCCCAGGAATACATCGAGAACCGCACCTACGACGAAATTCGCATCGGCGATACCGCCACCCTGGTGCGCACCCTCAGGCCGGAGGACATCCAGCTCTTCGCCATCATGTCGGGCGACGTGAACCCGGCCCATGTCGACCCCGAATACGCCAGGAGCAGCCTGTTCCGCGAGGTGATCGCCCACGGCATGTGGGGCGGCGCGCTGATCTCCACCGTGCTCGGCACGCAGTTCCCCGGCCCGGGCACCCTCTACATCGACCAGACGATGCACTTCTCGCGCCCGGTCGGGCTCGGCGACACCATCACCGTCCGTCTCACGGCGACGCGCAAGTTCGACCACAACCACCACATCCTCTTCGACTGCCTGTGCACCAACCAGGACGGCCAGCCGGTGATCCGCGGCACGGCCGAGGTGCTGGCCCCGACCGAGAAGATCAAGCGCCCGCGCATCGAGCTGCCAGGGGTCACCCTCGTAGACCGCGAAGCGCGCTACCAGCACCTGCTCGAGCGCACCCGGGGCCTGCCGCCGATCCCGATGGCGGTGGCCCATCCCTGCGACAAGGAGTCCCTCCTCGGCGTGATCGAGGCGACGCAGGCCGGCCTCATCGTTCCCACGCTGATCGGCCCGATTGCGAAGATGCGGGCGGTGGCCGAACAGCAGGGCATCGACCTGGCCGGCCTCACCCTCATCGACGCCGAGCACAGCCACGCCGCGGCGGCCCGCGCCGTGGCGCTGGCGCGCGAAGGCAAGGCGGAGGCGCTGATGAAGGGCTCGCTGCACACCGACGAGCTGATCGGCGAAGTGGTGGCGGCCAACGGCCTGCGCACGGCGCGGCGCATCAGCCACGTCTTCCTCGCCGACGTGCCGACCTACCCGAAGCTGCTGCTCATCACCGACGCCGCCATCAACATCGAGCCGGATCTCGAATGCAAGGCCGACATCGTGCAGAACGCCATCGACCTCGCCCTGGTGCTGGGCATCGCCGAGCCGAAGGTGGCGATCCTTGCCGCCGTCGAGATGGTGACGCCGAAGATGCGCAGCACCCTGGACGCCGCCGCCCTGTGCAAGATGGCCGACCGCGGCCAGATCGCCGGCGGCGTGCTCGACGGCCCGCTGGCTTTCGACAACGCCGTCTCCATCATTGCCGCCAAGACCAAGGGCATCCGCTCCGCCGTGGCCGGCCGCGCCGACATCCTGGTGGTGCCCGACATCGAATCCGGCAACATGCTGGCCAAGCAGCTCGAATACCTGGCCGAAGCGCTGCTCACCGGCGTGGTGGTCGGCGCCCGCGTGCCCATCGTGCTGACCAGCCGCGCCGACACCGCCGAGACGCGCGCCGCCTCCTGCGCCATCGCGCTGCTGATGGCCCACGCCAAGCGCAAGGCGGCGAAAACCACCTAGTCATCCCCGCACACGCGGGGATCCACGGTCTCGCAGATCGCTGGATTCCCGCTTCCGCGGGAATGACGAATGACACCATGACCCAAGCCATCCTCACCATCAACGCCGGCTCGTCGAGCATCAAGTTCGCCCTCTTCGAGCGCGCCGAGCCGCTGCGGCCGCAGGCCGCGCTGCGCGGCGAGCTCGACGGCATCGGCGCGCAGCCGCGCCTGAAGGCAGAGGACGCCGGCGGCGCCGTGCTGGCGGAACTGACTTTCGCGGAGCTCGCCGGCCTGCCCGCCGAAGCGCAGCACCGCCGCACGCTGGACTTCCTCGTGCACTGGCTGGACGAACACAATGGCGGCTGGCGGATCGCTTCGGTCGGGCACCGCGTCGTGCACGGCGCCGAGCGCTATTGCGCGCCGGTGCGGCTGGCCGCCGCCGACATCGAGGCGCTGGCCGGCTTCATCCCGCTGGCGCCGCTGCACCAGCCGCACAATGTCGCCGGCATCCGCGCCCTCTCGGCGCTCCTGCCCGGCGTTCCGCAGGTGGCCTGCTTCGACACCGCCTTCCACATGAGCCAGCCCGCCGTGGCGCGCCGCTTCGCCCTGCCGCGCCGCCTCTCGGAGGCCGGCATCAGGCGCTACGGCTTCCACGGCCTGTCCTACGAATACGTCGCCCGCATCCTGCCGCAGCACCTGGGCGAGCGGGCCGACGGCCGCGTCGTCGTCGCCCACCTCGGCAACGGCGCCTCGATGTGCGCCATGCATCAACGAAAAAGCATCGCCACGACGATGGGCTTCACCGCCCTCGACGGCCTCATGATGGGCACGCGCTGCGGCGCCATCGACCCGGGCGTGCTGCTGCACCTGATGGAGTTCCATCGCCTAGACGCCGCCGCGCTGACGAAGCTGCTCTACAAGGAATCCGGCCTGCTCGGCGTCTCCGGCGTCAGCCAGGACATGCGCGCGCTGCTCGACAGCCCGGCGCCGGAAGCGGCCGAGGCGGTCGAGCTGTTCTGCTACCGCATCGCCCGCGAGCTGGGTTCGCTCGCCGCCGCGCTGGGCGGCCTCGACGCGCTGGTGTTCACCGCCGGCATCGGCGAGCACGCCGCGCCGGTGCGCGAGAAGGTCTGCGCGCAGGCCGGCTGGCTCGGCGTGCAGCTCGACGCCGCGGCCAACGCCCGCCACGCCGCGCGCATCAGTGCGGATGCCAGCAAGGTCGACGTCCTCGTTCTGCCCACCGACGAGGAATGGATGATCGCGCAGCACGCGGCGGCGCTGGTCGGCTGAACATGGCACAGAGTTGTCGTTCCCGCGAAAGCGGGAACCCAGAAAAACCTGGATTCCCGCTTTCGCGGGAATGACGGGATACTGACCGTCCGCATATGGCCCACAACCACGACCACGATCACCACCATCACCACGCCGCCTATCTGCCCGCCGCGCTGATCGTCACGCTGCTCTACGCCGGCGTCGAGGCCGGCGCCGGCTGGTGGGCCGGCTCGCTGGCGCTGCTCTCCGACGCAGGCCACATGCTCACCGATGCCCTGGCCCTCGCCATCGCCGCCTCCGCCGCCTGGGCGACGCGGCGTCCGCCGACTGCCCGCCTCAGCTTCGGCCTGCAGCGCCTCGAAATCCTCGCCGCGCTGGGCAACGCCGGCTTCATGCTGGCGGTGATCCTCGGCATCGCCTGGAGCGCGGCCGACCGCCTGCTCCACCCCGTCCCGGTGCACGGCCTGGCAGTGACCGGCGTGGCCTTCGTCGGCCTGGCGGTGAATATCGGCGTCGCCTGGCTGCTGGCGCACGGGGAGTCGACGCTCAACACGCGCGCCGCCCTGTTGCACGTGCTGGGCGACCTGCTCGGCTCGGTGGCGGCGCTGGCCGCCGGCCTCATCATCCAGGCGACCGGCTGGACGCCGGCCGATCCGCTGCTCTCGCTGCTGATATGCGCGCTGATCCTCTACTCGACCCTGCGCCTGGCGCGCGAGGCGGTGCATGCCCTGCTCGAAGGCGTGCCGGCGGGACTGTCCTTGCAGGAAGTCGGCCGGCGCATGGCCTCGGTCGACGGCGTCGTCTCGGTGCACGACCTGCATATCTGGTCGCTCTCCTCGCGCCGGGCTGCGCTCTCGGCACATGTGCTCGTGCGCGACCTCGACGAGTGGCCGCGCATCCTCGATGCGCTGACCCGGCTTCTGCACGACGGCTTCGAAATCGACCACTGCACGCTGCAGACCGAGCTCTACCGGCCGGTTTTATATGCCATAGAGGAGCCGGAAATACCCCCCTCCGCAGTGGTGAAATCGCCTGGAAACCCGCGCCAGCCCTAGGGTGCGGTGCGACATACTATATCTAGTGGTCATTTCTCATTGATTACACAAGAGAATTTTGTATCGTATTGTTTTTATGCGAATAAATATTTCATAAAACTAGTTCACATGACCGTATCGAAGCAGTATATTGGTCGCCGGTCAGAATCAAACCGAACAACGGAGAAAAAAACAGATGAGCGCGACTCTGTCTTCCCAAAACCACGAGACAACCCTCCGCGACGACAACACCCTGCCTGCAGAGCAAGAAATTTCCGGCGAAGTCCTGCTCGAGAAATACGCCAAGGGCAACGAGCAGAACGTGCATGACGTGCGCGCCCGCGTGGCGCGCGCGCTGGCAGCCCACGAGGCCGAAGAGAAACGCGCCCACTGGGAGAAGCTGTTCCTCGAAGCGCAGGAAAGCGGCTTTGTGCCGGCCGGCCGCATCAACTCCGCCGCCGGCACCGACTTGCAGGCGACGCTGATCAACTGCTTCGTGCAGCCGGTGGGCGACTCCATTTCCGAAGTGGTCGACGCCCGCCCCGGCATCTACACGGCGCTCTCGCAGGCAGCCGAGACGATGCGCCGCGGCGGCGGCGTCGGCTACGACTTCTCCTCGATCCGCCCGGTCGGCGCCTTCGTCAAGGGCACGCACTCGCGCGCCTCGGGCCCGGTGTCCTACATGCGCGTCTTCGACCGCTCCTGCGAGACGGTCGAATCCGCCGGCGCGCGCCGCGGCGCCCAGATGGGCGTGCTGCGCTGCGACCACCCGGACATCGAGATGTTCATCCACGCCAAGGACCAGGGCGACCTCACCAACTTCAACATCTCGGTCGGCGTCACCGACGCCTTCATGCAGGCGGTCGAGCGCGACGGCGACGTCGAGCTGGCGCACAAGGCCGAGCCCTCGGCCGACTTCAAGGCCGCCGGCGCCTACCAGCGCGAGGACGGCAGCTGGGTCTACCGCAAGGTGCGCGCGCGCGAGCTGTGGGAGCAGATCATGCGCTCGACCTACGACCACGCCGAGCCGGGCATCCTGTTCCTCGACCGCATCAACCGCGACAACAACCTCAACTACTGCGAGACCATCGAGGCGACCAACCCGTGCGCGGAGCAACCTTTACCGCCCTACGGCTGCTGCTGCCTCGGCTCGATCAATCTCACCCGCTTCGTCACGCACTCGTTCACGCCGAAGGCCGAGTTCGACTACGCCGGCTTCGGCCGCTGCGTCGAAGTCTCGACGCGCATGCTCGACAACGTGCTCGACGCCACCCACTGGCCGCTGCCGCAGCAGCAGGCCGAGGCCAACGCCAAGCGCCGCATCGGCCTGGGCTTCACCGGCCTCGGCGACGCGCTGATCATGCTCGGCCTGCGCTACGACACGCCGGAGGCGCGCGCCAAGGCCACCGAGATCTCGGCCTTCATGCGCGACCGCGCCTACACGGCCTCGGTCGAGCTGGCCAGGGAGCGCGGCCCCTTCCCGCTCTTCAACGCCGACCTCTACCTCTCCGGCGGCAACTTCGCCTCGCGCCTGCCCAACGAAATCAAGGAGCAGATCCGCAAGCACGGCATCCGCAACTCGCACCTGCTGTCGATCGCGCCGACCGGCACCATCTCGCTGGCCTTCGCCGACAATGCCTCGAACGGCATCGAGCCGCCCTTCTCGTGGACCTACACGCGCAAGAAGCGCATGGCCGACGGCACGCACAAGCAGTACTCGGTCGAGGACTACGCCTGGCGCCTCTACAAGTACCTCGGCGGCGACATGGCCAGGCTGCCGTCCTACTTCATCACCGCGCTGGATATCTCCGCGCAGGCGCACGAGGAAATGGTGGCGGCAGTGGCCCCCTACATCGACACCAGCATTTCCAAGACGGTGAACGTGCCGGAGGACTACCCCTACGCCGACTTCGAGGACCTCTACCTGGCGGCCTGGAAGTCCGGCCTCAAGGGCCTTGCCACCTATCGCCCCAACAAGGTGCTCGGCGCGGTGCTCTCGGTCGAAAGCGCACCCAGCGCCGAGAAGAAGCAGCCGCAGGACGTGCGCATCGGCGACGCCAACCGCCGCCTGGCCATCAAGACCCTGCCGGCGCCGGTGCTCGCCAGCCTGCGCTGGCCCGGCCGCCCGCGCATGACCGACGGCAACGCGGCATGGACCTACATGATCGAGACGCCGGCCGGCGAGTTCGCCCTCTTCGTCGGCCACATCGAGCAGAACGCCCGGCCGGTGCCCTTCGAAGTGTGGGTGAACGGCTCCGAGCAGCCGCGCGGCCTCGGCGCCGTCGCCAAGACCCTGTCGATGGACATGCGCGCGCAGGATCGCGCCTGGCTCAAGCTGAAGCTCGACACCCTGGCCCGCACCCGCGGCGAGGAGATGTTCGACATGCCCTTCCCGCCGCACGGCGAGCCGAAGCGCATGCCCGGCGTCGTCGCCGCCGTTGCGCAGGTGGTGCGCTACCGCGTCGAGCAGCTCTGCGGCAACCTCGACGAGAAGGTGCCCACCCCGGTGCTCGACTCCATGTTCAGCCTGCAGGAGCCGAAGACCGGCACCGACGGCACGCTGTCATGGACGGTGGACATCCAGAACCCCGCCTCGGGCGAGGACTTCGTGCTCGGCCTCAAGGAGATCACCCTGCCCGACGGCGTGACGCGGCCCTACTCGATGTGGCTGTCGGGCAACTACCCGCGCGCGCTCGACGGCCTCTCGCACATCCTCTCGCTCGACATGCGCGTGATGGATCCGGCCTGGATCGGCATGAAGCTGCGCAAGCTCCTGAACTATCCCGAGCCGCTCGGCGACTTCATGGCCTTCGTCCCCGGCACGCGCAAGCAGCAAAACTGGCCGTCGACCGTGGCCTACATCGCGCGCCTCATCATGCACCGCTACGCCATGCTCGGCATCCTCGACGAGAACGGCTACCCGACGCGCGAAATGGGCATCCTCGAAGCCCCGCGCGAAGCCAGCGCGCCGAAGATCATGCAAGGCGCCCTGTGCAAGGAGTGCGGCAACTACACCGTAATCCGCAAGGACGGCTGCGACTTCTGCAGCGCCTGCGGGGCGGTGGGGGCTTGCGGGTGATGTAGTGCTCGCAGAAACTGCCAAACGACAACTTGATTACCAATGAAGCTCGGCACGCTTTCTGGCCGCCCCTCCTCGTCATTCCGGCGGAAGCCGGAATCCAGAAGGCGTGGATCGCTTCGATAGCGGCTGTTCTGGATGCCGGCCCCGGATTCAAGCATTCCGGGGTGACGTTCTTCCGCCGGCATGACGATCCGGCCCATGCGCCAAGTATGACTGAGCCTCCTTGGCAATCAGGAACGACAAAGCCCCATCAGGAAACAGATGGGGCTTTGTCGTTTCGAGGATGGAGGTACTGCCTTCATTGGTGACGGATTGTTTCCCGTCATTTGGAAGCCCTATTCGTTAGCGACCTTTACTCACGGTCTGAGCATGGATGACATGAAACTCGATGAGGTTATCAATCAATCTGGCTTCCCTCTCCAGATTGGGATTGAGCATCACGTCCGAGAGACTATGTCCGCACACGGCTGGAAAGTGCTTCACACAGAGCATTCTTGGCGCGACTCAACAACGGGCCACTCTGGATTCATTGACCTTGTTCTTGAGGACGATCATCGAACGTCATTGATGCTTGTCGAGTGCAAGCGCGTTCTGGAATGGCCGTGGATATTTCTCAATCCCAACAATACTATCAAGAACCGAAGGCATGCCAAGTCTTGGGTTACACGCTATATCTCGAACTGCAAGGGGTGCTACGGCTGGATGGATCTGACACTTGAGCCTAGCTGCCCTGAGTCTCAATACTGCGTGGTGGTTGGCCAAGACGCGAAATCGAAGCCGATGCTTGAGCGAGTTGCCGCCGAATTGGTTTCCGCTACTGAAGGATTGGCTCAGGAAGAACATCCCCATCACAAACATCACGGTGACGCTCTTCGGATGTACTTCAGCGTTATCGTTACTACCGCAAGTTTGAAACTGTGTAGCCTTGACCCCGCCGACATCTCACTCACCGATGGGAAAGTGGCGAACTCATCGTTTCAGGACGTTCCGTATGTTCGGTTCCGTAAGCAACTCACGACGCAGCTACCCGCACCGAATTTCTCGGATGGGTTGTCCCGCCTTGCTTATGCCAAAGAACATACGGTTTTCGTCGTGAACGCCGAACACTTCTCAGCATTTCTTGAGGAGTTTGAGGTAGATGATAGTGCCATGCGTCGCCTACAAGGTCGCTAACCCGGCGGTGCAGGGGACGCTGCGCGATAATGCGTCGCGCAGCGTTCATGACCTTGAACGTTGGGCGTCATAGTCATGGCGATGTCGCGAGAGCAGTTCGAATCCGATTTCGGCGCGTATCGTACCTACCTCCGTGAGGAGATACACCGCTTCCGCGATTCAGTAGCGGTGTATCGGAACATCCAAGAGCGAAAGAACGACAGACTTGAGGTTATAAACCTGGCTCCGGCGTTCTTCGGCGTCGTTGAAGGAGCTTTGTTTACCACCATCGTCATGTGGGCCGACAAACTCTTCGACGAACGCGGCGAGCGAGGACTGTTCAATTTCCTGTCTTTCGTTGAACACAACCGAAAGTGGCTCTCAATTGGCGAGCTTCAGCGGCGCCGATCCTATCCTAACGACCACTGGATGCTACAGGGCCGAACACCAATCACTTATGAATCCATTGAAGCAGACCGGGCCAAAATTCGGTCTTTGAAAGTCCTCGCCAGCTTTCGTCTTCGCCGCGACAAGTTCCATGGCCATTTCGATAAGGACTACTTCTTTGATCGAAAACGTTTGCAGGACGAAGCACCGATCCGGTGGGTTGACCTGGAGGAAGCAGGAACGGTGATGGGCTGCATCGTTAGCGACTATTCGGTCGACTTCGACGGCGCAAGCTATTCCTGGGACACGTTGAACATCAACGACCTCGAAGTTCTGCTGCGAAAAGCGGCTCTTGGTCTGAAGAAATGACGCCCAAGGGACCCAACTATTGAGTGTCGTGATAGTGCCTGTCGCCGTCGCCCCTCACCCTAGCCCTCTCCCCGCTTGCGGGGAGAGGGGACGTTCCCCCTCTCCCGCCTGGGCGGGAGAGGGTTGGGGTGAGGGTGGGCGGACGTTGTCTCACTCTGTCACTGACTTACACGAGCCTCAATAGCTAAAGGGTCAGGATCGATTTAATTCACAAGGCGTAAGCAACGTCACAAAGCGAGGTAGCCCCCATGAACACCGAAAAAATCAAAGTCCGCGTCACCCAGACCGGCCAGACCATGGACGTCGTCGTCTTCAACAAGCGGGCGAGCGGCATCACGGTGGTGATCGGCGAGGGCCAGCACAGCATGAAGTGCGAGCTGTCGCCGACGCGCAACGGCCAGGCCTTCGCCGGCAGCGTGATGGGGCGGGAGATCGTCTACGAGCGAAGCCAGGAGCAGGTCAAGGCCGACATCGACCGCCTCAACCCGGCCGTGCGCGAATACCGGCGCTGACGGCGCCGTCCTGCGCAGACTGACTTTTCAGATTCATCCGTCTTTCGTGTGGGTGGCGGCCAGTCTTCTGCCCCCTCTCCCCGCTTGCGGGGGAGAGGGTCGGGGTGAGGGGATAGCGGCCAACCCACCCTCACCCCCGCCCTCTCCCGCCAGCGGGAGAGGGAGTGTTATTCGCGCAGATGACCCGCACGAAATCCAGAAGAACCGCTTTTCAAGATACCGATCATTTTTGAGAACAGGCGGTTTCCCCCTGGCTCACGTGCTGAGCCAGGCAGAACCCAGAATGGGTGCCATCGTCACCGACCGGCACCCAGCACCATGGCAACGCGCATCGAAATCGTTCAGGGCGATTGCCTTCACGTATTGCGGGAGTTCCCCGACGACTGCATAGACCTGATCGTCACCTCCCCTCCCTATGCAGACCAGCGCAAGCATACCTACGGCGGCGTGGCGCCGGACGACTACGTCGCGTGGTTCCTCCCCATTACCCGCGAACTCCGCCGCGTGCTGAAGCCTACCGGCACGTTCATCCTCAATATCAAGGCGCGCCGGTTCCACATGTACCAGGAAGAGGTCATGGTGCCGATGGGAGACTGGGCCCAAACCCGCCTGAAAAATCTCTCCTCCACCGATCGCGTCCGCGACGAATCGCGGGTCGGCAGCGGTTTCGGCAAGAAGATCGAAAACTGGCTCGCGCGCAGCATGGCCTTCCCGACCAACGTGCTGAACCTCGCCACCGAGTGCGCGAACCGGAAGCACAGCGCGGTCTTTCCCGAGGCACTGCCGGAATGGTTCATCAAGCTGTTCACGCAGGAAGGCGATACGGTGCTGGATCCCTTCATGGGCTCCGGCACCACCCTGCGCGTCGCCAAGCGCAAGGGGCGAAACGCCGTGGGAATCGAGATTCAACCCGAATACGTCGAAGCGGTTCGCAATGAACTGGCGAGCACGGGCTCGACTGGCCAGGCTTGCCGAATACAACTCGGGAAAACTCCAGCAGCGATGCCGTATCGCCGGTGACGAACTTCGACCGCCTCGACCCGGCCGTGCGCGAGTACCGGTGCTGATGCCGCCGTCCTGTGCAGACTGACTTTCCCTTCACCATTGACCGGGATAGAATCGGCTCTCCGATAGACCGACACAGCACCATGAAACCTTCCGAGTCCCTTCGCAAACACCGCGACGCCGTGCTGGCGCTGGCCGCCAGCATCGAGGCCGGGAATATCCGCGTCTTCGGATCGGTTCTGCACGGGCGGGATACCGATGGAAGCGACCTTGACCTGCTGGTGGACGTCCCCAAGGGCACCACGCTCCTCGACATGGCGCGGCTCCAGTCGGCCATTGAGAAGGAACTGGGCGTGCCGGTGGATGTGCTGACGGCAGGCGACCTCCCCGCCAAGTTCCGCCATGTGGTGCTGCGGGAGGCAAGGCCGCTATGAACAAACAGCTTCGCGACGCAGACTGGCGAGTTCTGCCGTCCCGCGCAGGCTGACTTTTCCCGACACGAATGTTGGTTCTTCAGGGTTTCGTGTGGGTAGAAAAGCTGAAAGACGCACCACACTCCCCCCCTCTCCCGCTGGCGGGAGAGGGGGGGAGTGTGGATCGGCCGTTTGCCCCTCACCCCGACCCTCTCCCCGCAAGCGGGGCGAGGGGGAAAACCGACCCTGACCCACAGAGAAGCCCGAAGAACCCGAATGTTCAAGCGATCCCTCTACGTCCAGGTCCGCGAAAACCGCTTCGACATCCGCAACGTCGGCGATGGCCGCTCATATCACGCGACCGCCAGCCCGCCGTTTTCCCATCCGCGCATGCTCGTCGGCGACTTCACGGCCGCCGAGGCCTGCCTGAAGGAGTTGGCCAATCAGGCGCGCGGTTCGGGCTTCACGCTCAAGACCGAAATCCTGATGCACCCGATGGAAAGGCTCGAAGGCGGACTCACCCAGATCGAATCGCGCGTGTTGCAGGAATTGGCCCTGGGAGCCGGAGCTTCGAAGGTTGCTGTTTGGGTTGGCACCCCGCTGAGCGACGCCGATGTCGTCGCCAAACTGAAAGCCGGCTGAAATCGCCGTATTACGCAGGCTGACTTTTCCCTCGCCGAAAGGACTCCATCATGGTCGTGCGCGTGGTCAGGCTCGGAACGCCGAGAGCGAAAGGCGAAGGCCTGCGCATCGGCACGGTGCGCCGCCCGCCGCGCGGCGTGCCGAAGTCGGAGTTCGCTTCGCAGGACTGGTACGACGTGTGGTTCCCGAACCTCTCGCCGAGCGCCGAGACCGTGAAGTTCGCGCAGTCCGCCGAAACGCCGGCGCAGTGGGCGGCTTTCGCGAAAAAATACCGCGCCGAAATGGCTGCGCCCGACAACGCCCGCACGCTCGAGCTGCTCGCCGCGCTCTCGCACACGGCAGACTTCTCGGTCGGCTGCTATTGCGAGGACGAGGCGCGCTGCCATCGCTCGGTGCTGCGTGAATTGCTCGCCGAGCGCGGCGCCCGGCTCGGCTAGACCTGCTCGCCGGCGGAACATGGCAGCGGCGCCTTTCGCTTGACTTTTGCATGCCCGACGGGAATGACGTCCGTATATCCCTTCAGTTGGCGATGCGCCCTGCCGTAAACCAGGAAGGCTAGCCAACCGCGTGAACCGGGGTGCGGATAATTGAAGACCTATATCATATTTACCTCAAATAATCAGGCCATATGGGGGCGTCCTTGCCGCCTTATGCGTTCAGGATTGAGCACCAATTCCGCTTGCCTTGGAAATGATGATTGGCGAGTATGGAATCAGGCAGGTTAGAAAAACCAATAACTAAATGACGGTATCCAATCTCAGCAGACTAAGCTCACTGCTGCGTGGGAGTTTCCCGACCATCGACTCGGGCAAGGACATTGCCCTGGTCCTGGAAATTGGCCGGGGCCAGGAAGCCGGCAGCGAACTCACGCAGAAGCAGCTTTGCCTTTGCGGCATCGCCTCCGCAGCCACCATCCGGCGGCGGTTGCGCAAGCTTATCGATAAAAAAATCATTCGTCGCAAGCATAGCCGGCACGATGGACGGTCCGTGACATTCACCCTGACCGACTCCTCCGCGCGGCAGTTGAAACAGATCTGCCGCGCGGCAAAGCTGATGAACTGGTGATCCGCGCAAGGGATCGGTTGTCTTGAAACAATTTCTTCTGCAGTCGCTCGCAGCAATACACGATCCGCAGACGTTATCCGTCGCCATTTATCGGGAATGCAAACCGCTCGCCGCGGTCAGCAAGATCGATCTCATCTGCAGCGGGCGCGACGCACAACGCTATATTGCCTGCTTCGTCGAAACGGGGTCGGCGGACGATGCGCGAAGGCTTGCGCATGCATTCGGCGCATCCCTGTTCGGTACGAAGACGATGGTTTTCGAGATACCCCGGCCGGACGGTTTCATCTGCGACGGCTATCGGCATTCGGGCGATGCCGCCATGCCGGCCTGCGTAGTTTTCAACTGTCTCGAATCCTGATTCCGCGGCGCCTTCTGGCAGGCGGGTTGCCACCCTGGGCAGGTACGCGGTCGCGACCGAAGGCGCAAGCCCGCGTTTGTCGCCATCCGGTGCGGCGCTGCTGCTAGGCCGCCCGGCGCTATTTGACGGGCGGGTTTTGCCTGATCCAATCGGCGATGGCTTGCGTCACGGCCTCCTCGATGCCGAGAAACTGGTGATGGCCTCCCCCGCAGGGAGGAACGCTGCCTCGGTCGCCGCCCTCGACGCCGATGAGTTCCGCCTTCCTGGACGCCCTCAGGGCAGCCAGCAGCTCCGGCATCGCCTCGTAGGGCGTCACCACGCAGCCGTCCCGCTTGTGATGCACCAGCAGCACCGGCACGGTCACGTCGCCAAGGGGAGCATCCGTGACGGGATGCGCATGCGAGGAGAGCCGCTTCGTGACGGCGGCCGTCAGCACGATGCCGTCCGGCCCCTTGTCCTTGAGCGCGGCCGCCGCCGAGGCGGCAGAGAGCGTGCCATTGCTGGTGCCGACGAGCCATACGGGGACATTCGCCTGCTGCCTGAGGAAGGCCAGCAGCGCCGCGATGTCCTGGGCGTGCTCCGGCGTGGCCCGGAAGTCATGCAGATGGTTCCGGTCGGAGGGCGCATCGGGCACGACCACGCTGATCCCTTGGCGGACGAACCTCTCGGCGCCGGTGGCCAGAAAACCGTCGCTGCGGGTCGTCCCGTTGGGGAAGATGCCAATGGCGCCGGAGCCGCCCTGGAGCAGCACCGCGCCGGCGACGGGGTTGTCCGCCCGGGCGTGGATGAAGCGCAGCGTGACGCCGGGACGCGTCGGGATTTCCCTGACCTCCGGCTGGGCGGTGCAGGCCAGCGGCCACGACAGGAGAAGCAGCAGGAGGCATGGAGCGGGATGCATGGCTTTCTAAATGCTTGGGGCCTGTTCGCGGTGAAACGCTTCGGTGTCCTGCAGCGCCATCACCTCCGAGAGCGTCACATCGGGGTGGTAGCGGATGCCGCCCTTGCCGGGGCCCCGCGACAGGTAGGTCGGCAGGACGGTGCTCGGGATGGCGGCCTCCGGATCAGGACATCTGCTTGGGCAGCCAGGTGATGATGCCGGGGAAGAACCAGATGAGCAAGACGGCGACGACCATCAGCGCGAACATCGGCGCGGCCTGGCGGGCGATCCAGGTGATCTCCTTCTTCGTCATGCCCTGCAGGACGAACAGGTTGAAGCCGACCGGCGGCGTGACCTGCGCCATCTCCACCACCAGCACCAGGTAGATGCCGAACCAGATCAGGTCGATGCCGGCGCGCTCCACGGTGGGCAGGATGACGCCCATGGTCAGCACCACCATCGAGATGCCGTCGAGGAAGCAGCCGAGGACGATGTAGAACACCATCAGGGCGAGGATCAGCGCCAGCGGCGAGAGGCCGAGGCCGCCGATCCACTCGGCGAGGTGGCGCGGCAGGCCGATGTAGCCCATGGAAAGCGTGAGGAAGGCGGCGCCGGCGAGGATCAGGGCGATCATGCAGTACAGGCGCGTGGCGCCGAGCAGGCTGTCGCGGAAGTTCTTCCAGCCGAGGTCGCCCTGCACGGCGGCAATCGCCAGCGCCCCCACCACGCCGAGCGCGGCCGCCTCGGTCGCCGTGGCGAGGCCGCTGTAGATCGAACCGAGCACGGCGGCGATGAGGGTCACCACCGGGATCAGGTGGCGCGAGGCGTAGACCTTCTGGAAAAAGGTCAGGCGCGCATCGGGCGGCGGAATCGCGCCGGGATGAGCCAGCGCCCAGACGATGGTGTAGGCCATGAAGAGGCCCGCCAGCAGCAGGCCGGGCAACACGCCGCCGATGAACAGCTGGGCGATGGAGACATTCGCCGTGACGCCGTAGACGATCATGATGATCGAAGGCGGGATGAGGAGTCCCAGCGTGCCGGCGCCGGCCAGCGTGCCGATGGTGATGTCTTCCGGGTAGCCGCGCTTCTTCAGCTCCGGCAGGGTCATCTTGCCGATGGTGGCGCAGGTGGCGGCCGAAGAGCCGGAGACGGCGGCGAAGATGGTGCAGCCGATGATGTTGGTGTGCAGCAGCCGCCCCGGCAGGCGCTCCAGCCAGGGCGCCAGGCCCTTGAACATGTCTTCCGAAAGCTTGGTGCGGAAGAGGATCTCGCCCATCCAGACGAAGAGCGGCAGTGCGGTAAGCGTCCACGACGAGGAGGCGCCCCAGATGGTGACGGCCATGCTGTCGCCGACCGGGCGCGAGGTAAACAGCTCCATGCCGATCCAGGCGACGCCGGTGAGCGCCAGGCCGATCCACACGCCCGAGCCGAGCAGTACGAACAAGAGGACGATCAGGCCGAAGGTGATGAAGAGTTCCATGTCGTCCTACTCGATGTGCGCCGGCTCGCCGCCCTCGCGCTCGGCGCGCAGCGGCCTTCCGCGCAGCAGGTCGGCGAGATCATGGGCGAAGGCCAGGCAGAACAGCAGCGTGCCCGCCGCCATGCCGAGCTGCGGAATCCACAGCGGCGTGGCATCCAGCCCGGTGGAGATGTCGTGGAAGCTCCACGACTGCCAGGCCAGGCGCAGCGAGAACCAGGCCAGCGCGCCGGCGAGCAGCAGCGCCGCGCCGTGGCAGAAGATCTCCAGGACATGGTGCGCCCTGGGGCCGAGGTGGTTGAGGATCAGCGTGACGCGGATGTGCTCGCCGCGGCGCAGGGTATGCGCCAGGGCGAGGAAAGCCGAAGCCGCCATGCAATAGCCGGCATAGGCGTCGACGCCGGGCACGCGGATGGCGAGCAGCCGGCCGAAGATCGAGGCCAGCACCGCCAGCAGCGTGGCGATCATGAACAGCCCGGCGAGCCAGCCGGCCCAGGTGAACAAGCGATCAAGCACCGCACGCATCGCGCACTCCAAAAAACTCCCCCCTTTGAAAAAGGGGGGATGGGGGGGATTTCGCAGCGGCCCTTACTTCCTGAACGCGTCCAGCACCGCCTGGCCGTCGGCGCCGGCCTGCTTGACCCAGTCGGCGATCATGGCGTCGCCGACCTTCTTCATGTCGGCCTTGAGCTGGGCCGAAGGGGCCTCGACCTTCATGCCGTTCTTCGTCAGCTGCTCGAGATAGAACTTGGTCTTCTCCTCGCTCACCTTCCAGCCGCGCGTCTCGGCCTCGGCGGCGGCTTTCAGCACCGCCTCCTGCGTCGGCTTGTCGAGGGCGTCGAAGGCCTTCAGGCTGACGATGATCAGGTTCTTCGGCAGCCAGGCCTGGGTGTCGTAAAAGAACTTGATCTGCTCCCACACCTTGCTGTCGTAGCCGGTGGCGCCCGAGGTCATGAAGGCGGTGACCGCGCCGGTGGCCAGCGCCTGCGACAGTTCGGCGGCCTGGATGGTCACCGGCTGGGCGCCGACCAGCTCGGCGATGCGGCTGGTGTTGGGGTTGTAGGCGCGCCACTTGGCGCCCTTGAGATCGGCGGCGGCGTTCACCGGCTTGGCCGAGAAGATGCCCTGCGGCGGCCACGGCACGCTGTAGAGCACCTTGATGCCCTGCTTGGCGAGACGGCCCTCGGTCGCGGCCTTGGAGGCCGTCCACAGCTTGCGCGCCTCGGCGTAGCTGGTGGCGAGGAAGGGGATGGTATCGACGCCGTACATGGCATCTTCATTGGAGAAGTTGGAAATCAGCACCTCGCCGATCTGCGCCTGGCCGCCCTGCACGGCGCGCTTGATCTCGTTGGCCTTGAACAGCGAGCCGCCCGGATGCACGGTGATCTTCAGCTTGCCGCCGCTGGCCTTGTCGATGTCGGCGGCGAACTGCTGGATATTCTCGGTGTGGAAGTTGGCCGCCGGGTAGCCGGTCGGCATGTCCCACTTGGTCTGCGCCGCGGCGCCGGACGCGGCGAACGCCAGGGCGGCCCCGGCCAACAACGACATCACGTTTTTCTGCTTCATAAATCCTCCTCAGGCTTGGCGGGTGGAAGGGTGTTGTGGCAAAACGTGTGCGAAACGTTAATAATTTATTGACACGTTGTCAACATCATTTTTACAATTACATCCAGTCCTGCATCGAAGGAACCGCCATGGCCCGCAAGCGCACCCAGTCTGTCCCAGCGAAATCCCTCGCCGAGGCGGCGCAGCGCATCGTCTCCTCCTCGCATCTCGTCTCGGAGAAATCGCCCGAGCTGTCCGAGTTCGAGTTCGGCCTGATCATCGCCAGCCATGCCTTCGACCGCTGGATGATCCGCTGCATGGCGGCGGCCGGCTACAAGGACATGACGCCGACCGACGTGCTGGTGCTGCACCACGTCAATCACCGCGGCACGGAAAAGCGCACGGCCGACATCTGCTTCGTGCTCAACATCGAGGACACCCACGTGGTGTCCTATTCCCTGAAGAAGCTGGCGACTGCCGACCTGGTCGCGGGCACCAAGCGCGGCAAGGAGGTGTTCTTCGCCACGACGAAAGCCGGCGCTGCGCTGTGCCTACGCTATCGCGAGGTGCGCGAAGCCTGCCTGATGCCGGGCTTCTCCGGCGCCGAAGAGGAGAACCAACGCCTGGCCGAACTGGCGCGCGTGCTGCGCACGCTGTCCGGCCGCTACGACCAGGCGGCGCGCGCGGCGACATCTTTCTGATGCCCCGCCTGCTGCCTCTCGGCGACGCGGCGTGGACGGTCGAGTTCGGCGACACGATCGATGCCGACACCCATGCCCGCGTAATGGGCTTCGAGCACGCCCTGCAGGAGGCCGGCACGCTGCCCGGCGTCGTCGAATGGGTGCCGACCTTCCGCTCCTGCACGGTGCATTTCGATCCGCTCGCCGCGGGCGCCGACACGCTCGGCACGCGCCTGCTGGAGATCGCTGCCGCCGCGCCCGCCTGCACCGTCGCCGGTCGGCGCTGGCGCATCCCGATCCTGTTCGGCGGCGAGGCCGGGCCGGATCTTGCCGGACTCGCGGCGCACTGCGGACGCAGCGAGCAGGCAGTCGTCGAGGCAATGACGGCGACCGTGTTCCGCGTCTATATGCTCGGCTTCATGCCGGGCTTTCCCTACATGGGCGGCCTACCGACGGAACTGGCCATGCCGCGCCTGGCCACGCCGCGCCTGACAGTCCCGGCGCGCAGCCTGGCGGTGACGGGCGAGTTGTGCGCCGTCTATCCGGTCGCCAGCCCGGGCGGCTGGCGCCTGCTCGGCCGCACCCCGCTGGAGCTCTTCGATCCCGCCGACGCCGACGCGCCGGCCCTCTTCGCGCCGGGCGACGAGGTGATGTGGCAGTCGGTCGACGCCGACGAATTCGCCCGGCTGGAGCGCGAGGCCCGGCGCGACCGCGCGCGCTTCCTCGTCGCGCCGGAGGCGCCGTGGCCGGCCTGATCGAAGTCCTCGACGGCGGCCTCGGCACGACGCTGCAGGACGGCGGCCGCCCCGGCTACCGGCGCTACGGCATCGCCCTCTCCGGCGCGCTCGATCCCGTCTGGCTCGCCTGCGCCAACGCGCTCGCCGGCAACCCGCCCGGCGCAGCGGCGCTGGAGCTGCGCCTGGCCGGGCCGCGCCTGCGCATCGCCCGCGGCCGGGTGCGCGTGGCGCTGGCGGGGATTGCGGATATCGCCGTGTCGGGGAGACTGACTTTTTCTCCGTGGCAGAGCCTGACGCTGGAGGAAGGCGAGGAACTGAGGATCGGCGCCGTGCGCGGCGGCATCGCCTATCTGGCGGTAGCCGGCGGCGTCGACACGCCGCCGCTGCTCGGCAGCCGCGCCACCCATCTGCGCGCCGGCCTGGGCGGCCTCGATGGCCGCGCACTGGCCGCCGGCGACCGCCTGCCCGTCGGCGCGCAAGATCTCGAAGGCGGCGAGCGCCGGCAGGCGGCGTTCCTGCACGATCGCGGCCCGATCCGCCTGCTGGCCGGCCCGCAGGACGACCACTTCACGCCCGAGGCGCTGCGCGCGCTGACCGGGGAGGAATTCGCCGTCAGCCGCGACGCCGACCGCATGGGCCTGCGCCTTGAAGGGCCGCCGCTTCTGCACGACGCACGCTTCGGCGACGAAATCATCTCGGACGGTGTCGCGCCCGGCGCGCTCCAGGTGCCGCCCGACGGCCGGCCCATCCTGCTGCTCGCCGATTGCCAAACGGTCGGCGGCTATCCGAAGATCGCCACGGCGATCCGCGCCGACCTGCCGCGGCTGGCGCACCTCGTGCCGGGTGCGCGGCTGCGCTTCGCCTTAGTCGCCCGCGACGAGGCGGCCGCGGCCCTGCGCGCGCAGCAGGCGCGGCTCGCCGCCTGGATCGAGGGCATCGCGCCGTACTCGCCGCCCGGCGGCATCGACGAGGCGGCGCTGTATTCGGCCAACCTGATCAGCGGCGCGTATTATTCGGAGAAGCCATGAACATCGACCTCAACGCCGACCTCGGCGAAAGCTTCGGCGCCTGGCGCATGGGCGCGGACGCGGAACTCCTCGGCATCGTCTCCTCGGCCAACGTCGCCTGCGGCTTCCATGCCGGCGATCCGCTGGTGATGCGGCGCACGCTGCGCCTGGCGCGCAGCCACGGCGTCGGCATCGGCGCGCATGTGGCCTATCCCGACCTGCAGGGCTTCGGCCGCCGCCCGATGCAGATCCCGCCCGAAGAGCTGGAGGCGATGCTGATCTACCAGATCGGCGCTCTGGCGGGACTGGCCACCGCCGAGGAACTCCGTGTCGGCCACGTCAAACCGCACGGCGCGCTCAACAACGCCGCCTGCGCCGATCTCGATCTCGCGCGCACCGTCTGCCGCGCCGTCGCGGCATTCGACCGCAAGCTGATCCTGCTGGCGCCGGCGCTGTCGCAGCTCGCCGCCGCCGGGCGCGAGGCCGGCCTGCCGGTGGTGGAGGAACTCTTCGCCGACCGCGCCTATCTCGATGACGGCCAGTTGGTGCCGCGCAGCCGGCCCGACGCCCTGATCCACGGCGCCGAGGCCGCCCTCGCCCATGTGCTGCGCATGCTGGAGGAACAAGCCATTGTCAGCGTGAACGGGAAACGCCTGCCGGTGCAGGCGGGCAGCGTCTGCGTGCATGGCGACAATGCCGAGGCGGTGGAGACGGCGCGGCGACTGCGCGAGGGGCTCGAAGCAACTGGCCACACCATCGTCCCGCTGGCGGACGGCAGGGGCTGAGCGCCGGTTTTCCGTTCAGACTTCGACGACCACCGTCACATCGGCGATCCAGCTTCTGCCGCGGCGCGCCATGCGCTGGCTTTCGCTTTCGCCGGAAAAATCGGCCGCCTTGGCCTCGTACCGATCCAGGTCGAAAGCATCGGCCGCCGCCAGGTTCACCACCGCATGGGTTCGCCCCGCAATCTCGGCCAGCACCGCGACCAGCACGCCGCAGGTTCGGCAGACGAGGAACTCCGCCGAGCGCGTGGCGAAGCGATAGCGGCCAGTCTCCGCTTCGCTGCCTATCCTGAGCGTCAGGCTGCCGCCGGGATCCGAGGTATAGCGCGCGTTATGCTTGCGGCAGAACGCGCAGCGGCAGGCCCGCACCGGCAGTTCCGCCGGCGCCAGCCGAGGGCGAAACTCGTAGCGGATATTGCCGCAATGGCAAGACCCGCCGATCGAAGTCGTCAACTCCATGCCCACCCCCTCATTCCCGGCGATCGCAGCGATAGACGCCTTCATCGTCACGATAGAAGGCGCATTCCCGTTTCAGGGCTTCCCCGAGCCGGCGCCGCGCGCGGTGTATCCTGATCTTGGCGGTGGCGACGGAGCACTGGCAGATCTCGGCGGTCTGCCCGATGGAGAGTTCCTCGAGGTCGTGCAGGATGAGCGCCGCGCGATAGGCTTCCGGCAGGCTGTCGATGACCTGCCGCACGCAGCGGTTCATCTCGTCCGCGACCATGCGCTCGCCGATTTCGCGGTCGGGATCGGCCGCCTCCGGAACTTCGTCCAGTTCGACGATATGCTGCCGCCGTTCCGGCCGGCGGAAGTGGTCGGCGGCCACCCGGTTGGCGATCGCCAGCGCCCAGGTCTTCGCCGAGGCGCGCGCGGCAAACGCGTCGAAGCCCCGGGCGATGCGCAGCAGCGTCTCCTGCCGCAGGTCTTCGGCGACGGCGCGGTCTCCGACGTAGCGCTCCAGGTAGCGCAGCACGGGTTGCGCCACTTCGGCGAGAACGGCGTCCAGCGCATCCTGCGTTTCCTGCGACATGCTTCCCTCCCGAATCAGCACAGGCCGAAGCCGGCAAACAGGATCGCCTTGCGCAAGGCGGGCTGCAGATAGCCCGAGGCGATCCACGACAGGCCGATTATCGCCGCTGCGGCCAGGAACATGGCAAGCCCTCCGCGCATCGTCAGGCCGCCTGCGGCGATGCCTGCAGGCGTTCGACCGGCCGGTCGTCGGCGAGGAGATTCACCGCCGCCGCCAGAACGCTCAGCACCGCGGCGATGGCCCAGACCGGGCCATAGGCGCCCGTGGTGTCGTAGACATAGCCGCCCAGCCAGCCGCCGAGGAAGGCGCCGATCTGGTGGCACAGATAGACGATGCCGAACAGCATCGAGAGGTACTGCACGCCGAAGATGCGGGCGACGATGCCGCTGGTGAGCGGTACGGTGCCGAGCCAGACCAGGCCGAGCGCGACGGCGAACAGGTACACCGTCCACTCCGTGAGCGGGAGGCCGAGAAAGGCGGCGATGATCGCGGCCCGCGCCAGGTAGATGCGGGCGAGCAGGCTCTTCCGGGAATAGCGGTCGCCCAGCCAGCCCGCCAGGAACGAGCCGGGGATGTTGGCCAGGCCGATCAGGGCGAGCGCCGCCATGCCGACTTCCACCGTCATGCCCTTGTCGAGCAGATAGGCCGGCAGGTGCGTGGCGACGAAAACGACCTGGAATCCGCAGACGAAGAAGCCCAGCGCGACCAGCCAGAAACCGCGATGCGCGCGCGCCTCGGCCAGGGCCGCCGCCACCGGCTGCCGCTGCGGGGAGGCGGCGGACCGCTGCGCCGCCAGCGGGATGGCCAGCGGCAGGATGAGGCAGGCGTTGGCGGCCAGGATCATCAGCGCCCACCACCAGCCGAGGCCGGAGATGAGGGACTGGCCATAGGGCAGCATGGCGAACTGTCCGAACGAGGCCATCGCGCTGAGGACGCCCAGCGCGGCGCCGCGCTTCTCCGGCGCCACCGCGCGGCCGGCGACGCCGAAGACGATGGCATAGGTGCAGCTCAGCCCCAGGCCGATCAGCACGCCGGCGGAGAGCGCCAGCTCGACGCCGCTCGTCGACAGCGCCATCCCGGCGAGACCCGCGGCATACAGCAGCCCGCCCGCAACGAGGACACGGCCGGCGCCGTAGCGGTCGGCCACCATGCCGGATAGCGGCTGCGTGAGTCCCCAGACCAGGTTCTGCAGGGCGATGGCGAAGGCGAAGGTCGAGCGCGGCCACTGCAGGTCGAGCGTCATCGGCCGCAGGAAAATGCCGAAGCCATGGCGGATTCCCAGGGAAAGCATGACGATCAGTCCGCCGCAGAGCAGGATCGCCGCCGGGCTGGGCCGGTACGCGGTCTTCATGCCTGTCCTTTCGCTCCGCGCACGCGGCGCGTGGCGTCGCGGAAATACAGCCCCGCGCGCACGGCCGTCAGATCGCCGCGGCTCAGGCCGATGTCCTTGAGGGCGTCGTCGCCGAAACGGCCCAGCAGGCGGGCGGCCCGCGCGGCGGCGCGGCGTTCCAGCCATCGCCGGAAGCCGCGGCGCAGCGGCTGCAGCCAGGCGCGGCCGCCGAAAGCAGGAGCGGTCATGGCGCTCAGCAGCAGGAGGAAGCCGGCCGGCCCGGCCCGGCGCAGGACGCCTCTCCCGGCCCCGCCGCAATGCCGTCGAGGTGCTGCAGGGCCGCCGCCAGGACGTTGCGCGCCGGCACCTGCCTGACCGCGTCGGCCAGTTCGACCGCCTCGCGAATCTGGCCGTCGGTGAGGCCGGCCTTGCGGGCTTCCGGGATGTGATGCTCGATGCAGGGCACGCAGTTGCTGCCCAGCGCGGCGCCGAGGGCCACCAGTTCGCGTTCGCGCGTCGTCAATTGATCCATGTCGTTTCCTTTCAGGTCTGAGTGTTGAACGCGGCAGGCGCTGTTCGCCTGCCCACTCGTTTAGACGCAAACCCGAAGCGAATGGATACACCCGCGGCGGCGGACGATGCGCCATGCGGCGTTTTCTTCAGTCTCTCAGATCGGCCAGGGTCGCCAGATCGTCCACGGTCAGCGCGAACGAAAAGCGATAGCCGGCGCCGACCGCAATCGGCCGCAACAGCGACAGCTCGAGCGTCGGATGATCGTGAATCTGCAGCGTGGCCTCGCCGCGCATGACCGGACCGATGCGGACATCCCGCGACTTCAGGCGGACCAGTTCGTGAATGCGCGGCCGATCGTGCAGACCGCGCGCCAACTCGGGAAACAGGCGGACATTGACGGCCTGTGCGAACGAAGGTTGCGGCAAGGTGTCGACCGGCTCGCGCAGCGTCACCTGCGCGTCGGCCAGACGCCGGTCTCTGACCGCAAGGGAGGCGCCGAACCGTCCGCCGGGGCCATGCTGGACGGCGGCGCGGGTAGCGAAGGGATGGCTGCGCGTGATCCAGGTCGAGCCCATTTGTTTCGGCCAACCCTGGATGAGTCCGCGCATCAGCGCCATGTCCTGGTCGACCCAGATGAACGGACAAAAAGCGACCGGCTCGTCGCCGAAGCGGGCGCTGATCAGAAACAGACTCTCCTTGTACTGCGAGACAACGGGATCGAGCGGTTCGCCGCCTTCGTCGCTGGCAAACTGCCAGTCGACGAAGTAGGCGGCACAGCGCGAACCGCCGGGAAGCAGCGGCGCCGGCAGCAGCGACGCAATGGCATCGGCACCGGCCGCGAACTCGACGGCGAGGCAGTCGCCGGCGTAATGCCATGGCGGGCGCGGCGCCAGCGATGAGGTGCCGCCCGGTGTGCGGGGCAGGGTGTAGCCTTGAAGCATCGTCTTCTCCTTGTTTGAAAGACCCTGAACGGGGGCCGGGAGAGGCGATTCTGGTTCGGCGGCGGCCGCTTGTATTGAAAAAAAGTGCCGTCAGCCCGGACGGCGATAGCGTTTTGGCGTAATCGCGGCGTGCCGCTTGAAGGCACGCTGGAAGTGGCTCTGATCGGCGAAGCTCAGCTCCTGCGCTACCCGCGCCAGCGCAACGCCGGCGCGCAGCATCGCCTTGGCGCGATTGACGCGCTGATCGAGCAGATAGGCATGCGGCGTCATGCCCGTTTCGTCCTTGAAAGCGCGGATCAGGCGGCGTCGGTTCATCCCGGAAATCGCCATCAGCTCGGCGAGCGGCCAGCGCTCGGCGCAGCGCTCGGCAAGAACGCTCCTGACGCGGCCAAGCCGGTCGGGAAGCGTTCGCCCCGCTTCGCCCTTCCGTGCCAGACGGCCAAGCAGGTCTCCGACGAAACCGCGCAGGGCCTTTTCCTTTTCCGGCGCGGGCGCTGCCGAGAAGAGCAAGGCATTGAGCCGGCAGAACGTCGCGTACAGCGCTTCGTCGCGCACCACGGCGGGGCCGGGCAGCGGCCCCTGCCCGCTTCCGTCGGGTCCGGCGCCCGTCACCGCAGCCACCCATGAGCGGTCGAGGTAAAGCATCTGGTAGCTCCAGACGCAGGCGGCATCGGGGTTGCAGGAATGCACCGCTTCCGGCGGCACGAAAACGAGGTCGCCGGCTTCCAGCCGCGCCGACCTGTCGCCGCAGGCGAAGCGCGAATGGCCGCTGTCGACCACGCCGACTGAGATGGCCGGATGGGAGTGCGGCACGTAGCAGGCGCCGCTGTCCGTAGCGCGGCGGCTCTCGACGAAAGGCAGCGCGGCATCGCGCCAGAACAATTGCTCGGGCATGTCCGGATTCTAAACCGGCCACGACTTGAGACACCACTGGCTGCCTTGCGCCTAGACGACGCCGAGCAGCGCCAGCGCCGCCAGCGCGGCCAGACCGGCCAGCGCCTGCACGGCCGCGCCGCCGGCAAGCGTGACGATCGCCGAGCGCTCGCCGGCATCGGCCAGCGCGTCGCTGCGCACCAGCCAGTAGAAGGAATCGGTCGGCACGATCACCAGCGAGCCGAGGCAGATGGCGAACACCGCGGCGGATGGAGAAATGCCGGCGGCGAGAACCAGCGGCGCCAGCACCGGCGTGACGGTCGCCAGGGTGACCGTAGACGAGCCATAGGCCACCTTGAAGACGGCGGTGACGGCAAACAGGGCCAGCAGCAGCGCCGTGCCGAACGTGCCCGCCGGCACCCAGTCGGCGATGGGCAATGCGGTCGTCAGCATCAGGCCGAATGCGCTGGCGGCGCCGATGACCAGCAGCAGCGAGGCGCTGCGGCTCATCGCCGCATCGAGGCATTCGCGGCGGCGTCCGGGCGCCGTCGTCCAGACGGCCAGAGCGGCAGCGACCAGCAAGGCCCCCTTCGGGCGCGTGATGAAATCGAGCAGCGGCATGGCGGCAGGCTTCAGCACCCCGCCGAGAATCAGCAGCGCCCCCAGCGCCAGCAGCGGCAACAGCGCCCGCAGCATGGCAGCGGACTGTGCCGGCGCATCCTGCCCGAGGCGCTCCGCCGGCAGGCGGCTGCGCCAGCGGGCCCACCACTCGCCGGCCAGCCAGACGGGAACGAGCAGGGCCAGCCCGAGCAGCAGCAGGCCGGAATCGTCGAGGCCCAGGCCGGTGGCGACGATCAGCGGCCCGGCGGGAAACAGCAGGCGGTAGCCGGCATGGCTGCCGAAGGCCACCGAAAGCTTGCGATGCTTCGCCACCGATGAAAGCGCGGCATAGGCCGTATCCGGACACACCATGCCGGCCGCTGCGAGCGGCGCGAGGGCGGAGGCGACGCGCGGGGCGCCGCCGAGGACCTGCCGCGCCAGACAGGCCGCCAGCACGAAGGAGGGAATCAGGATCAGGGCGAAGTCGCCCAGGGCGCGCCCAAAGCCGGCACCGAAGTTCTTGATCAGCACCGACGCCGGCAGCCCGTGACCGAGGCCGAGCGCCAGGGCCAGCAGGATCAGCCAGACCGGCTGGGGCAGGTTGACGGCGGAACGCGAGCCGGTGTCCGGCACGGCCTGCGACGAATGCAATGCGCTCATGAAACGCTCCCTGGTTGTCCATCGGGCCGGCGCCACGGGATGCCCTCGATCCCGCCGGCATCGCGGAATGACAGTAGAGCGCACCCCGGCGCGCGCCACAAACGAGTTTCGCGAATGCCGCCGATGAGAAAAGCGCATGCCTGGCAAGAGGGCGCCGCGCGCTGCCGAAGCCGGCGGCTTCGACAACCGGGAAATCGCCGGCGCCATCGGCACCAGCCGGTAATGGCCGCTGCCTGCCCCTGTCGCGTCTCCCTCGCTTGGGCCGCACGCGGTACCTGATTGCCAACGACGCTCAGCTTGAGTAGGGCGTGTTCCCCCCTTTGAAAAAGGGGGGCGAGGGGGGATTTGTCAGCCGCTCGCGCACTGGCCACCGCCGATGAACGTGCGTGGTACGCGCCGGCACGGCCAGCCCGGCGGCAGGAGCTCCGCTGGGTATAATCGGCCCATCAAAATCAGTGTCGGCACTGCCGCCGCCGACCCCATGATGCCGCCTCCATGCCGACCGCTCATGCCGGAAACCAGCTTCATGAAGCCCGCCATTTCCGTCATTGACGTTCCGCCCTCCAGCCGCATCGGCCGCGAGCTCGCGGGAGCGGACTTCTTCGATGCCTACGCGATGCCGATCGAACATGGCGGCAGGTCCGCGCTTGATATCTACCTGCAGGTCGTCGCCGCAACGCCCGCCTGGGTGAACTGCCTGATGGCCGTTCGCAATCGCATCGTTTCCCTTCTCGGCCTGAAGGACCTCGGCCATCTCGGCAACCTCGATCGGGCCAAGGATCCTGCCGCATACCGCGTCGGCGACCGCGTCGGCATCTTCTCCATTCTCTCCATCAGCGAAGACGAGGTCGTTCTCGGCGACGCCGACAGGCATCTCGACGTGAAGGTGTCGTTCTGCAAGCTGGCGGACGGAGGCTGCCCGTCCGTTGCCGTCACGACGGTGGTGCATATCCACAACCTGCTCGGCCGCATCTACATGCTGTTCGTCGCCCCCATCCACAAGCTCATTGTCCCTGCCACCCTGGCGCGGGCGACAGAGAGGCGCCCCGGGGCATGAACGGGCGGCGTGCCCGGCCGGCCAACGTGAGCGGCGCCTGGGCGAAGATCTGCAGGCTTCGGGTTGCGACATCGTCGCGCCGAACACCCTCGCCGGCCGGGTCAGTGCCGTTCCCAGCGGCCGCGGTGCTCGCGCCAGTGGCCGCCGTGGTGTTCCCAGCGGTGCGGCTGCCAGCGGTGGCCGTGGCGCGGCGCCTCCCAGCGGCCGGGCACCCAGTGGTGCCGATGGTCGTGCCAAGTCCAGTAGCCGCCGATCCAGACATGGCCGGGATAGGGCGCGACCCCGATCACCTCGACGCGCGGCGGCGGCGGCGCGACGATCACCGGCTCGTAGCGGACATACGCCGGCTGCGCCGTGGCCACCACGCAGCCGCTCAGGGCAAGCGAGGACATCGCCGCGGCAAGCAGGGCGTTGCGGGTCGTGCGGGCTGTGTTCATCTGCGTTCTCCATTCAGCGTGCGCCGAACTCGGCGCGATGCGCGCAATGGGATTAACGCTTGAGCGGCCCGTACCGCGACAACCGTTTTGTAAGGGTTTGTATCCGGCTACTGCGCCGGCCAGAAGGGCGTGGCGATGCCTTCGCCCAAGTCGGCCTCGACGAAGCGCCGGCGCACCTCAAAGAGCTGTTCGAGCAGTTGCTGCTCGGCGCGCGCATAGGCCTCGGCGTCGGGCACGCGCTTGACCACCACGCCGAGCAGTTCCGTGATGGCGTTGCCGATGGAGTTCTGGCTGATGGTGACGATCAGCTTGCCCTCGTCGTTGCGGTAGATGAGCTGCTTGAAGGCGGGTTGCCAGCGGATGGCGTTGGCGTAGCGGGCGTCGCGGATGCAGCGCTCCCTCACCATCTTCGCAGTCTTCAGGAAATCGTTGTCGAACAGCAGCCGCTCCTCGACCAGCGCCGGGAAGTGCAGGTCCGGCAGCATCGGCGCATTGCGCGTCGACACCTGGCTGAAGAAGCTGCGGTAGAAATCGAGGAAGCCTTTCAGCAGCGTGTCGTATTCCTGCCAGAAGCGCACCTCGGCGAGGCCCGCCGCACCGCCCTTCACCTCCCAGCTCGGCAGGCCCTGCGGGTAGCCGGTGAGCGCCAGGCGGCACTCGCCGCGCTCGCATGGCGCCAGCAGGCGCAGGTCGAGCCCGGCGAAGAAGGCGCGGTAGGCCTCGCGCATGTGCGCCTGGAACAGCGAATGCTGGCCGCCGTCGGTGAGGTTCGGGTTGTCCGGGTCGGCGTGCGCCGCGGCGGCAAGGTCGTCCTTGTCGAAGACGATGAAGTGGTTGTGCAGCATGCGGATCGAGGGCACGCCGGGCGCGGTGAGCGGCCAGGTGGCATCCAGGCTGGCCTCGCCGGCCAGCACGAGATGGCGCGCCGGATCCGGATAGCGCTCGAGCATGAACTCGATGGCGATGCGGTTCATGCGGTTCCAGACATGCCGCACCGGTTCCGGCACCTGGCTGCGGCGCACCGGTCGGCCGAGCGGATCGAGGATGCGCTGCGAGGTGTTGTAGATGATCGAGCCGTCGAAGAGATTCGAATGGCCGATCGCCTTGCGGTAGAAAAGCAGCCCTTCCGGATTGGCCAGCAGGCCGTTGTTGTGCACGAGATCGGCGAGGTTCTCGGCAGAGTTGAAGAACTCGTTGGGCTTCATGCCCTCCGGCACTTCGAGCGGGATCGGCCGGTAGGGGGTGAGGATTTCGCGCGGGGCGGATTGGGCGTTCGGTGTCATGCGGAAATTCTCTCTTGATTGCCAACGAGACTCAGCACGCTTTCCGGCAGACTTCCCCATCGTCATTCCGGCGAATGAACGTCACCCCGGAATGCTTGAATCCGGGGCCGGAATCCAGATTGGGCGATTCGCATCGACAGAGGCCATTCTGGATACCGGCATCCGCCGGTATGACGATGTGGGCGCTGCGCCCTGGCGGCGACACGGCGATGTCCCGGGAACGCAAACCGCCAGGGACTGATCTATCGCCGTGCACGCCGTGGTGAACTGCCCTACTCGCCGTCATATTGCTCAGGACGGCGCGGTGATGCGATCGTAGTAGCGCGCGCGGTAGAGCAGGCGCTTGCGCGTGTCGCTGTCGGCGAAGGCGGCGCGATCGTGCAGGACGTTGTTGCTGACCAGGCCCATGCCCGGCTCCAGCCGGCCGCGGAAGATGTACGGGCTGCCGGTGTCGGCGAGGATGCGCTCCAGCGCCGCGACGGCGGCGCGCGTGATTTCATCCTGCTTCCATTCGATGCTGACGGTGCGCGCCGTGTAGCGCATGTGCAGCCGTCCGTCGGGGTACACGCTGAACACCGGGCCGGGCTGCACCGCGCGCGCAACCGCGCCGTCTTCCAGCCGCGGCGGGATGGTCATGGCCTCGGGCGCCATGAAGGCGCGGATGTAGTCCGGGTTCTCGTCGCGCAGCAGGATGTAGGCGATCTCGTGGTCCATCAGCTGGTTCTCGCCGCCGGATGCCGCGCTCTGCACGCAATGCAGCAGCAGGCCGCGCACCTGGCAGTCAAGCGCGTTGTAGTAGCCGTCGGTGTGCCACTTGATGCCGCGGTCGGTGTAGGGGATGAACTCGCTGCGCTGGCCTTCCGGGGCCACCGCCAGCGGCGAGATGCCGTCGTCGTCGGCGAGGCGGTTGGCGTCGAGATTGACCAGGCCCAGCTGGCGGCCGAGCAGGCGCGGGATGTCCTTGTCGGGATTGGTGCCGGTGGTCGAGGCATACAGCGCCATGTTGGCCACGCCGCAGCGCGCCAGCAGCGCCGCGCGCTCGGCAAAAGTCAGCCTCTGCGGTACGGCGATTTCGACCAGCAGGTCTTCCAGCCGCTGCGGATGCGCGGCCAGCTTGCGCTCGCGCCAGGCGGCGTAGGCGGCGGCGTTGTCGAGGTCGAAATGGGCGGGAAGCCTCATTCGCCCGAGAGACCTTCGCGGGCGCGGCGTGCCGGTCCTTCGCCGCCGAAGAGGCCGGCGAGCGTCTTGCGGATGGCCTGCACGCCCTCGGGCGCCTCGATCTCCATGACCTGGTCGTACACCCAGTTCCTGTCCTTCTCCGGCATGCCTTCGCGCACGCGCGCGGCGTAGGCGCGGCGGAAGCCGAAGTCGGGGCCTTTCTCGTCTACGCCGTATTCGGCGTAATCGGCGCCGGCAGCGTTGAAGACCTCGATGAAGCGCCGGCGGCAGGCGCCCGGCTCGGTCGTGGCGAGCAGCATGTCGGCGTTGTCCTCGATCGCCTCGGCCATGCGTCTCGCCAGCGCCGCGGTGAATTCGGCGCGCTGCTCAGCCTCCAACTGCCCGAAGGCGACGCGGTCGGCGAAATGGGCGTGGAAGGCCATCGTCTCGACGACGTAGTCGAAGTAGGGCCGGCCGAGGTCGATGTCGAACTTCGCCTGGCGCATGCGCTGGATCGACTCGACGGCGAGCTTCCAGGAGAGCAAGGCGACAACGCTGGCCAGCTCCGCCATCGTGCGCTCGCGCCCGCCGGCGTGGAAGCGGTTGCGAATTCTTATCGCCATGGGCCAAGCGTCACTCCGGCAAACCCCGTATCGCGGTACGGGGCAGGCGCCGAAGTCCGGAGAAACGTCTCGAAAGCCGACGACGGCTGTTCTGGATACCGGCTTGCGCCGGTATGACGGAACTCCATTTCAATGTTCCCCCTTCGTCCGCCGGATGCCGGCCAGCCGGTTGCCCTGCTTCTGCGGGCCGCCGCGCGGAAAGATCTCGTGCAGGTAGTGGTTGCTGCCCTTCTGCGCGCCCCATTTCCGGGTGAAATGGGCGATCATCGCGCGCACCTGCGGCTGGACGCGGTGCTCGGCATGGTAGTCGCGGATGAAGCGGATGATCTGCCAGTGCTCGTCGGTGAGCGCCAGCCCTTCTTCCTGCGCCAGGGCGCGAGCGAAGTCCTCCGACCAGTCGTCGAGGTCGATCAGGTAGCCCTCGGCGTCGACCGGAATGCCGCGGCCGTTGACCACGATTTCCCGGGCGACCGTTTCCCGATAGGCGTCGCCCATCTCAGTACCCGGCCTTTCCGAAAGGCTTGGGCAGGCCGGCGATCTTCACGGCCTGCTTGGCCGGGCCGTCCTTGGGGAACAGGTCGTACATCAACTTCGAGTCGGCTTCCGGCATCAGTTCCGCCATGTCCTTCATGAAGTTGCGGAAGTTCGGCGTGTGGCCGTCCTCGCGGTACCTGTCGCGGAAATAGTTGATGATGGTCCAGTGGTCGTCGGTGAGGGCGACGCCCTCGGCCGCGGCGATGACGGCGACCGCCTCATCGCTGAAGTCCGGTTCGACCAGATAGCCGTCGGCGTCGACTTCCTTGTCCTCGCCGTTGATGGTGTAGCTCATGTCGTCTCCTTATTTCTTGCGCAGATAGAACTCGAAGGAACCGCGCGCGACTTCGATGCGCTCGACCAGTTCCAGCGGGGTGTTCCGCACCCAGGCATCGATGTCACCCGGCGTGCCGGGGCAGTTGCTCGCCAGCATCAGGATCTCGCCGGACTGCATGCCGTCGAGCACCTTCTTCGCCTCGAGGATGGGGCCGGGGCAGGTGCTGCCGCGCATGTCGAGCGTGACGTTGGCCTTCGGCGCGGCCATCCTGCCGCTGCCGCGCGTGACCAGGTAGGCGGTGCGGCCGCCCTCCAGCTTTTCCCTGACGGCGACCGCGTTGCCGGTCTGGCGCGCCCAGGCGATCAGGTCGTCCGGCGTGCCGGGGCAGTCGGAAATCAGCAGCATGGTCTGGCCGATTTCCATGTCATCGACGATTTTCTTGGCGCCGATCAGCGGAGCCGGGCAGGACAGGCCGCTCATGTCCAGGGTGACGGTGGGTTTCGTATTCATGGCTCCTCGCGTTTCCGTTAATTTGCGTTCATTCGTCGGCGCCGACGGCGACGACCGACTTGTGCGGCACGAAGATGCCGCAGCCCAGCTTGCGTCCCTGCCCCAGGCCGCGCGCCTGCACGGCGAGCGACTGCGCCGGGCTCAGGCCATGCAGCAGCAGGCTGAAGCCGCGCAGCTCGCCCTCGGGCGTGCCGGCGGCGTGCGCCTTGCCGGAGATCATGCGCTCCGGCAGGCCGGCTTCGCGCAGCTCGGCCGCCGCCTGGGCAAGAAAGCCGGCCTCGTCCGCCGCGCCGGTGCAGACGAACTGCGAGTACACCGTGGCGTGCGGCATCAGCGCGCGCCGCTTGGCGGCGCCGATCTCCAGGCCGCTGCCGACCTCCAGCCGCCGGCCGGTGAGGGCCAGCGCCTGCCCGGCGCGCGCCTCCGACAGGCGCAACATGAGCCGCGCGCGCGGGCCGAGCAGAAATTCCCCGCCGCTGAGCGTGCTGCCGTGCAGGGGATGCACCCCGGCGCCGGCTTCCGCTTCCAGCCACTCCAGCGCCGCGGCCAGGGCGCGGAACAGCGCATAGCCGTAATCCCGGGGCAGGCGTTCGCAGCGGACCTCGAAACTGACGTCGACCATGCTCATGCCTGTTTGTTGGCCCAATCCTGCATGGCTTGCCCCCAGCGGGCGGCCGTCTGTGCGTCTATATCGAATATGGTGAAGCGTTTCTTCTCGCGGATGCGCAGGCGAAGCATGGGCGTGCCGCCGGCCAGGTACTCGACCTGCTGCAGCTCGATCTCCTGCCCCCAGATCGGAGCGGTGAACTTGTCGAGCGGGGTGAGTTTTTCCTTTTCGTCCATGACTTGCGGTGCGCAGTGTGTCGGCCGAAATATGCTCCCTTGCCCGGTTGCCCGCCTATCACCGCCATGGCGTGCCGCGGCATACCCCTTTTGGGTAGGGTGGCCCTCCACCACGGGAGGTATAGGAGATCGCAGTGCAGCATGCGTAATATCAGCGCCAACTTATGGACGCATATGCGTTTGACGCGACCCCAGCAGCACCGACAAACCCAAGCACCGGAGACAATCATGGCGAAAAAACTGCACGACACGCCCAACCTCGACCAGCTTGAATCGGGCCCCTGGCCCAGCTTCGTGACCGGCCTGAAGCGCCTGGCGAAGGACAAGGATTATATGGTGGACCTGTTGGGCCACCTCGAACACTCCTACCAGACGCGCAAGGGCTACTGGAAGGGCGGCACGGTCGGCGTCTTCGGCTACGGCGGCGGCGTCATTCCCCGCTTCACCGAGATCAAGGACGAGAACGAAAAGCCCGTCTTCAAGGACGCGGCCGAGTTCCACACCCTGCGCATCATGCCGCCGGCCGGCATGCACTACAACACCGACATCCTGCGCAAGTTCTGCGACATCTGGGAGCGCCACGGCTCAGGCCTGATCGCCTTCCACGGGCAATCCGGCGACATCATGATGCAGGGCTGCACCACCGAGAACGTGCAGAAGGCCTTCGACGAGATCAACGAGCTGGGCTTCGACCTGGGCGGCGCCGGCCCCGCCGTGCGCACCTCGATGGCCTGCGTCGGCCACGCCCGCTGCGAGCAGTCCTGCTACGACGAGGGCAAGGGCCTGCGCACCATCGTGAATGCCTTCCTCGACGACATCCACCGCCCGGCCCTGCCCTACAAGTTCAAGTTCAAGTTCTCCGGCTGCCCGAACGACTGCATGAACTCCATCCAGCGCTCGGACATGGCCGTCATCGGCACCTGGCGCGACAACATCCAGACCGACGAGGCGCTGGCGAAGAAGTGGTTCGCCAGGCACGGCATGAGCGAGCTGGTGAACGACGTCGTCGGCATGTGCCCGACGCGCGCCATCCAGCTCAAGGAGATCAAGTCCGTCTCCAAGGACGCCGGCATCTCCAGCGTCGCCGTGAACGACACTCAGGCACTGGAAATCAACAACAAGGACTGCGTGCGCTGCATGCACTGCATCAACGTCATGACCGGTGCGCTGGCGCCCGGCAAGGACCGCGGCGCCACCATTCTGGTCGGCGGCAAGCGCACCCTGAAGATCGGCGACCTGATGGGCACCGTGGTCGTCCCCTTCATGAAGCTCAAGACCGACGAGGATTACGAGAAGCTGCTCGACCTGGGCAAGCGCACCGTCGATTTCTTCGCCGAGAACGCGCTGGAGCACGAGCGCACCGGCGAGATGATCGAGCGCATCGGCCTGGTGAACTTCCTCGAGGGCATCGAGGTCGAGGTCGACCCGAGCATGATCTCGAACCCGCGCACCAACCCCTACGTCCGCATGGACGGCTGGGATGCGGAAGTGGCCAAGATGCAGGCCAAGAAGGCCGCCGCCTGACCGACACGAACGAACTGACTGACTGACGGAGACACATCATGTCGCAACCTCAAATGCGCAAGCCGGTCGAATGCGGCGTGCCGGACCACATGCAGTACCTGCACCCGACCCTGCGGAACAACTACGGCAACTGGAAGTACCACGACCGGCCGCGGCCCGGCGTGCTGCATCACGTTTCGCACTCCGGCGAGGAAGTATGGACGGTGCGCGCCGGCACGCAGCGCCAGATGGACGTGTACACCATCCGCAAGCTGTGCGACATCGCCGACAAGTTCGCCGAAAGCCATGTCCGCTTCACCATCCGCAGCAACATCGAGTTCATGGTCGCCGACGAGAGCAAGGTCGCTCCGCTGATCGCCGAACTGGAGAAGAACGGCTTCCCGGTCGGCGGCACCGGCAACTCGGTGTCGATGATCGCCCACACCCAGGGCTGGCTGCACTGCGACATCCCCGGCACCGACGCCTCCGGCGTGGTGAAGTCCCTCATGGACGAGCTCTACGAGGAGTTCAAGCACGAAGAGATGCCGAACCGCGTGCGCCTGTCCACCTCCTGCTGCGAGATCAACTGCGGCGGCCAGGCCGACATCGCCATCGTCATTCAGCACACCAAGCCGCCGAAGATCAACCACGACCTCGTCGCCAACGTCTGCGAGCGTCCGGCCGTCGTCGCGCGCTGCCCGGTGGCGGCGATCCGCCCGGCGCTGGTGAACGGCAAGCCGACGCTGGAAGTCGACGAGAAGAAATGCGTCTGCTGCGGCGCCTGCTTCCCGCCCTGCCCGCCCATGCAGATCAACGATCCGGAGCATTCCAAGCTGGCGATCTGGGTCGGCGGCAAGAACTCCAATGCCCGCATCAAACCGCAGTTCATGAAGATGGTCGCCGCCGGCCTGCCCAACAACGCCCCGCGCTGGCCGGAAGTCGCCGCCGTGGTGAAGAACATCCTGCGCGTGTACAAGGAGGATGCCCGTCCCTGGGAGCGCATCGCCGACTGGATCGACCGCATCGGCTGGCCGCGCTTCTTCGAGAAGACCGGGCTGACTTTCACCAAGTACCTGATCGACGACTGGCGCGGCGCGCGTTCCAACCTGAACGCCTCGACCCACATCCGCTTCTGATCCGCTTAACCTGGAGACGCCATGAAGATCGGCATCCTCATCAACGAAGGGCCCTACACGCACCAGGCCACGGAGAGCGCCTACCTGTTCGCCCGCGCCGCCATCGAGAAGGGGCACGAAGTCAGCCGGGTGTTCTTCTATCACGACGGCGTGAACAACTCGTCGCGCCTGACCGAGCCGCCGCAGGACGACCGCCACATCGTGAACCGCTGGGCCAAGCTGGCGCAGGACCACAACATCGACCTGGTGGTGTGCGTCGCCGCGGCGCTGCGCCGCGGCATCAAGGACGAGAACCTGGCGCCGGGATTCCGCATCTCCGGGCTGGGACAGCTGATCGAGGCCGGCATCCAGGCCGACCGCCTGGTGACTTTCGGAGACTGAGCGATGAGCGAAGGACAGATCAAGAAATTCATGTACGTGAACCGCAAGGCGCCGCACGGCACGATCTACGCGCTGGAATCGCTGGAGGTGGTGCTGATCGCTGCCGCCTTCGACCAGGACGTCAGCCTGGCCTTCATGGACGACGGCGTGTACCAGCTGAAGAAGGGCTTCAACACCAAGGGCATCGAGGTGAAGAACTTCCAGCCGACCTACCGCGCCCTGGACGACTACGACGTCAACAAGCTCTACGTCGAGAAGGAGGCCCTCGAAGCGCGCGGCCTGACCGAAGACGACATGTGCGTGCCCGTCGAGGTGCTCACCCGCGCCGAGATCGGCAAACTGATGGATGCCCAGGACATCGTCCTGAGCTTCTGAAAGGAAACGAGAGATGCTGCACATCGTGAACAAGTCGCCCTTCGACCGGCCCTCGCTGGACACCTGCCTCGCCACGGCCCAGCCGGGCGGCGCCCTGCTCCTCATCGAGGACGGCGTGTATGCCGCGACGAGCGGCAACGGCGCCGCGGGCAAGCTCGCGCAGGCCATGGGCCGGCTGAAGGTCTATGCGCTGAAACCCGACCTGGAGGCGCGCGGCATGGCCGATCGCGTCCTCGAAGGCGTCAATCTGGTGGATTACGGCGGCTTCGTCGATCTGGTGACGGAGCATGCCACCTGCCAATCCTGGCTGTAAGCGAATTGTTGTTTTTTTAGGAGACACACCATGGCAATCGAATTGAACGGCAAGAGCTACGAGACCGACGAGGAAGGCTACCTGGTCGACCTCAACGAGTGGAACGAGGACGTCGCCAAGATTCTCGCCGAGCAGGAAAACGTCAACATGACCGACCAGCACTGGGAAGTCATCAATTTCCTGCGCGAGTACTACAACGAGTTCCAGATCGCCCCGGCCGTGCGCGTGCTGACCAAGGCCATCGGCAAGAAGCTCGGAGCGGAGAAGGGCAACAGCCAATACCTGTACGAGCTGTTCCCCTACGGCCCGGCCAAGCAGGCGTGCAAGATCGCCGGCCTGCCCAAGCCGACCGGCTGCGTCTAAACCCCGGACGCGCGCCCTCGGTTCGTCATTCCCGCGCAAGCGGGAATCCAGCACGCACTGGGTCCCCGCTTCCGCGGGGACGACGGGAATGGGCCGCTTAACGCCAGGACCGAACTACGCCCATGAGCGCAGCCACGATCTTCTTCGCCGCCCTCTTCTACGCCGCCACGGCGATCCTCGTCGCCGGGCTGGGGTACAAGATCGCCGACTACTTCCGCACGCCGGCGCCGCTGAAGATCCCCACCACGCCGGCGCCGACCACCACCGGCGGCGTCGTGCTGCGCATGCTGCGCGAAGTGGCGCTGTTCGAGAGCCTGTTCAAGTCCAACCTGTGGATCTGGGCCTTCGGCATCCTCTTCCACGGCGCGCTGCTGCTGGTGCTCCTGCGCCACCTGCGCTACTTCACCGAGCCGGTATGGTTCTGGGTCGGCTGGGTGCAGCCCTTCGGTCTCTACGCCGGCTTCGCCATGGTGGCCGGCCTCGCCGGACTGTGGGGCCGCCGCTTCCTGGTCGAGCGCATCCGCTACATCTCGACGCCGTCCGACCACCTGATGCTGGCGCTGCTGGCCGGCATCGGCGCCTCGGGCTTGGCCATGAAGTTCCTCATGCACACCGACATCGTCGCCGTGAAGGCCTTCTTCCTCGGTCTGATGCGCTTCGACCTGCAGCCGCTGCCCGCGCATCCGGGGCTCTACATCCACCTGACGCTGGTGGCGCTGCTGATGATCGTCTTCCCCTTCAGCAAGCTGCTGCACGCGCCGGGCGTGTTCTTCAGCCCGACGCGCAACCAGGCCGACGACCCGCGCGAGCACCGCCACCTGGCGCCCTGGGCCGCCGAACTGGAGAAAAACTGACCGCCATGGCCGCCGCCGAATTCACGACGCCCGAATTGAAAGAGTTCCCTGCCATCCCGGCGCTGCAGCGGGATGTCATGGCGGAGAGCAAGCCCTACGTCGCCTCCGACAAGATCAACACGGCCATCGGCTTCCCCGGCGAACTGGTGCCGGACTGGGAGGCGAAGGCCATCGCCAGGATGGGCGAGCTGCTGAAGAAGTACCGCTCGCTGAAAGTCTATCTCGACGCCTGCGTGCATTGCGGCGCCTGCACCGACAAGTGCCATTACTTCCTCGGCACCGGCGACCCGAAGAATATGCCGGTGGCGCGCCAGGACCTGATGCGCAGCGTCTACCGCCGCTACTTCACGCCCGCCGGCAAGCTGTTCCCCAAGCTGGTCGGCGCGACGGACCTGACGCGCGAAGTGCTCGACGACTGGTACAAGTACTACTGGCAGTGCTCCGAGTGCCGCCGCTGCTCGGTGTTCTGCCCCTACGGCATCGACACTGCCGAGATCACCATGGCCGGGCGCGAAATTCTCGATGCGGTCGGCTACGGCCAGAAGTACTCGAACGAGATCATCGGCAAGGTGCACAAGATCGGCAACAACCTCGGCCTGCCCGGCCCGGCGCTGGCCGACACCCTCGAAGGCCTCGAGGAGGACGTCAAGGAAGACACCGGCGTCGACGTCAAATTCCCGATGGACGTCGCGGGCGCCGAAGTCCTGCTGGTCACCCCCTCGGCCGACTTCTTCGCCGAGCCGCACATCGACAGCCTGATCGGCTACGCCAAGGTCTTCCACGCCGCCGGCATTTCCTGGACGCTGTCCTCGAAGGCTTCCGAAGCCGGCAACTTCGGCATGTTCATCGGCAACTACGAGCAGCTGCGCAGGATCGCCCTGCGCATCCGCGAGGCGGCCCTCGAACTGGGCGTGAAACGCATCGTCGTCGGCGAGTGCGGCCACGCCTGGCGCGTCGCCTACAGCTTCTGGAACACCCTCACCGGCATCGGCGCCGGCGGAACCGATCCCTTCGCGGTGCAGCTGCAAAGCCAGCTCGACCACCGCTACAAGCAGCCGGCGCACATTTGCGAGGTGACCTGGGACCTGATCCAGCGCGGCGCCCTGCAGTTCGACAAGGACGCCAACGACCACCGCATCGTCACCTTCCACGATTCCTGCAACGTGGCGCGCGGCTCGCGCATGGGCGATACCCCCGGCGGCCAGTTCGAGATCCCGCGCGCCATCATCAGGGCCGTCGCCAACAAGTACGTCGAAATGGCGCCCGGCACCACGCGCGAGGCGACCTTCTGCTGCGGCGGCGGCGGCGGGCTGCTCACCGACGAGTTGATCGAGCTGCGCGTCAAGGGGGCGCTGCCGCGCATGGAGTCTCTCAAGCAGGTGGTGGATCAGCAGGGCGTCAATTTCATGGCAACCATCTGCGCCATCTGCAAGGCGCAGTTCACCAAGGTCCTGCCCTACTACAAATTCAACCGCGGCATGGTCGGCGGCGTGCACCAGCTCGTCAGCACGGCCATCCGGCTCGGCGACAAATAGCGAGACAAACCAGGAGACAACGATGTCGGCCACCCACGAGACCCCCGATGCGCAGCAACTGAGCTTCCGCCGCTACAAGGACGGCGACAGCAAGCCCGGCCCCCTGAACAAGCAGATCTTCCAGGCCAGCCACTCCTACAAGTGCCCGACCTACATCCAGTCGACGCCGCCCTGCCAGGGCAGTTGCCCCTCCGGCGAGGACATCCGCGGCTACCTCAACATCGTGCGCGGCGTCGAGAAGCCGCCGCTCGGCGCCGACGGCAAGCCGGTGATGCCGGCCTACGAATACGCCTGGCGCCGCCTGACCGAAGCCAACCCCTTCCCCTCGGTGATGGGCCGCGTCTGCCCGGCGCCCTGCGAGACCGGCTGCAACCGCAACGCCCTGGAGGACCATGTCGGCATCAACTCCGTCGAGCACTTCCTCGGCGAGTACGCCATCAAGAACAATTTGAAGTTCGCCGCCCCCGCGACGAAGACCGGCAAGAAGGTGGCGGTCATCGGCGGCGGGCCGGCCGGCCTCTCCTGCGCCTACCAGCTGGCGCGCATGGGCCATGAAGTCACCATCTTCGACGAGCACGAGTTCCTCGGCGGCATGATGCGCTACGGCATTCCCGGCTTCCGCACGCCGCGCGAGGTGCTCGATGCCGAGATTCAGCGCATCCTCGACCTCGGCGTCAAGGCGCAACTGAAGACGCGCATCGGCAGCGACATCACCATGGAAGATATCCGCAAGCAGTTCGACGCGGTGTTCCTCGGCCTCGGCGCCCAAGGCGGCCGCGCCCTGCCCTGCGAAGGCAACGACGCGCCCAACGTGGTCACCGCAACCTCCTTCCTGCGCGCCTTCAACGACGGCCGCATGAAGTACGTCGGCAAGCGCGTGGTGGTGGTCGGCGGTGGCGACACCTCGATCGACGTCGCCACGGTGGCGCGCCGCCTCGGCGCCATCGACAATCCGAAGCCGACCGACCGTCCGGAAGACGTCATCGGCGGCCGCGCCGCCCACGACGTCGCCGAGATCTCCGCCCGCCAGGGCGCCGAGGTCGTGCTGACCTCCGTGTTCGGCGTCGACAAGATGCAGGCCAACAAGCACGAGATCGAGCAGGCCCGCGCGGAAGGCATCGACATCCGCGGCGGCTGGGCGCCGGTCGGCGTGGTGAGGGGCGCGGACGGCCGCGCCACCGCCCTGCGCGTGGCGCAGTGCGAGGCCAAGTTCGTCGGCCCGAAGCTCGAGATCAAGATGATCGAAGGCACCGAGCAGGAGATCCCGGCCGACCTGATCGTCTCGGCCATCGGCCAGGCGGTCGACTTCACCGGCCTCGAGGAATTCGACTCCGGCAAGGGGAACATCGCCGCCGACAAGAACTACCAGGTGCAGAACAAACCCGGCGTATTCACCGGCGGCGACGTCATCCGCCCGCACCTGCTCACCACCGCCATCGGCCACGGCTGGATCGCCGCCGAGGGCATCGACCGGCACCTGCGCGGCGAGGAACAGGACAAGCGCGCCAAGATCGACGTGCACTACTGGGACATGCAGCGCAAACTGACGGAAGCCGGCAAGCCGGTCGAGCCGATCAGGGAGCCGCTGCGCGGCACCGACGCCTCGAAAGGCGCGGTGCACAACTTCGACAACCGCTCCGACCGCTACGTCATCACGCACAAGGAGCTGTTCCTCGGCCACTTCGGCTACACGCCGCGCAACGTCCGCAACGTCATCACACTGAGCAAGGAGCAGGCCCTGGGCAACTTCCAGGAGCGCCTCGATCCGCTCGACGAGAAGCAGGCCGTCGCCGAAGCCAAGCGCTGCATGAGCTGCGGCCTGTGCTTCGAATGCGACAACTGCGTGGTGTACTGCCCGCAGACGGCGGTCAAGCGCGTGCCGAAGAAGGACGCCGCCACCGGCCGCTACGTCTACACCGACTACGACCGCTGCATCGGCTGCCACATCTGCCACGACGTGTGCCCGACCGGCTACATCCAGATGGGCCTCGGAGAGTGAACGTGAAAGCGATCGCCATCGCCGTGCTGTGGGGACTGACTTTTGCCGCGGCCCACGCGGCGGAGCCCGGCCGCACGCCGCTGCCGGCGATCGCCATCGAGAAGCCCGGCCAGTGCGTCGAGCCCAAGGACGTCATGCGGCGCGACCACATGAAGCTGCTCAAGCACCAGCGCGACAAGACCATGCACGAGGGCATCCGCGGCAAGCCGCACAGCCTGAACGAGTGCATCTCCTGCCACGCCAGCCGGAAGACCGGCAGCGTCGCCGGCGACGGCGGCTTCTGCCAGAGCTGCCACGACTACGCCGCGGTGAAGCTCGACTGCTGGGACTGCCACCAGCCGAAGCCCGGCCAGAAGGCCGCCACGGGAGTCAAACCATGAGCGAGAACAACAGCCGCCGCGGCTTCCTCGCCACCTCCGCCGCCGCCCTGGCGGGACTGACTTTGGCCCCCGGCATCCGTCTCGTCGAGATCGCCGCCGCCAAACCGGAGAACGAGCCGGTCACTTCGAAAGTCCGCTGGGGCATGCTGATCGACACCACGCGCTGCCAGAGCGGCTGCACCGACTGCGTCAGCGCCTGCGGCAAGGAGAACGGCCTCGGCGAGGTGAAGAAGCCGCGCACCGACGCGCAGTGGATCCGCAAGATCGACCTGAAGGAACTCAAGACCGGCCGCGCCCTCTCGCTGCCGATGATGTGCCAGCACTGCGCCAACCCGCCCTGCGTGGACGTCTGCCCGACCGGCGCCTCGTTCAAGCGCGCCGACGGCATCGTGCTGGTCGACCGCCACATCTGCATCGGCTGCCGCTACTGCATGATGGCCTGCCCGTACAAGGCGCGCTCCTTCGTGCACGAGCCGCACACCGACCAGAACCCGGAAGTGCCGCGCGGCCAGGGCTGCGTCGAGGGCTGCACGCTGTGCGTGCACCGCGTCGACCGCGGCGGCACGCCGGCCTGCGTCGAGGCCTGCGCCGCGGCCGGCCACAACGCCATGCTGTTCGGCGACCTGAACGACCCGGAGAGCGCGATCGCCAAGCGCATCCGCGAGGTGAAGACCACCCAGGTGCGCGCCGACCTCAAGCTCGACCTCGGCGTGCGCTACGAGGGAATTTAACTGATACGCATGGAGCTTTCACGCCAGTTGCAAATCCCCCCCATCGTTGCGTTCCGCCCTTTGCAAAAGGGGGGCAGGGGGGATTTCAGCGGCCGTCGCCATCGCAACCAAGTCAGATAGGAACCTGATTACCCATGAGACCCAGAGGCCGTATCGTCATTCCGGCGAAAGAACGTCACCCCGGAATGCTTGAATCCGGGGCCGGAATCCAGAATCGGCGGATCGCTTCGATAGCGGCCGCACTGGATACCGGCCTTCGCCGGTATGACGGCGAAGGGGGGCCGGCAATCATGCTGAGCCTCGTTGGTAATCGGAGATAGAAAGCACACCATGGCCAGCACAAGCTACGTCGAAACGCAAAGCCGCCCCGCCGCCTTCTGGGGCCTGCTCGCCCTGGGCGGCCTGATCCTGCTGGCGGCCTTCGCCGCCTTCCTCCACTTCGAACACAGCGGCCACGTCGTCACCGGCATGGACAACCAGATCGTCTGGGGCATGCCGCACGTCTTCGCCGTGTTCCTCATCGTCGCCGCTTCCGGCGTGCTCAATGTCGCCTCGATCGGCTCGGTGTTCGGCAAGCCGGTGTACAAGGCGCGCGCGCCGCTCTCCGGCCTGCTCGCCCTGGCCATGATGGCCGGCGGCCTGGCCGTGCTGGCGGCCGACCTGGGACGGCCCGACCGTCTCATCGTGGCGATGACGCACTTCAACTTCAAGTCGATCTTCGCCCTCAACATGATGTTCTACTCGGGCTTCTTCGCCATCGTCGCCGCCTACCTGGTGACGCTGATGGACCGCAGCCTGAGCGGCTATAACAAGGTGCTCGGCTTTCTCGCCTTCTTCTGGCGCCTGGCGCTGACCACCGCCACCGGCTCGATCTTCGGCTTCCTCGTCGCGCGCACGGCCTACGGCTCGGCCATCATGGCGCCGATGTTCATCATCTACTCCTTCGCCTACGGCCTGGCGGCCTTCCTCATCGTGCAGGGCTCGATGTATGCCTGGAACGGGCTGCAGCTCGACGCGCGCATCCTCGCCCGCATGAAGAACCTGCTCGCCGTCTTCATCGGCGCATCGCTCTACTTCACCGCCGCGATGCACCTGACCGGCCTGTATTTCGCGAAACAGGATGCCTATGAGCGCTTCCTCCTGCTCGACGGCGGCATTCACACCACCGCATTCTGGCTCGGCCAGGTGCTGGTCGGCGGCATCCTGCCGCTGGCGCTGATCTTCGCGCCCGGCGCTTCGCAAACGCGCGTCATCGCCGCCTCCGTACTGGTGGTGCTGGGCGGCCTCGCCCAGATGTTCGTCACCATCGTCGGCGGCCAGGCCTTCCCGCTGGAGATCTTCCCCGGCTATGCCGTCTCCAGCAGCTTCCAGGACGGCATCGTGAACAGCTATTCCCCGGTGATCGGCGAGTTCGCCCTCGGCTTCGGCGGCATCGCCCTGGCCTTTCTCATCACCGTCGTCGCGGTGCGCGTGCTGCGTTTCCTGCCGCAGGACGACTTCGCCGCACTCAAAGCCGAAGACTGAGCGCGGCGCCTGTCGCGATAAACTGGCGGCATGCACCGCTTCCTCATCTCCGCCGCGCACAAGTCCTCCGGCAAGACGACGCTGAGCCTGGGGCTGGCCGCCGCCCTGCGCAAGCGCGGGCTCTCGGTGCAGACCTTCAAGAAGGGCCCCGACTATATCGACCCGATCTGGCTCGGGCTGGCCGCCGGTCGCCCCTGCCGCAACCTCGACTTCTACCTGCAGCCGCACCACGAACTCCTCGACACCTTCGCCCGCCACGCCGCCACCGCCGACGCCGCCCTGGTCGAAGGCAACAAGGGGCTCTACGACGGCCTCGACCTCAGCGGCAGCAACAGCAACGCCGCGCTGGCGCAGCTGCTCGGCCTGCCGGTGGTGCTGGTGCTCGACGCGCGCGGCATGACGCGCGGCATCGCCCCGCTGATCCTCGGCTATCAGGCCTTCGACCCCGGCATCCGCATCGTCGGCGTCATCCTCAACCGCCTCGGCGGCACGCGCCACGAGGCCAAGCTGCGCGCCGTCATCGAGCACTACACCGACGTGCCGGTGCTCGGCGCCGTACTGGAGAACACCGAGCTCACCATCGTCGAGCGCCACCTCGGCCTGATGCCGGCCAACGAAACCGCCGTTGCGGAAGCACGCATCGCCGCCATTGCCAGGACGGTGTCCGGACAGGTCGATATCGACCGCCTGCTGCAGGTGACGGCGACCGATCAGCCGCTGCGTCCGCGCAGCGCCCCGCAGCCCGTTGCCGCCGGCCCCATAATCCGCCTCGGCATCGCCCGCGACGCCGCCTTCGGCTTTTACTACGCCGACGATCTCGACGCGCTCAGGCAGGCCGGCGCCGAGCTGGTGCCCTTCAGCCCCATCGCCGATGCGCAGCTGCCGGAAGTCGATGCCCTCTTCATCGGCGGCGGCTTTCCCGAATGCTTCATGCGCGAGCTGGAAGCGAACACGGGCATGCGCGAGTCGGTGCGCCGGGCCATCGAGGCCGGCCTGCCCGCCTACGCCGAGTGCGGCGGCCTGATGTACCTTGCCCGCAGCCTGGCCTGGCGCGGCGAAAAGCGCGAAATGGCCGGCGTGATTCCCGCCGACGTCGTCATGCACGACAAGCCGGTCGGCCGCGGCTATGTGCGCCTGGCGCCCACCGGGAATCACCCCTGGGTGCCGCCCGACGCGCATCCGGACGAGATCCCGGCGCACGAGTTCCACTACTCCAGCCTGGAGAATCTCGACCCGGCCCTCCGCTTCGCCTATGAAGTGAAGCGCGGCCACGGCACCGACGGCCGCCACGACGGCGTCGTGTACAAGAACCTGCTGGCCTCGTACACTCACCTGCGCAGCGCCGGCAGCTGCAGCTGGGCCGCCCGCTTCGTCGGCTTCGCCCGGCAGCACTTATCCCCTCTCCCCGCCTGCGGGGAGAGGGCAGGGTGAGGGGCCGACAGCCGCGCAAGCCAATTCAACCCAAAGGAAAACCATGTTCACCCTGACCCCCGCCGCCGCCGCCCGCGTCCTCGATTCCGCCCGCCAGAGCGACGCCGTCGGCATGGCCCTGCGCGTCGCCGCCAAGATCGAGGAGGACGGCCAGATCAGTTTCGGCCTCGGCTTCGACGACGAACGCGAGCACGACCTGGCCTACGAATGCGAGGGCCTCACCCTGCTCATCGCCCCGCCCAGCCGCGAGCTGCTGGAAGACATGCTGCTCGACTTCGTCGAGATCGAGGCCGGCGACTGGCAGTTCGTCTTCATGCGGACCGGTTCGGCAGGCGGCTGCCCGCCATCGAACTGCGGCGGCTGCGGCAGCCGGGGCGGCTGCTCCTCGGCGAACTGAGCCGCGCCGGCAGGTATAATGCGGCTCAACTTGCATTGATGACGGTCCGCAGCACAGGGACCGCCGAATCCATGGATTTCCTGCCGATCTTCCTCAACCTCAAGGGCGCGCGCTGCCTCGTTATCGGCGGCGGCGCCGTCGCCGCGCGCAAGACAGGCCTGCTGCTCGAATGCGGCGCCTGCGTCGCCGTCGTGTCGCCGGAACTGGGCGACACCCTCGCCGCGGAAAAGGCCGCCGGCCGCATCGAGCATATCGCGGCGCGCTTCGCGGACGCCCAGCTCGCTGGCGCGACGCTGGCAATCGCTGCCACCGACGACCCCGGAGTGAACGCCGCCGTCTCGCGCGCGGCGAAAACGCGCGACCTGCCGGTCAACGTCGTCGACGCCCCCGAGCTGTGTTCCTTCATCTTCCCGTCCATCGTCGACCGCTCGCCGATGATCGTGGCGGTGTCCACCGGCGGCGCCTCGCCGGTGCTCTCGCGCCTGATGCGGGCAAAGCTGGAGACGCTGATCCCGGCCGCCTACGGCCGCCTGGCGCAGCTGGCGCACGATCTGCGCGAGCGCGTCAAGCAACATTTCGCCAATCCGGCGCAGCGGCGCATCTTCTGGGAGAAGATGCTCGGCGGCGCCTTCGCCGACCTGGTGCTGGCCGGCAAGGCCGAGGAGGCGGAAAAGCACTTCGAACAGCAGCTCGCTGCCGCAAGAGACGAACCGCCGCGAGGCGAGGTCTACCTCGTCGGCGCCGGGCCGGGCAACCCGGATCTGCTCACCTTCCGCGCGCTGAAACTGATGCAGCAGGCCGATGTGGTGGTGCACGACAATCTCGTCTCGCCGGCCATCGTCGAGCTGTGCCGGCGCGACGCGCAGCGCATCTATGTCGGCAAGCAGCGCAACGACCATACCCTGCGCCAGGAGGAGATCAACGCTCTCCTGGTGCGGCTGGCGCAAGAGGGCAAGCGCGTGCTGCGCCTGAAGGGCGGCGACCCCTTCATCTTCGGCCGCGGCGGCGAGGAGATCGAGACGCTCTCCGCCCACGGCATCTCCTTCGAGGTGGTGCCCGGCATCACCGCGGCGGCCGGCGTCGCCTCTTACTCCGGCATCCCGCTCACCCATCGCGACTACGCCCAGGCCTGCGTCTTCGTCACCGGCCACCTCAAGGACGGCAGCATGAACCTCGACTGGACCGGCCTGGCGCGGCCGCACCAGACCGTCGTCTTCTACATGGGCCTGCTCGGCCTGCCGGTGCTGTGCCGCGAGCTCGTCGCCCACGGCCTGCCCGACAGCACCCCGGCCGCCATCGTGCAGCAGGGCACCACCAACCGCCAGCGCGTCCTGATCGGCACGCTGGCCAGCCTGCCGCAACTGGCGCATGACGCCCAGCTCAAACCGCCCACCCTCATCATCGTCGGCAAGGTGGTCAAGCTGCACGACAAGCTGAAGTGGTTCAACCCCTCCGGCGCGCCAGAGGTCGGCAGCTGGAAGAAAAGCGACAAGCCGGCCGGCTGAAATCCGCCTGCGCGCCGCGGTCGGCGCCCCCTCGGCGCTCCCTTCCCGCCTCGTGCCAGGCGCGCTGCACGGGCGAGAGCAGGTATCTCCCCTTCCGTCCCTGCATTCCCTGCCTGCGCCGCGTCCCTTCCGCCGAAGCTGAACACCCCGTCGGCCTGCAGGCCTCTCGGGATGTGGTGGGCGATGAAGAGGATGGTGACGCGGCCCTTCACACAGGCTGCCCGGCAGCCACAGCAAATCTCACGCGCCCGGCAGCGGCCGCGATGGCTTACTTGATGCGGGTGAGATGCGGTCGGGACGGCCCGTCGGAGGGCGGGGGTTCGGGCGCTTCGGGCGCTTCGGGCGCGCCTTCGGAAGGCGCAGCGACTGGCTCGCCGATTTCGAAGGCCATGCCCTGCCCGTTCTCGCGGGCATAGATGGCGGCGACGTTGCCGATGGGTATGGACAGCGCCTGTGCCGCCCCGCCAAAGCGCGCCTGGCAGGTGATGAGATCGTTGCCCATGTGCAGGTGCTGCACGGCTTCGGTGCCGAGGTTGATGACGATCTGGCCGTCGCGCACGTACTGGCGCGGCACCAGGGTGCGGTCGTCGACCAGCACCGAGACATAGGGGGTGAAGCCCTGATCCACGCACCACTCATAGAGCGCGCGCAGCAGATAGGGTTTTGTGGAGCCGACGCTCATGCGGAAGGCGCCGTCCTGGCGCGCGATGCGCCCTAGCGGCGCATGACCTTTTCGGAGGGGGTCAGCGCGTCGATGAAGCCCTGGCGGCTGAAGATGCGCTCGGCGTACTTCATGAGCGGGACGGTGGTCTTGGGCAATTCCACGCCGTAGTGGTCCAGGCGCCAGAGCAGCGGCGCGATGGCGACATCGAGCATGGAAAATTCCTCGCCCAGCATGTACTTCTGCTTGTTGAACACGGGCGCCAGCTCGGTGAGGCGGTCGCGCACGTGCATCCGCGCCTTCTCGGCGGCCTTCAGGTTCTTTTCCAGCGCGTCGATGTGCGAGAACAATTCCTGCTCGAAGGTGAACAGCAGCTGACGCGCGCGGGCGCGCATGATCGGGTCGGGCGGCATCAGCTGCGGATGCGGAAAGCGCTCGTCGATGTACTCGTTGATGATGTTGGCCTCGTACAGCACCAGGTCGCGGTCGACCAGCACCGGCACGCGGTTGTAGGGGTTGATGACGGCGATGTCCTCCGGCTTGTTGAACAGATCGACGTCGATCACCTGGAAGTCCATCCCCTTTTCATAGAGGACAATCCGGCAGCGGTGGCTGAACGGGCAGGTGGTGCCCGAATACAAAGTCATCATGGTGTTCCCGCTCCAGGAATAGTCGGCATCGCGCACCACGCGACGGACGCGTGGTGGGTTGAAATCGCGATGCCCGAGGAACTGCATGGCTGTCCTTGCAGTGGTTAGTGGACGTCTTTCCAGAATTCGCGCTTCATCGCGTAGGAAACGACGAGAAGCACGCCCAGGAACAGCAGCACTGCGACGCCGAGCTGCCGGCGGAACTGCGCCTGCGGCTCGGCCATCCAGACCATGAAGGCGACGAGGTCGCCGACAGCGTCGTCGAACTCCTTCGGCGCGAGTTTGCCGGGCTTGGACAGCTGCAGCTTGTGGTCGGCACCCATCACCTGCTCGCCCTGCAGCTCCCACAGCACGTGCGGCATGCCGACGCTGGGGAAGGCCACATTGTTCCAGCCGGTCGGCCGCGACTCGTCGCGGTAGAAGCCGCGCAGGTAGGTGTACAACCAGTCGGCGCCGCTGCCGTCGCCGGAGGCGCGGGCGCGGGCGATCAGCGACAGGTCCGGCGGCCAAGCGCCGAAGAACTCCTTGGCGGCCTTGCGCGACATCGAGATGCCCATCGGCTCGCCGATCTTGTCGGCGGTGAACATCAGGTTGTCCCTGATCTGCTGCTCGCTCAGGCCGATGTCCTTCAAGCGGTTGTAGCGGACATAGCTGGCGCCATGGCAGTTCAGGCAGTTGTTGACGAACAGCTTGGCGCCGTTCTGCAGGGCGGCCTGGTCGGTGGCGCGATCCGGCGCGCGGTCGAGCTTGACACCCTCGCTGGCCAGCGCGGCAAGCGGGGCGAACAGCAGGGCGATGAATACTTTTCTGAGCATGGCGGTTCTCATTGGGTCACCCTTTCCGGCTCAGGCTTGCACTTGTCGATGCGCGTAAACCAGGGCATCAACAGGAAGAACAGGAAATAGATGATCGTGCAGATCTGCGAAACGATGGTGTAGCCCGGCGTCGGTGCCTGCATGCCGAGATAGCCGAGAATGACGAAGGCGACGATGAAGACGGCCAGGGAGACCTTGTAGATCGGGCCGCGATAGCGGATCGACTTCGCCGGGCTGCGGTCGAGCCAGGGCAGGAAGAACAGGATCATCACGCCGAGGCCCATGAAGATCACGCCCCACAGCTTGGCGTCGATCCAGAAAAAGTTCACCGTGTTGGCGCGCAGGATCGAGTAGAACGGCGTGAAGTACCACACCGGGGCGATGTGCGGCGGCGTCTGCAGCGGGTCGGCCGGGATGAAGTTGTTGTACTCGAGGAAGTAGCCGCCCAGCTCCGGCGCGAAGAAGACGATGGCGGAAAAGGCCATCAGGAACACCACCGTGCCGACGATGTCCTTCACCGTGTAGTACGGATGGAAGGGAATGCCGTCGAGCGGGATGCCGGTCTTCGGGTCCTTGTTCTTCTTGATCTCGATGCCGTCCGGGTTGTTGGAGCCGACCTCGTGCAGGGCCAGGATGTGCGCGGCGACGAGGCCGAGCAGGGCCAGCGGGATGGCGATGACGTGGAAGGCGAACATGCGGTTCAGCGTGGCGTCGGCGATGACGTAGTCGCCGCGGATCCAGGTAGCGAGGTCGTTGCCGATCAGCGGGATGGCCGAGAACAGGCTGAGGATCACCTGGGCGCCCCAGAACGACATCTGGCCCCAGGGCAGCAGGTAACCGGCGAAGGCCTCCGCCATCAGGCACAGGTAGATCAGCACGCCGAAGATCCACAGCAGCTCGCGCGGCTTGCGGTAGGAGCCGTAGAGCATGGCGCGGAACATGTGCAGGTAGACCACGATGAAGAAGGCCGAGGCGCCGGTGGAATGCATGTAGCGGATCAGCCAGCCCCAGGGCACGTCGCGCATGATGTACTCGACGCTGGCGAAGGCCACCGGCACGCCGGCGGCGTTGAGCGAGGCGTCCGGCTTGTAGTGCATCACCAGGAAGATGCCGGTGACGATCTGCATCACCAGCACCAGCAGGGCGAGCGAGCCGAAGAAGTACCAGAAGTTGAAGTTCTTCGGCGCGTAATACTCGGACAGGTGGCCTTTCCAGTTCTCGGTCAGCGGGAAGCGGGCGTCGACCCACTCCAGGACGTTGCCCGCCAGCGAGCCGTCCGACTTGTATTTCTCGTAGTTGCTGCTTGCCATGTCGTGCGTCCCCTTATGCCTTCTTGTCTTCGCCGATCAGGATGCGCGAATCGGTGATGTAGTAGTGCGGCGGCACTTCCAGGTTGTCCGGCGCAGGCTTGTTCTTGTAGACACGGCCGGAGAGGTCGAAGGTCGAACCGTGGCATGGACAGAGGAAGCCGCCCGGCCAGCCGGCATCGATGCCGGAGGCTGCGCCGGTCTGGAACTTGTCGGTGGGCGAGCAGCCGAGATGGGAGCAGATGCCGACGACGACGAGGTATTCGGGCTTGATCGCGCGCGCCTCGCCCTTGATGTAGGCCGGCTGGTTGGGGCGCTTCGATTCCGGATCGGCTACCTGGTCGTTGATCTTCTTCAGCGATTCGAGCATTTCCTGGGTGCGATGGATGATCCATACCGGCTTGCCGCGCCACTCGACGCGCATCATTTCGCCGGGGGCGAGTTTGCTGATGTCGGCTTCGACCGGTGCGCCGGCCGCCTTGGCCCGCTCGGAGGGCGCCATGCTGGCCAAAAAGGGCACGGCGGTCGCCACGGTGGCGACGCCTCCCACGGCCGCGGTGGCGAACACCAGGTTCCGCCGGCCGCAATCTAATTTCGTTTCACTGCTCATGGCCTCGTTTTTCCTGAAGATAAAAATGCGAATCCAGAATCGAAATTTCAGTGCAGGCTAATGTTCGCCGCAGGCGAGCGTTATGCCGGAGCTAAAAACCGCAGGATTATACAGAAGAATCAATGGGAAATGGAAGCAAAACGGCGGAAAGCCGCGCCAGGACTGGGTTTCCGGCCGATCGCGGAAAAAATCCCGCAACGGCCAGACATCGGCTCAGGACGGCTTGAAACGATTTGCCGATCAATGAGTTGCGGCAATCAGAGCGGGCGGCGCTCGATCAGGGCCTGGGCGATGGTGCCGGCATCGGTATGCTCGATTTCGCCTCCCACTGGCAGACCGCGGGCGATGCGGGAGACCTTCAGGCCGCGGCTTCGCAGCATCTCGCCCAGATAGTGGGCAGTGGCCTCGCCTTCGTTGGTGAAGTTGGTGGCGAGGATCACTTCCTTCACCGTGCCGTCGCTGGCGCGGGCCAGCAGGCGATCGAGGTGCAGTTCCTTGGGTCCGATCCCGTCCAGCGGCGACAGGTGCCCCATCAGGACGTAGTACAGGCCGCCGAAGGCGTGGGTCTGCTCCATCATGTTGAGGTCGGCCGGCATCTCGACTACACAGAGCAGCGAGGCATCGCGGCGCGGCGATGAGCAGCGCTCGCACACCTCGCTCTCGCTGAAGGCGTTGCAGCGGCTGCAGTGGCGGAGCACCTCGACGGCATGGCGCAGGGAATGGGACAGGCGAAGCGCGCCTTTGTGGTCGCGTTGCAGCAGATGGTAGGCCATGCGCTGCGCCGACTTCGGCCCGACGCCGGGCAGGCAGCGAAGGGCTTCGACAAGTTCTTCGAGAGCGGTTGGGGTGGTCATGGTGGGCGGCGAGCGGCGAGCGGCGAGCGGAAAAGGCCTTGCCCCTCACTGCTCACCGCTTACTGCTCGCCAATTAAAAAGGCAGCTTCATCCCCGGCGGCAGGTTCAGCCCTGCGGCAAATCCGCCCATCTTCTCCTGCACCGTCGCCTCGACGCGGCGCACGGCGTCGTTCACCGCCGCGGCGACGAGGTCCTCCAGCATCTCCTTGTCGTCGGCGAGAAGCGAGGGGTCGATGCTGATGCGGCGCACGTCGTGCTTGCAGGTCATCGTCACCCTGACCAGGCCGGCGCCGGACTGGCCCTCGACCTCGATGGTGGCAAGCTGCTCCTGCGCCTTGCGCATGTTCTCCTGCATCTGCTGGGCCTGCTTCATCAGGCCGGCGATTCCGCCTTTCATCATGCTGCCTCCGATGGGCCGCCCCAAGGAGGCAGCGAGTCATTGAATGGAAGCCGCACATCGTGCGGCTGAACTTCAGTCACCCCTTTCCTCGGGAAAGGGGACGGGGGATTGGCTGACATCGATCTCCGCTAAAGTGGCTTGATGGATTGTTCGTTGATCGTGGCGCCGAAGGTATCGACCACGGCCTGCACGAAGGGATCCTCTATGATCGCCTCGGCGGCGCGACTCAGCCGTTCGTTGCGGACACACTCGGCCCGCTGCGCCGGCGTCTCGCCGTTCAGGTCGCCGACCTCTATGGCCAGCCTGATCGGCCGGCCGTAGTGGGTCGTCAGGAGAGCCTGCAGCTTTTCCTGCGGCGCCTTGTTCATGAGCAGCGACTTGTGGGCCGGATTCAGGCGCAATTTGAGCATTCCCTCCGTTTGCTCGACCAATTCGCAGTGCGTCGCGAGTTCGCGCACCATGCCTCCAAGCTTGAGGCTTTCCAGCAGGCCGTGCCAGTCGCCGGCCTTGGCGGGTGCGGCCGTTCCGGCCTCGGCTGCCGAACTCGCCGCTGCCGGCCTTGCGGCTGCCTCGGGGCCGACCTGGGCTGCCGTACGCACAGGCGCAACCGAGGGCGCAGCGGCGCCCAGCACGGGCGGCGTTTCGGGATTGAAGGCAAGCAGCCGCAGCAGCGTCATGAGGAAGCCGGAATATTCGTCCGGCGCCAGGGAGAGATCGCTGCGCCCGTTGATGGCAATCTGGTAGCAAAGCTGGAGAAATTCGGCGTCGAACTGCCGAACATGGCCGGTCAGGCGCGCGCGTTCCGCCTCGTCTACGATGGCCTCCGGCGCGAACTGCAGCAGTGCGATGCGATGGAACAGCGTGGCCAGCTCCTGCAGGGCCGAGTCGAAGGACAGGCTGCGCGCATCCATCTCGGCGGCCACTGCCAGCATGGACTGCACGTCGCGCGCGGCAAGCGCTTCGAGCAGGGCGAAGAGGTGGTCCTCGCCTACCGTGCCGAGCATTTCGCGCACGCCAGTCTCCTCGATGCGGCCCGCGCCGTGGGCGATGGCCTGGTCGAGCAGGGAAAGCGCGTCGCGCATGCTTCCTGAAGCGCCCTTGGCGAGGTGGCGCAGCGCGGCCGGCTCGAAAGGCAGCTGCTCGGCATCCAGAATCCGGGCAAGGTGCTCGACGATATGGCCTTGCGGCATCTGCTTCAGGTTGAACTGCAGGCAGCGCGAAAGCACCGTCACAGGGATTTTCTGCGGGTCGGTGGTGGCGAGGATGAACTTGATGTGCTCGGGAGGCTCCTCCAGGGTCTTCAGCATGGCGTTGAAGGCCGAGGTGGACAGCATATGCACCTCGTCGATGACATACACCTTGTAGCGGCCGCGCGTCGGCGCGTAGGCGGCGTTCTCCAGCAGCTGGCGCATCTCGTCGACCCTGGTATTGGTCGCGGCATCCACCTCGATCAGGTCCACAAAGCGGCCGGCGTCGATCTCCTGGCAGGCGCTGCAGGCGCCGCAAGGCTGAGAGGTGATGCCGCTCTCGCAGTTGAGCGCCTTGGCGAGAATGCGGGCCAGGGTCGTTTTGCCGACGCCGCGCGTGCCGGTGAAAAGATAGGCATGGTGCAGGCGCTGCTGGTCCAGGGCATGGGTCAGGGCGCGCACGACGTGCTCCTGCCCGACCAGTGTCTGAAAAGACTTCGGCCGCCACTTGCGCGCAAGGACTTGATAACTCATGCCTCGGATTTTATCAGAGGGGGGAATAAGGGCGGCGAGCCTGACCCCCGGCACTTGCAGTCAATGGCTGTGGCTGCTTCCTTCCGGACCTGACCAGGTTCACCACCCTGCAATGCGGGGAGACCCGCCGCAACGCATTCTACCGTAATCAGCCGCCGCCCCGGGCGAAATACAGATCGAAGCGATGAAGAAATGCGCTGATTTCGCTCGCTGAATGCCCGCGAAAGCTGAACACGACGCGAAAGCGTTCGAGACGGATGAGTCCGATCGCCAGTTCCGGCAAAGGTGCCAGGGCGATGCGCCAGCCGCGCACCGCATCGCCCTGGACGATATCCCCGTCATCGAGCCGGTAGGCCAGGCCGCCGACGGCAGCCGGCAGCAGGCGCATGAAATCCGCGCGCGAGGTGGTCATCTCGCAGTCGCGGGCGACGACCACTTCAGCCACCCGCGATCGGTGGCCAGACGGCCAGCACGTCGCCCTCCGACAGCGTCCGCCCCGCCCTGTCCGACGGCGGGACGAAGTTGCCATTCACCAGAACGAGATGCACCAGCTTCGGCGGCAGGTTGAATTCCCCGATGACCTGCTCGACCGTGCGCCCCTCGGGCACCTCGATCTCGACGGAATTCGTCTGGCGCGCCTCGGCCGGCAAGTGATCGGCCAGCATGGCGTAGAGCTTGAAGGTAATCTTCATCAGATCGGCCGCGTTCCCAGATATCGCGTCTGTGCGCCCTGAGTGCGGGCCAG